>NZ_JBAKAY010000006.1:0-288753 GCF_038155145.1 Psychrobacter proteolyticus
CCTGATCGATACTAAAGACGATGGTGTCATCTGCCGCGCCTTCAATCGCGGATCCATCAGTGACGCTGATGCTGATGATAGGTGCATCATCCGTGTCTGTAATCGTACCTGTGCCGACGCCGGTACCGATGGTTAATGTGGTGGTCTCATTCAGCTCATCTAAGTCATCATTTGAGGCCGGATAGCTGACGGTAAAGCTGGTCACTCCTGCTGGGATAGTGATACTGCCATCCGTGTTTAGGACAACGCCGTCACTAAAGACAGGGGCATTGCTATAGTCGCCACCTGCAGTTGCACTACCATCGGTGATGGCAAATGGATAGCTGACAGGTACCTCAGTTGGGTTTGATAAGGTCACGGTGTGAATCAAATCGCCACCTTCATCTGCTTGAGCATCAGAGACGCTGACGACGGGTTTGTCACCATCGACTTCATCAGTAACATCATCTGGGTTGTTCGGGTTATTGGTGTTGACGCGTTGGTCTTCATCTAGGATGACGCCGGTGGTACTGCCTGTGCCAATCGTGGCGGCCGTTGGGCTGCTTGTCGGTATGGCAATATTAAGAACCAAGTCTTCTGAGCGCTCATACACCACATCATCAATCACAGTGACCGTAATCGCAGGTGCACTGAGGCTGCCTGCAGGTATGTTGACCGTGGCACCATTTGTCAAGAAGGCTTGGATGTCAGTCAGGTTATCCAACGTGACCACCACCCCTGCGGCATTGGTATAGCTGATGCTAGCAATGTCAGCGGCTTCGACGGTGTTGGCCGCCCCTAAGCTCACGTTAACAGTAGTATCAAGGTTGCTTAGGTTGGTCTGAGTCACGCTAAAGATGAGGCTGTTGTCCACGCCTTCAATCGCTTGCGCGTCGGTCGCCGCAATGCTGACCACGGGGATATCATTCCCTACTGTTGGGTCAGCAGGATTAACCGGTGTGGTGCCATCAGTGGTTCCATTGTCATAAATAGTCGTGGTGACACTGTCATTATCCGCACTAATGTTAGCTGTACCAGCAGTGGTACCAGTGATAGTGACCGTAAAGTCCTCGGCACCTTCGTAAATACTGTCATCTACCATTGGTAAGCTGAAATCAACAGAGGTCTGCCCAGCAGGAATCGTGACAGTCTTTATAGTTGGTGCGACGTAGTCATCGCTACCTTCTGTACTGCCATCGCTAATAATATAGCTGATAGTCGTATCAACTGCGCTTGGATTGCTTAAGCTCACAGTATACGTTGCGCTATTAACACTACCATCAGCAGCTGTTTCGCTTAGGTTCACTGTACCTTTGATGCTTACAATTGGCGTGTCATCACCCACTGTTGGGTCATTAGGGTCAACTGGTGTTGTTCCGTCAATGGTGCCATCATCATAAACAGTTGTAGTAACAACGTTTTTAACAGGGTCGATAGTGGCCTTACCCGCACTGACGCTGGTTATAGCAACCATAAAGCTTTGAGCGCCTTCGTAGACGTTATCATTTACAATTGGTATGCTAAAATTAACAGAGGTTTGCCCTGCTGGAATCGTGATGGTTTGCGTCGTTGGTGCCGTATAGTCACCGCCATTGGCAGAACCAGGCGTAATGGTGACTGTCACACTGGTATCAACATCGCTGGCTTTATCTAGGGTAACGCTATATATCGCAGTGTTTGCGTCATTCGTTGCCGTAGCTTCACTTAAACTTTTAACACCACTGAGACTGACGATGGGCGCAGGTTCAGGACGATCATCACTATCACCACTACTGATACCCGCAATCAAACCTGCCAATCCAAGTCCTGCAGCAACAGGTACCCACCAAGGTATTGCCGCCGCCACATATTCTTCACCGCCTAACGCCTGTCCTTCTACATCACCGACTTCCAGTTGGGTCACATAATCGTAGGTTTCACCCGTATCTGGAATGTAGTAGTAATAGTCGCCATCTTCTGCAATACCGACTAAGGCACTGTCTGCGCTGTCATAAAAACCTTCTATAATTAAGTCACTGTCTTTGCCGTTTTCTTCAAATGAGACGTGCAGATCATTTTTGATGCGTTTGGTAATAATATGATTGGGCGCTCGACCGATCACCATATCATGGAACTCGTAATTGACTTTCTCCATAGCTTGGATGATGGTTGGTTTTCCATCTTTAGTGACAACTGCCACTTCGGCTACGGTTTGAGTCGCATTATTGGTCTTAACCATGATAGTGTTCATATTCTTACCTTTTATTTCTTATCGTCTATTTTTCAATTTGAATAGTATAGATTTAGATATGTTTGTATTAGGCAGGTTTACATGCCAAAAAGCGATGTATGTATGGAGTACCTTTTAAGAGAAGAGAGATTAAAACCGCATAGTGCTCATTTATTAATATTATGGTCGTATTTGATTTGCTACTACAACTTGTCGTTCAAATTGCTGGCCTACTTTTTTACTTCATTGATTTAATGCCGTAATAACATTTAATGGTGTTTTTTCAAAAAGCTGAAATGTATTTTTTTATAATTTACTGTCAGTATCAGCAAAATTCTTCGATGATTTAGCCATTCTATAAAAGGCTATTTACATATTGATGGCTTTCGTTTCTGGCATTGCCATACTAGCTTGCTAAATAACACTCATCTAAATTAACTATGATGTTACATATACTTCATGCTACCTGTTTTTGAGCATGGACACTAGTAAGACGGAACCATATTATCAACCGTTCATCTATTTTTTCCTAAAGTATTCTCAAATTATTGATCTTATTAGTTAATATCCATATTCAAGAAATACTTATATGCTATATTTTTCGTATTGGACTAGTATCTTGTTTCATAAAGCCATAAAACAATTAAATCTAATAGCGACAATACGGCAGCCCCCTATCACAAACAACATGCTCATTATTGACTGCCCTTTGAATTTTCAGCTATATAAAAAAGTATCTATGACATATAGATAGTATTAGCAACGTTTTTACTCAACGACGTTATACAATATCTAGGGGTTTTTAGGCGGCACTGAATACGTGCCGACCACATGAGCCACCATATCATCACATCCTTCTGAATACAGAGAGACCTCGCCTACTATCAACGTGCGTCCTACTTTCATCAAGGTACATTCGGCGATAATACGCGCATTTGCTGAGGGCTTACGCAAGAAGTTGATGGTCAAACTCGTCGTCACCGTTAATGGGACAATACCGATTCTTCCGAGTATCGCCACATAGATAGCGACATCAGCAACGGCCATCATGACAGGTCCCGAAACTGTGCCACCGGGACGCAGCTCGTTTATGCCAATTTCGTGCGATAAGGTCGCGCCATTTTCGTTGACCGCCTCGACGACGCATTTGGTTTGGGGAAACTCCAATGCCATAAAGGCGCTGATTTCTTCTTTGGTTGCAGACATAACTCTTCCTTGAATTGAACTGTCCATGTTGATTCGTTTAATACATGTATACGATCATCGCTAGTTAGCAAAATCGAAACTATTTTTACCTATGCTACGGTGCTCTTTTAATGCTCTGAACTACGTACCGACTATACATATCTCAATGTATCACGGGCGTACCTTCTGTACTAAAGGCAAATCCTTTATTGCTAAAGTTACCGATCATGACTGCTTCTATAACTGGTTTAACCGTTTCATCCACACCTTCTACTTCAATGATAAAATTAGCGCCAGAACCGCCTTTGTCCTCTTCTTTTTCGACGATATAGTTGAGCGTGGCCATCGCTGGTAGCTCGATAGGCTTATCTAGATATGATTTGACCAATGCTCCATCTGTATCGTAATAATCAATTTTATTGATATACAGTGATTTTTTGAGCGTGGTGTTACGTACACTCAACGTTGCTGATAGCAGCACTTTGCGAGCGTCTCTATCAGTATAGATATCAGAATAAATCGGCACATAAAAGGTTTGCTTGTAACCAAACTGACTGTGATCCACATCTGAGGTAATCGCCAACTCTTTAATCGGGTCTTTTTGATGCTCAGACAAAAGAACGTTCGGGTCTTGCGCTGATTGATCACAACCTGACAGTAGTGTCATTATGGCGATCAGTAGGACAGAGATACTTCGCTTATTCATGATCATTTCCCTATACCTTCTGGTATTACTGCAATGGCAAGCTGCTATTTTATTTTCACACCCACACTACGTAAGAACTGATTGATATGTTTGTTGGCGCCATAAATCACCAGTACATCGCGCTCTTGCAATACTTGCTCAGGCGTTGCCAAGCCTTGAATGCTAGGCTTGCTCTGCGTACGACCAAAACTGTCTTCATAATACTCATAGCGCAACGTACTAAGCAATCGGATATTGAACTTTTGCTCTAACTGTAAGTCGTCAACAGTCTTACCGATCAACACATTTGGAATCTTAATCTCTACCATGCTGAAGTTATCGCTCAATTCAAACGAATCGACAAAATAACGTAGTGACAGACGCTTGGCCCAACGATTGGCCGCCTCTTTTTCAGGGTGAATCAAATCATCCACGCCGATGGCTTGTAGGACTTTTTCGTGTAGCGGATTGATACTACGGCTAATTAAACGCTTGGCTTTTAACGTCTTAAATAACGCCGTTGCCATGACATTGGCCCCTTGATCTTCACCAATCGCCACGATGACAATATCGGTATCAACGATTGGTAATCCACTAACCGTATACTCGTCCGTGGCATCCATACAAAGCGTATGAGAAATCACTTCTTTATACGCTTCAACCCGTTGCATACTACTATCAATAGCAATCACTTCATGACCTTGACTGGTCAATGCCGAGCCCAATGATGCACCGAAATTCCCTAGTCCTACGATGATGTACTTCATAATTTAAACAACCTTTTTTAATACTTTTTGCTATTTATTAAGAACAACACAGTCTGTTCGCGACGAATTAGTTAATCGTAATCTCTTCCGTAGGATAGCGATAATTACGTTGACGCATATTTTTTAGCAGTGCAATAAAGATTGTCAGCATACTGACGCGGCCAACGAACATAATGACCGAAACCACTATTTTACTAAAATCTGATAAGTCTGCTGTCAGGTTTAAACTTAGCCCCACCGTGCTATAAGCTGAGAAACACTCAAATACCACTTTAATCAAATCAAGCTCTGGCTGATCATAGCTAATGAGCGTCACGCCCGTACCGATGACCAGTAGTGACAACCACATAATAGAAAATGCGCGGCGAACTGAAATCTCCGCAATTTCCCGTTTAAATACCTCTATCTTGGTCTGTCCACGCGCTAGGCTTAATGTATTCAATAGCGCAATCGCAAAGGTACTGGTCTTGATACCACCACCTGTCGAGTTTGGTGACGCACCAATCCACATCAGAAATATCGTTAGCATCACCGTTGGAAACGTGAGATCACCCATATCAACGACGTTGAATCCTGCGGTACGCGGAGTAGCAGCAGTAAAGAAGCCTGTCACTAACTTACCAAAGAAGCTGGTATGCTCAGCGAGCACATTATTGTATTCAAATATCATCACGCCAATCAGACCGACCAGCAATAATGCACCTGTGGTAATCAAAGTAATGCGGCTATTGATATTGAGTAACCAAGGCTGATAAATATAGCGTTGGTCATGGCGATTGATCAGCCGCTGAGCACGATAACGTAAATACCTAAGCACATTGACCACAATAGTAAAACCCATACCACCAAAAATAAATGTCATCGCCAGAATCAGCTGTAGCGAATAATTAAAACGTAGCGAATCATCGTACAAGCCAGCACTAAAGGTAGAGAATCCAGCATTACAAAAAGCAGAAATCGCATGAAAGACTGAAAAGAATAGCTGCTCAGACCAGTCCATATTGGGTATGTCATAAATACTGATATAAATCAGCGTAGCCGCTACCGCCTCGACAGCAAACGTGACGTATAAGATAGACTTAAGTGTCGACACCACATCACCCATACCGCGCATATAAGACATCTCGCTGATACTTGCTTGCGTCTCATAGCTGACACCGCCCTTAAAAAAATAACTAAAATAGGTCACAAAGGTCAAAATACCCAAGCCGCCAATTTGTATCAGCCCCATAATAATGACTTGGCCAAAAGTCGTAAAATATGTAGCAGTATCCACTACGATAAGCCCTGTCACACAAACCGCGCTAGTCGCAGTAAAAAGCGCATCAACAAAAGACAGTGGCTGCGTCGTCGCATTGGGCATCATCAATAGCAAGGCACCAACCAGCACCACGACTAAAAAGCTTAGAATAAAAAACTGGGCAGGATGTAGAAAGGTACGATTGAGATTGAAATTGTGATCGGAGAGTTCGCGGACGAAGGTGACAAACACCGCTATCTTTATCGCGACAAAGCCATCAACGGCAGCAGATAGGCCCGAACGTACTAAGTCCGTAAAATGTGCGGTCAATAAAATGATAATGGCAATGCTAGTCAGCGCGTCAAAGACGGCGACCTTATTAAGCGTTAATGGTTTTTTGGTATAGATGTAACGACCAGCGGTCACCATAAAACTGAGGAAAATAATGACCAAATAGAAAATATGAAATACTTGCTGGAGCCACGTGGATAGTGTAAAACCACTATCTAACAAGGCAATCGCTACCCCGATGACACTAATGAGAATCGTAAAATTGTTTAATAATCGATAACGCGTGGCTGCATTCATAGCCTGAGTCCATGACAACAATAACCACGATACTTATACTCCTTTTTTGTCGTCTCCACAAAAAGTGATTTAAGTTAATCGTAACCAATTATTGAGTCATCGCAGCTATTGATAAGCTAGATACTGATAACCAGAGCGAGATAAAAAGTGCCCACTAAGAAGTAACGGTTTTAATAACTCTATAGTTTAATGCTATCGCCTATATACATTTATTAAACCTCTTCTTTTACTTTTGCTATTTTTACACCGCCCCATGTCACCAATGCCACGCCAATAGCAATTAAAGTCGCACCTAAAAATAAACCTTCTGGTGGACTCTCCCCTTGCAAAAAAATAGCGACGGGCACGCCGACAATGGCTCCTACTGCACCTAACAAACTCAGTAACACGGGCCCACCTGTCTTTTGCAATAAAAATAACAGTAAAAACTGTCCAGCAAATACGCATGCTTGTGTAGCTATCATGCTTAGCGGCAACCAGTTCTCTAAAGATACAGCAATAGAAAATTCTGACATCATACTAAATAAGCCTAGCAGCAGCGCTGCCGCAATCAACATACCTGGAGCGAGTGCGCCAGAAGACGCATTATCAGGCCAGCGTAATGTCCGATATATATTGCCAATAGCGAGTAGCACTGGACCACAAAGCGCGATTAAAATCCAAAACACACTAGAATCTGGCGCAGAGAATTTATGTATGGCTAGTGCTCCTGCCCCGATGAGTGCTGCGATGACCCCAAGCGCACGGACAATATAAAATTGCTCTATACGTAGTATCAGCGCACCAAGATACGTTAGCAGTGGCGGCAATGAGAGGATTAAGGCGACAAAACCTGCGCCCACATGAGGAATGGCAGAAAATAATAACAAGTTGGCGGCCGCGACACTGACAAGCGCCGCGACAAAGTAATACTCTAAGCTGCGCGCATTAAGAGGAGGGAGTTCTTTTCTGATGAGCGCTACCATCAGTAAGATAACAGCAGCGCCAGTAATCGACCAAAACAAAAACCCTAATGGGGTCAGACCGACATCGATAGCGTACTTTGCCACATTGGTCGAGATACCAGTGAGTGCCCCACCTGCCAGCAGACAAATGAAGGGCACCAGCCAAGTAGTAGTTTTGTGAATACTGGTTTGTTTGAGCGAGTCATTCATCGACTATCCTATTGGATGATGAATTTTTGAGTCATGTTAGATGGCTTTTATAATAGCTACTGGCGCAAAATGGTAGCAGGTAGGCTTTGTACAGCGACGGTTGCTGCATCAATTGCTCCAGCGACATAGCCAGGGAATTGCGCTGACCACTCACTACCACAACCTGTTAGACAGTCTTGCCACACGCCTGTTTTTGGTTTGGACGGCGGTGCTACTGCATGCTGACCGTTACCGCTAGCATCAGCAGGCATCGCTGTTAATGGGTCTTTTGCCCATTCTTTAAGATATTCAGCTTTTGGAGTACTTGCCTGCGCACCAAATAGTCGCACTAACTGCGCACGGCAATGTTCTTTTAGCACCGTATCAGAGACACTCTGTCGTACTTGAGCAGGAATACCAAAGAAACCAAACAATGCCCCATCACTCTTTAGCGTAGAGGCATCATGTATCTCAGTGAGCGGCCCTATCGCACTGCGCGCGGCACCCGAGAGACCAGTATTACGCCAAAATGGTGACTCATAAACAGCGACGTATTTGGCATGGGGCGCCATCCAAGTGGCTGTCTCGCGCCATTGTTCACTTAAGTCTTGCGGTAGCGCTGGCTGAAATGCTATCCGACCTTCTACCAATCGAGGTGGTAACGCAAGTAGCACATGCTGCGCTCGGAACGTCGTCATATGTCCGGTCACATGTCCAGAGCTATCTTCACTCTGTACTTCGATATGTTGAGGCGTCCTGTTTAATTGCTTTACCGTTTGACCGGTCATGATACAACTAGCATCTAGGCGAGCATATAGCGCATTAGTCAAAGCGGCCATACCACCGACTAGCCGCACAGAAGGTGGTGCGCTTTTGTAACCTTGCATACGCACAGGTGGCTGGTTGGCAGCGCGCTCAACCATCATATCGCCTTCTTCGAACTGCGCAAAACGTGATAAATTTAACGATTCAATAAGCGTGCTTAACTGCGTTTGATAATCAGGCCAAAACCAAGACGGTCCTAAATCAAATGCCGCGCTTGATTCTGCTTGATCGATATCAGTACTGTTATTAGTAGCATGCGTATCTGGATATTTAGCAACTGCAATGCGGCCACCTAAGGTATCACGCGCCTCTAGTAGTCTATACGCTATACCCTTTTGCTTTAATAAGAAGGCGGCATATAATCCACTCAACCCACCACCAACGATTACCACAGGTATGTCTTGCATATCGGATTACCCTATTTATAGACGGTTCAATATAACTTGGATACAAGGAAGCCGAGTGAAAGTAGTACAAGTAGTAAGCTAGGCGAGACTGGCACCGTACTTAATTTGTAGAGGATTGACTATAATCAAAACTACTCTGCCAATAGCTTAGTAAGCATCTCATCAATCTCAACCTTGAACTCTTTGTCTTCAATTTTATTGGCTGTGACTTTGGCATTTTGTAGGCTTTGGATAGCGGCTTCTTTTTCACCTGTCTCAAGCTGTAGCACCGCCATAGAAAAAGCAATCGATGACATATGGTCTTTTGAGTTAATGGCAGTAGCCTTGGCCAATGCTTTGTCATAAATCACTAGTGCTGCGTCCAAATCTTCTGTGAAATCAGCAAGCGTTTCCCATTGTTCTGGGTGGTCTTTGTCAGTGCCTTCATTATCGGTACAAATGGCGTTTAGTTCAGCATATAACGAATCAAATTTTTCTTGATTGCCTCTGCGATCCGCTTCTAACAATTCTTCGGCTAAGGTGTAAATGGCTTTATATATTTTGGTATTAATCATTGTTTACAACCTTTTATTGACTATATCGTGTGTGGTTAGGATTATAACGTAATTCTAGGGCGTGTCCTCATTTTAAAAATGGTGATAAAAATGAGATAAATTGCAGTCAAATAAGGAAAGTAGCGCAGATAATATCGGGATATTAACCAGCTATTTAACGATGTTTGGCAAAATTTAGCCATTTTTAGCCCGTTCAGATATGATCAATTGAATTGAGGACACGCCCTAGCGGCTCAGATGATTGCTACAGAGAAGAACACGATATTTATGTGGCTGTTATTAACATTATTATGAACCTTGTTAAGGTTGTTATTCATACTATAGTCAATTCAATTTAAAAGTAGTACAAGGCAACCGAGTGCAAGTTATATATTAGTATGCTTAGCGAGGATGACGATGTAGCGGATTTATATAGACTTGACTATATTGGGGCTACAACTCGCGCCAGTGCATCCACAGTCGCGTATCCAACTCAAATTGATGATACTCAGGCTCCATATGGCAGCATAATTGATAAAACGCTTTGTTATGCTCATGCTCTTTGAAATGGGCAAGCTCATGCACCACTATCATGCGCAAAAATTCTGGCGGCGCATCCTTAAATAGACTGGCTACCGTGATGCTATTGTGCGATTTGAGCTTACTGCCCTGTACGCGCGATTGCGTCGTATGGATACCCAGTGCATGTTTTAAAACTTTTAGTTTACTGCTATAGCTGACATTTGATAGCTGACCAATCTTACGCATGTATTGGGTTTTTATCTCATTTATGTACTGATAGAGCGCTTTGTCGCTTTGGATTTGATGCTGAGTTGGGTACTTTTTTTCCAGATACTCGCCCAACCTACCATCACTGATAAGCTGAGCAGCTTGAGTCTGAATCTGCTCTGAATAATGCGCTATGTACTTTAATTTGGTCACAAATGTATCCTTTGCTAATACGTTGCAGCATATTAGTCGATCAATTTAATTTTAATGAATTTTACCTTATATTTGCGGTGCTTGTTTGCCACTTATTTGGGATATACCCTCAATCCAAACAATAGTTATTTATAAATAATTATCCATAAAAAATCCCATAAGCTGCGTTCAACTTATGGGGACATTTTTACTGATAATTTTACTTAAAAAGTGTGCCTGATTAACGCTCTAAATGCAGATACTGCAAGTGACGCTCGTACTGATTTAAGATATCAACCAATACTTGCTCTTTTGAGTAGCCAACCAAGTCATACTCTTGCGAGCCTTCGCTTAAGAACACTTCCGCACGGTAGTAGTACTCTGCGTGCTTGGTAGATGTGCTCAATGTAAAGTTAGGACGATGAGCTTTAATCAGATTGACTTCATAAATAAAGTCATCTTCATCGCCATGACCGACACGCAGTTTTAGACCATCTACCTGACCACTGTCTTGATCCATGCCTGCATCGATACCTTCGCCGATACTAGCAAGGTTTTTGGTATCTAACGAAGTTTTGAGACCACCTGCTTTAAACTCTTTTTCGACCTCAGACATCGCTGGCATGACGACCGTATGCAAGAATTTTTCAACCTGTGCATGTCCCGGGAAACTCACAATACGTTGCAAACGCGCTTTCCAGCTCTTCCCACTGTCCAACACATTTGCCGTGCCGATTGTACTGGCTTTACGCTTGTTGCCTTCTTCTTTTAGCGACTTCCACATAGACATCATGTAAAGCACAAGAATAATAGAGAATGGTAAACCTGCAATGACAGAGACAGATTGCAATGAGGCAAAACCACCTGCAAACAATAATCCTAACGTAATAAGACCAGTCGCTGCTGCCCAAAACAGACGTAACCAAACAGGAGCATCGGTATCATTGGTCATACCTCTTGAGCTCAAGTTTGCTAGTACTAACGCGCCTGAGTCAGCAGAAGTCACAAAGAAAATAAGACCAATAACCACACCAGCAAATGACAATACTTCACTGTAAGGAAAATACTCAAACAGCGCAAACATGCCCATTGCCGCATCATTGACCGCGATTTCACCCAGCTCTGTTGCGCCATTGGCAACCAAGTCTATCGCTGAATTACCAAAGATAGAGAACCATGCGAAGATAAACCCAAGCGGAATGAACATTACGCCAAATACAAACTCGCGCAACGTACGGCCACGGCTAATACGTGCAATAAATAGACCTACAAATGGTGCCCAAGCAACCCACCATGCCCAGAAAAATATCGTCCACCAAGATTTCCACTCGGCACCAGCAGCACCGTCATAAGCATAAACGTCAAAGGTTTTATAAATGATGGTTTGGAAATATTGACCGATATTTTGAGTAAAGGTATTTAATAGATACACCGTATTGCCCATTACCAATATGGCAAGCAACAACAGTATTGACGACAACATGTTGAATTCAGATAGACGACGAACGCCTTTTTCGACACCTGTCATCGCAGAGACAGCCGCCGCCGCGACAACACCCACAATGATGAGCGCCTGAACCATTTTGCTAGATTCGATACCGAACACATGGGTCAAGCCAGCATTGGCCTGCAATACTCCAATACCCAAACTGGTCGCAATACCCATCAACGTACAGACGACACCGAAGGTATCAATACCATCGCCTAACCAACCCTTGATTAAGCGTTCACCAAATATCGGTGTCAGCGGCGAGCGTAGCGCGAGTGGCATATTTTTGCGATAAGCAAAGTAAGCCAGCGCCATACCGATCAGCGCATAAATACCCCAACCGTGTAGACCCCAGTGCAAGAAAGTTTGCGCAAGTGCTTCGCGCATGGCCTCAGCACTCGCAGGCTCTAGGCCTGTATGCGGTGTCAAATAATGCATCAAAGGCTCAGAGGCACCAAAGAATAACAGGTCAATACCAATACCCGCTGAAAACAGCATGGCCGCCCACGCTAAAAACGGAAATTGTGCTTTTTCGTGGTCTTGACCAAGCTTTATATCGCCGTACTTAGAAAAACCAACAAACAACGCAAAGATACTATAAGCGGCAACCACCAACATATAATACCAGCCAAACTTGTCTGATACCCAAGTCATGCTGGCGCTCAACAAGGCCTCACTATAATCTGGAAAAGCGATGGTCCAGATTATCAATAAGATAGAAATAATAGCTGAGCCCATAAACACCGTTTTGTTTAGGGTCAGAGGTTTCGTCACATCTTGTGATGGCGAACTGTACATAAAAGACCTCAATAGGTAAATTAAACAGGGTCCGATATTGCTTTGTCCGGCATCGTCTAATAGTAGACTGATGATCTATAACCGTATACGTGGAACCAACCGCATGACGGACAAAGCAGTACCAATAAATAAAAAGCTAATAAAATTATAAACAAATTCAACCTGAACGGTATTCATTATTCTAATACGTTAGCGCTGATAGAAAAGGCCTCTACTTGGAAAGGCCTTTTGGTTAAAATTTTCTTATATCGTTATTTATTCAGTATCCTGCATGCAGGCTTATATTGCAGCCTACACCGTCGAGAGATAATCACGCATTGGCTCTGAGCGCAGCGGTGCACCATTGGCCACATAATAATCTGCCGTTGAACGTGGCAACTGTACGCCTCTCATCTTGTCGACGATTTTTTCTGCCAACATAATGGTCGTAGCATTGAGATTACCACTAATAATGTTTGGCATGATAGACGCATCGACGACTCGCAAGCCATCAATACCATGTACCAGACCTTCGCCGTTTACTACCGAATCGTTATCTTCGCCCATCGCACAGGTACAAGATGGATGATAAGCCGTCTCACTATGATTGCGTACGTATTCATCTAACTGGGCGTCGGTGACCAGATCATCGGTCGGTGCAATCGCACGACCACGATAAGGATCAAGCGCTGGCTGATGCATGATCTCACGCGTGATACGCATTGCAGCACGGAACTCTTGCCAGTCTTGATCATGCGACATATAGTTAAACAAGATGCTTGGATGTGCTTTCGGATCACGTGATTTTAGTTTGACGCGACCACGGCTTGGTGAGCGCAGTGAGCCGACGTGTGCTTGGAAGCTATGCGATTTCACAGCACTGCGGCCATCGTAGCGTACAGCTAGTGGCAAGAAGTGGTACTGAATATTTGGATGGGTAAACTTCTCGTCCGTACGGATGAAACCGCCACCTTCGAATTGATTCGACGCACCAAGACCTGTGCCATTGAATAACCATTCCGCACCAATCGCAGGCTTATTCCACCATTTATTAGCAGGCGCGATTGACACTGGCAGTTTACATTCATACTGCATATATAGCTCTAAATGGTCTTGTAAATTATTACCGACACCTGGCAGATCCAATATTTCAGTCACGCCAGCATCTTTTAGCCATTGACCAGGACCGATACCTGAACGCTGCAGTAGTTGCGGTGAGGCAATCGCACCAGATGAGACAATCACTTCGCGAGCGGCATGGAAATTTTTGGTCTGGCCTTCGTGTTCGACTTTGACACCGACGGCGCGTTTGCCGTCAAATAAAATTACATCAGTCAATGCACCTGTCAAAATCGTGATATTGCTACGTGGTTTGGCACGATCAAGATAGCCGCGAGCTGTTGATGCACGGCGACCGTTAGGCGTCACGAATCGATCCATCGGACCAAAACCTTCTTGCTGATAGCCGTTTAGATCTTCGGTACGTGGATAGCCTGCTTGTACGCCCGCTTCAATCATAGCTTGGAACAGTGGATTGACCCCTGGCTTTGAGGTAGTCATTTCAACAGGACCGCCCACGCCATGATAGTCGTTTTCGCCAGCGTCACAGTTTTCTAGCTTTTTGAAGTACGGCAGGCAATCCGAATACGTCCAGTCTGATAGGCCTTTTATCTTAGACCAGTCATCAAAATCTAACGCATTACCACGGATGTAGCACATACCGTTAATCAGTGATGAACCACCTAGCCCTTTACCACGGCCACAGTCCATGACACGGTTATTCATATATGGCTCAGGATCTGTCTTATAACCCCAGTTATAAGTCGTCCCTTGTAGCGGCATGGCGAGCGCAGCTGGCATTTGGGTACGGAAGTCAAAACGATAATCTGGACGACCTGCTTCTAATAGCAGTACTTTAATACTGGCATCTTCGGTCAGACGCGTAGCCAGCACATTTCCTGCTGAGCCTGCTCCAACAATAATATAGTCATACTCAGGTGTGGTTGATGTCATAACATACTCCATAATATTGAAAAAACATAAATCGTTTAGGGTCAGCAAGGTGTCCTAAAAGGCTAAATTAAAGCTAATAAGAAACCTTACTGGCTTCGTTTTTCTCAATAAGATTGATTAAAAGACAGATTCAAACGCACCCAACTCTACTTGGATAGATTTGGTCTGAGTATAGTGTTCGAGCGCTTCGATACCGTTTTCACGGCCGATTCCAGAATGCTTATAGCCGCCTACTGGCATTTGTGCTGCCGACTCGCCCCATGTATTCAACCAGCAGATACCAGCTTCGATCTGAGCGATGACTCGATGCGCGCGTTTTAGATCTGCAGTCACAACCCCAGCTGCCAAACCGTAATCGGTATCATTGGCACGGCGAATAACTTCTTCTTCGGTCTCGTAGGTCAATATCGACATTACTGGGCCAAAGATTTCTTCGCGTACGATAGTCATATCATCAGTGCAATCAGTGAATACTGTCGGTGCGACAAATGCGCCGTTTGCAAGCTCATTCGTTGTAACGCGCTCGCCACCTGTTAGCAGACGTGCGCCGCCTTTTTTACCTTGCTCGATATAACCAAGCACTCTTTCCATATGCGGGAAGCTAACCAGTGGACCCATATTGATGTTCTCATCCATCGGATCGCCTAGCTTAATACGCTCAACACGGGTTAAGATAGCTTGCTCGAACTTCGCTTGTAACGCTTTAGGGATGAATACGCGTGTGCCATTGGTACATACCTGACCCGTACTGTAGAAGTTGGCCATCATAGCGATGTCAGCAGCGGTATCAATATCTGCGTCATCAAATATAATTAAAGGTGATTTACCGCCAAGCTCTAAAGTTACATCTTTTAGAGATGAGCTTGCCGCGCTCGACATGACTTTTTTACCAGTTGGTACGCCACCTGTGAACGATACTTTTGCGATATCTGGGTGTTCAGTTAGCGCCTGACCCACTTCATAGTTACCTTGTACGACGTTAAACACACCGTCTGGCAATCCAGCTTCTGTCAATATTTCTGCCAGTTTCAATGCCGTCAACGGTGTCACTTCTGATGGCTTAAAAATCATCGCGTTACCAGCAGCCAATGCAGGTGCTGCTTTCCACATTGCGATTTGAATCGGATAGTTCCACGCGCCAATACCTGCGACCACACCAAGTGGCTCACGGCGAGTGTATACAAAACTAGTATCACGCAATGGAATCTGACGTCCTTCAATCATCGGTGCCAGACCTGCATAGTATTCCACGACATCAGCACCAGTGACGATATCGACGTACTTCGTCTCAGAGTAGGCTTTACCTGTGTCTTTGGTCTCAAGTAGTGCCAATACATCATTGCGATCGCGCAATATCTCAACAGCCTTTGATAAGATGCGACCACGCTCGACCGCTGTCATCGCCGCCCAAATTTTTTGACCTTTATGTGCGGCTTTTACGGCTTCATCAATCTGCTCATTGCTCGTTTGCTGAATCGTTGCCAATACTTCACCAGAGGCTGGATTGATATCTTCAAAAGTCGTCAGCGATTCATCAACCGCTAAATAGCGACCATTGATATAGGCTGTTTGTACTTGGTCTAAATCGATAATATCTGTCAAATTATTAAAATCAGTCATAAATTCTCCTTAGGACGATTGGCAAAAGTAGCTATATAAAAGTACTCAGGCCAAATAATGTCGTCGTTAGTTAAGTTTCGAAATTTAGTCTTTAAGAAATTTAGTCTTTAAATAGTGAAATAAAAGTTGTTTTATAAATCAGAATCGTTTTATAAATCAAAGTCTTGTTGCGTCATTTTTATCAAGCGATCACGTAATGATTGTTTGTCTGCGATATCGATACCTGAAAAGTCTGAGAGCCAAATGCCGTCAGCGACAAGGCGGACCATACATAATGTCTCGGTATTATCCGTTGCTGCATGTTTTTTGAGTTGCTCATTCGCCCACTTAGCCCATAACTCACGCAGCTCACTATCACCTAGCATCAGCACATATAAGGTCGCTTGATTGTCATACTCTTCCTGACCTTGCTCGCCAAGGCTGATGGTGGCATCTATATAAGCGCGGGTAAATGAACCGTACTTAACAGGATCGTCAGCCATTGCTGCATTTACTTCTGCCTCAAACTTAGCCATTGCATCATTGAAAACTTCTAGCACGAGTGCATTTTTGGTAGAAAAATGATGCATCACCCCACCCTTTGTCACCCCAACCGCATCAGCGACTGCCTGAAACGTCACTTTAGATAAGCCTTGCTCCAATGTGATACGTGCTGCCTGTTCTAACAACGCACGACGAATGATTTCTGGCTGTTTTTTACGCTTATAAGCATTTTCCATATCAATGCACCACAGAATTAGACAATAAGTTCATCACAACAACACCGCCGACGATCATCGCGATACCAACCACTGCTGCTGTATCAAGATTTTGCTTGAATAGCACTACACCAACGAGAGAAGTTAGTACAATCCCAAGCCCGCCCCACAGTGCGTACGCAATGCCTAGCGGTATGGTTTTGAGCGTCTGAGCCAACAGATAAAATGAAACCGCATAGAGCGCACCCATCATCAAAGTTGGTACCAAACGGGTGAACTGTTCTGACTTTACCAAAAAAGTCGTACCCACCACTTCGCATATAATGGCAATAGTCAAATAACCGTAAGCAATCGTAGTAGGACTCATCTTTAGAACACCCGCTTTTGTTCAACGCATGCTATGAAAAAAAATAGCAAAGAAACCACATGGTCGGTATTTTATAGAACTCTACTGCCAATGTGAAGGGTTGTCTTGCAACTTTATTGTGTCAAACGGTGTTGCACCACCTTAATATTCGAAAATATAGAGCATTAGATCCAGTTTTACTTTGCCGAATTGATGTCTGGTTCCATATTCTTATCGTTTATCCTATGTGCCATATAAAATTTTCTGAAAATATTTTTTATTTCTAAAGCACATTTCATTTTTAAAGCACATTTATCGTCATTTTCTACTGAGTTCTGCCATGAAATAGCCTATCTGATAAGGGATTGGCGTTAATTTTCAATAATTGCGATAATATTTATAATTAAACGCATAATAAGGTTGACAGCCTGTAGTGACTTGGCTAAAATGTGCCCCACATAACGCAAACAAGCTAATTAACTGCTTTAATATAAAGCGTCAATAACTTGCTGTTATGACCAACTATTCTCCAATAGCTCAGTTGGTAGAGCAACGGACTGTTAATCCGTGTGTCCCTGGTTCGAGCCCAGGTTGGAGAGCCATATACTAAAAACCTTCATCATAATTTGATGGAGGTTTTTTTATTGCTGCGTCTTTTATATTTACTTCTAATAATATTAGCACGGCTATGGTGTTCTTTTAGACATTTTTGTTGTATGGTAAGATTAGTTTTGATTGGGTTCGTTTTTGTTTGAGTGCTTCGCTCTTACTCACTAAAAGTAATGGTTTATTATGATACCTGTACGTATAAAAAATAAGTTTTCTGATCATCCGCAAAAGATCATGCGCCCGATTAGTATTCGTTTGTCTGAAGAAATGATTGGTCTATTAGAAACGACGTCATCAGACTTGGGCTTTAAACGTATTCAAGGGCTTATTCGTCTTTATATTCGTCAGGGCTTGGATCGTGACCATCAGGATTATACGCTTGCCCATGATGAAGTATTCATCGAAACGCTACGTAAGCGCGGCGTTAGCCAGCATATTATTGATGAAGCAATTGTAGTAACGCATAACAATAACATCACTCATCCGCTATCTGAGTTACAAGACAACGATTAAACAATTAATAGTATCGTTGCGAATTAATAGTAACGCCGCTAAATAGTATGAAAATAAAAAAGACTAAGTTTGCTAACGCGAGCTTGGTCTTTTTTGTGGCTGTTATAAAAGTTAAAGCATTACTGATTCTTCTCTAACTCTCTTCTCGTTACGCCCTTCTTCCATCTCATCTACAGTAAATATGTTTTTAAGTACTCTGCGATATTTGCGGTTTTAGTTAGCCATAACTAAACACAACAGATGTTTAAACAAGGTATATTAAGCATATAGTCGCGACTATTTATAAGGTTTCAACATAATAAAGATCTGCAAGGAGGGGTACGATGACGGGCTTACATCAGCGTTTCAACAAAACTTTGTTTTCCACCATGACGGTAGCAATGCTAGTAATTGCGACTGGCTGCTCATCACCGCAGACTGATCCAAGTAAAACAACCATACCGACAGATTCAGACCAATGGCAAAAGAAGCTAGGGCAAACTTTTGAGCAATTGTCTGAGTCCGATCAACAAGTACTCAGCCGATATATGCTACGCATGAAATTGAGCGACGCTTATGAATCAGGAGCCATGCCGCGCAACACTATCAAACAAGCGCTGATACAACAGCGTGAATACGAGCGTCTGCATCCAAACAACCCAACGGGCAAGAAAAGCCCAATCGTCAAAGGTCAAGCGACTCACGCTACTGCACAGATGTATCCTGTCGCCCTACTGCCTGTAAAAACCAGTGATAGCGATAGCTTAAATCAAGTCAAAATGCAGTTTATGCTATCTAATCATGGCAAAAGCGCGATAAAAAGCTTTAAGGGGACGCTGACCATGAAGGATGCCAACCTGACAAAAGGCAAAAACTTTAATGTGCCTTTGACAACGTTTGATCCACCTATCGCACCAGAGCAGTCTGGCAAGATCATTATTGAAAGCAGCATTGAGGATATCAATGTCATGCGTGCTATCAAAAATGCTAGTGGCATCACTATCGAGATTAACAAAGGCGCGCTTACCTTAGTAGATGACCAAACAATCGAATTTGAAAACTCATTGGTGAAGTAGCTGTACAACCTACTATTGAGGATTTTATAGAAGGTACTAATTAATACTTTTATCAATACCATAAAAAAAAGCCCCAATCATTGCTGATTGGGGCTTTTTTCGAATTTGGCGGAGACGGAGAGATTCGAAATTTTTGTATATAGTACTACCTACAGTGGTGAACAGCCAGCAAGCCAAGTTCAGTATTAGCCCAGCGTACGCCTACCCTTCTGTAACGACTGAGAACCCTATCACGTTGCAAGGATACAAAGCCGAGATTGATGTACTAAAATGGACGGTAGATAAGGCGGTACATAGTTATAGCAAGTCTGGTGGATTGATAACGCAGCTGGATTTATTAGCAGCACTACCATTCCAACGATATAGATGCTAAATTTAATGTTTCTTTTAAATCTAACACGGGTAGAAACAATATGAGTCATAGAGGAACTAAAGACGAATCATTTATTGGTATGGCATTTGAAAACATTATTGGTAAACATGATATAGCTAATCAAGCACTTTATAATGGTTATAAAGAAGATGAGATGCCAATAAGTGAACTGGCTGTATTTATTACAGCTGTCAAAATATACAATCACCAAGGAATCTTGACTGACCAAGACGTGGAGAAGGCTGAAGAAGCCTAGACTTATGGTCAAATAAGAGATTTAATTGACGAGTTTCAACCTAAGTGGTTAGCTGCTAAAGAGTAACAATATTCTGAAATGGACAGTGCATAAGGGGGCAAATAATTATAGCAAGTCTGATTTACTGTCTATTCAACTGGATTCATTGGCTTCATTAAATTAATTTTTACTATCAATAGCATCTATAAAACTAACTGCTTGACGAGTGATACGATAGATACCTCCTCCGTTGTTTCCTTTTGTCATAGTAATCAAACCAGCATTAACCAAACTATCGATATCAGTTTCTATAAACCTTGGTTCACTATACTCAATCCCGCCATTATCTAAAGAATATATATTATCAACCCCTTCATAACTCTGTGTTTGTATATGAAGAATTCTAACACTGCCTGACTCAACAAACTGTCTTAACACATCAACAGCCTGTTCGGATAATCCACTATTAGGTGCAAAACTTGAAGCAATATTTCCCAAACCCTGTATATGACTTGCAATGGATACCATAAGATCATTGAGAGTAGCTAGCTGGGACATTACCTGATCATGGTTTTGGTTCATAAAAGCGGTGAGCTGTTGCTGTATGTTCTGATTGTTTTCGATAATAGAAACCATATTGCTATGATTGTTCTCCTCCAACCAATGCTTGAACTCTTCAATGTCTCTTTTCCCCTCTCTACCAGACTGAAAAGTCGCAAGTAACCCTACGATTGTTGCAAACGCAAATGGATCCATATTTTCTCTCCATGAGTTAAACATATTTTGGGTAAATAAGTTATAATAACACCTGCTTGGGAGCGCCAATATAAGGCATTGCACGAATAAGGCGGACACATATCGTGGTGTGTATTTCAGCCCCAAGCATCCTATAATTATTTAATTTCTTCATAAAAATAGTGCTATATAACAATCTATAATAGTTATATTCTTTACAAAAATAGTGCTATATAACAACCTATAATAGATATACTATTATATCTATATCGAGTATTATAATACTCCAATACATATCTATATTTTAAAACTGCTTCTATAGATTGGATACACATGTAGATCTAGACTCATTCTAGTCTACATTAATAGAAATTTATCTTAAGGAGAATTCTATGAACATGTCATCTATCACTTTAGCTAGAGAGGGCTGGGAGCTTTAATTAAGGAGAAACATCTTCGATGATGCTATTAGCCGCTCGTATTGTACAGAACGAAATACAGACCCCAGCCTTCCTCGGAGAAAGTTGGGGTTTTTGGTGTCAATTTCTAGTTATTCTTGCAACTGGTATTGGAGCACTGATAACTGCTTATTCAGCAATGAAAACTGCTAATACTGCTGTAACAACTGTTGATACAGCAATTAAAACACTTGAAATAAATGAAAAGAGAGCAAGACGACAAGCAACTATAAATTTAGTTTTGTCAGAAAACCAAGATGAAAAATTCCGTGATGTGAAAGAAAAATATGCAAATTTGCGAGTACAAGAAAATGGTTTCACTATACTAGTTTGCGAGCAACCTACATGTGAGGATCGTAAGAAAAAAATAGAAGAAAGTAAAGAAATTTTAATTACTATACTAAATCAGTATGAATTTATAGCTGCTGCAATATTTGAAGACTCACTAGACGAAGATTTATATAAAAGAATGAAAAAAAGCGTACTGATAAGAGACTGGGAAGCATTAGAGGGATTTGTATTAGAACTGCGTAAACAAGAAAAAAGATATCAGTTATTTTGCGAAACAGAACGTTTAGCACTTAAATGGAAGAATGAAAAGTCAGAGTAATTAGATAAAATCCTACTAATATTAGTATGTATAAAAACCCGCTAAATAGCGGGGTTTTTTATGGTCTATCTTTTCACATTAACAAAAATAATCAGCAATCCCAACAACCAAACGATGCTCATTTGAACATACCTTTCCAAACCTGCTCTCAGGGCGATTGATATCAAGCTGATATCCGTCTTTTAATTGCTCAATACTGACAAGGTGCTGGCGATGCATAAAATGTATTTTATTACCATGCTGCTCTAGTGTGGTCAGGTTATAGCCAAGTTCGCTCAAGCGTTTAATTATATTATCTATCGTGGTGTTCTCCTTGAGTGGCTGCCATTTCAGAGGCTGCCGTTGTTTGATGGGTCTAGTATCACTCGATCAAACAATCGTAGCAAGGGAACGTAGTGTCCTAAGGGACACGGTTATTGTTAAAAATATAGCTAGTATGGAATATGCTTTAAAGCATTCAAAGCATTAGGAAAAAGTCTAGACTTTACAGTTGCATAATACTGAACAAAAAAAGCCCTGCTATTTAGCAGGACTTTTTTTTATTATAAAATGGTAGTTCTTATCATCATCAGAAGGGTATGTTGATATCAAAATACGCTGTATTATTAATTGCTTTAGTAAAATCCATATCTATATTAAAACTGACAAGTAAACTACTTATACTAAAAATATTCATTCCATGAGCGAATGAAACTTGTAATTCTCCATTACTAGAGACAGAAGTAAAAACAACATCTTTTGTATTTCTGAATTTCAATTCCGCAACCTTTGCTTTTTTAACATCATAAAAAGGAAGAACTATCTTATCAATAAGTAAAGCTTGCATATGGTCTTTGCGTACATCTTCGGGAAAGGTAGAATCTCTTTTCAATCTATTTTTTACGTTAAGTTGATCTAAATCCCCCCTTATACTTCTTAACTCTTCTACAATATATTCGTTCATTGGTAAAACTTTCTCATCGATTTCTGGCACTTTGAAGCTTCCAAAGTTTTTTAAAAAGGTTGAGTATTTACTAGGGTCTTCTAGAAATGTTGCGTATGTCTTTTCTATCTTTTTTCTCAGCTCGATTTTAAAATTTTCTATACTGTGATATCGCAAGTCTTTTGGGTACGTTAAGTGTTCGATAACAGAGGTATCAAAAGAATATTTGGTCTCATCATCTTTCACAATAATAGTAGGTTTATCAAACGCTAAACGCAGTCCAAGTTCAAACATGACGTTAGCATTCCTACCACTAATATCACATACTATCATTGGGTTATCATAAAGGTTTTGCACAATTCGCTGGTGTATCACACCAATATCATCAGACTCACTAACTATTCTAGCTATAAAACCAGCATCTTCAATGGCAGAAGCTAATATTCTTTTGACGTCTGTCCAGTGAGATTCTGGATAGCCATCCATTGACGCTATCGGCATTATAATTCCGCATTTTTTAGCGATATCACTTGCTATATTTTCTTTAGGCTTACCTTCAATTTTATCAGTCACCTTTACTCTCCAATATGTCCTATTTATCAAAAATTTTATTTATAAATCTAACTAATCATAGAAATACGTTCGTCAATTATTTTTAGTATTTTATTTTTTCTTATTAAATCCATAAAAAAGTATATTGCAGCATAAATCATACCAATATATATAACTGAAAAATCTATACCTACAAAAAACGTATTAAAATCATATTTTCCAGCATAAAAACTCATTAATATTGGATAAATTCCAAAATAACCAATTAAGAAGGCAAGAATAAAAAGAAGCAATACATTAAATGCACTGATATTCCTAATCTTAAAAACTTTATCTTTTATACCTTTTAATTCTTCTAAAGTTAATGACCCTATATATTTATTCTTGGGAAAAAATCTACTTGCATAATATACTTCTTTTATATTGTAATAATTATTCAGTAACCCTTGCAGAATGTAAGCGTTCTTTAGTTCTTTTTCAGTAGCATTTATACCTAAAGTATTAGACATATAGAAACTAGATATCTCTCTTCTAAATATTTTTTTATGTACTTCACTAACATTTTCTGAGCTAGCAGCATCATTCATGCGAGATATTTTTCGCGATTTTGTATAACTTAGAGAGTCTGTAAGTGTGGGAAGTTTTATAAAAAACAAATAGACGGAAACAATCGATAATAATACCAGTCCTGCCGTTGTACCAAAGGATTCTTCAATGAAAGTGAGAAATAATTCAAACATAGACGTTACCTTAATATATACCTTAGTTATCATTCAAATCTATATGAATAAAACAAATCCCATCATTACGCTGACCTGTAGCAGGATGGCCACCAATGGGCTTACTGCGGTATTTACCGCCATTTGAGATATACATCACAGCATCAGCACCCTCTTTACCTGCCATCGCTCTAGCAAGTTTGTACGCTTCTTTTAAGCTTTATTGGCTACGTTCTATAGCCTCTGGCTCATCGGAGAATTGGAACCAGTTCAGAGAGGTAATATTAGGACTGTGTGACATCCAAGCGGATACAGCGCTGTCGTCATGCATGGTATACAGTTTTTTTTGGTTCGCCTTCATGATCAGCTAATTCTTCCACTGTAGCTGGATCTAATCCTCCACTGGCGATGATCGCATCACCATCTGACATACCAACCGTTTCAACAGGCTCACTTAGATTATTTTGATATCACAAAACATCTTCTTCAGCGTAGTCTACTTTAGAATAAACCTCAATAGCACCATTTTCATGGACTTTATAATCTTCAAGTGCGAGACCTACCTCAGCAACAACTGCATCAGCTTCTACAGGTTCAGGGTCGCTATATTCTAACCATTTCTTACAGATACAGCCCATTCTAGCCCACACAAAAAAAAAGGCTGTCCAGCACAAAAATGCTAGAAAGCCTTTATTTATGGGACTTCGTAAGGTATCGGTGACAATCTTGCTCAAATACTCAGCCCACGACCCGACCCACGGTCATTAATTCACTTCAAATTTCAGGCATTAAAAAAGCCTGCACAAGGCAGGCTTAGTAAGGCTTTCAGCAATTTCTGCTACTACCTCGAATTTGGCGGAGACGGAGAGATTCGAACTCTCGAAGGGCTATTAACCCTTGTCGGTTTTCAAGACCGGTGCATTCAACCGCTCTGCCACGTCTCCATTGGTGCATCATTATATAGATATCATTTTATAATGCAAGCCCCTAATCTAAAAAAATTCAATTAATTTTCGAATACTTGTAATTTGGTGTATTATCGCTTGCTTGAGGCCAGATGTAAGCACATATCGAGCAGCCTATTGGCATAGCCCCATTCATTATCGTACCATGCAAAAACCTTATATTGACCACCTACTTGCATAAGCTGCTGACCATCAATGATAAGCGACTCAGTCTGATGGATAAAATCACTAGATACCAATGGCTCATCGGTATAAGCCATGATGTCATGCAAATGCGCATGACTGGCAGATTTGAGCACCTCTCGCACTGTCTCGACATCGACATCTGGCGTATCAAATACAAAGGTGACATCAATCGCCGCAACGTCGATAGTTGGCACTCGTATCGAATGTCCATTTATCTTGCCGACCATGGCTGGTAGCACTCGTTCTGTCGCAGCGATACTACTGGATGTCGTTGGGATAATGTTATAGCCAGAAGCGCGCGCCCGTCTTGGATCTCGATGTGCTTGATCTAGAACTGTCTGATCGGCAGTAACTGCATGAATCTCTGTCATCATGGCTGACTGCACACCAAACGCTTTATCTAGCGTATCAATCAACGGTACCAATGCCTGCGTGGTACAAGAAACACTGGAGATAATCGGTAGCTCAAGCGTGAGCGCATCGGTATTCACACCCATGACGATACAGGCATCCACATCGTCAAACGGCGCGGCACCGATGATCACTTGTTGCGCGCCAGCATCGATATGTAGCGTTGCTTGCTCATACGAGCGAAAATGCCCAGTACATTCTAAAACCACATCGACACCCAGCGCCTGCCAAGGTAAATTTTTAGGATCAGGCTCTGATAGCATATTGATGCAGTAAGTCAGATTGTTTTTGGTCAAACAGAGCTCAGTCTTGCTCGTATCACCTGACTCACTCTCTACAATCTCAGCATTTACCCCTAATCGACTGAGGCGGCCATGGGTGCTATCAAACTTGAGTAAATGCAACAAGATATCCGCTGGCGCTAAATCATTAATTGCCACCACATGAATCGCACGGCCTAACACTTCAAAGCGCTCTAGCAAAGCACGAAGTACATTGCGCCCTATACGACCAAAGCCATTGATAGCGACTCTCAGTGGCTGTGTATGCTCACCAGTAGTACGGAACGTCGCCGCTATCGGGTCAGAGGTCAATTGATAAGTAGCGCTCGAAAAATCAGGCATAACATTGGACATAAAGGGTATCGCTATAAATGGGGGTAAAAACTGAGCGTTATCACGTTGAGTGCGCTAATGATTGCTAAATACTAAGAAATAGCAAAGATAAAGCCTATAAAAATAAAGGTAACAAAGTTATAGGCAATGAAATTATAAGCAGCAAAACTATGGGGTGATAAAAATCAATGCGAGGCGAATGGTATTGTAGTCAATGCTTTGCTTGAGATGATCATATATCGGACGCAGCTTGATGCTACCGTCATCATTGAAGTCATTTGGATTATTGGCGACTTTAATAGCGACATAGGCATTGCCAACGGCTGTCATTACCTCATCATCTGGCCGCAGATGATCGCAGGCAAGACTTGGGTCTTGTGACTTTAGGTCAGCAATATGACGCATGATAGTCGATTGTGACAACTGACGGGCTTGTGATATCTCTGCAATGGTCAAACTCTCTTCTAACAACACTCTGGTCGCAAGTAGGGTACTGTCTGATTTGTCAGAGACCTGATTGCCAAGTTTCTGTTTCTTATCGATTTTCGCTTGCTGTTGTTCGCGGCGCTTCTTTTGTAGGGTGGCGTAAGCATCGATTACCGACTTGCTCAATGTCCCACCTGACTTCAAGACGAATTTTTCATGTGCCTGCTGCATGCTTTCTTCATCTAGCATCGCATAGTTGGCATCCGCTTCTTCAGACAGTACCAAAAACCGCTTGTCTGCGCCGCGTGCCAATGGATCAAGTTGCAGACTCATGTCATTCATACCGAGCAGCTGTAGCCCAGATAGCGACTTGAGGCGTGATAATGCCACATAGCCTTGTCCCAATTCAAAAGTACGCGACAAATCGATTTCAGCCGCATCGAGGGTCATGCCCTGCGATTTATGAATGGTAATCGCCCATGCCAGACAGAGCGGAACTTGTAAGTAACTTGCTAGCACATCACCCGTTTCATCTTCGATAATCCATTCTTCAGGCTCAGCGATGACCTCTCGTCCTGAATTAAGCCGCACGACAGGCATTTTTTGAGTCGTTGGTTTCTTCGACTTTGGTTTTTCCTTGTCTTTCTTAGCAGCGGACTTTTTACCTTTTGTTGTTTTCTCACCAGCAGTATCCTCATCAACGTCATCGCTGCTATCGTCTTCGATTAACGCATCATTACTATCTTTATCGTCTATTTTGACAGCAGCAAAACCAATCAACTCGCCCATCGTCCCGTTAGAGACACCAAGCTCGGCATTGTTTTTGATAAACATTACCTTGGCGCCGACTTTGAGAATCAGCTCGTCTTGGGTACGCACGGTCTTTTTTAGTGTCTCAACTAGCTTACTATCGCCTGTCGCCGTCGCTTCAAAACGCATCATCTCGCCATCTAGAGACGCCAGTTCTTTGTCATTGATTTTATTAACGTTGAGATTGTGGGTATATAGACGCGTACGCTTGATATCGACGCTTTGGTCATACGTCGCTTCTAAAGCAGCAATCGCCTCAAAGGTCACTTCCTGACGGCGAATTTGGTTAAGAATATCGTCTAAATCGAGACCGCCATTGGCTGCATCGCTAACTTGACGATGCTGCTCAGACAAGTAGCAAATATGGAACTTGGCATCGAGCCACGCCTCAGACATAAAGGCGAACTTTTCACGATTCGTCTCACTTTTACTGCCAATCGGTGGTAACTGAAAAAAGTCTCCTGCGACTACGACTTGAATACCACCAAATGCTTTGTCATTTTTGCGAATATGCTTGAGCACTTGGCTGACCAAGTTAAGCTGCTTGGCATGTAGCATTGATATCTCGTCAATGACCAAGACCGCAGTATCTTTCAATCTGTCTGCTAAGAACTGCTTGCGTGACAAGGTAGACAAGTCTCGATCAGTCAGCTCATCTTTGATACCGATGCCTGACCAACTATGAATCGTCGTGCCGTTCATGTGCGTGGCGGCAATACCCGTACTGGCTGTCACCGCAACAGGAACACGGCGGGCGCGTAGATAATCGATGTATTGATTGAGAGTATAAGTCTTACCTGAACCTGCTGAGCCAGTCAAAAAGACGTTTTGACCTGTTTTTAGGATATCAAGAGCAGAAGATTGACGCATAGATCCAAACCAACCAATATTATGAAGAAGAAATAGTACAAAAAGAAAGCCCCCATGATTAATCAAGTAACCATAGCAAGCCAAATTAGACGCTTACAATTATAACAGCTGCATACCGTTTGCGAACCATTTTAACCGACTCATATCACATAACTTAAAGTTATACGATACAAAATATATCATTATAAAAAGTCATTATCGTTCTGCTAAAAAGCTCAGTACGATAGGATGATAACTTGGTTAGGAAGACCAAGAATGTATTTTTAAATGGTCATACGTAAGTAACCATATTTTAAATAACCATAATACACAACAAGGAGTGGTTAATGTTATACGCTTATCCCAATACTGAAAACAGTCCCGTCCAATTCCGCGAAAAATACGATAACTTTATTAATGGTGAGTGGACCCCTCCTGTCGATGGCGAGTACTTTGACAACCCAAGCCCTATCGATGGTAAAACCATTTGCCAAGTCGCCCGTTCAAAAGAAGCAGATATCGAGAAAGCCCTAGATGCCGCGCATGCTGCCAAAGACGCTTGGGGCAAAACCAGCGTCGCTGAACGTGCCAATTTATTATTAAAAATCGCAGATAGCATGGAAGCTAACTTAGAAGCGATCGCTATTGCTGAATGCTATGAAAATGGTAAGCCTGTGCGCGAAACCTTAATGGCAGATATTCCGCTAGCCATCGATCAATTCCGTTATTTCGCCAGTGCCATTCGCGCCCAAGAAGGCGGTATCAGTCAAATTGATGAAGACACCGTTGCTTATCATTTTCATGAGCCGCTTGGCGTTGTCGGGCAGATTATCCCATGGAACTTCCCCATTCTAATGGCAGTATGGAAAATCGCCCCGGCTTTAGCCGCTGGTAACTGTATCGTCATGAAACCTGCTGAGCAAACGCCTGCATCGATACTATATATGTTAGAAGCGATCGGTATCGCTGACATCTTGCCTAAAGGCGTGTTAAACATTGTCAATGGCTTTGGTGTCGAAGCTGGTAAACCACTTGCCTCTAACCCTCGTATCAACAAAGTTGCCTTCACTGGTGAGACCACAACAGGTCGCCTCATCATGCAGTACGCTAGCGAAAACATCATTCCAGTGACGCTAGAGCTTGGCGGCAAAAGTCCAAATATCTTCTTTGCTGATGTCATGGACGAAGACGATGACTTCTTGGACAAAGCGGTCGAAGGCCTAGTCATGTTTGCCCTAAACCAAGGTGAGGTCTGTACTTGTCCATCACGTGCGCTCGTACACGAAAGCATCTATGACGAATTTATCAAACGCTGTATCGCTCGTGTCGAAGCGATCAAAATGGGCAATCCACTAGATACTGAAACTATGATTGGTGCGCAAGCCAGCTCAGATCAGTTAGAGAAGATTCTATCTTATCTTGATATCGGTAAAAAAGAAGGCGCAAAAGTCCTAGTCGGTGGCGATCAAGCCAAACACGATGGCGACCTAGCAGACGGCTACTATGTTAAGCCAACTATCTTTGAAGGTACCAATGACATGCGCGTGTTCCAAGAAGAAATCTTTGGACCTGTGCTCGCTGTCACTACTTTTAAAGACGACGAAGAAGCCATGCAAATTGCCAACGACACCCTATATGGTCTAGGCGCTGGCGTTTGGACACGTAGCGTGCATAAAGCCTATCGTTTTGGACGTGGTATTCAAGCGGGCCGCGTATGGACCAACTGCTATCACCTATATCCATCACATGCGGCATTCGGTGGCTATAAGCAATCAGGTATCGGCCGCGAAAACCATCTGATGATGCTCGATCATTATCAGCAAACCAAAAACATGCTGGTGTCGTACAGCCCTAAAAAAATGGGTTTCTTCTAATCTAATCTGTGAACGCATGACAGTACTTAGAAAACAAATGCAATCTGTCGCAAGATAGGTTGCATTTTCACTTTAAGAAGTCGTAAAAAGCCATGTTTTGAATAATAGTTTTTTAGAGTTATATGGTTTTTCGACCCTGATAGCATAGGAGTTGATTATGAAAATTACGGCAACAGAGTCTTGTAAAGCGTTAATTGAGCTATTGAAATCCAAGCACGGTGAGCTGATGTTTCATCAATCAGGTGGCTGCTGCGATGGTAGCTCACCTATGTGCTATCCCTTAGGAGAGTTCAAAGTGGGTGGTCAGGATGTGTTGGTTGGTGAGCTTGCTGGCTGTCCATTTTATATGGGTAAGGCACAGTACAATTTATGGCAGCATACGGATCTCACCATTGATGTCGTCAATGGTCGCGGTGCGAGCTTTTCGTTAGAAATCCCTGAAGGCAAACGCTTTATCGTACGTTCAGAAATCTGTTCGATATAAGCTTGTTCAGTGCAAAATTAAGTAGCATTAATTTTATATAACATACCGAATATAACAGTCTTCGCTTGTCCTAAGATATCGACGCAAACAGATACCGCAGAGTCATTTTTATTTTATTATTTCAGCAGAATAATAGTTACTGTAAAGCGTACCCTATTTTAATTAGCATGGATGCTATAAGGAATATAAAATGGAATTTGACACAACATTTGACTATGTCATTGTCGGTGGTGGATCAGCAGGTTGCGTGCTCGCCAGCCGTCTCACTGAAAACCCAGATATCAGTGTCTGTTTATTAGAGTATGGCGGTGATGGCAAAGATCTAGCAGTACGCGTGCCTGCTGGACTGATTCTGATGGTTCCTGGCAAACCGCTTAAATTAAACAATTGGTGCTTTCACACCACCCCTCAAGAGCACCTTAATAACCGTAAAGGTTTTCAGCCGCGTGGACAATGTCTGGGCGGATCATCAGCGATCAATGCCATGATCTATACGCGCGGTAGTAAGCTAGATTATGAGCGCTGGGTGGAGCAAGGATGTACTGGCTGGGGGTTTGACGATGTACTTCCTTACTTTATCAAAGCTGAAAACAACGTTCGTGGTAGCGATGACCTACATGGCGATAGCGGGCCGCTGCATGTTAGCGACCTACTCAGTCCGCGAGACATCTCCAAAGCCTTCGTAGAAGCTGCGATTGCCAACGGCCTAGATCATAACACCGACTTTAATAGCGAAAAGCAAGACGGTACAGGGTTGTATCAAGTCACTCATTTTCATGGTGAAAAACAAGGCCAACGCTGTTCTGCCGCGGCCGCCTATCTACATCCTGTACAAAACCGCCCCAACCTAACTGTTATCACTCATGCGCAGGCTAACCGCGTCATTATCGAAGACAATCAAGCGACAGGCGTCGTCTACGAAAAAGACGGCGTCGAACATACTGTCACGGCGCGTCATGAAGTCCTACTATCAGGTGGTGCGTTTGGTTCACCCAAAGTTCTGATGCTCTCAGGTATCGGCCCTGCAGAGCATTTGCAGTCTCATGGTATCGATGTGGTGGTAGATGCACCCGAAGTCGGTGGCAATTTACAGGATCATTTAGACGTTGTCTTTGATTATGAGGTCAATACGACTGACGTCATCGGTATTGGCATGGCATCGATTTCGACATTGACCAAAAGTATTCGGCAGTGGAGAAAGGACGGTACAGGGCTACTGTCTACCAACTATGCAGAGGCGGGTGCGTTCTTTAGTGTCGGTGATGACCCAAAAGAGTGGCCAAACACCCAGCTGCACTTTGTCATCTCACGCGTGATAGAGCACGGTCGCGATCTCAGACGCGGATTTGCTGTCTCTTGTCACAGTTGCTACTTACGGCCTGAAAGTCGAGGTACTGTCAGATTGGACTCAGCCGATCCATCCGATGCCGTCTTAATCGATCCAAACTATCTGTCGCATCCAAAAGACGTAGAGTACATGGTAGCTGGTGCCGAGCGTACTCGAGCCATTATGCAAGAGTCCGCACTCGCTAAGTACATCACTGAAGATTACCCCGCCCCTTACCTCGAAAAAGACGGCATGCTCGGCTATATCCGTAATAAGTCAGATACCATCTATCATCCGGTAGGCACTTGCCGCATGGGCTCAGATGACAGCTCTGTGGTGGATTTGGAATTGAAGGTACGAGGTGTGAGCGGATTGCGAGTTATCGACGCTTCAGTGATGCCAACGCTTATTAGCGCCAATACCAATGCGCCAACTATTATGATTGCCGAAAAAATAGCCGATTTAATTAAAACAAATCATAGCCCTGTTTAATGCTGCATTGGACAAACAGCTTATAGTTGGCTACTTCAAAGAGACATAACTTTATTATTTCTAATTGTTTACACCTAGTAAAATTGTAACTGGTTAGAAATTTAAAAGTGTGTCTCTTTGCTACTTAGAGTGAATAAACATAAAGCCATAGAATTTAGTATTTAATATCTTATTAATGCTAAATACGGCAAAATCGTGCAATTTTTATCAAAATTAGTCTATTTATCGCTTGCATTATCACAGATTAAGAGAGTATATTCGAACGACTTATTTATATTTTTAGTTTCTGTCTATATAATTTAAAGTTATAACAAGCTTTAATATGTTTTGTTTTGTATATAACAAACATTGTATAAATAGATATTTTAGAGGTCACTAAACGCTTTCTCATCGTATTCATGATCGAGTACGAACATATGGATACATGAGTACCTACCTACCATTACATAGGATGTAATAATGCAAAAATCACTCTTCAAACTTACAATGTTGGCGACGTTTGTCTTAGGTATCAGCGCCTGTAGTGGAGACAACAAAACTACGGATGATTCTGCTGCTAGCTCAGATGCCAAAGCCGCCAAAACATTGCTCTATTGCTCAGAAGGTAGCCCTGCTGGATTCGATCCAGCGCAATATACCTCAGGTACGGATTTTGATGCGAGTGCCTTCCCTATTTACAATGGCTTGGTAGAATTCAAAAGAGCAGAGACTGAGATTCAGCCAGGACTTGCTGAAAGCTGGGATATTAGCGAAGACGGCAAGACTTATACCTTTAATCTACGCAAAGGGGTTAAATTCGGTACAACTGATTACTTTACTCCGACTCGCGATTTCAACGCGGATGATATTGTCTTTACGCTAGAACGTATCACTGACCCAGACTTTGAATTTAACAAAGCTTATCCTGCTGAATTCCCATATTCAGTCGGTATGGGGCTACCTGATATTATCTCTAGTATCGAAAAGGTTGACGACTATACGGTAAAGATTACCCTTAGCGAAACCAATGCGCCGTTCCTACAGAACCTAGCGATGCCTTTTGCTTATATTGGTTCTGCTGAGTACGCAGATCAATTACTAGCCTCTGGCAATGCTGCTGATATCAATACTAAGCCCGTCGGTACTGGACCTTTCGTCTTTACTTCTTATCAAAAAGACGCGCAAATTCGTTATACCAAAAACCCAGACTATTGGAATAAAGACGACATCTATATCGACAACCTAGTGTTTGTTATCACTAAAGACTCGGCAGTTCGTGCACAGAAAGTGCAAGCTGGCGAATGTCACGTGTCCGCTTATCCAAAACCTGCCGAAATCGAATCTGTCAAAAAGTCAGGTAAAGCCACCGTTCTCGATCAGCCTGGCTTCAACGTCGGCTATGTCGGTTATAACGTAGAAAAACCTCAACTGAGCGATCTTAAAGTGCGTCAAGCATTAGATATGGCGATCAACAAAGACGCTATTATTAACGCGGTTTATCAGAGCGAAGGCCTCAAAGCGACCAACCCAATGCCGCCAACGCAGTGGGGCTATGACGAGTCACTTAAAGACGCGCCTTACGATGTTGAGAAAGCAAAATCACTAATCAAAGAAGCTGGCGCGGATAACCTTTCTATCAATCTATGGTATATGCCAGTTCAGCGTCCATACAACCCAAATGCCAAGCTAATGGCTGAGATGCTGCAAGCAGATTGGGCGAAGATTGGCGTCGATACCAAGCTTGTGACTTATGAGTGGGGCGAGTACCTAAAACGCGCTGCTAAAGGTGAGCCTGATGTCATTCTAGCAGGTTGGACTGGCGATAATGGTGATCCAGACAACTGGCTTGGGTCGTTATTGTCTTGTGACGCGGTCGGTGGTAACAATTACTCGCGCTGGTGTAATAAAGACTTCGATAATTTGGTGACCAATGCCCGTCAGATTAACAATCAAGATGAGCGTGTCAGTGAATATGAGCAAGCTCAGCAGATATTCAAAGAACAGCTTCCTTGGACAACAATGGCACACTCGGTAGTGACCGTATTCACCGCACCAAACGTGGTCGATTATAAAATTAGCCCGCTTGGCTCAATACGCTTCGATGGTGTAAAAGTTGAATAACCTTGACTGATTAATTCGGTTACGACGTAAGCAATTTATTCATTTTATTCATTCATATAAGTGCGGCTGGGTCAGATACTCTGCTCCAGCCGAATTTATATGAATGATATGAACAATATGAATTAAGCCCTTTGTCACGGATCTCTTCATCATCGCTAATACTCTAATCATTGAACCACAACTATTGAGCAGCCCATGCTACTTTATATTCTGCGTCGTATTGCCATTTTAATACCCGTCTATCTTGGCCTAACGCTATCCACTTTTACTCTGATTCGTCTCGTACCTGGAGATGCGGTCGAGATTATGATGGGCGAGCGTATGGTCGATCCCGAGCTACATGCTCGTGCCTTAGAAAGGCTAGGATTAGACAAACCACTCGTTGCCCAGTATTGGGATTATTTGACTGGCATTCTAACAGGTGATTTCGGTCAGTCTTTTCGTACTCGTACGCCCGTATTGCAAGATTTCTTTGCCCACTTTGTTCCTACTCTAGAATTGGCATTATGCGCTATTGTTATCGCTAGTGTCATTGGTGTCAGCTTAGGCATCTTTGCTGCCCTGCGCCGTGGTACATGGATTGATTACACCCTAATGTCAGGCGCGTTGGCAGGTTACTCTATGCCCATCTATTTATTGGGCCCCATCCTGACTGGTATCTTCGCTCATTATTTAGGTCTCCTGCCCGTCGCTGGGGTGATATCTGTCGCACAGTTTTTAGACGTGCAACCACTGTATGGGTCATGGTTACTTGGCTCACTAAGCTCAGGAGAACCTGGCGCGTTTTGGAACGTGGTCAAACACTTTATATTGCCCTCTATTGCCTTATCGACCATTCCGTTAGCGATGATTGCACGGATGACACGCTCTGCGATGCTAGAGGTATTAGACGAGGATTATGTGCGTACAGCACGAGCCAAAGGCTTATCTCCACGCCGAGTGATACTGGTCCACGTAATGCGTAATGCCTTGATTACTGTGGTTACGGTCGTTGGCTTACAGATGGCAACATTGCTTGCAGGTGCCATTATTACCGAGACTATCTTTAGTTGGCCAGGCGTTGGTAATTGGCTACTCGATGGGTTTTTCACTCGTGACTACCCTATTGTACAAAACGGTATTTTATTGGTCGCCACCGCTCTGATTTTGGTTAGTTTATTTATTGATATTTTGTATGGTCTGATCAATCCACGTATTCGCCATACTTCTTAATTCAACATTGATAAATACTCACATTATAAATAGTGATGATTAGCGCTTACATGGTTATAAAGCTTTTTGGCAAATTTCTAATAATTGTTAGGAAATGAAGCCCAAACGAACCCAATGCGCTAGCCACTATAGGAAATGCTCATGAAGCCTTCTGTTCTCCCCTCTGATGTCAATCTGATGGCAGCCACACCGCCGTCATCTTGGCAGCTATTTTTATCGACGTTCTGCCGAAACAAAGGCGCAGTGCTTGGTTTTATCGTACTGGCATTAATGGTTCTAGTTGCCATACTTGCGCCTGCTATTGCGCCTCATGATCCTTACGAGCTGTTCACCGGTCAAGAGCAATTACCGCCTGCCTTTCTTGATGGTGGCAATGCGATGTTTTGGCTAGGTACTGATGATGCGGGCCGAGATACCTTATCTCGAGTGATGTATGGCGCACGTTATTCGTTGTTTATCGGTCTAAGCGCAACGACTCTGGCGATGTTGGTTGGTATCTCATTAGGTCTAAGTGCGGCGTTTTGGCCAAAGGTCTGGGGCAAAGCCGTCATGTTGGTCAATGATATCTTGATGTCATATCCGAGCTTGCTATTGGCGATTATCATTGCCGCTATCTTAGGGCCTTCTATGACCAATACGATTATTACGATCGCACTGGTCTGTACGCCGCCATTTATTCGGCTGACTCGTGCGACTGCGATGGTAGAGCTGCAGCGAGAATACTTCATTGCTTCACAAGTGATGGGTGCTGGCGTGCTCAGATTATTGTTTATCACCATTCTGCCCAACTGTATGGCACCGCTTATCGTACAGGCGACGATGATTTTCTCGTCTGCTATTTTAGAAGCAGGTGCGATTGGTTTCCTAGGCTTTGGCGTACAGCCACCTGATGCCGAATGGGGTGCGATGCTAGGTACGGCGCGTCAATATATTCAAAGTAATGTTTGGCTAGCAATTTGGCCGGGTGTCGCTATTTTCTTGGCTGCACTATCGATTAACCTGACTGGTGATGGCTTACGCGATGCGCTAGATCCTAAATTAAAGCAGGTGACCTAAGATGACTGAACCATTAATTAATACGCCTATCACTCACACGTCTATGAATGGCGCATCAACAAAAGACTCACCATTGCTGTTAGATATCGAAAACCTGTCAGTTACCTTCGGACAAGGGGTGCGTGCCTTTCGCGCAGTGGATGATGTATCGTTAAAGATTACCCAAGGGGAGGTCATCGCTGTCGTGGGTGAATCCGGCTCAGGTAAATCAGTCACCATGATGGCGCTGATGGGACTATTGCCACCTTCCGCAACCGTACGCGCACAACGAGTGGTGTTTGATAATAAAGATATGCTCAGTATGTCAGCCAAAGAGAGACGCGGCATCATTGGCAAAGACATCTCTATGATTTTTCAGAATGCGATGTCTTGCCTAAATCCAAGCTTTACGGTTGAAATGCAATTGGGTGAAGTACTACGCAAGCATCTTGGTTTACGAGGCGCAGCAGTACAAACACGCATCTTAGAGCTGCTAGAGTTGGTCGAAATGCCCGATGCAAAGAATCGTCTCAAGGTCTATCCGCATCAACTATCAGGTGGTATGAGTCAACGGGTTATGATTGCGATGGCCATTGCTTGCGAGCCAAAACTACTGATCGCAGATGAACCAACCACGGCTTTGGATGTCACCGTACAGGCGCAAATTATGGATTTGCTCAGCCGACTACAACGCGAAAAACAAATGGCCATGGTATTAATTACCCACGATTTGGGTCTGGTTGCACAAAACTCGCGTGATGTCGCGGTTATGTATGCTGGACAAGTGGTCGAAACCAGTACCGTGCCAGAGATTTTCCAAAATCCTGCACATCCTTATACGGAAGCATTGCTACAAGCCATCCCTGAGTTGGCTATCGGTCAAGATAGATTGAACAGTTTACCAGGGGTTGTCCCAAGTCAATATGACAGACCTGCTGGTTGCTTGTTATCTCCGCGTTGCCCGTATAAGGAGCCCGCTTGCGAAGTTCCGCCACCTATTTTAGATACGCCCAATGGCAAGGTGCGTTGTATTGATTCTAATATTACTTCTCGCCCCTCTCACGCTGCTACCTTGGAGTCACAAGTATGAGTAATAAAGTGGTCCTAAAAGCAGACAATCTACACAAGCACTACCCAGTATCACAAGGTCTAGGCAAAGCAAAAGCGTACGTGAAAGCGCTCAATGGAGTCTCTTTCGAACTTGAAGCTGGCAAGACATTGGCCGTCGTTGGCGAATCAGGCTGCGGAAAATCTACCCTTGCTCGCCAGTTGACACTGATCGAAGCGCCCACACATGGTGAGCTATTTATCAATGATGAAGGCACCACTGGCTATAGTAGAAAAGCGCTAAAAGAGTTGCGTACCGAAATTCAAATGGTCTTTCAAAACCCTTATGGTAGCTTAAATCCGCGTCATACCATTGGCTATCAATTAACAGAACCATTAGATATCCATACCAAACTATCTAAAGAAGAAAAGCGTGACAAAATCAACGAGATGATGAGACATGTGGGTCTACGTCCCGAACACGCTGGTCGTTACCCACATATGTTTTCGGGTGGTCAGCGTCAACGTATTGCCCTCGCCCGCGCGATGATGCTCAATCCTAAAATCGTCGTCGCTGATGAGCCAACTTCCGCACTCGATGTATCAATTCAAGCGCAAGTCTTAAATCTATTTATGGATTTGCAGGATGAGTATCGCACCGCTTACGTCTTTATCTCGCACAATCTATCCGTCGTGCGCCACGTCGCTGATGATGTAATGGTAATGTACTTGGGTCAAGCTGTTGAACACGGTCCTAAAGAAGCGATTTATAATGCGCCAAAACACCCCTATACCATCGCGCTACTGGCTGCGGCACCAACGGTAAACGGTCATAAAAATGATTTAACCCTACAAGGTGAGCTACCAAGTCCATTAAATCCACCAAGTGGCTGCGCCCTACATAAACGCTGCCCCTATGCCAAGCAGCAATGCAGCGAAATAGAGCCGCAACTGCGCGAATGGGACGGTCGATTGGTGGCTTGTTTACGTTTAGAAGAGATATATGGTTAAGGTGACTAAGGTTAAAATGATTAAGGTTAAGATGATTAATGACTAATCAATACTCACCACACCGCGACATTTAGGAAATTGGCTACAACCAAAAAAGGTCTGACCTTGATTCAGGCCTTTTTTGCCACGCGCTTGATCATCTCACCGTTACATCTCGGGCAGGTTGCTGTTTGAATCAAATCAGCTGTATGGTCTATCACCTCAATTGTCGCAGAGGAGATCATCGCTAGTTCAGGCTCTACAATCTCAAATGGCGTAAGGAAAACCTTATCAGCAATATCGTGCGATGTAATTGTATGCTGAGTGACTGCCTGCTGATTGTCCATACTATCAATTAGTAAATCGCTAGATTCAATTTCAGTCTGCCCAGACCATCGATGCACTTCCCTACTTTTTAGACTAGCTCGTTTCGCGGTCTCTTTTATTATCGGCTCTGGTGTAAGCTTATTAGCCACTTTAGCAACAGCAACTGGTTTATCATTAGGGTTACCGCTAGGCTGTTTGTTTGTATTCTGGCTTGGATTGCTATGCTTCTCTTTTAGATAGGCTTTATGCTCTCTATTGGTACGCCAAGACTTACTAAATCTATTACTATTAATCTGCTCAACGATGGACTTAACCTCGTCTTCAGTCAGTATTTCATCCTGCTTCTTCTTCACATAAGACACCATACCACTCGTCAATACGTGTTCGGGTAGCTCATCACGAGTTTTTAATTCGCACTCACCGATGAAAGCAATCATCGAATGGAAGTAGCTCAGCTCCAAGCCTAATAAATCTGCGAGCGTCTTAATGTGCAAGTAGTTTTGGCGCAATGGATTTTGGAATTTAAATTTACTTCCATTTGGGAAAGATTGCGTCCACTGTCTTTGGTTCTCGCTACCATATATCCAGCCTTTATAGTTTTTGGTCTCAATCACAAAAATGCCGTACACAGAAACGATGATATGGTCAATTTGGGTACTGCCGCCACTGGCTCTTGGTAAGGTAATACCGTTTAAACGGTGATAAACATCTTTTTCAAGCTTAAGCCACATGGCAACATTGATGACGGTTTCACCTAGGAAGCCTTTAAAGCTGGATTTTAGAGACATGGTAGCGATCTTTAGAAAGGTTATAGAGTGTGCTAAGCGTAATACCAAAACTCTTTAAATTTAATTAATCAGCACTCTCTTACGATGCTTTAAAGGCTTGGCATAAGCAGAAGAACATGATTTGATATGTTTATAAAAACTCTTATAAACCCGATCATACTCTTCATCAAGCTGTTTAAGTACATCTAAAGTACTATCGTTAGGATTAGTTTCATGTTCATGCTGTGCATTTATCAAGTTTCCCCCTGCATTTAAAAACAACTCATATTTTTTCTCAAGCTCTGGAAAATATAGAGCTATCAATATTTCTATCTTGCCACCTTCTCTGTAAAATTCATCAACATCTAAAGCTTCATCGCAATTGCCTGAAAAACTTTTGGATTGAACTTCCTGAATAATGGCTGCAAAATCAACCAGTCTAAAAACTACTTCCTCAAACTTTATTCTCAAAAAGGCTTCATACTCCTTTTTGCGTTCAGATCTCTGAGTAATGAGAATACCGCATAGTCCAAACATTCCGATTATGCAGGCTGCTATCAAGCCTTCACTTAGTTCAATCTGTTTTAGCCATGTAATAGCATTTGCCAGTTCGATACTATCCATCTAATTTTTCCAGTTCTATAGTCATATAGTTTATTTTTATATGAGAGCTGCACAAGGAATAAAACTTAACTTTGTGAGCAATCAGTCCATTCTAATTTACCACTAAATCATTATATTGAGGCACAGAATTTAGTACTGATTGAAGCAGTTATTTTACCGATAGCCATATTGATGAAAGCAGACCAAAAGAAAAGCCAAAGATTAAACCATAAAAAAAGCCACTAGATTTCTCTAGTAGCTCTTTTTTTAACAACAACTAAGTCAGGTTTATTACACCAAACTATTTACCGCCTCAACCACAGCGTCAGTCGTGATACCAAACTCTTTATACAAGTCACTTGCAGGAGCAGATTCGCCATAAGTGGTCATACCGATGACTTTGCCATCTAGACCAACGAACTTATACCAGTAATCTACATGCGCGGCTTCTACTGCGACGCGAGCACGAATATTGGCTGGCAATACGGCTTCACGATAGCTAGCATCTTGCTCTACGAAAATTTCTGCACATGGCATAGAGACCACACGGACGCCAACACCATTTGCGCTCAACGCTTCATACGCTTCCATCGCTAGGCCAACTTCTGAACCAGTGGCGATGATGATAGCTTGTAGCTCGCCTTGTTCTTTTGCCAGTACATAACCACCTTTGGTGATGTTCGCTACTTGCTCACTATCACGTGCTTGATGTGGCAGACTCTGACGGCTAAAGATCAATGCTGATGGGTTGTTTTCAGACTTGATTGCTTCTACCCAAGCACTTGCAGATTCGGTAGCATCACACGGACGCCATGTACGTAGGTTTGGCGTGGTACGTAGGCTAGTCAATTGCTCAACTGGCTGATGCGTTGGGCCATCTTCACCAAGACCGATAGAGTCATGCGTATAGACATGGATGACACGCTGCTTCATCAATGCGCCCATGCGTACTGCGTTACGTGCATATTCCATAAACATTAGGAACGTCGCTACGTAAGGGATAAAGCCACCATGCAATGCGATACCATTGGCAATCGCAGTCATACCGAACTCGCGCACGCCGTAATAGATATAGTTGCCATCGCTGTCTTTTTCGATGCCTTTAGCGCCTTTGAATAGCGTCAGGTTTGAACCAGCTAGGTCGGCTGAACCGCCCAATAGTTCTGGCAATAATGGCTGCAAGCTGTTGATAGCATTTTGGCTGGCTTTACGACTAGCGACATCGCCGCCCGCTTCTTGCGTTTGCTGAATATAGGCTTGCGCTTGGCTAGCAAAGTCAGCAGGCAACTCGCCATTTAGACGGCGTGATAGTTCTGCTGCAAGCTCTGGATAGGCTTTTTTGTATGCTTCAAAGTCCGCATCCCAGTTCTTTTGCTGTACATCGCCTTTGGCTTTGGCGTCCCACGCTTCATAGATTTCGTCATCTAATTCAAATGGGGCATGTTTCCAAGATAGCGCATCACGGGTCAAGGCGATTTCATCATCACCTAGTGGTGCACCATGACTGGCGGCTAGACCTTGTTTGTTCGGGCTACCAGCACCGATCGTGGTTTTACAAATAATTAGACTTGGCTTAGTAGTCTCTGCAATCGCTTGCTCAGTTGCTTGCGTGATTGCATCAGTATCATGGCCATCGACTTTGATCACTTGCCAGCCGTACGACTCAAAGCGCGCTTCGGTATCATCAGTGAACCAGCCTTCGACATTACCATCGATTGAGATACCGTTATCATCATAGAAGAATACCAACTTACCAAGCGCCAACGTGCCAGCCAGTGAGCAAACTTCATGACTGATACCTTCCATCAAGCAACCATCGCCCAAGAACGCATAAGTATGATGATCGACGACGTTATGACCGTCACGATTGAACTGTGCGGCTAGGGTTTTTTCTGCGATCGCAAAACCAACCGCATTAGCAATGCCTTGTCCTAGTGGACCAGTAGTCGTTTCTACACCAGGCGTGTAACCAAGTTCAGGATGGCCTGGGGTTTTTGAATGCAGCTGACGGAAACCTTTAAGGTCATCAACGCTCACATCATAACCTGATAAATGTAGCAATGAATAAATAAGCATCGAGCCATGACCGTTTGACAGTACAAAGCGATCACGGTTGTGCCAATTAGGATCTGCTGGATTGTGCTTCAAAAATTTGCGCCACAAAACTTCGGCAATATCAGCCATACCCATTGGCGCACCCGGATGTCCAGAGTTGGCTTTTTGAACCGCGTCAAACGACAGTACACGGATGGCATTGGCTAGTTTACGTTCGTTAATTGGGGTGGGCATAGCGTGTCCTAAGATTGAAGGAAAGTTTATTGGATTAAAAAAGGTTGTTGAACTGAATTTGCTTAGATATCTAAATAGGTGGCTCATTATAAACTAAGTAGCAACAATTTTCCCTGTTACTCCTAGTCCACAACTTGATCGGGTCACATAATAAAAAATCAATTGATCATTAACGACTTCAATATAATGCTTCTCAAATTCTTGATAGCAAACATGCTCAAGCCATCTTTCCTCTAAATAATCTGCCATTTGCTGATAGCTTACGTTATTTGCAAATTTGCAGCGTAACGTAAGCATGCAATTCGTCTCATCATGGCGTTTTTGATAAAGAAAATCACAACCAACATTATTTTCCATATAACAGAAAGATACATTGGCATCTATTTCAAATCCTAACAAATCGTCGCCTATACTTTGACCATAGATGAGAAATTGTGAGTAATTTAGCTCATCAATTATAGACAAAGTATTCATGATGTCATTACTCTCAGATTTCAATGCGATCAGCACCGCCCATAAACGGACGTAATACTTCTGGAATCGTAATGCTGCCATCAGCGTTTTGATGATTTTCCATCACTGCCAGTAGCGTACGACCAACCGCCAAACCTGAACCATTTAAAGTATGAGCTAAGCTGGTTTGCTTGCCATCTTTGACACGGGTACCCATACGGCGCGCTTGGAAATCACCACAGTTAGAGCAGCTAGAGATTTCACGATAGGTATCTTGGCTTGGCAACCATACTTCAATATCATAGGTTTTTTGTGCAGCAAAACCCATATCGCCAGTACACAGCTGTACCGTGCGGTATGGCAATTCAAGCTGCTGCAAGATATATTCAGCCTGTCCTGTCATCGCTTCTAATAGGTCATCAGATTGCTCAGCGGTACCGACATTGACCATTTCAACTTTTTCAAACTGATGCTGACGAATCAAGCCACGGGTATCACGCCCATGTGAACCTGCCTCACTACGAAAACATGGTGTATGCGCCGTGAATTTTAATGGGAGCTCTTTAATATCTAAACGCTCGCCGCGTACCAAGTTGGTCATTGGTACTTCAGCAGTTGGGATCAAATAAAAATCCATCTCATCGTTATTCGTATGATTGCTCAATTTAAACAAATCATCTTCAAACTTAGGCAGCTGACCCGTACCTTTTAAGCTATCGCTATTGACGATATAAGGCACATAAGTCTCAAGATAGCCGTACTTCATAGTATGCGTATTCAACATAAACTGAATTAGTGCGCGATGCAATTGCGCCAGCTGTCCTTTGAGCACGTTAAAACGGCTACCAGTCAATTTGGTCGCTGCCTCAAAGTCCAGCATACCAAGCGTCTCACCGATATGCGTATGATCTTGAATTTCAAAATCAAACGTACGCGGCGTGCCCCACTTACGCACTTCTACGTTATCGTCTTCTGACGTACCGACTGGTACATCTGTCGCGGGAATATTCGGAATTTGCAAAGCTGCTTGAGTGATGCGCTCTTGTAGCGTACGTAGCTCGTCTTCAGCAGCTTTAATCTCACCGCTAACGCTTTGCATCTCAGCCAGTAGCTCACTGGCATCTTCGCCTGATTTTTTTAGGGCACCTACTTGCTTTGCACCAGCATTACGGCGCGATTGCAACTCTTCGGTTTTAACTTGTAGAGACTTACGCTCGTTTTCAATCGTCTGCCAGAACTCCATATCAAGCTCATAACCACGGGTGGCTAGCTGCTGCTGTAGGTCGCTTAAATCGCCGCGTAAGAGTTTCGGATCAATCATAGTAGTTGCCTGTAACACTAAAGGTGAGTAAAAGGTTTAAAAGTATTATTAATAGAGTAATTGCCTAGCACATCGCTATCACAGTCTTTGTGACAACTGGCTATGACGTTATGTTTTATATCAACATATCTTGTAGACGCTATAATACCAAGACACGGCAGATTTGACCATGTTTTGGATATCTTTGACTACTTTTCGCTATTTTTAACTGACTTTCTCTAGGTTTTGTTCATTATGCTAATCGCTTATCACAAGTTGTTCTGTTTTTAATTACTCACTTTTGCTTTCGTCTGGTCTTAATAAGCTGAGTATAGAGCTTGAACTACGTCATTAATATGACATCTATCCGTGAACAGTCTTGCTTATATGTTTCATTTAGGAGTACTTTTCGGTAAGATAAGCGCATACCTTTATTCACTTCTAGCCAAGTACAGCATCGCTGCTTCGCTTTGGCAGTTTTAATCCAACGCTTTTAATATAAGTATTTGAGAAACCTTTATGGCCCTGTACCCCTACACGCTCCAACCTGTCGCCTTAAACCTAACTGAGGCTGAATTTCACCAAGCACAGTATGAACTGTTTGCCAGTGCCAGCCCTTCTTTTGGTTTATCAAGCTTTAAGACCAAAGAGTGGATCATCATGGCAGTGGTTGTGGTACTCGCTATTGCAGGACTTATCTTTGTGACAGGCTATTCAACCATTATCTTTTGGTTAATGCTGGTTGGTGTGGTGATTTATCTATTGGCACGTACTTTAGGTTTTAAATGGTACGTAAAAAGAGAGTTTGACAAACAAGTGGCTGACCAAGAGATGCCAGATGAAATGCGCCAGATGAAGTTAGGTGTGCAAAAGCATGGTCTAGTCATGGCGATGCCAAGCAACCAGCCTGATATGATGAAAAACTCGCAAATGCGCGGTATGCAAATGCGTGCAGGTGCGACTCAGCAAGCAGTTATTCCTTGGACCTCTATCAAGAGCTGGGACGAGACTGACGACTATATCTTTATGATGTTTGAGCTAAAAGGTCAACAAGGTAGCCAAATCGTACCGAAACGCTTGCAAGCACAGAAGTTTCCTATCGATACGATACGTCAACACTTACAAGAAGTGGTTCCCGTTAAAGGCTTAAATCCTGAAAACTTGCAGCCACCAGCGTAAATGTAATGAGGTCTCTCTATCGTTTAGAAAAACAATAGAGAGACTTGATTTAATTTTTATAAAACCAATCGTAAAATTGTATTTATTAAATTTAACTTATTAATGATAGTTTGCTATTATTATAAGCATCAAAGGAAGAGATAGAGTCTATATTGATAGGTACAGATGAAAACTAAAGTATTTTTCGCTGTATTTCAATTTATTAGAGTCTTTATTCTTCTTTATTTATTATCATATAACTACACTCACACTATAAGGACAATACTATGAGTAATTCTAATAATGCTACTAACCAGATCGGTCTAGAAAAAGCAGACATGAGCGAAGTCATCGCCAAGTTAAACAATCTACTATCAACATATCACGTGTTTTATTTAAACGTACGTGGCTATCACTGGAATGTAAAAGGTGAGCATTTCTTTACTTTGCATCCACAATTTGAAGAGCTATATACATCACTACAACTCCAAATTGATGAAATCGCTGAGCGTATCTTAACGTTGGGTGGTACACCACTTCACGCTTATAGCGATTTTACGCAGCATACTAGTATTAGTGAAGACAAAAACGTCAAAGATGGCACAAGCTGTGTCAAAGGTGTGGTCACTGGCTTGCAAGCGTTAATTGCAGAGCAGCGCCAAGTATCAGCCCTAGCAGAAGAGAGCGAAGACCAAGGTTCAGCTGACCTAGTTGATGCTTACGTACAAGAGCAAGAAAAACTGGTATGGATGTACAACGCGTTTTTGGGTTAATAGTCGTTAGATTTTACTAGGCTAAATTTTAATAAGCCTAATGATCATCAAATTCTAAAAAATAAAAAAGCACCTAATTAGGTGCTTTTTTATTGTCTATCTTTTAGAGAAGGCTGTTTTATTTTTGGATCCATTGACGCATTTTTTCACGTTCAGCAGGTGTGGCCTGTAGCCATACTTGCATAAACGTATCTAGTGTACTAGTAGAAGTGCTTACGCTAGTAGCTTGCTTAACAGTGGTCGTACTAGTATTGACGTTGCTAGTAGTATTTACTGCTGGTTGATCTAAAGAGGCAATAGCACGTTGATTCTGTAGCTCTGCATCACCTGCACCGCCGAATACGCCGCCTAGCGCTTTACCAAGGCCTGAAAATAGACCGCCTTGGTTACCGGCCATACTTTGCTGGCTAGCAATGACAGTATTGTTCTGTTGCACAGCGAGCGTAGGCTGCTTGGCATATTCTCTAGCAGCTTCATAATCTTCTGGTTGATTAGGCATAGTCAAACGATATGTTTGATTGTCGGCTAATTGTGCCGTCACACTGACATTACCTGAACGCAAATAATCATGCTCATCACGACGCAAGTTATATAGTCGGTCATACTTAGCAGTAATAGCGTGTTGTCCAGGCTGTAACGTAAAGGTTTTTTGCAGCGGCTGAAAAGCACTCTGCTGAATTTCCTGCCCATTAATAGCAGTTACTTTGATATGGTCATCAACCTGTAGAGTAACCGCTGCCTGTGACAACATAGAAACCGAGGCAGCCCCCACCAACAACGTGCTTATCGTTAATTTCTTTAGCAAAAAAGTATTCGATTTCATAAGTTATTCCATTAATAGTAAAAGCGAGTTGGACAAAATATTCGTATTCTAACGGTTATTCATTTTTTACTGCTAAAAGCCTTACTGCTAGAAGTCTTGCTGCTAAAAATCAAGTGGCATCGTATGTTGGTCTTGATCAGGCGTGTCGTTATCTACTTGCGTCTCTTGAGCGATATCCGCCAGCTCCGCGGCAAGCGTCTGCTCATCGATGGTACGCAAAGCATCACTTATGACTGCTTTTGAGATATTACTACGACCAAGGTTAGAGAACATTGGTTGAATATAATTAAGTACTTCCATCATCGCACCGATACGATGCGGTCCATCAGTTAGTAAGTGATCAATAATTCGATCGTCAAACTGCCATCCACGTCGACGCAAAATAGACTGTAATAGTGCTTGTCTGTCTGCTAAATCATGACCAGTAGGCACTTTAAAGGTCGGTGCCTGTGCCAAACGCGTCATTAAATCCCTTAACTGAAACGGTAAATCATCAGCGGGTTTATTAGCGGCAAACAACAACTGGCGTTGCCCTTCTCGGCTACGATTGATCAGGTGAAATAAAGCTTCTTGCCACTGACTGCTTTGTTCAAGCACTTCCAAATCATCAATGGCAATAAGATCAAAGTTTTCTAAAGATGATAGTACGTGGACATCTGTATGAATCAGCTCATTAAGGGACAAACAGATAGCCGATTTGTCCATCTCGATAAATGACTCGCAAATAGCAGACAGCAAATGGGACTTACCTGTAGCAGGGCTACCAAACAGATATAGTTGACCGATCAGGCCGACATGTAACTGCCGTACTGCATCAATAATCGACATCCAACCGGGACCGGCAAAGTCGCTGAGACTTGCATCATGCTTAATGTCCAGATTGAGACTTAGCTGTGCTTCTGCCATGAATCATCAACTCGTGTTGCGTAGTGCAATGGAAAAATACAATAAAAGGGACAGGTTACGTTGAGCTGTATTCATTAATATCAATACTAGCCGATACAACTGTAGTTAATGGCCCTATAGCCTTTGCAAAAATAAGTCAGTCACTTTGTTGAAAACAAATTTAGGAAAGCTGGTACCAAAACGGTTGATACTATCAACACTGCGCCTATATATAACATATTTACAAAATGACTGACAAGTCTTTTACCCATTAAGCCTTATCAATCATTGCGTGCCTATCTTGATATTACATATCAATCTTTATCTAGTGTATTCAATAATAAGATAATTATCTTTTTTCAAACAATGCCAGTTGTTTACGACCTTTATAAAAGTCAGTCGTTCGATAATAGCTGTATAAATGGCGGAACAACACATTTAAGACAGCGGACACTGGTAAGGCAATAAGCATACCGACAAAACCTAGTAGACTGGCACCTGCCAATACAGCAAATATGACCCACAATGGTGATAGACCAATCTTATCACCTAACAGCAATGGTTGTAGGATATAACCTTCTGCAGCTTGTCCAATCAAGAACGCACCTACGACCAATGACAAATACGTCCAGTCCAATCCGAACTGAAATAGACAGGCGATAATAGCCGCGATAAAACCAATACCAAACCCTAAGTACGGTACAAAACTGGCAATGCCTGCTACCATACCAATGATAAGCCCAAGCTCCAATCCAATGAGCTGTAACTGTACGGCATAAATAGCGCCTAGCAACACCATCACCAGTAATTGACCTTTGATAAACGCCATCAATGCCAGATCACACTCTTTGGCTATTTCAGTCACTTTTTGACAGTAAGCACCTGGTATCGCCATCTTCCAGTTATGCAAACGCTGATCCCAATTAAATAGGAAGTAAAAGGTTAAGATAGGCACTAATACAATAAGACCTGCATTATTGATGAAGTTCATACTTGAGGTCAGTATTTGGCTCATCATGGTGCTAGCATCAGCGAACTTATAATTCGTTTGCATATAATCGACGAGAGTATCGGAAAACTCTTTGGACTCTAATTGGGGCAATTTGATACGAGTATTACTATTGAACCACTCTCGTACGACTTGATTGTACCAATTAAATATCTTTGGCAAATAATCCCACGCCGCTTGCAGCTGATGCCACAATGTCGGTACCAACCACCATAATAATAACGCCATCCCTAGAGTAATCGTCGAGTAGACGATAATAATCGCGACCCAGCGCTTGATGTATTTTGATAGGCGCTTGACTAGAGGATTAAATAGATAAGCCAACATAAAGGCAAAAACGAAGGGTACGATGACTGGCATCATTAAATACAAGAGAAACACAGCAACAACTAATGCCACGACAATAAATAAACGCCGAAAAAAAGGATCTATTGGTTGGTTCATCATGGCAAGTAATCCTATAGTTGGACGAGGTTAAAAAATTGACAGGTTTGAAAAATTGACAGGGAGTCAGTCAGTGATAGCGATTTCTAAATGATATAACTATAGTCATCACGATGTGTCACTAGGCAAATTGCTTTCTTTTCTCATTAGTTTTAGCTAGCTAAACTGAGACGTCTTAAAGTTCCTAAAAAGTCTAATTTTTAATAAATTTATGTTTATTAGTTTTTATTCTGTCAATCACATTTGGACTTGTATTAAAGCCATTATCGACAATAAATTTAGCGTTCTATTATCGCAGAGTACAACAAAAAATCAGTCATTTTTTGTTTCTTAACCGCTTATTTGCAACTTAATGCAAATCTTAGTCAAATATTGGCAAGTTGCTTTGCGAGTACGGTCTGTTTTTGGGTATAATGCGCGCACTGTCTTTAAACTTTGCTTTTGAACTTTATAACGCTGATTTTTGCGTGCTCAATTACTTTACCTTCTAATCCCAATTATCTATCCCCAACTGTGAGATGACTATGAGTGACAAGCCTTCTTTAAGCTACAAAGATGCCGGTGTTGATATCGATGCAGGCGATGCTTTGGTTCAGCGAATCAAGTCCGTTGCAAAAGCCACTACTCGTCCTGAAGTCGTGGGTGGACTTGGCGGTTTTGGTGCGTTATGCCGTATCCCGACAGGTTATACCTCACCATTATTGGTTTCTGGCACTGATGGCGTCGGCACCAAACTAAAATTAGCCCTACAGTTGAACCGTCATGACACGATTGGTATTGATTTGGTCGCGATGTGCGTCAACGATCTATTAGTTTGCGGCGCAGAGCCATTGTTCTTCTTAGACTACTATGCAACTGGTAAGCTGGATGTCGATGTAGCGGCGACTGTCGTGACTGGTATTGGTGATGGTTGTAAACTAGCTAACTGTGCGCTTATCGGTGGTGAAACTGCTGAAATGCCAGGCATGTATCAAGATGACGATTACGATCTAGCTGGATTTTGTGTAGGCGTGGTTGAAGAAGCAGAAGTTGTCACTGGTGAAAATGTCGCAGAAGGCGATGTACTGATTGCCCTTGCCTCAAGTGGCGCGCACTCAAACGGCTACTCATTAGTTCGTAAAGTCATCGAAGTTAGCGGTGTGGATGTTACGAGTAGCGACGAGCAACTAGACGGTCAGCCTATTCAAGACGCTCTAATGGCTCCTACCCGTATCTATGTAAAAGCAATCAAAGCATTACAAGATACACTTGGTAGCTCAGCTTTGCATGCGATGTCACACATCACAGGCGGTGGTCTAACGGATAACTTGCCACGTGTACTACCTGATAACTTAGCGGCTAGCATCGATACTAATAGCTGGCAGTTCTCAGAACTATTCACTTGGCTACAGACCCAAGGTAATATCGCACAGAGCGAAATGTACCGTACCTTTAACTGCGGCGTTGGTTTTGTCATCGTTATGCCAAAAGACAAAGCAGAAGCTGCTATCCAAACCTTGACTGATGCAGGCGAGACAGCTTGGCAAATAGGTGAAATGATCAAACGCAGCACTGATGGCCAGGCGGATGCAGTGGTGTACCGTTAATGTCAATTGATAACGCAAGCCAGCCTATCAAACCATTGCGTATTGCTGTTCTAGTCTCAGGAAGTGGTAGCAACCTGCAAGTGTTAATCAATGCAATGCAAGCAGGTGCGCTACCGATTGAAATCGTTGGTGTTATCAGTAACCGTGAAGATGCTTATGCATTGACTCGTGCTAAAGATGCCAATATTCCAGTTGCGGTATTGTCACACGTTGCTAGTGGTAAACGTATGGGTATCAAGACATTTGAAACCCACGCCAACGAACAGCTAATAGCGTGGCAACCTGACTTGATCGTCTTAGCTGGGTTTATGCGCGTACTAAGTGGCTCATTTATCGATAATGTACCAGCGCCCATGATTAACCTTCACCCTTCTCTACTTCCGGTTTATAAGGGTTTAGATACTCATAAACGGGTCATACAAGCGGGTGAACGTCGTCACGGTTGTAGTATTCATAAAGTGACCGCGGAGCTTGATGCAGGTCAGGTATTGACTCAAGCTGTATTAGATGTCGATATCAACGACACCGCAGAGAGTTTACAGTCACGGGTGCAGAAGCTTGAGCATCAGCTACTACCTTGGACGATTTTACTACTAGCAAAAAATGTATTATCACTTGAAGCAAATAATACATCATCGCAAACGGAAACTTATTTGCCTAAGTTGCCTTTGCAATTGCTTATAGACGGATAAAAATCTCAGCTTATTAAGTTGATTTTAATACCACTTTATATAGCTCAATAAAAAGCCCAATTACTCATTACGAGCAACTGGGCTTTTTTATTTGATAACCATTTATTATTTAAAATCATTTAAAATCGTAAATAGTTATCTATTTAGCTAATTTGTCTAGTTAGTTCATTCTTAGAATACATGAACCGCTTTGATGTTGACAAACTCTTTGATACCAAAACCGCCATGCTCACGGCCATAGCCTGAGTTTTTCACGCCACCAAATGGCAGTGCAGGATTGGCAAGACCATAACCATTGATATAGACCATACCTGTATCAAATTGCTCACGTGCTAGACGAACAGCTTTCTCTTCATCTTTCGAGAAAATCGCGCCACCTAGACCATAACGACTGTCGTTAGCGATGCGCATTGCGTCATCTTCATCTTTGGCACGAATCAATGAAGCGACAGGGCCAAATAGTTCGTCATCGTATGCAGGTTGACCTTTCTCAACATTCTCTAGGATAGTTGCTGGATAGAAGCTACCTTTACCTTCAGGTACTTTACCACCAACAGCAATCGTTGCACCTTTAGCCACACTTTGCTCTACTTGCTCATGTAGCTGCTCACGCAAATCTGCACGTGCTAATGGACCGATATCTGAACTGTCATCCGTTGGATCACCCGCTTTGGTACCTTCAAACCTCTCAACGATACGCTTACGGAATTCGTCATATACGCTATCGACTACGATAAAGCGTTTGGCTGCTACACAAGTTTCACCGTTATTGATTAAACGTGCTTGAGTACAAGTTTCTACTGCAGTTTCGATATCTGCATCTTCTAATACGATAAATGCATCATTTGAACCTAGCTCTAATACCGCTTTTTTAATTGCTTTCGCTGCTTGCTGTCCAACGATCACGCCTGCTTTGTCACTACCTGTCAATGTCACGCCGCGTACTTTGTCATTACTAATCAATGCTTCTGATTGATCATGATCGATGATAATCGTACGGAACAAATCACTTGGTAATTCAGACTCGTGAAGAATTTTTTCAATTAGTAGACCAGAGCCTGTTACGTTTGATGCGTGTTTTAACAGGACGCTGTTACCTGCCATCAAGTTTGCGATGGTATAACGGAATACCTGATACGCTGGGAAGTTCCAAGGCTGCATGCCATAGATAATACCGATAGGCTGGTACGTCACTAACCCTTTCTTCATGCTTTCGATATCACGTACATCATCAGCTAAAGAAGCAACACCATTTTCAGCAGTGTAATCACAGATGGCTTTACAGAGATCAATCTCTTGCATGCTCTGACTATATAGCTTACCGCGCTCTTCAGTCATCAGCTTAGCCAGCTCTTCTTTGTACTCCATCAGCTTATCACCGATAGATTTAATGACACGACCTCGTTCCTCATGGCTTACTGTACGCCATTCTAAAAATGCATTATGTGAAGCATCGACAATTTTGTTGACTTCGTCATTGCTCATATAATTGTAGTTACTAATTTCTTCGCCCGTGGTTGGGTTAATAGTAGTAATGTTTGACATAGTTACTGTCCTTATTATTCGAATTTATATTTGGGATGTATAATCGGGTTTATTGCCACTTGTAGTTATTTTGCTGTGACAGTTTTAATTATTAAATTTACGTCGATAGCACAGTCTATTGGTAGCTCGTTTTCTATCTGCCGTTATCTTAACAAGCTATTTGATTAAGAGTTTTACAATATATTGTGAAGTGTGTTGAAGATGTTAATAGTGTGACTGAATTATTAAGTCTATCTAAATGTAAAATATCAATTATTAATCCCTAGAACATAAAAAAACCAGCCTAACGGCTGGTCTAATAACTATATAGAGTGGGAGATATAGGAGAATATGTTTATTAAAAAATTAAATAATAGGAAATATGTCACTTTAATAAAAGATAGATTCAACTCACACAAACCAATCAAAACAAATGATTAATAACCGGTATCTCTTGTGGTGGATTTTCTTCTTCAGCAACGACTTGTCGTGCCACATGCATAATTAGCTGACGTAACCAGCGATGGGCTGGGTGATGCTGCAACAAAGGAGACCATGCCATCGTAAGCTCAAACTCAGGAATAAAAAACGGCGGATCTTCCATCATAATGCTATCATTATTTGCCTGCATTCTTGCCACACGTGTTGGCAAGGTCGCTATCAAATCTTTATTTGCTGCAAGCATGGCAGGCATTTGATAATGTCGAGTAAAGACACTGATTTGGCGTTTTTGACCAAGGCGCTGCAAGGCCTGATCGATAGAGCCAAGTCCACCAGATTTCTCTGGATTAACCCCAAAACCAACACCCATCCCTGTTTTAGATACCCAAACGTGCTGTGCTTTAAGGTAGTTTTTCAAATTAAAACGATTGGCATAAGGACTGTCAGAAGATAATAAGCAACTAAAAGTATCACGCCACACTAGAACCTGATGGAAACTTTGAGGTATTTCATTAAAACGGTTAATCGCTAAATCAACTCGTCCCTGCTCCATATCTCGATAAGAGACGTCTGATGGAGTCAAAAAGTCCAAAATCACATTAGGCGCTTCAGAACGTAGTGCTTTTACCAGCTTAGGTACTAGGGTCGCTTCGGCATAATCCGATGTCATGATACGGAACACACGAGAGGTACTATAAGGGCGGAATTCGGTACGTGGCTCCAACACTTGAGTCAAGTCAGCGAGTATCTCACGGATACGTGGCTGTAGCTCAAGAGCGCGTTCAGTCGGCGTCATACCCTCAGATGAGCGTACCAATAATGGATCATTAAACAGCTTACGCAAACGGCGCAAGATATTACTCATAGCAGGCTGAGTAATCCCAAGCTGCTCGGCTGCGCGAGTGACGTTTTTTTCTCGTAGCAACACATCTAGATGGACTAATAAATTTAAATCAACCCGCTGCAAATTCATATTTGGTTCTCTTGGCTTTTGAGTAAACGCCATATTAAGGCTGGCATTTGTAGTGCTGCTACAATGATTTGTGCGTTATAACAGCATAATTTCATTATTTTTTACTAATTTGGTTCTAGTTTTTTCTGATAGAGCTGCACTATAACTCATTCAACCTATCGTAAGGCCCTGTTATATAAACATTATATCATACAGAAATACCAAAGATAACTATCATAAATTAGATAAATCTTGGTAAGGTGGTTATAGTGAGTTCTATAAAGGATTTGCAGCATAGACGACGAACTTTAGGTTCATAAGCTGTTTTCATCCAATTAAATATTGTCGCTAAGTAATATATTAATGGTTTTTATCAGTCGTTAAATACGGTTAATTGACCTCATTATTGTAACATCTCTTGCTACCAATTATGACATCACTGCCTATTAAGTATTCAGATACCTTTTAAACATATAGTGAGAATCGATAAATATTTATAAACCAGCAATTAGTTTCAACTGTTGAGTTCAGCAAATTTCTTGTAATAGCCTAACGGTTTGTTTAGGGTAAATAGAACTTCGACAGATAAACGATAGACCAAATTTTGAATATTATTTTTTAGTACAAAGGTTTTAGTAAAGCGGATTTTAGTAAAACGACAGACCCATTATTTTAACAATTAATTTATTTGTTTTTACACCCCACCAAGGAGACTATAGATGTCAACTGCATATAAATCAGCGATCGACTTAGTACGTGAATTAAAGCAAAAGCACGGCAACTGGCAGAACATTAGCGAAGTTGATGCTGCACGTATGATGTCACAAAACCGTTTTAAAACGGGTTTGGATATCGCAAAATATACTGCAAAAATCATGCGTCAAGACATGGAAGATTATGACAATGATACGTCTCAGTACACGCAGTCTTTAGGTGCATGGCATGGTTTTGTTGCACAGCAAACTATGTACGCTAAGAAAAAATATTTCGGTACGACTTCTAAAACTTATATCTATCTTTCAGGTTGGATGGTAGCTGCTCTACGCTCTGAGTTTGGTCCACTACCTGACCAATCTATGCACGAAAAAACCTCAGTACCTAAGCTAATCGAAGAAATCTACACCTTCTTACGTCAAGCAGATGCTAAAGTATTGAACGATTACTTCCGTGAGCTAAACGCTGCTGAAGAAGCTGGCCAAGACACTTCAGCTATCCTAGAAAAAATCGAAAACTTTGATTCACATGTTGTGCCAATCATCGCTGATATCGATGCAGGTTTCGGTAACGAAGAAGCTACTTACCTATTGACTAAGCAAATGATCGAAGCTGGTGCTTGTGCCATTCAGGTTGAAAACCAAGTATCTGATGCTAAGCAATGTGGTCACCAGGCTGGTAAAGTAACTGTACCGCATGAAGACTTCATCTCTAAACTAAACGCTATTCGTTATGCATTCCTAGAGCTTGGTGTTGAAGACGGCGTTATCGTTGCTCGTACTGACTCTGAAGGCGCATCACTAACGCAAAAAATTCCAGTATCAAATGAGCCAGGCGATCTTGCTTCTAAATATATCGATTTCATCGAAATGGAAGAAGTAACGCTAGAAAATGCTCAAGAAAATGACAGCCTACTTAAGCACAACGGCAAGCTAGTACGCCCAGTTCGTCTACCTAACGGTCTATATCAATTCCGTGAAGAGACTAACATTGACCGTGTTGTACTTGACTGTGTAACTGCTCTAGAAAACGGCGCTGACCTACTATGGATCGAAACACCAACTCCAGACGTAGAACACATCAAAATGATGGTTGACCGTATTAAAGAACAGCAGCCTAAAGCCAAGCTTGTATACAACAACAGCCCATCATTCAACTGGACACTTAACTTCCGTAAGCAAGTTATCGCTCAGTGGGAAGAAGAAGGCAAAGACATCTCTGCATACAATAAAGATGACTTGATGAGTGCTGATTATGACGGTACTGAGCTTGATGCAGCAGCTGACGTAGCCGCTAAGAACTTCCAACGTGATGCGTCACGTGAAGCTGGTGTATTCCATCACTTAATCACGCTACCGACTTACCACACGACTGCACTTAGCGTGCATGAACTTGCTAAAGGCTACTTCGGTGAAGAAGGCATGCTTGCTTATGCAGCTGGCGTACAGCGTAAAGAAATCCGCGAAGGCATCTCTTGTGTTAAGCACCAAGCAATGGCTGGTTCTGACCTTGGCGATGACCACAAAGAAATCTTCTCAGGCGATAACGCTCTGAAAGCTGGCGGCGGCAAGAACACGATGAACCAGTTCTAATAACCGACAGACTAGCAGTATTTATCAAAAAACCGCCCTACATCATGTAGGGCGGTTTTTTATTGCGGTTTAAATAATCATAGAATGGTAGACTAATAATTGTTTATCACAACTATCGATCAGAGCCATCAGTCAGAATTATTAGGAGCTAATATGCAAGAGATAGAGCTGAAGTTTTTGGTACCAGAGTCGCGACTAAAGGGATTAATGCGTCAAACGCACGTTAAATCCTCACAAGTGACACAACTGGCTGCACACTATTACGATACGCCTGACCAACAGCTTGCACAGGCAGGTATCGGCCTGCGTATTCGCAAAGAAGGCGATACATGGGTCCAAACCATTAAAGCTGGTGGTGATGGTATCGCGGCACGCTTGGAGCACAATGCCGTACTCGATAATAAGCAAGTACAAGCGATGCTCGATAATAATGAGCTGATGCCTGATTTAGCGATATATGAAGACACTCCAATCGCTGCAGCATTGGCTAATTTTAAGCTCAAAAAGTTAGCGAAAAATCTGACACGACTTTATGTGACTGATGTCGAGCGCACTACGCGGTTGCTAACAGAAAGTAATGAGGATGAAACCGATAACTGTATCGAAATGGCTTACGATCAGGGAGAAATCATCCATGGTACTGATGACTCGCTACGCAGGGCCATTCAAGAGATAGAGTTTGAGCTGGTGTCAGGAGATTTAGATTTTCTATTTACGACTGCCAAAACATGGTGCAAGCGCTATAAGCTGTGTCTATCTACCGTTACCAAAGCTGAAAACGGTGGCTTACTTATTAACGGACAAAAACACAGTCCAGCAGTCAACGCAAACCTAAGTCAATTGCAAATAGACAAAGACAGCAGTGCATCTGCCTTTATACGTGCGGTCGTACATAATTGTTTATTACAGATATTACCAAACAGCAGTGCTATCGTCGCTGGCAGTATAGATGACGATCATATTCTACAGTTGCGGATTGGTATTGATCGCTTGCGTACTGCGTTGAAAGCATTTACCGACTTCTCTGATGAGATTAATCCTGAATGGCTGCCGATACTAAAGCAAACTGCAACCTTGCTTAGCGACTATTATCAATTTGCTTATATCAATACACAGATCGAACCTGAGCTACAAGCATGTGGCGCGCCTGCCGTTGACTGGACAACAGATATTGAAAGTATCAAAATCACGCCCATCAATACGCTGCAAGCCAATGACTTTCAGATAACCTTGCTAGAGCTGATTGCCTTTACTATGAGCGACTCAAGCATTGAACCTCAGACTGATCAGCTTGCCCGCGATAAGCTAACGAAAGTCCTTTCTAAACAATATAAAAAATGCCTTAAAACCAATAAAAAAGCTGACGAAATAAGTAATGAAGTAAGTGACGAAGTAAGTGTTGCTGAGCTTGTGAGCGATGACATAGAGGTAAACACAGACATTGCAGATAATGACCAACCTGAAATCGAGCTGCTGGATCAGTTACGAGATTTACGTTACATCAGTGAATTTTCTACGCCCTTACTAAGTAAGAAAAAAGCTAAAAAGAAAACCAAACGTTGGCTAAAACGGCTGATAAAAGCGCAAAAATCGTTAGAACAACTGAATGATGATAATCAATATCAGCAGTTTTATGAGTTGAAATCAAAGACAGATACTAATGCTTTATATGGTGCGGGTTGGTTCGCTGCCATACTGACTGATGACCAGAGTCATATTGATGCACGTTTAGCAAAATTTGCAGATAGCTCAACGTTTTGGTAGAAGTAGTAATATTATTTTTATGACGGATACTACTTTCATAAAGTAATACTGCTCCATAAAAAAGACAGCTTGTTATATAACCAGCTGTCTTTTTTATTGTGTTTAAATAGTTTCTGTCAGCGTCATGGCTAAATGTGCAACATGTCCTAATTAGCCACAATCGTAACAGGCATACCCGCTTCTACTTGCTCAAACAACGCTACAATATCCTCATTACGCATACGGATACAGCCATGTGATAGCGGAATACTCATTGGTTCAGTATCTGGTGTACCGTGAATATAGATATAGCGCTCATAAGTATCGCAACCACCTTTGCTATTACTACCTTTGTTTAACCCTTCTTCAAGACCGCTTAACCAAAGAATACGGCTTAATATCCAGTCACGCTTGGGATGTAGCTCACCAAGATTTGCATCGTATATCTCACCTGTCGGCACGCGCCCAACAAATACCGCATTCATAGGCTCACTACCACCTATTTTTTGTTCAATGACATGCCTACCGAGCGGTGTGCAACCACTATCCTGCTGACTACCAATACCATTCTTTGCAGTGGAGACTACGTATCTAACCTCAGTTTGCTGCTGGTACATCGTTAATGTTTGCTCAGCGATATTAATCACGAGTTGTTTATCAAGCGTCTTATTATTGGTCATAAATGCTTCCGACTATTAGTCATTCATCAGATTACTATTAAGGTTATTAGTAAAATGATTGAAAATTTCTATTATCAAGGGATTGTATCAAGACATTTGGCACCGTAATATAGGGGCACACTTTTTGATGCTAGCAGATTATGACGACTATTTCACCGACACGTGTGTCGATGTATGATTTTTTATATCATGATACCCAGCCTATGCTGTCACTTTTGGCCGATGCGGCACAGCTCTCTCTACCGCAAGCTCGCTTAGGGATGGATGCCAGTCTACAAGCCATCATAAGTGCGCTGCTCGCCTATCAGCAGCGTCATCAGGGACAAGCAGTCAGCAAAAAGCTGTTTGGTCGTAGTGCTGTCAAAGAGTTACGACAGTATAACTCAATGAACTTTGCCACCATCAGTGCCACACTCTATCATCGTCACGATGCAGCAGATGCTGTATTTAGTGATAACGCCCGTGTCATAAAGGCAAGCGAACATATCGCTGAGAAGATTGATGCAACGACGCAGCAAGCTCAAACTCTACTCACCTCATTGTGCGTGATTGTGCTGCGTGAATTGGCTATTTTGACAGAATACAGTCAACTAGACAGTGATGAGATTAATAAATGGTTTGCACTACAACCACAGTTTTTATCAGCGGCCCGATTTAACCCAGAGCATGCGCATACCTCATCTGCTGAGATAGAAAGCAATAGTGACCTGCCCCAATCAACTACTGAAGCTATAGAGAACGACCAAGAGAATAATGCGGAGCGTACGTTACTAAATGCTGAGCAGTTATCAAGCACTCCACCTCCTTTTGATCTTTACTGGTATGAACTGTCCGGATTCAAACCTGAAAACTATGAACCTGTGCAAGACATGCAAATGGCGACAGGCAATTACTTAAAAGCCATTGGACGCTCACCTGACAATCTACAGCAGGGTCGTCACAATGATATGCTGGTATTTACGGAGATGCATGCCGTTGCCTTACCACATCAACGTTGGTTATTGCAGTTGGCCAAAATCTCAGATATCTATCTTAGCCGAAATCGACTGCGCGTTAACTCTGAACCAGCCAATCCGCCTAAACCGCCTTTAGTAAGTTTGGGACTAATCGGCGGCAATAACGATAATACACCGACCACTACTAGTGAAAAGCCCATCGAATATGAGGCTTCTACACCGCTATGGAAAAATCCTGTCATTCTTATCATCATACTTGTCGTTGGTGTCCTTGGTGCGCTCGCTACCTTGAAATACCAATCGCAAAAATCTGACGGTGCTATCCTGGCAACTGAAGAAGTATTAGAACAAGATGCTATTGACAAGCGCCAACAGCAAGATGTGGCCATCGTAATGGTAGACGAAGATGAATCTGACGTTGCAGAGACAGAAAAAGCTGAGTAAAGCGTTTTACTTTTGAAACAAATATTTTCAAAGCAACCGTTTGGCAATCATTTATTAGCCATAAAAAAAGAGACCCTATCAACATAGAGTCTCTTTTTTGTTGTGCGATCTAGGTTACGAATTGGCTATCAGTAGCCCAAAAACTTACTTAGATAAATCACGACCACGGCTAGCTTCGATAGCTAGACGTAAGCCATTTAGACGGATAAAGCCTTCTGCGTCTTTTTGATCATAAGCGCCCGCATCATCTTCGAAAGTAGCGATTTTTTCATCAAATAATGAATCGTCAGATTTACGGCCGACGACACTAACGCTACCTTTATACAGTTTTACACGTACAGTACCGTTGACGTATTCTTGTGACTTGTCAATCAATGCTTGTAGCATCATACGCTCAGGGCTGAACCAATAGCCATTGTAGATGATTTTTGCATAGCGTGGCATTAGCTCATCTTTTAGATGGGCAGCTTCACGATCAAGTGTCAACGACTCAATACCGCGATGCGCTTTTAACATAATAGTACCAGCTGGCGTCTCGTAGCAACCACGTGATTTCATACCGACGTAACGGTTTTCAACGATATCTAAACGGCCGATACCATGTTTGCCACCGATTTCATTTAGCTTAATCATGACTTCATAAGGCTTAAGTGCTTCACCATCGATAGCAACGATGTCGCCTTTTTCGTATTCTAGTTCTAGATACTGTGCTTCATCAGGTGCTTCTTCTGGGCTGACAGACCAGCGCCACATATCATCTTCTGCTTCAGTATACGGTTCTTCTAGGACACCGCCTTCATAAGAGATATGCAGTAAGTTAGCATCCATTGAGTAAGGAGATTTTTTCTTGTTGCCCGCATAATCAATGGCGATGTCATGCTCTTCAGCATATTTCATCAGGCTTTCACGGCTTGATAAATCCCACTCGCGCCAAGGAGCAATAGTTACTACGTCTGGTGACAAAGCAACAGCACCTAGCTCAAAACGAACTTGGTCATTGCCTTTACCAGTCGCACCATGACTGATAGCATCGGCGTTATGTTCTTTAGCAATCTCAACCAAGCGCTTGGCAATCAATGGACGAGCAATAGACGTACCTAGCAAGTACTCACCTTCGTAAATGGCGTTAGCACGGAACATAGGGAATACATAATCACGAGCGAACTCTTCGCGCAGATCTTCGATATGGATATGCTTGATACCCATTGCTTGAGCTTTGGCTCGTGCTGGCTCAACTTCTTCGCCTTGGCCGATATCAGCGGTAAAGGTGATTACTTCCGCATCATAAGTTTCTTGTAGCCATTTAGCGATAATTGAGGTATCAAGACCACCTGAATAAGCCAAGACGATTTTATTGATATTTTTTGGATCAAGTTGAGCCATGAATAACTCCCATTATGAAATATAGTTTTAGAAAAGGCGACGATCAAATCAAAAGCAAGTCGAACGATAATTACCTGCTCAGTGTACATCATATTTACTATGGGCAAAAGTCTAACTGCCATAAGGCGTGCGCTTTTGACTTAAATTCTAGTCAACCTCATTTTTGCCACCAGAATTTAAACATCGTTTAAAGATAAGATATTAATCTTAGCCCGATGAATTATGTACAGATATCTAGCCTTATATTTAGTCAAGTGGGCAAATCTGTTATGATAGACCCACAGTATTACTCCCTTTTGTTTCCTTTATTTGACGATATAGAGCGCTTTGACACTATGACTGATTCGATTAGAGAATTGACCATCCTTCAGCCAGATGACTGGCATATTCATTTGCGTGACGATCTCGCTTTGAGCACGACCGTACCTCATGCAGCAAGCAGCTTTAACCGTGTCATCTGTATGCCTAACCTCGTACCTCCAGTCAAAAACGCGCAGGATGCGATTGCTTACCGCGCACGTATCATGGAGCAATTAGCAGCAAGTGATTTAAGTCTTGAGCGCAAGTCAGCTTTTGATCCACGTATGACTCTATACTTAACGGATAATACCACTGCCCAAGATATTGAGTTGGCAGCGCAGTCAGGTATCGTACAAGCTGTCAAACTCTACCCTGCTGGGGCAACTACCAACTCCGCAGATGGCGTCACCAATATTAATGCCTGCGTCGATGTCTTTGAAGCACTAGAAAAGTACAACCTACCATTGCTAATCCATGGTGAAGTTACTCAAGACCATATAGATATCTTTGATCGCGAAAAGCGTTTCTTAGATGAAGTGTTGGCACAAATTATCATAAAGTTCCCTACATTGAAAATAGTAGTAGAGCACATCACTACTAGCGATGCGGCAGATTTTGTATTGTCACAAGGTAACCATGTTGCTGCGACTATCACGCCGCAGCACTTGATGTTTAACCGCAATCATCTCTTGGTTGGTGGTATCAAACCGCATTTCTATTGCCTGCCTATCTTAAAGCGTGAAAGCCATCAAAAAGTGCTATTAGATGTAGCCACTAGTGGTAATCCAAAGTTCTTCTTAGGTACTGACTCTGCGCCACATGCGACAGACAAAAAAGAAGCCGCTTGTGGCTGTGCCGGTTGCTATAGCGCAGCCACGGCGCTGCCTTTGTATGCGACCGCCTTTGATAGTGTTGGAAAAATAGACAAGCTGGAGGGTTTTGCCAGTCGTTTTGGCGCTCAGTTCTACGGCTTACCTCTAAATGAAAGTACGATCACACTTGTCAACACGCCTATGCAAGTACCGGCTGACTATCCTTATTTTGATGGTGCATCATTGACGCCCTTAATGGCAGGTGAGACGCTACCTTGGTCAGTCAAGGCTTAATGCCCGCAAAGCTTAGCATTCAATAAATGACCTATTATTTTATCCTATGATACTAATGATACCTTTGTAGTAGATTTCTTTGTACTAAAGGTGCAGTTAGTATCATAGGATGCTTATTTCTTATTCAATATATTAGTACGACTGATAAAAGTGATTTAACTTTATATGACCAATCAAAACATAGCGACCTTGCCTGACCAAGACTTATCAAACCCTAAATCTGCTAGTCCTGATGCTACTCTAAGCACTTCCGCTGAAGATGCAGCTTCAGTGACAGATGAGCAAGCGCCTATGGCCTTAAAAGACCGCTTTCGCAAGTTCTTGCCTGTCGTCGTCGACGTGGAAACAGCAGGTTTCAACGCCCAGACCGATGCACTGTTAGAAATTGCCTGTATTCCTGTCTTACTGAATGAGCAAGGTGTATTTTATCCAGGTGAAGCTTTTAACGCTCATATCGAGCCTTTTGAAGGCGCAAACTTAGAGCCAAGTGCGCTTGCCTTTACGGGTATTGACCCTAAAAACCCAATGCGCAAAGCCATTGCTGAAGATGAAAAGACAGCATTGCGCCGGATCTTCAAAGGGTTAAAAGACGTACGCCGTGACGAAGAGTGCCGTCAGTGCGTGTTGATTGGGCACAATGCCCATTTTGACTTGGCTTTTTTAAATGCAGCTGTGCTACGAACCAATAGCAAAAATCACAATCCATTTCATAACTTTTCAGTATTTGATACCGTCACCTTATCAGCATTGGCATTTGGTCAAACTGTCTTAGCACGTGCTTGTAAAGCAGCAGGGTTAGAGTTTGATGGTAAGAATGCTCACTCAGCTCTGTATGACACTCAAAAGACTGCTGAACTATTCTGTCATATACTGAATAACTACCCTATGTTAGCCAATGCGCTGCATAATGAAGACGCGAAAGAAGAGTCATCTGATAGCGACAGTCAATAAGTCACATATCCTATATTGCCAATCATACATAATAGTGCTATTTGTAATACTTGATGACTTTGACATCTTGATTTGGCAATCAATAGGGATATGATTGATATCATAATAAATAGACGGAACTATTTTAGTGATGACAGACGTAGTTGTTTTATTCGATATAAATAACGGTCTGATGATAAAATATCACTCTTAAACGATGTAGTTATATCCTATAGATGGTTCAAGTTGCTCACACTGTCTTGATAGTAGGTATTATCAAGATTAATAGGAGGGACTTTATTATGGATCCACAGCTCAAGTTATGGGGCACCATTCTCGGTTATATGCTGCTTGCATTGACGATTAGCGCCTGTACTTCTTTATGGATTCGCTATCATTTAAAGCGAAATGACCTACATCCTCGTCGCGCAATTAAAAAAAGATATTTAATTTTAAAAAGACGTAGAAAAAGGCTTGACAGGAAGCGCCGACGCTATTAAAATACGCACCACTTCAGCATAAATGGTGAAAGCAGTTGAAGTGTTGTTACTAGTCCCCATCGTCTAGAGGCCTAGGACACCGCCCTTTCACGGCGGTAACGGGGGTTCGAATCCCCCTGGGGACGCCACTATTTGGCGTCACTTGTTAGCACTATTGCTTAGCATTAGATTAGACTAACAAGCGTACCACCAAAAACCCAGTTCATAATTTATTATGAACTGGGTTTTTTTATGTCTGTCATTAAGAGCTAACTTATTCTTTTAAATAAAAAAGCCAGCATCAATTAAATGCTGGCTTTTTTATTTGGTTGTCTTATTGATTATAAATATAGCTTGGCTCAATGGGAACTTTTTTCATATCTATCGATTACAGCAGCAACCATAGCAACGTAGCCACTATCATCAATCCCAATATCGTCTGGATTAAAAAGAACGCCTGATGCTGCCCTACAACCTTACTTAGAGTCACCCCTAGCGTACTATATTTGACAGGAGGCGTATCAACGTTACCTGTTCTCGTTTGCTCTTCATAGTAGCCCTGCAGCACGTCCAAGAACTTCTGCCACTCATTAGAATCCCACTCATAAGGCTTAAATGGCATTAACTTTTTAAGCTCAGGCTCTTTAGTCATCCAACGCTCAAGGGTAATTGAACGTAATGACCAACTGGCAAAGCGACGTTCGGTAATCTCAGAAAAATCTAAAATCTTTAATTCTTTATGTCGATCATCCACCAACAAACGATTTTTTAGATTGGTTAGTGCCTGCTCTGAGCCTTCGACACACTGCAAAAAGTAGCCATTGCCATAGCAAAGAATACCCGTGACATTATCTATTTGATTGCGTTCAACCGCGGTCTCTGAGATATCATTAAGCGTGCTAGGACTTGAAAGACCAGTAGAGGTAATCCGGCTTATATATACAAGCTGGCAGAGATCTATCGTTACTGGATTTGTTGAATCGTTGATTGTTGACAATCAGCTTCTCCCTATTATCAGGTAAATGTCGCTAAAACAATCATACTAACTTCAGAAAAAATATAGAGACAACATAACTAAGCGTAATGAATCGGTCTGATATATTATTGATTTTATAAGTTTTTATATTAATTGTATTAAGTTAGTTACATCATAGGTTAGTTTGGTCATTAAAGCAACCTATTACTGGACATAGGCCCGCTCAGACACAAAAAACATATGTAATAACCATATTATATCCCAAAGTAGATTATATATATTCTTGGTATAGGCTTTAGTAATAGTTCATTTTTGAATTAATCTTTAAGAATAGTACAGAAAAGTCTAACGAGGATATAGTGGCTACTGAAGCCCTAATACTTATTATGGCCACCATTAAGTATAAAAGGAGTAAAATTGATGCTCGTTAGCGGAAGTAGAATTGAAACTAAGACTGAAGCGCCATAATCGCTGTTAACAGTACCGCATCATCAGGATAGGTCAGTTTTATATTCTGGCGACTACCAGAGACTAAGCGTATTGGTAAACCTAGTTGTTCAAAAGCACTGGCCTCATCTGTGATGCTTAGCTGATGTTCAAACACATGATTTAGGACTTTTTTTAATTGACCTAAACGGAATACTTGCGGGGTTTGTGCTTGCCACATATTGCTACGGTCAATAGTAGATTTGGTATAAGAATGTGGACGACTCTCTTCTACGGAGGTAGCTAGCTGATAGGAAGCTTTTAACGTATCGGCCACTGGTGTCGCTAGAATAGCGCCGTAAGGCTCCAACATCGCTGCTTCAATCACTTGATCGATATCTGAACTTGGTACAGCGGGACGTGCTGCATCATGGATAAGCACCAAATCCGAATCATCAGCACTTGTCTGACTAATCGCTTCAACGCCTGCTTGTACTGACTGCCAACGCTCTGCTCCGCCGACTGCATAGCGTACAGGAAGTGCAAACTCTAATTGTTGAGCCGTGCTGTCATCGGCTGATATGACCAATAGACACTTATCAATGTAATCGCTATAAGCAAGTCGTGCCACGCTATGCTGCAATAGTGTCTGACCTTCTAGCATTGTATATTGCTTGGCAATAGACGCACCAAAACGGCTGCCGCGACCAGCTGCGACGATCATGGCATGTATATTAGGGGTTGTATTCATAGTAGTGTACTCATGGTTTAAGCCCATGACAGTATATGTAAAGAGGAATAAAGCAGGTGCTAAGTGTGATGAATGGTGTCAGATAACAACATTATGATGCTGCATCATGAAAATTAATTCATGTCGTAAAAATTAGTGTATTCGTGAAAGCTAGTGTATCTATAAAGCTAATAGTTGCTGTGCGTGGTTGGTGCAGTAGATACTTGGACAAAAGTCTCATTAGGTTTGATTAAACCTAAATCTAAGCGAGCATGCTCTTCTACGGCCTCAAGTCCCGTTTTTAAATCTTGGACATCGGTGCGTAGTAAGTTGTTTGCTGCAACTTGATTGTCATTCAAACGTTGTTGCTTTTCGATTTGAGCTGTCAACTTATTATGCTCAAAGCGGCCATTTTCACCTAACCAATACTGATATTGCAATCCTAAAAGCACTGCAACGGCTAAAGCAAGTAGTATAAATTGGCTAAAATATTTCATAAGGTGATAACGCCAAACGGTATAAAAGAGGATAGTAAAATTTAAGCTGATTAGGCGATATACAAACGGTTATATATCGCCTAAATATTGACTTCAGCTGATGAGTCTAGGCTTTTTAGCGTACATTACTTAACGTATATTACGCGCTAAACAGCCAGTCAGACTCTTAGCCACGTAGACCGATAAATTCTTCACGGCCACGATAGCTTGCACGTACTTGCTGCTCGATACGTAGCAATTGGTTGTACTTCGCTACGCGGTCTGAACGGCATAGTGAACCAGTCTTGATCTGGCCAGCAGCGGTACCAACTGCCAAGTCCGCAATGGTGCTGTCTTCCGTTTCACCTGAACGATGTGAAATGATGGTTGCATAGCCATTTTTCTTAGCCATATAAATCGCATCTAGCGTTTCTGATAAAGTGCCAATTTGGTTAAATTTAATCAAAATAGCATTGGCAATATGCTTATCAATACCTTCTTGCAAGATTGTAGGATTGGTCACAAACAAATCATCACCAACCAATTGAACTTTATCGCCAATCTGCTCGGTCAGATATTTCCAGCCATCCCAATCCGACTCGTCAAGACCATCTTCGATAGAGATAATAGGATATTGACGTGCCAGCCCAACTAGGTAGTCTGAGAACCCTTGGCTATCAAAGGCCTTATTACCTTCGCCTGCCAAAACGTATTGACCATTTTTGTAAAATTCACTAGCCGCACAATCTAGCGCAAGATGAATATCTTCACCAGCTTTATAGCCGACTTGTTCAATCGCTTGCATGATAACCGTAATGGCTTCTTCGTTACTACGTAGGTTCGGCGCAAAACCACCTTCATCACCAACGGCAGTGTTAAGACCTTGTGATTTCAACACAGACTTTAAGCTATGGAAAATCTCTGTACCAGCACGTAGCGCTTCTGAGAAGCTTGTGAAGCCTACAGGCTCAATCATAAACTCTTGGATATCAACCGTATTGTCCGCATGCTCGCCACCGTTCAAGATGTTCATCATCGGTACAGGCATGGTCAACGACGTTTGATTACGAAGATTGGCGATGTATTGATGTAATGGCAGATTCTGTGACTTGGCTGCCGCTTTTGCAGTCGCAAGTGACACAGCTAGCATGGCATTGGCGCCCAAGCTTTCTTTGTTTTCTGTACCATCTAGTGCAATCATGGCATCATCAATGGCCTGTTGCTCAGTCACATCTTTGTCAATCAAGGCGCTGCGGATTTGACTGTTGACATTAGAAACGGCTTTTTTGACGCCTTTACCCATAAAGCGGGTCTTGTCGCCATCACGTAGCTCAAGCGCTTCACGTGAGCCTGTTGATGCGCCACTTGGAGCAGCAGCACGGCCGACAGTACCGTCAGCTAAAATAACATCAGCTTCGATAGTTGGGTTGCCGCGCGAGTCTAAAATTTCACGAGCGCGAATGTCTTTAATTGCGGTGACGTTGTTGGTTTCTTCAGCGTACATAATGTCTGTTAATTCCTTTGGTCATGCCAAGTTTGTGAGATAAATAACGGCAGCTAGCATACAAAAAAGATAAAGCAAAATATCATATAGCGCATAGTCTTAAAAACCCTTTACACCTTTCTATCTTGTGGCTATCGTTACCTAGCAATTAGAGGGATATAAAGCATATTAATAGTCGGCTATAGTGCTTGGCATCATAGCATATATTTTACCAAACTTCCCTTATCTTACACCGACTTGCCGTCATAAAAACAATCTTAGAGATACATATATGCGATGGTTGCCTCTTTTATATTTGTAGAATACCTAAGCAAATATGATAGCTACTATTTCGCTATGCGTTCTTTATCCGTATGAGAGGTTGATACCGTATTATCTAACTCAACCTCTGTCTTAAACCGTGTTAATCGTAGTGCATTCATGAGTACTGAGATGGAGCTAAGCGCCATAGCAGCGGCTGCAATCATCGGATTCAAAAACCCAAATGCAGCAAGCGGAATACCGAGACAGTTATAAATGAAGGCAAAAAACAGATTTTGTTTAATATTGCGTAGCGTTGCTTGAGCGATTTTTTGTGCCGCATCGATATGCATGAGCGACTCACCCATTAGCCGTGCAGAGGCACTATGCTGAGCGACATCAGTTCCCTCAAACATCGCAAAGCTGGCATCGGCAGTAGCCATCGCTGGCGCATCGTTGACGCCGTCTCCTGCCATCGCTACCTTATGACCAGCAGTTTGCAATAGTGCAATTTGACTGGCCTTGTCACGCGGGCTCATCTTGCCATAAGCCTTATCAATACCCAACTGCCCTGCTACATGATCGACGACGGACTGCTTATCACCACTCATCAAAATGACATTGATACCCGCATCTTGTAGTGCAGCGATTGCTTGCGGCGTATCTGCCTTTAAGTCATCGGCTAGTGCAAACGCACCTAGTGGCTCATCATTGATACTAATCGCAACGGTACTGGCAATTTGCCATACTTTTGGCATGAATCTTGGTAACGTCAAGTTAGCAAACTCTGCCGTACCCACTTTTATCAGCCCAAGACCTTCGATATTTGCTTGTATACCAGCGCCTTTTATCACACTGATGTCAGTCACATTAAATAGAGACAGTTGACGGTCTTTAGCCGTATTGACGAGGGCAGTTGCTAGTGGATGACTGGCATGCGCCTCGACACTGGCCGCAATCTGCAATACATCATCAACAGCAAGCGACTTATCCACCATGACATGATCGACGATAGTAGGTTTGCCAATAGTCAATGTACCTGTTTTATCGAGTACTACCGTATCTATATTACCTGCTGCCTCAAGACTTTGCGCATCCTTGAACCACACACCATGACGCGCGGCAACGCCCATACCAGCCATGATCGCTGCTGGCGTGGCCAAACCAAGTGCACAAGGACAAGCAATAACCAAGACTGATACTGCATGCATTAAAGCAGTATCAACCATACCTGTCAGCCACCATGTGACCCCAAAAGTAACCAACGCAATCGTTACTACTACGGGGACAAAAATAGCCGTTACTCGATCCGCGAGACGCGCTAGATTGGCTTTTGAGCCTTGTGCATCACTCAACGCTTGTACCATATCGCCGAGTTTCGTGTCGCTGCCCTTCGCACTGACACGATACAGCAGACTGCCATTCTCTACCAAGGCACCTGCCAGCAATCCATCGCCTTGCTCTTTTTTGAGGGCTACCGACTCACCAGTTAAATGACTCTCCACGCACCAACCGCTGCCTTCTATGATGGTACCATCTGTAGCGACGCGGCTGCCTTGCTTTGCACGTAGGACGTCATCTACTTGCACATCAGATAACGCAATATTATGAAATTCACCATTTGGCTGCTGCTGCTCTACTTCATCAGGTGTCAATGACAATAATAAATCAATACTGTTTAGGCTGTGCTTCTTGGTACGTTCCTCAAGATATTTACCTGTACGTACAAAGGCAATGACCATCACCCCTGCTTCAAAATATACGGCTGGGCTGTTACCAGCACCGTGTCCGCCCAGATGCCCACTTTGCAAAAGACTGTTTAAAGTACCATCGCCATGCGTGAGCCAAAGATAAGTCGAATACGCCCATATCGTCACTGTACCAATGACCACCAGCACATCCATATTGGCAAGGCCACCTTTTATAGATGCCCATGCACTCTTATAAAACGGTAACGCTAAGCCAAACTGTACTACAGTCGCTAAAATAAATTGCACCCAGACTGGCGGCATCCACGCCATACCAAAACCCGCCAACATACCCGCCATACCCACCAAAAATGGCACCAAACAAACCCATAATCCAATCAAACGCCATGGATATTGAGTGGCAGTATCTTTGTCAGTCTGAGCAAATAAGCTATCGGCTGCCTGCACATTAGCCACAAAGCCTGTTTTATTCACCCACTCTGTGATCTGTTCAGGCGTCGTCTGGGTCGGATCATAATCAACATTGGCAGTCTCGCCAGCAAAACTTACACTTACCTCGTACACCGAAGGCTTTTTGTTAAGCACCTTCTCGATTCTTGAGGCGCAAGCCTGACAAGTCATACCGTCAATCGCCAATTGCAAATGCGCGCGTTGCGGTGCCAGTGGCATGTTGGACTCAACATCAGTTTCGACATCATAAGACTCATCTTTGGTAGTACGGGTGGTATCGTTCATAAATAAAACTCGTCATGGTGCCTATAAATTTGTAGGAACCACGATAAAATATCAGTGGGTGGGCAAAAAATTCAAATAAAGCAATTAGGTTATATCGTATTCAGTATGAGTATTTTAGACAAAGTAGCAATGTATCAAAGTATTGAGACTGAATGCTCATAATCGTTAATCATTAAAAAAACCAGCTATCATGCGTGTAATAACATGTTAGCTGGTTTTTTACATAGAAGATGAGATTTATGAGTTAGCAACTGTCGCCTCAAATCCCGCATCGTCGATAACTGAAGCAATAGCCTCTGCACTGGTTTTACTATCATCAAAGGTTATCGTCGCTAAGTTGTCAGCGAGGTCAACAGTAATAGTCTCTAATCCATCAATATCGGCTGTTGCCGTATGTACGCTTGCTACGCATCCGCCACAAGTCATACCGTCAATTTTAATAATACGTGTTTGATCTGCCATATTGGGCTCCTTATTTTTATTAGTAATGAGCAACTCTAATAGTGATTCTGTTAATGCTTACTTTGATATTTTTTAAGTTATCAAAGTAAGAGCAACTATCAAAGCTACATTAAATAAGCATAAGCCCTATTATCCTCGACAACAAGACCGTTTGGTTGTTGCTTTATTAACGAGATGCTATTAACGAGACAGGAACTTATTAATAAAAACGTAAAAGAGCGCATCGACAAGTTTATAACAATAGCTATTTGTGATTATAAATCGTTATGGTGCGGGTTCTGTGGTGAATCAATCGGAAATGGCTGAGTCACATAGTCCACCATACTAATCGCCGCCGTCAAGGCATGGATACTAGTATCTGTATCATCATAGCTTACCGTTGCGACATTATGCTTGGGATCCAAATTAATAGCCGTCACGCCTGAGATATTCTTAAGCACAGTCATTACGCTATCTAAGCCCTCTGCATCATCGATATTTTCGATGCTTACTTGCGCCATCTGAATTGCCATTGTATAGCCCTCTTATAACGTATCGTATCAATGAGTATCCAATACTTCAAAACCTTTGACCAAATCATCAATTTGCTTAAGCTGACGTAAGAACGGCTCTAGTTGGCTCATACGCAGCGCACATGGACCATCACACTTTGCAGTTTCTGGGTTTGGATGCGCTTCTAAAAACAACCCTGCCAACCCTGTAGCCATACCTGCACGGGCAAGCGTTGTAATCTGCTCACGACGTCCACCAGCACTATCACTACGTGCACCTGGCTGTTGTAAGCTATGCGTCACGTCAAAGAATACGGGGATATCCATCTGCTTCATGGTATCAAAACCAAGCATATCCACGACTAAATTATTATAGCCAAAGGCACTACCACGCTCACAAAGTATGAGCTTATCATTACCACCTTCTAGGCACTTATTGACGATATGACGCATCTCGTGAGGGGCCAAAAACTGTGCCTTTTTGATATTAATAATGGCATCTGTTTTTGCCATCGCATGCACTAAATCTGTCTGACGCGACAAAAATGCAGGTAGCTGAATAATATCAGCCACTTCAGCGACTGGTGCTGCTTGATGTGGCTCATGCACATCAGTGATAATCGGTACTTGGAATTTTTCTTTGATCTGACCTAGCCAATCGATACCCTGCTCTAAACCAGGCCCACGATACGAATGCAAACTTGAGCGGTTGGCTTTATCAAAGCTCGCTTTAAAAACATAGCTGATACCCAAGCGCTTGCAGATATCAATATATTGTTCAGCAATCTCAAATGCCAATTCTTTAGATTCTAAAACATTCATACCGCCGAACAATACAAAAGGCTGGTCGTTACCAATGTTAATCGTATCGTTATTAGGAGTGTTGAGCGTAATATGTGATTGTGCGGTCAATAAGTTTTCCATGAAGCCATTACCTCTTATTTTGTTATTAATATCTCTATCCCATATTGTAACCGATAGGCTGATTAAAAAAAGTATGCAAGCGTAATTAGACGTCATTAGTAAAAATGATTTTGGCTAATAACTACTAGCAGTTTAGAGTAAGCAAAAAAAAGACCAATCCGAAGATCAGTCTTTTTTATAATAAATGCTTTCAATATACATTACATTTTGAGAGCTATTTTACTTCGCTGTGGTTCTTAGCAGCTTTTACAAAACTATTAAACAATGGATGACCACCACGTGGTGAGCTAGTGAACTCTGGATGGAACTGTACAGCAACAAACCATGGATGCTCAGAAATCTCAACTGACTCTACCAAATGCTGCTTGGCAGAATAACCAGAGATGGTCATACCTGCTTGCTCTAGCGGCTCAATATAACGATTGTTCATCTCATAGCGATGGCGATGACGCTCAGTGATATTGCTTGCACCATAAATTTGGCTTAGCTTACTACCAGAAACTAGCTCTGCTTGCTGTGCGCCTAGACGCATCGTGCCACCAAGGTCTGAATCGTCGCTACGAATCTGTAGCTCGCCGCGCTCATCTAACCACTCAGTGATCAGACCAATGATAGGCTCAGCTGTTTTACGATCAAACTCAGAAGAGTTGGCGTTAATGTTAAGTACGTTACGTGCATACTCGATTACTGCCAACTGCATACCAAGGCAAATACCTAAGTATGGAACGTTGTTTTCACGAGCATAAGTGATGGCTTTTATCTTGCCCATCGTACCGCGCTCACCGAAACCGCCTGGCACTAAGATAGCATCAGCATCGTTTAGCTGCGCAAGCAAAGTATCATCACCTTCTAGACGTTCAGCATCGATATAGTCAATCTTCACGTCTACTTTATGCGTGATACCTGCATGTAGCAATGCTTCGTTGATAGACTTATAAGCATCTGGAAGCTCGACATATTTGCCGACCATCGCAACAGTCACTGTTCCTTCTGGATTCAACTGTGCTTCAACTACTTTGTCCCAATCGCTCAAATCAGCTTCAGGCACATCAAGACCGAAACGCTCACAGATTAAATCATCAAGATCTTGCTCGTGTAATGTGCGCGGTATCTGATAGATACTCTGTGCATCTTCACACATGATGACCGCACGCTCTTCAACGTTGGTAAATAGCGCAATCTTGCGACGGTTGTCTTGTGAGATATGATGGTCAGAGCGGCAGATTAGGATATCAGGCTGTAGGCCAATAGAGCGTAGCTCTTTCACTGAATGCTGTGTCGGCTTGGTTTTGGTCTCACCAGCACTAGCAATATACGGTACTAAAGTAAGATGCATTAGCATGGCTCTATTACGGCCAAGCTCTACTTGCATCTGACGTACGGCTTCCATAAACGGAAGTGATTCGATATCACCAACGGTACCGCCAATTTCGATAATAGCGATATCATACCCTTCGCCACTGGCAAGGATTTTGTTTTTGATTTCATCAGTAATATGTGGAATAACCTGTACAGTACCGCCTAGATATTCACCACGGCGTTCTTTATTCAACACGTTCTGATAAATACGGCCACTGGTAAAGTTATTACTCTTACTCATTTTTGAGTGACGCAAGAAGCGCTCGTAATAACCCAAATCCAAATCGGTCTCTGCGCCATCTTCAGTAACGAATACTTCACCATGCTGAAACGGGCTCATTGTACCTGGATCAACGTTAATATACGGATCCATTTTGGTCATCGTGACAGTCACGCCACGTGCTTCTAAGACCGCTGCAAGAGAAGCTGCGGTGATACCTTTTCCTAGTGAGGACACTACCCCACCGGTCACGAATATAAACTTGGTCATAGTACTCTGTCGGTAATTGGTAAAGAAGGATTTTACTAAAAATACGCCACAAAATATAGGGCAAAAATGCAAACTGTCTGAAACTCTTATATTTTCGTGTTGGTAGCAAACATTTTTCTATTATTAAAACGCTACGCAACAAAAAACTCACCCCGAAGGATGAGTCTTTATAAATAACTTATAAGACAATCTAATTTAGAATTTGTATTCTAAACCGCCACCGATAGCGAGTAGATCGTAGTCAGCACCACCAAGGTCAGCTGAGTTTTGACCAACATAAGCATGAGCAATCATATTAGGCTTATAAGCATATTCACCACCAACTACGATTTGATCAGAATCAGCTTCATCAAAGCCAAGCAAGTTGTCAGTGTTATTGTATTGAATATAAACAGCAGCTGGCTTAGCGAAGTTATTTAGGCCCATCTTAGCACTAACAACTAGACCTTTTTCTTTATCATCGCCTCTGTTAGCTGCATCACTATCAAAATCAGCTACTTGATATAGAGCGCCAAGTACTACAGGAGCTGCCATATACTTGCCTAGATCAACAGTAGCCGTACCACGAATTAAATCGCCAGAAAGGTTAACATCTTTATCATAAGCAACACCAAATGTAACACCAGTACCGGCATCATACATTGCTGCAGCAGCAAAGCCATTATTACGATCACCACTATCAGAGACAAAAGACTCATCAGCGCTATACATAAGTGCAACATCTAATGGTAGGTTATTATATTTAGGAGCTTTCCAGATAACTGAATTGTTAATACGACCGCTATCAGTCATATTATAGCCGTTTTCATTTTCTTCAAGCTGATTTGAGCCTAGGTTATCCCAAAAACCACTACCAGAAGTCACAACGTTATTTACGTAATCAACAACTGATGTATTACGGCCAACGCGGATTTCACCATAGTTATCATTATTCAAGCCTAAGAAAGTATCACGGCTTTTGAATGCAATATTGTTATCATCACCTGCATTACCATCAATATTGATACCCACTTCGTACTGATAGATTACATCAGTATTAGCAGTAATTGCTTCAGAACCTTTGAAACCAAGACGTGAAGAATATGAGTTGATTTGGACGGCGTCCATATCGTCATCAGTACGAGTCTCATCATCTAAATTAACGTAGTCCATACCGACAAATGCTTTACCATAAACGGTTGGTGCTGCATTGGCTGCAGATACAGATAGGGCTGCGATTGCTGTAGCTAAAAGTAGTTTTTTCATGGGGTATCTCCACTTTACAATTGTAGTAATGAGCAAGCTATTATTAGCTGGCGCCCATAATGGTATCGTCACAAATCCTCAAAGATATAATGTGTAACTGGCTACCGAGATTAGTCAGAAACAAGTGTGGCGAAGTTCTATTACAGTAAGATGAAAAAAACCATGATTTACATAACTGGGATTAAAAAAGTAACTGCCATGTAATCTTTAGTTTTTATCCTTCCATTGCGTAACATCCGTTACCAAACTCATACTTCGAGTACAAGCATAACAACTTTGACATAATTTGCAACATATTTTTTTGCCTTTTCGATACATCTATTATCAAATAACAGATACTTTACTTTATTTGAACGATTGTTAAAAAACTTCCACTTACTCAATTAGATACGAATAATATTGGTTAATATGATTACTAATATTCTTAAATTTTTATAATAAACATCGAATAATAGTCCAAAATAAAGCGCTATTTACTAGAAAATAAATAGCGCTAATTAAGAAGTTAATAATCTATTTGAGCAAATTTATCAGTTACAAACGAGCAAGACTGACTGGCATACTTGCTCATCAAGTATGCTCAAATACCTGTCATATTTAGTCTATTGTTCTAAGCGTTGGCTTTAAGATCCAAACGTGCTTGATGCAACAATGGCTCAGTATAACCACTAGGCTGCTCACGTCCTTTAAAGACTAAATCACAGGCGGCTTTGAATGCATAAGAGCTATCGAAGTTATCTGCCATTGATTGATAGTCATCATCGCCTGCATTTTGCTCATCGACGACCTTGGCCATGCGTTTCATCGTATCCATCACTTGCTGCTCACTAACCACGCCATGATGCAACCAGTTAGCAATATGTTGGCTTGAGATACGTAAAGTAGCACGATCTTCCATGAGACCGACATCATTGATATCAGGCACCTTGGAGCAACCAACGCCTTGATTTACCCAGCGTACGACATAACCCAAAATACCTTGAGCATTGTTTTCAAGCTCTTGCTGCTTTTCTTCGTCAGTCCAGTCGGTATTTTTTGCTAATGGGATGGTCAAGATGTCGTCCAAGCTAGCGCGCTCGCGTGACTTTAGCGTGTCCTGTACATCAGCTACGCTCACTTGATGATAGTGTATGCTATGCAAGGTAGCGCCCGTTGGTGATGGTACCCACGCAGTGCTAGCACCAGACTTAGGATGAGCAGCCTTAGTATCCATCATCTCTTTCATTTCATCAGGCTTAGCCCACATGCCCTTACCGATTTGCGCGCGACCTTGTAAGCCTGTCTCTAGACCGATATCGACGTTCCACTGCTCGTAAGCAGGCTGCCATGCTTGCGATTTCATCTCGCCTTTTGGTACAAATGGACCTGCATTCATGCTGGTATGCATCTCATCACCAGTACGGTCTAAGAAACCTGTGTTAATAAAGATAACACGCTCTTTGGCTTGGCGGATTGCTTCTTTTAAGTTTACCGTCATACGGCGCTCTTCATCCATGATGCCGATTTTAAGCGTATTGCGCTCTAGACCTAATAGGTCTTCTGACGCATTAAATAAGTCATTGGCCATTTTAACTTCTTCAGGACCATGCATTTTTGGCTTCACGATATACATTGAGCCTTGACGTGAGTTTGATAGCTCGTTTTTGCCTTTGATATCATTAAGTGATAATAGTGGCGTGATTAGGCCATCCATTAAGCCTTCAAATATTTGCTCTTGGCCCTCGCCCAAATCGACTAAGATTGCAGGGTTCTGCATTAAGTGACCGACGTTACGAATCAACAATAGCGAACGACCTGGTAAGATCAGCTTGCCACCATCTGGTGTGTTATATTCACGATCTGGGTTTTGCTTACGTGTACGCGTTTTGCCACCTTTTTCAAAGGTTTCTTGTAGGTCGCTATTCATTAAGCCAAGCCAATTACGATAAACTTCAACTTTTTCTTCTGCATCTACAGCAGCGACTGAATCTTCACAATCCTGAATGGCTGTCATGGCTGACTCAAGGAGTACGTCCTTGATGTTTGCTGGATCATCTTTACCCACTGGATGACTACTGTCGATTTGAATCTCAGCATGCAAGCCGTTGTTCTTTAATAGTACACCTGTAGGAGCTTCAGCGTCACCGACAAAACCGACAAACTTAGCCGTATCTTTTAGCTCGGTACTGCTATCACCTTGTACGACCTCAAGCTTGCCATCGACTACTTTAAAGCCAGTCACATCATTGTAAGAGCCTGATGCTAGTGTGAAATGCTCATCTAAAAATGCTTTAGCGTAAGCCACAACAGCAGCACCGCGAGTAGGATTATAGCTACCACCCGCTTCTTGACCATTTTCACTACTGATAACATCGGTGCCATACAAAGCATCGTATAAGCTACCCCAACGTGCGTTGGTCGCATTAAGCGCATAACGAGCATTACGAACTGGTACGACTAGCTGCGGCCCTGCAATGTGCGCAATTTCATCATCGACGTTTTTGGTATCAACCGTAAATGCTTCGCCTTCAGGTAGCAAATAACCAATTTCTTGTAGGAATGTCTTATAAGCTGGATAGTCTATTTCGCCATCTTTTGCAGGATTATCTAGGTGCCACTGGTCAATCTGTGCTTGAATCTTGTCACGAGTTTCTAATAGCGCTTTATTGCGCGGGGTAAACTCTTTAATAACCTTTTCGAAACCTGACCAATAATCGTCTGAATCCACACCGACTTTCGGTAATACTTCGTTTTCAATAAAGTCATATAACTGCTGATCGATGGCAAGACTGCCTTTTTGAATACGATTGGTGTTAGAAGACTGGCTCATATTGTTATCCTTATCTGTTCGTGAGGGGTACTAATACTGAGTTGTGACAGTAACTGTTTAAGATTTTTTAATCTTGTGAGGTTTTAAACGTTCATATCTCATTCATTGTGGAATCTTTGATTCTCTAATTTTTCTGAGAAGATATATCTACAAAGTTTATGTTCTAGTAAAAGGTAACCTATTAATATTAGACTTACTCTTTACTAAGAGCGAATCATAAAAGTAAGACGAAATGCTTAAATAGCAAAATCTCATCCTACTATCAAATAATAAAATTAACAAGGAAACACCATTCACTAAGTAAATACTTAGGCTGTTTAATAATGATAGTCTATAAGTAGCCTACTCTAGAGGCTATAATCATCATCTGGGAAATAGATGCAGCAATGTTAATATAAACAGTAAGTAATCATTGATACCTTTAATTATGCTTAACCGTTATCTATTAATAAACACCTATTGATGACTGTCAGTTATTTAGCATCGTATCTAGGTCAGACTAACGATATAATTACTCGTATTACCATTCATAAATAAAGCTTTCTTAGACTATGACTATCAATCAACAAGACCTCACGACATTACCATCAACAGTAAATGCTATAGATAACGAGAGTATCGAAAAAAAATCTGTCGAAGAAAATATCTCTCAAACTGTAAATAGTAGTGCTGAATCAGATCTAATCGAAGAAAAACTGCCTGAAGAAGACAGTGTCGATATTACGCATCTGCGCACTCCCATAAACGTAGACTTATCTCCTGTTTATAACTTCTTGGGTGCTCGAACTACGCAAGCTTGGGTAAATTCCGCGATTGACAACCTACCTATGATCATTCAAGACCATGCCAACTGCGAAAAAAAGGCCGCTGGTACTGCGATGAATTTGATATTTCGTTATGAGTTCTCTTATGACTTGCAACGTAAACTCGCACAGCTGATACGTGAAGAGATGCTGCACTACGAGCAAGTACTGGGCATCATGAATGAGCGCGGTCAAGAGTGGAAATATCTGAGTGCTGGACGCTATGCTAAAGGTATGTTGAAGCACAAACGCACTTACGAGCCAGCAGCGATGGTCGATGTATTGATAATTGGGGCATTTATTGAGGCGCGCTCTTGTGAGCGTTTTGCAGCGTTGGCCGAGGTCATCGATGATGAACGCCTAGCGAAGTATTATCGTTATCTACTCAAGTCAGAGAGTCGTCATTTTGAAGACTATCTTGCACTCGCTCAATCATTATCGGACGAGAATATCGATGAGCGAGTCGCTTTTTTTAAGGAAGTAGAGGCTGAATTAATAAGTAACCCAGATACTGAGCTACGCTTTCATAGTGGTACACCTGCTTAAAGCCCATGCCTTACCTAAGCCTATTACCTATATAATGTAGAAAGTAAAAATGTAGTAAGCAAAAAAGGCACTGTATTTGATACGAGTTATATACTCTTACCAAATACAGTGCCTTTTTATCTATATACAAATGCCTATTTATGTACAAATACTAATAGCTATTAATATAGTGAATTCTTACTTTTTATCTTCCATCAATGGACTATCATACTGTTTGTTGCTCTTGGCAACATTATGCGGATCATGATCTTCCGTAGCCTTTTCTGCTGCGGCTGGATTTGCTTTTTGTAATGCATCATCAGGGACAATACCATTATTGTCATCTGCATCTTTTAAGCTATGATCGTTATTGACGCTTTCGTTATGTGAGTTATTCATTAATACTCCCTACTATGATAATTACTCGTCTAACCCAAGAAACACTATAGATCTGTCGAAATTTAAACCTATCTAATCTTTTTCATCAGGATTTAAAATACGGGTTTGTGCGTTATCAATGTTGGCATAACGATTTAAATCATTAATACCCTCACTCTTTGGTGCTGCACTACCGACAGTATCTTCATTAATATTATCGTCAAATGCGGTACTGCCCTCTTGATCACGGCGATCTGGTTGGCGTGCTGGGTTGTCATTATCATTTACGTGTTCTGAGTCGACCACAGATTCATCAAAAGTATCAGTCCCTTTGTTCTCAGTAGTATTTCTTTCAATTGCACTATGATCATCAGATCCTAGTACTTCTTTCTTGTCTATTGCTGAGTCTTTGGCTTGCATTATCATATCCTCTTTTTTATATTTATAATTTTGTAGATTTAGTTAGCCCGCTGTTATCTATAGTCCTTTACTCATTACCTTTTTGGCTTAAGTCGTAGGCACTTAGTTCTGCTGCATTCTTGCCACCAGCTGGAAGATTCTCTTCTTTACGTGGATCAGCATAAACTTCGTCAGTCTCTTGTGAGTCTTGCTCAGGGCCATCAATTTCAGGCTTGTGCTTGCGCCCTGCATAGCTATTTTTAGGGTTTTCTAATTGATTAGCAGCAGGGTCATCCACGATTACTTTTTCTTCTGGATCTGTTGCTAATGGTTCTTGCATAGTCATGGCATATCCCTCGCTTTATTATTTGTTGTTATCGTATATTAGGTCGGTGTTTGATGTCGTATATTACTTATCAGTACGTAGATCATCATCGATAAAAGGTGTTTGCTCTTCTTCGCTTAATGATTCAGGGGCATCGACTTTTTTATTTTCTGCTAATTTTTTTTCGACTTCCTGAGTATTTACCTGCTCTGCAGCTTGCTTGATATCTGAATTGTCATCATTAGTAGTACTCATGGCTTACTTCCTATTATTGTGATTTGATTACACGGTTTTAAAACATTAAATAGATATATGTTTCGAGATTGCACCAACGCCCAAATGAATAACCAATACTTATCAAGTAGCGTCAGAATTGATATTAATTATAGGTATGACCTTGGGTAATGCACCAGTGTACTGCCGTATCAATATGTGAATAATTGTGAGGTTGCAAGTCAGTTTGTAACTTTTGCAATTGGTGAGCAAAAAAAACCAAGCACTAGTATTTACCAGTGCTTGGTCAGATAGATAATCGAATAGCTGATTATCGCCTAAAGGTACTTTTACAAATTAGCTAGACTCTTCGACACGATTAATCGTTTTTAATAAATGCTCTTGTGCGACATGTGGCTCCTCGCCTGCTGCTGGCTGTAGCTGCTGCCAAACGCCAGTGCCATCAAGTGTCCACGCTTGCGTATTATCCTGTAAGTAGTTAATTAAGCCATCTTGATAAATCTGCTTAAACAGTTTTTTGTTCTCAATTGGGAACGCCACTTCTACGCGATGGAACAGGTTACGATCCATCCAGTCTGCACTACCGCAGTATAAGCGCTCATCGCCGTCATTATAGAAATAATAAACGCGTGTATGCTCTAAAAACCGACCGATAACAGAGCGCACAGTAATGTTTTCGGAGAGTCCTTTTACTTGTGGACGTAGACAACACATAGACCGCAAGATAAGCTCAATTTTAACACCTGCCTGCGAGGCATCATATAACTTATCAATGAGGCGTCGCTCAGTTAGCGCATTGGCTTTGATAATAATATGAGAACGTTTGCCCGCTTTGGCATGAGCGATTTCATCATCGATAAAGCTCATCAATTTTTCATGCAAAGTAAAGGGTGCATGTAGCAGTTTTTTGAGGTTGGCAGGCTTACCCATGCCGGTTAGCTCTTGGAATATCTTGTGAACGTCTTCTGAGATATCAGGATCAGCGCTGAATAAGCCATAGTCCGTATAGACCTTGGCATTGGCCGCATGATAGTTACCAGTGCCTAAATGAACATAACGACGGATTCGGTCTTCCTCGCGGCGTACGATTAACATAAGCTTGGCATGAGTTTTATAACCGACGATACCGTAGACCACGACCGCGCCTGCTTCTTGTAGATAGTTGGCAACTGCGATATTAGACGCTTCATCAAAACGCGCACGCAGCTCGATAACAGCCGTGACTTCTTTGCCATTACGAGCAGCGGCCGCAAGTGCTTTGACAATTTCTGAATTGGTACCTGAGCGATATAGCGTTTGTTTAATCGCCAATACTTTGGGATCGCTTGCTGCTTGCCAAAGTAAATTAATAATCGGTGAGAACGCATGAAAAGGATGATGAACCAACACATCGCTTTTACGCATGGCAGCAAACATACTGGTCGATTTATCTGACTTATCCATTTCTCGGCGAAATGCCTTTGGCACGACATGAGTAAATGGCTGGTAGCGTAGCGCAGGAATATTAAAGTCAAATAGCAAGCGCGTTAGATTGACTGGGCCATTGACACGGTATAGCTGATTGTCATGCAACTCAAACTCATTAAGCAGATACTCACTGATATGTGTTGGGCAATCGGTTGTGACCTCAAGGCGCACCTTATCACCAAAGCGACGGTTTTCAAGCTCGCCTTCTAGTGCTTTGGCAATGTCTTCAACATCATCAGCCAAGTCTAAATCGGCATTACGTGTCAGCCTAAATTGATGACAGCCTGTCACACTCATCCCAGGGAATAGCTCACCGATATGCTCATGAATAATAGCGGATAGCATCACATGATGCTCTTTACCACCAGTTAGCTCATCTGGCAGACGAATCACACGCGGTAGACTGCGCGGCGCAGGCACAATCGCCAAGTTGATATCACGTCCAAAGGCGTCTTTGCCTTCTAATGTAGCGATAAAGTTTAAGCTTTTATTTACCAGACGCGGAAATGGATGCGCCGGATCAATGCTAATCGGCGTCAATACGGGTACGACTTGCTCCGTAAAATAACGCTTCATCCATGCAGACTGCTCAGCGTTTAGCTCATCACGTTTCAAGTAACGAATATCTTCGAGCGCAAGTGCTGGCAGGATATCCTCATTGAGAATACGATACTGCTCACTGATTGCGGCATGAGTGATAATAGATATCTCGTTTAGCACTTCGCTAGGGCGCATGCCATGAGCACTGGTCGATACATCACCGATATTGAGCTTTTGCATGATACCAGCGACCCGAATCTCAAAAAATTCATCAAGATTGGATGAAAAAATAATCAAGAAAAATAAGCGTTCAAGCAGTGGGTGACGTGAACTAGATGCCTGCGCTAATACTCGCAGATGAAACTGTAATAAAGACAAATCACGATTGATATAACTGCTCGGTGAATAGCTGCCATCTGCTGAGCGTTGCCATTCGACTTCTGCTAAATTATTTGGGCTATTATCTACACTAATGTCTTTATCAATATTGTCGTTAGCGCCGTCTTCAACATTATCAACGTCAATCATATCGTTAACATCACCACTGCCCTGATTACTAGTCATCTCTACCACGTCACTACTCCTTTTGCGTTATCGATACGCCATCATCTTTTATCGTTCTGTCTTTTCTAGGGCATGTCCTAGTCTTATTCGAAATAGCCTAGCTTACAACATCCAATCCTATAATCTAGCCCAGCCCTAGTGCCTTATATTTATGAAGACGCTTGCGGTAATACAGCATTTTTCATACGTTTTTTGATAATTCGTTGCTTGTTACGTAAACGCTTATCACCTTGATTGTCTTCGTAGTACTTTGGATTGGTAAGCATCGCAATCAGAAGTGCTGACTCATCTCGGTTTAGATTAGCCGCAGACTTATCGAAATAATGATGCGCTGCTGCATCGATACCATAGATACCATTCCCAAACTCCGCCACATTTAGGTAAGCGGTCATAATGCGCTGCTTGTCCCATAGCGTCTCAATCATCACAGTGATGACAGCCTCTTCAGCTTTACGCACATAAGAGCGATGCGAGGTGAGGAACAAGTTCTTTGCCAATTGCTGAGTAATCGTTGAGCCACCGGCAGACATCTTACCTGTCTCTTCATTTTTCTTTTGCGCCGCTTTGATACCTTTAAAGTCAAAACCACTGTGCTGACTAAACGTCGAGTCTTCACTCACAATCGCCGCTTGCTTGGCAGATTTGGCAATCGCATCATATTCAGCCCATGTCTGAGTGACTGTGCCGCCCGTTAGGCGATGCGTCAACATAAACATACTGTTGTTAATTGGCTGTGTTTTCCAAATTAATAGTAGCCCGACGACCAATATATGGAATGCGACAACCAATAGCATAATTGCCAATAACAGACGTTTGATAAATGTGCCAAAACTTGCCATGCGCGATATCCGAGTGGTTAAAAAAGTAATAAGATAAGATAGATACTCTATTAATGACTATGAGACATCAACTAAGAATCAATGATTGTAAACGGGCTATTTATAGCCAATCATTAACTGTTGAGCATTAGTCATTAATAACGATCAATAGCAGGTCATCTTACCTAATCTCACAATCGCTGTCATTATTTACCCCACTTCTTTATGATGTAATGACCGTTAAAGTATTTTATGTTTTAAATAAGCGCGTGCTGAGCATCAGCGCTTTGCAATCAGTATGAAGATAAGAGACTACCCATGCACGATGATAATATAGAAGTATTACGAGCGCGTGTTATTGCAGCAAACCCAAGCCTAAACAGCACTGAAAATAACAATCAATGGTGGCTACTGGGCACCTCGGGCTGCCATTTATGTGATATTGCTGAGCAAATAATCACTCAGTTTCAGGCGGTACAACCGATTAGTTACCAACATGTCGATATTGCAGACTTTGGTGAGGCGCTGATGATGGAATTTGCCACAGCTATTCCTGTGATTTTGACACCATCCAAACGATTAAACTATCCGTTTTCAGTGATGGATTTGCAGCAGCTGCTCGCTTAATAGCATTAGACCTATAACAAAGACGTCCTATTACGATGATAAAGTGGTGAGAAATCATGAAAGATTTAAAACCTGTCTTAAAGAAAGTAACAGAGATTGAAGACTTGCGCCGTGTCGCTGAGCGCAAAGTGCCGCGTATGTTTTATGACTATGTCGATTCAGGCTCATGGACTGAGACCACGTATCGTAGTAATGAAACGGACTTTGACCGTATCAAACTGCGCCAGCGAGTATTGGTCGATATGGACAATCGCAGCCTAGCGACACAAATGATTGGTGAGTCCGTCAATATGCCCGTCGCTATCGCTCCAACTGGATTCACTGGCATGATGTGGGCAGATGGCGAAATTCATGCCGCGCGTGCCGCTGAAAAATTTGGCGTGCCCTTCTCGCTCTCGACCATGAGCATCTGCTCTATCGAAGATATCGCCACTCATACCAGCAAGCCGTTTTGGTTTCAGTTGTATGTCATGCGCGATCAAGACTATATGGCCAATCTGATTCAACGAGCCAAAGATGCCAATTGTTCAGCCCTAATATTAACTGCCGACTTGCAGGTCATGGGTCAACGCCATAAAGATATTAAAAACGGCTTGTCTGCACCGCCTAAACCGACACTTACCAACATCATCAACCTAATGACTAAGCCGCAATGGTGTATGAATATGCTAGGAACCAAACGTCGTAGCTTTGGCAATATCGTCGGTCATGCCAAAGGCGTTGAAGACTTGTCATCATTGAGCTCATGGACAGAAGAGCAGTTTGATCCACGTTTGAGCTGGGATGATGTGGCGCGTATCAAAGAAATGTGGGGTGGCAAGCTCATTATCAAAGGTATCATGGAACCTGAAGATGCCATCATGGCGGCCCGTAGCGGTGCTGATGCACTGGTCGTCTCAAACCATGGAGGCCGTCAATTAGATGGTGCACTGTCTTCTATTTCTGCGCTTTCTGACATCGTACAAGCTGTCCATGCTGAAGATAGTGATATCGAGGTATGGTTAGACAGTGGCATTCGCTCTGGTCAAGATGTGCTGAAAGCGATATCACTAGGTGCAAAGGGTACAATGATTGGTCGCGCTTTCCTCTATGGATTGGGCGCTTATGGTGAAGATGGTGTACGCCGTGCGCTCGAAATCATCTATAAAGAATGTGATATCTCAATGGCATTCTGCGGTCATACCGATATCAATAAAGTCACGGATGACATCTTGGTAAAAGGTACTTATGAGAATCTTAAAGTTGGTCACTTTTAGAGCTATTCATTTTTTAGTACTATCCGTTTTTAAGAATTTTGGACTTCTAAGAACTATCTATTTTTGAAAGCTATCAGCCAACAAGACTATGAAAACTTGTACCATGATGACCTGCGGATAAATAACATTATCTGGCCATACCCTTTATACTATATATACAACATTTTGATGATATCTCGCTTTTATGACCATTCAACAACTATTAAAAACAGCGCCCGTCACCACCTTGCTTCTAGCCAGCTTTATCGGGCTATTTATTATGCAGATACTAACGGGCGTCGATGCCAATAACCCTTCAACTGAGGCACTGCTCAAATGGGGTGCCAATGCATTACCTTTTACTATGGGTGATGATCCTTGGCGACTGGTCAGCAGTGCATTTTTGCACATTGGTCTAATGCATTTATTGTTTAATGGGTTCGCCATGTATTTCTTCGGGCAGATTGCCGAGCCGATGTTTGGCTCAGCCAAGTTTTTGGCATTATTTTTATTGGCGGCAATTGGCGGTAACTTACTCAACAGCTATGTGACATGGCAAAGTATCTTGTATGGTACGGGACAGCCCGGACTATCAGCTGGCGCGTCAGGCGGTATCATGGGTATTGGCGCGGCATTATTAATCGCGGCACTGTTTAAAATATCGGTCAATGGCATGGTGCTCAATCTTAAAAGCCTGATATTTATTATGGGCATCAATCTCGTCTATGGGTTTGCTGTACCGGGTATTGATAATGCTGGTCATATCGGTGGCGCAATCACAGGACTAGTGATTGCATTAGCTTTTGCCATTGGCTACCATCAGCGTCTAGCAGTCGCGCTTCAAAACGCAGCGATTCAACAACAGCGCACGTTCAACGCTTATCAAACCAACTACTCATACAGCGTTCACGACAACTCATCATATAACAGTCAGTATAGTGGCCAATATCGTGAACAACACGATAATCAAAATTATTATGATGCTATTACTATCGGCCAATCGCCTCATCTTAATTCTGATTCTACTGAGCAAGATACTGCGTTTGCCAACAATGAAATGAATACAGCAGATATATATGCCGATAGCATTAATACTATCAATTCACCGTTAAACAATGGCACTGTTCATAATAGTATTGAACCCGAAGCACTTAAAAAACCCTCCATTATTTGGCAGCTCTTACCATGGCTTGCGATGTTACTTATCAGTATTGGTTTTGTCTGGTGGTGGCAAGATATTCACCAGCAATTACTACAAGTACTAAAAGCCATTGAGTAAATGCTCATACTTATCTATCATTGCTATATAGACTCCAAAAACAGCATACTGACCAACATTACTGATTCGTTTTATTGCTTACTCTTTTGAACACGTTTTGCCTAATCGCATCACTCAGCTATTTATACTCACTTACGAGATCCAATTATGTTAAAACTTGTAGCGCTACCTAATATCTCTACACGTACTATGTTTAGCGCGTTCACCGCTACTGCACTATTTAGTGTGGCTAGCCTGTCTAACGCCGCACTTTTTAATGACAACTTGCCGACTGACAAAGATGCTGAGCTTAGCGTTGGGGTCAATGTCATGGCGGTCAAATCAGCCTATGATCTCGAAGACAGTACTGAAGTGCGCGTGTTACCAGGTGCATTTTATGACAATAACAAAGTCTATGTACGCGGTGCACAAGCTGGTGCATATCTGATCAACGATGGTGTCAATCAGCTGTCTGCCTATGCCAAGCTTGCGGGTTCTGAGTTTGAGCCTGATGATGCCAATGGCGCACTTCAAGGCTTGGATGAGCGTAAATCATCAGCAGAAGCAGGTCTAAGCTACCAGCGTCGTACCGCTATCGGTGGCATCCGCGCGCAGATAGGTGCTGATGTATTAGATCGTAGTGGTGGTAACACGGCTCGCTTGACCTACCTTTCTAGAATCACTAAAGGCAAGCTAACAGTTTATCCAAGTATTGGCTTTGAATATCATGATGCTGACTACAATGAATACTACTATGGTGTCAGTGAAAAAGAGGCCGCTAAGACGGGTGTTGATGAGTATAAATCTAACTCAAGCTTGAATCCGTATATCAACATCAGTGCTAACTATGACTTTAATGAGCGCTGGGCAGGATTTGCCAATCAAAGCGTGAGCTATGTACCCAATGAGCAATATGATAGCCCAATGGTCGATTCACGTACTGAAGCGGCAACTACGCTTGGTTTGCTTTATAAGTTTTAATTGAGATTAGATGTTTGATATGAAAAGGCTAGGGAAATACACAGCCTTTTCCTTGTTCATAAAATCACTAATTTATATTGTCGATTACAAAGTGTATTTAAACCACTAGCAGAATTCTATACTAATAAAAATATTTAACTATATAGCGATAGAACGAGCCCTAACAATCTCAAGAGCATCCATAAACTCTTGAAAGTTTAAAATATTTTTACGCAAAACCTCTAAGTCGTTAAATATACCTTCTAATATAAAACTTGCTAATTTCGTTGGAACTACCATCCACATTGGGTTCCCAAAAGTTGATGGATAGCCAAGATCGCTTTCACCAACCATCCACCTCATTCCAATAGAATAGTTTTCTGAGTCTTTGTACTTACCTTTAATCAATGCGATTTCGCCATCAAAATAAAATACTTCCTTATAAAGATAATTTTTGGGTCTAGGGAACTCAGTCATAATTTATTTCCATATTAATATTGATCGAAAAAGACGTAGTATTTTGAGTAAAGCTAAGAATTACATAAAATTCCTAAAGCAAGAAAAACTATAAATACTAAAGTGTAGTCCAAAATATCTCTTCATGTTTATTGCCACTTTCGTCTTCCCAAATTATTCTAGATTGATATTTGCTAGGACTATCCATATGCAAAGATGCTAAGAGCTTAATTCTTGAACTTGGTTTCATTTCTTGATAGGGGAATATTTCTGATAATTCAGAATCAAATAGAGGACTATCTTCACAGTCAATCAACTCAAAATTAACATTGTATGCACTACCTTGTCCTGTGTTAGTAATATAAAAATTATACGCCTTCCCTAGTTTAGTCAGGCTCACATTAAATTTAGGCTTAGTCTTATCTGTTTTTTGCTCAGTGATACTTTCTATTTGAAGCCGAGATAACTCTGCTGTTACTTTTTCAAGCTCTAATTGTTCCTTAGCTAGCTCTCTTGTACGAACTAAGGAGATGGTTGAAATTATTGCTGCGATAATAGAAATTGTCAGACTTAAAACTTCAAATTTGCTCATTTGAAGCCCTTAAATAAATTTTTGAATATTTTCTCTGCTTCTGCCTTCGCTTCAGTTATGGCTACACCTTTCGCCTGCTCGAAACCTACCTCTTTTAAATCAGCTAACATGATTTCAAAATGGCAACTATTGCACTTAACAAAATCATTGTCTTGTAAATTCTCTGGATGCTCAAACTCATTATGCCCACATTGAGGACATTGTATTTCTATATGATCAGTTTTAGTCATCTTAACTCCTTATTGGTGTAATAATCAGTCTCTCTAGGATACTAGCATTTATATCATACACTTATAAACATTAATCGGGTTGTACGATATAACTATCGTCTCATATATATTAATGGATAAAAGTGCAAAGCTAGAACTAGCTACTGAAATGTGAACAAAAAAAGACCTTGCCACATAACGTGACAAGGTCTTTTTATTTCTAACTTCTCAGTGGCACAAATATGATGCTGCTACCAGAAAGACGAGTGCAAATAGTACTTATCGTACATTAAGCGAATCTGACGCCGTAGCAGGTCATTATTTGGTCTACTGCTTACTTAGGATGTACCATATCAGCAGGAATTACCCACTCATCAAACTGAGCTTCAGTTAATAGCTCTAGCTCAACTGCCACTTGCTTCAAAGTTTTGTTTTCTTTATAAGCTGTCTTAGCGATTTTTGCTGCATTTTCATAACCAACATGACGGTTCAATGACGTTACTAGCATCAATGAGTTGTGCAAGAAATCATCAATTTTGTCTTTTACTGGCTCAATACCAACGGCACAGTTTTCGTTGAAGCTGTTGCAAGCATCGCCAAGCAGTTTGATAGACTGTAACAAGTTAAACGCGATAACTGGCTTATACACGTTTAGCTCAAAGTTACCTGATGCGCCAGCCATGCTGATGGTTGTGTCGTTACCCATGACCTGAGCGACAACCATAGTCATTGCTTCTGACTGAGTTGGGTTTACTTTGCCTGGCATAATAGAAGAGCCTGGCTCATTTTCAGGAATCGTCAACTCGCCAAGACCACAACGAGGGCCAGATGCCAACCAACGTACGTCGTTAGCGATTTTGTTTAGGCTACCTGCTAGTGTTTTTAGTGCGCCTGAAGCGAATACTTCTGCATCACGAGCGGCTAGTGCTTCAAATTTGTTTGGTGATGTGACGAATGGCAAGCCAGTCAAAGTCGCTAGTTGCTCAGCTGATTTTACTGCATAGTCAGGATGGGCATTTAGACCAGTACCAACCGCAGTACCGCCTAGTGGCAATTCATATAAGCCTTGTAGCGCGTTGTCGATACGAGTCAATGAATGGTCAAGTTGGCTGACATAGCCGCTGAACTCTTGGCCTAAAGTCAAAGGCGTCGCGTCTTGTAAATGGGTACGACCGATTTTTACGATGCTATCGAATTCTTTGGCTTTTGCCGCTAGCGTATCGCGTAGTGCTTTTACCGCTGGAATCAGTAAGCTGTTGATTTGACGAGCAGCAGCCACACGAATCGCCGTTGGGAAGCTATCGTTGGTAGACTGTGCATGGTTCACATGGTCATTTGGGTGAATTGGCGTATAGCTGCCACGCTCAGAACCAGCGATTTCGTTGGCACGGTTGGCCAATACTTCGTTCATGTTCATGTTTGACTGAGTGCCAGAACCTGTCTGCCATACGACCAATGGGAACTGATCGACCAGACCGCCATTGATGATTTCGTCAGCGGCTTGTACGATGAGATCACGCTTGTCGCCTTCGATACGCTCTAGGCTTGCATTGGTAATCGCAGCGGCTTTTTTGACCAGTGCCATCGCTTCAATCATTGGACGCGGCAAAGTCTCGCCACCGATTTTGAAGTTTTCGCGGCTACGCTGAGTTTGCGCACCCCAATAAGCATCAGCTGGGACTTCTACGTTGCCCATGGTGTCTTTTTCGGTACGAGTTGCCTGATTCTGTGTCGACATAACTACCCTCTTTACTGGTTTGTTGTTAAATAACTGAACGATAAAAAGTGCAACAGCTGCTGCACATAAACGGAAATACGATGTAAAGTGGCGTTATGATAGCATGACTAAGGCGTGTTGAATATTCACAAATAGCCTTGAGCGATGCCTAAAAATGAATGTCTAAAAACGCCTGTCATCACCAATCTGATACTTCATTGGATAAGATACCTATGCACTCTAAAACTATGCACTCTGAAACTATGCACCCCAAACCAATACGACCTGAGCCAAATAACTTTGATTCAAACAACCTTGATCCAAATAATTTGGACTCAAAAAACGCTGAATCATCCGAACCTGTAATTAGCAACCCACCCAGACGGCACTTTACTCGCCAGCGTCGCCAGTTGAGTGCTGGTGCGCGCAGACAATATGCTCAGTCTGCAAGCTTTCATCTATCTAAGCTACAGCAATGTTTGCCAAAGCGTGCGCGTATTGGACTATATTACGATGGCTTTGGTGAACTACCCACTCAGCCAATATTAGACTGGTGTCAACGCTTAGGCTATTTACCTTATTTACCTGTTGTCGGTTCACTTGGTCGTACTAGCAATGGTAATGATGATAAACGCCTGCGCTTCGTACCTGTCTATCATTCAAAACTGGTCAATGTCCCCACTCGCATTCATCAATTGGGCATGAAGCAAAATCACAGCCGCGCTCTGCTATGGGCGTCAGAACTAGACGTGATTATTTGTCCACTTGTGGCGGTAGACCTAAACGGTAACCGTATGGGTATGGGTGGCGGGTTCTATGATACGACGCTTGGTAACAGCTATCGATCAGGTGCTTCAAGGCCGTTAAAAATTGGCTGGTGCTATGATTTTCAAGTGGTTGAGCAATTAGCGCGTCAACCGTGGGATGTGCCATTAGATGGCTTAATTACGCCAAGCGGCATAAGGTGGTTTTAATGAAAGATAATAAAACGTCTGAAAAAGACTCTAGCGCTGCTGATTCCAGTGCAGACAATGTGGATGAGTATTTGCAGACATTAGGCAATGAGGACGCTAGAGAGATACGTTACTACAGTCAAGAGCAACCTTTTAGCGCTGAGGAGATGACAAGGCTAGTCAATGAAGAGCGTCTAAATAAACTGCTGGTGCAAAGCGATGCGTTTTTGAGTAGTTTAAGCGGTGAGATAAAAGATTTTGATGATGAGTATTAAAAAGCATATGGATTAAGTAATAAAGAAAAATGAAAAAGGCGAGCATAGCTTATAGCTTATAGCTATACTCGCCCTTTATATCAAACCCAATCATTCAAATCACTTACTACAGCACCATCGCTGCAATCCAACCAAAGGCCAGTAGCGGAATGTTGTAATGTAAGAATGTCGGTATCACACTGTCTTTGATATGATCATGCTGGCCATCGATGTTTAGACCAGAGGTTGGCCCCAATGTCGAATCTGACGCAGGCGAACCCGCATCACCCAGCGCGCCAGCCGTACCGATAATCGCTACAGTAGCCAATGGCGAAAACCCTAAAGAAATGCATAGCGGCACATAAATCGCGGCCAAAATAGGAATGGTCGAAAATGAAGAACCGATACCCATAGTCACAATCAAACCAATCAATAGCATAATAAAGGCAGCCATCGCTTTGTTACCAGCGAACAGTGACGCTGCGCCATCGACCAATGGTTGAATCTGCTCAGTGGCTTTCATTACTTCAGCAAAGCCTTGCGCGGTAATCATAATAAAGCCAATCATCGCCATCAGTTTGATACCATCATTAAAGACGCCATCAGCATCACGCCACTTCACTACGCCAGTCGCCATAAATACACCGAAGCCAAACATCGAGCCGAGAAGTAGCGAGTCAGTATATAGCTGCACCACAAAAGCAGTCACGATAGCAGCCAATGCAACCAGCGTTTTTAACTTACTTTGCGACTGTGCACCAGCGGCAGTTTTACTTAAGGCATCACCTTCTACGACGGCATCATGCGCTTGCTGATCTATCGCAATCTGCTGATACACACGTGGCTTACGGTAGCTGATAAATACGGCAACCAGCAAACCAATCAGCATGCCCAACGCAGGAATCGCCATGGCTTGCACTACAGAAATATTGGCAACATCAATACCCGCTTCACCCACGTTTTTTAGCATAATCTGATTGAGGTAGATATCACCAAAGCCATAAGGAATAAACATATAGGTGGTGACCAGTCCAAACGTAATCAGACAAGCAATCAGGCGTCTATCAATCTGCATACGATTGAATGCTAATAATAGTGGCGGTACCAGTAATGGAATAAAGGCAATATGAATAGGGATTAAATTTTGGCTAAAGCAGCTCATGGTAATGAGGCCGGCAAACAGCATGTACTTAATCATGCCACTCGTACCAGCCGCATCAATACGCTTGATGACCGCACTTGCCAACGATTGCGGCAAGCCTGAATGAGCAATCGCTACCGCAAACGCCCCCAGCAGTGCATACGACAGCGCAATCTCTGCGCCATTACGGATGCCTTCTTGAAAAGCATTGAGCGTATCAGTAATACCAAGCCCTGCTAGCAGTCCACCTGCCAGCGCCCCGATTAATAAACTGAGCACCACGTGCACTCGCGAAAGTGACAGTCCTAGCATGATAATAACTGCTAGCAATACTGCATTGATGGCCATGTGTTGCCCCTTGTTCTTTATACTTTGGTCTTATTGAGACCTATGAATATTGAAACTAATGAATATCGCCCTGTTGTCTAAAACGTCTCAATGTGAGAGCCTGTTTTAGACGCGCGCCAGTTTACCTTATTTTGGGTATAAAGCCTACGCATAGAACCGATTAGGCATCAACATAGGTAGCTAAATATCACCTATACATCTAAACCCTCTTCTATAATTTCTAACTGTCTTTATCATTCATAGACTAGTCACACTAATGACAACACATCATTACCCACATTAATTGCATTAATAACTGGACGCTCAGACAACTATTTAACAAAGATAAGCAGACGACTTCACCATTCAGCCTTGCAATTTTTTTCCTGAGCACCATTTATCTAAACATGAACCACGAACTTGACTTTACAAGTCTGGGGAACGAGGAAAAACATATGAGTGAACATAATATTGATAAAGACAACATCGACATCGATGTATCATCTGCCCTGAACACTGACACGACGTCTGATGCAAATACTGACACTGACGCTAACATCAGTGCTGACGCGAATAATGAGACAGAAAGCTCATCTACGGATGCGTTAAATGCCTCATCCAACACTGTCAAAGACAATGAAGATGAAAGCTATCTGCCACTGTTGGCGTTACGTGACGTCGTCGTCTATCCACATATGCAGATTGCATTGTTTGTGGGACGTGCGCCATCGGTGAAAGCGGTTGAGCTGGCACAGGCTGAGTATGGCAATAAAGTATTGGTAGTCGCGCAAAAAGACTCACTGACCGAAGATATTGATCAAGACAACTTGTATCAGTACGGTACGGTGTGCCGCATCGTCAGCACTATGCCACACGATAGCGATGAGAACTGCATTAAAGTATTGATCGAAGGTCAATACCGTGCTCGTGTCGATAACATAGAAGGCCATGACGATTTATTGATGGCGAGATTTGAGCGTGCCGACCTTGATGTCAGCATGGATGAGAGTCAACAGAAAAATACGATTCAAGCATTAACTACATTATTTGAAAGCTATGCAGATGCGCGACTTCGCAATGCACGTGAGCTGACTCGTGTGGCCAAACGTATTGACGACTTGCTTGAGTTGGTTTATTTCATCTCAACTCGTGTGTCGATGGACCTTGATATCAAACAGTCTTTCCTAGAAGAAGACGATATCAAAACGCATATCAATACCTTGACTGAATATTTGGTCAAGCAAAGTGCTGAGCAAAATATCGAGCAAGATATTCAAGATGCTGTCCGTCAGCAAATGGAAGACAATCAGCGCGAATACTTCTTGAACGAGAAGATGAAAGCCATCAAAAATGAGCTGTCAGATATGAATGACGGCGCGTTCGATGGTGAAGATGATGTGGCTGAGCTAGAGCAGCGTTTAGAAGATGCTGACCTGCCAGAAGATGTGCGCAAAAAAGCTGAGCAAGAATTCAAAAAGCTCAAAATGATGCCACCTGCATCAAGTGAATCATCAGTCGTACGCAACTATATTGAATGGATTTTGGACACGCCGTGGAATGCGACGACCAAAGTATCTATCAATCTAGACAAAGCTAAGACGGTATTAGACGAAGACCATTACGGTCTACAAGATGTAAAAGACCGCATTTTAGAATATCTCGCCGTACAATCACGCGTGAAAAAGCTTCGTGGCCCGATTCTATGTCTCGTCGGTCCTCCAGGTGTGGGTAAAACCTCATTGGGTGAATCAATTGCCCGTGCCACGGGTCGTAAGTTTGTGCGTATGGCGCTTGGTGGCGTACGTGATGAAGCAGAGATTCGTGGTCATCGCCGTACTTATATCGGTGCGATGCCGGGTAAAATTGTTCAGTCACTTGCAAAAGTAGAAGTCAAAAACCCGCTATTCTTATTAGATGAAATTGATAAGATGGCGCAAGACTTCCGCGGTGATCCAGCATCAGCGTTGCTTGAAGTATTGGACCCATCACAGAACGATACATTTAACGACCATTATTTAGATATGGACTTAGATTTGTCGCAAGTGATGTTTATCTGTACTGCCAACAGTATGGATATTCCACCTGCACTGCTTGACCGCATGGAAGTTATTCGCTTACCTGGTTATACCGAAGAAGAAAAAGTTAATATCGCACAGAAATACCTAGTGCCAAAAGCGATTAAGCAAAACGGTCTTAAAGAAGGTGAAATTGAGATTGTTGAAGCCGCATTGCACAGCATCGTGCGTAGCTATACGCGTGAAGCAGGTGTGCGTAACCTTGAGCGTGAAGTGAACAAAATCTGCCGCAAAGTGGTTCGCGGTTCGGTTGAAACTCATGGCGCGCGTGCTCCGAAAAAAGCAGAGCGTCAGCTAGTGACAGTCGATGACAAAAATATCGATGACTATCTAGGTGTGCATCAGTATGACTACGGTCTGGCTGAAGAAGAGCCTGAGATTGGTCGTATTACTGGTCTTGCATGGACTCAGGTCGGCGGTGAGCTATTGACCATCGAAGCGGTCGGCATGAAAGGTAAAGGCGAGCTTAGCTTTACCGGTTCACTAGGCGATGTGATGAAAGAGTCGATTCGCGCAGCCATGAGCGTGGTTCGTGCTCGCGGTGACAGCTTAGGTATCGACTACGAGACGTTTAAAACAACAGACGTCCATGTACATATGCCAGAAGGTGCCACGCCAAAAGATGGCCCATCTGCTGGTGGTGCACTGACGACAGCGCTAGTCTCTGCGTTGACAGGTATCGCTATCCGTCCAGATATTGCGATGACAGGTGAGATTACCTTACGCGGTAAGATATTACGTATCGGCGGTCTCAAAGAGAAGTTGCTTGCGGCACATCGCGGTGGTATCAAGCACGTCTTGATCCCAGCGACCAATGAGCGTGATCTGGCTGATATCCCTGATAACGTGAAAGAAGGCTTAACCATTCAGCCAGTTGCCACGATTGAGGAAATCTTAAAGGTTGCTTTGGTGAGTATGCCAACACCAATCAAACCTGCAAAAGTTACGGTTGATAAAACCTCTGGCAAAGCACTGCACAATTAATTGAACCTTTATTAAACTCGTCCTATAGATTAAGAAGCCGCTTATCACAATGATGGGCGGCTTTTTTATACCTGTTTGTTATTCATTTGCTTGCAGTTCATAGCCTTCTTAGTAGGTTTCTCACGCATTTAAAGCCATTTAATTTCAAGGGCTATTTATATTGTCTCGTTTTTCAAACCCATACGTTACTTACATTTATTAACTGATTGTTGCGCATTTGATGAATAACTATAGAGTTAGCTTGGCTATACTGACTCCGATGTTAACGAATATTGACACCGATTTACATAGAACAATAACGATAGATATTCGTGGCTTTCATAAAGATTAAAAATAACAACTCAAACAATTGGAGATAATAATGAATAAGACATTACTTGCAAGTACTCTATTATGTGGTTCAGCGTTAGCAATGACTGGTTGCCAAACCGTAGAAAGTCAAATGCAAACAGGCAATCCTTTAGCACAACCGACGCTAAAATCAACCATACAGACAGTAGATGGCGAGAAGAAAGAAGTTGGTCAAGTTTTCTTACGTCCAGTCGATGGCGGCGTACAAGTTTACGGTAAACTTACTAACCTACAGCCAGGTAGAACTGTCTCATTACATATCCACGAAACAGGCAGCTGTGACGTTATGGGTAAAGCAGCAGGCGGTCACTTCAACCCAGACAACAAGCCACACTCTAATCCAGATGATATGAATGGTCATGCTGGTGACTTGCCAAACTTAACTGCTAATGAAGACGGTGTTGCTACTATTAACTATGTGAACAAGAAAATCGCAGCGACTGAAGCAGGTAAATACAGCGTAAATCGTTTGGCCTTTATCGTACATGCTGGCGTTGACGACTATACCAGTCAGCCTTCAGGTAATGCAGGCGATCGTATTGGTTGCGGTATCATCGTAAAAAGCTAATACTGTCCAAACCTATGGACTTAGGCTAAGTCTGCAAACGTAGAAATGGCTTAAAAGAAATATTATAGTTCCAATAAAAAACCCTCTTATAATTTAAGAGGGTTTTTTATTGGAACTAACTATTAGGTTCGTTGAAGCCAATATAAAGCTAATACAAGAAAGACCAATGCAAATTGTACCTGTAGTACATTAAATGAGTCTGACGCTATAAAAGCACTATATTGGCTGTAACAATATTTACTCCTCTACCCATTCACCTTTACGCCAGTAAACACCCCAACGTGTGGCCTTGCCGTTTTTCTCAGAGCCGATATACTGCTCTTTCTTCTTACGTGACCAGCGCAAGATGGTTGGGTTACCTTCAGGATCTTCATCTGGCCCTGCAAACAGATACTGGAACTTATCTTCCATTTTGTCTTTAATTTCTCGTAGCTCAGCCAGCTTTGGCGGACGTGTCTCACGCACTTTCGGGAACTTAGACGCTGCTAAGAACATACCAGCTGCGCCTTCACGCAAGATGAAGTAATCATCATGCTTGGTCGACTTTAGCTCTGGCAGATGGATTGGATCCATACGTGGCGGAGCTGCTTCGCCTGTTTTTAGTACCTTGCGCGTATTATCACAGTTCTGACAAGCAAAGTACGGACCAAAGCGTCCTGTTTTAAGCTCCATCTGCCCATCGCACTTGTTACAGTCAATAGTTGGTGCATCTGAGCCAGGAACTTCAAACTTGCCTTCTTCTAGGATATAACCATCGCAATCAGGGTTGTTACCGCAAATGTGTAGTTTGAGGCCACCGTCCACGATGTAACCATTCATCGCCGTGCCACATTTCGGACAGCGTTTTTTCTCCATCAAATCTTTAACTTCTGCCGCTTCGTCATCACCTTCCGCATCATCTAGATTAGCGAATGCTTCAACTGGCATTAGATTTTTGGTGCCTTTACAACGCTCTTTTGGCGGTAAATTGTAGCCAGTACAGCCTAAGAATACACCTGTTGACCCTGTACGCAATTGCATCGGACGATCACAGATATCACAATGGACATCTGGCACGTCAGTTGGATCGTTTGGACGCATACCATCTTTTTCTTTGGCACGCTCTAGAGTGGTTTTGAACTCGCCATAGAAACTATCAAGCACATCTTTCCAGTCTTGCTCACCTTCTGCCACGTGATCGAGCTTGTCCTCTAACGCGGCGGTAAAGGTATAATCCATTAAGTCTGGGAAGCTAGCTGTCAATCTATCAGTGACGATATCACCCATTTTTTCAGCAAATAAACGCTTGTTCTCTAACTTCACATAGCCGCGATCTTGAATGGTTGAGATAATTGAGGCATACGTCGATGGACGACCAATGCCTTTTTTCTCAAGCTCTTTTACTAGACTGGCTTCAGTATAGCGAGGCGCAGGCTTAGTGAAGTGCTGACTCGGATCGAGCTTATCTAGATTTAGCTTATCGCCTTTTTTGACATCAGGCAGTAAAGTGTCGTCAGTCTTGGCTGGTGGCATGACTCTTGTGTAGCCATCAAATATCATGGTACGACCACGGGCTTTTAGCTCGATATCATCTGCACCTACAAACAGGTTCACTGATAGATATTTGGCAGGTAACATCTGACACGCCACAAACTGACGCCAGATTAGCTCGTATAGACGTATCGCATCACGCTCAACACCTTTGAGCTGTGTTGATTTCATATTGACATTAGAAGGACGAATCGCTTCATGCGCTTCTTGTGCGCCTTGCTTGTTACCATAGAAATTTGGTTTTTCTGGTACGTATTTTGCGCCATAGCTGTCTTCGATATGACCACGGACAGCAGCAAGCGCGTCACCAGACAAGAACGTCGAGTCGGTACGCATATAAGTAATATGACCCGCTTCGTATAGACGCTGCGCTAAAATCATTGTTTTCTTAACAGAAAATCCTAAGCGTGTGCTAGCAGCCTGTTGCAAGGTCGAAGTAATAAATGGCGCACTAGGACGTGATTGCGTTGGTTTCTCTTCACGCTCTTTGACGATAAAATCGCTTGCTTTGAGTATTTCTAAGACTTTATCGGTCTGCTCTTTATTACCAAGCTTTAGGGTTTTGCCACCTTGTTTGGTCGCCTCTAAGCGGATACCGATTTGCTCAGCGTCTGAGGTTTTTTTGGCTTTGCCATCAGCGATATGCGTATCAGCATGAATCTGCCAGTACTCTTCTGGAATGAACGCTCGAATTTCATGCTCACGTTCGACGACCAAGCGCATGGCAACTGACTGTACACGGCCTGCAGATAGCCCGCGAGCAATCTTTTGCCATAATAGTGGCGATACCATAAAACCAACAACACGGTCCAAGAAGCGACGCGCTTGCTGTGCGTTCACGCGGTCAATGTCTAATTTTGAAGGCTGTTTAAACGCACTCTGGATAGCTGACTTGGTAATCTCGTTAAAGACCACACGTTGATACTTGCTATCAGGGCCACCGATGACTTCTTTTAGGTGCCAAGCAATCGCTTCCCCTTCTCTATCCATATCCGTTGCTAGATAGATTTTGTCAGCGTCTTTGGCCAATGCTTTAAGCTCTTTGATGACTTTGGTTTTGTTTGGTAGTACTTCATAGACTGCCGCCCAATCATGCTCTGGATCTACACCCATGCGGCGTACCAGTGCTTGTTGCGCTTTCTCTTCTTTGGTCAGACTGTCATCTTTTTTAGCGGTCGTTGCTTTCTTTGCGCTTTTGCTCGCACTGACCGGCAAATCACGGACGTGACCGATACTTGAGCGTACGATAAAGTCATCACCAAGGTATTTATTAATCGTTTTTGCCTTGGCTGGTGATTCTACGATCACCAAAGACTTACCCTTTGGGCTGTCAGCAGCTGGTGCTGGACTTTTTTTGGTTGTGGTTTTTGCCATGTTTGACGACACCATAATATAAGTAAATTAAAAGTAAGGTTAAATTCAACAGCACGGCAATTTATGGAAGCGGATACTCATGGTTTGGCCATGGCTCAGCTATTTATAGTAATAATCGCTGCTGATAAAAAAGGTTATAAAACAAATAATAACCATAAAATAAAGATATAGTTATAAAGACGTTACACTGCTAAGCGTTAAACTGTCAACTTTAAATAATTTGAATATGACAAACCGCTTGCATATTGCCCTTTAATGGAGACGAAAAAACGCTTTACTAGGTTTATGCTTTTTTTTGCATCTGTAGCGCCCACTTCTCAAGGTTTTCTTTGAGCACTAATAAGTCCGCTTCGATCCGTTTTTGATGGTACGTAGGATTAGATGCTGGACGTACATAAGCAATATCTTCCCAATAAATAATAATGCTATTGGCCTTGGTCAATAGACCTTTAACAAACGGCTCGATACTTACTGGCAAATCTAACGGCACTTGATCCAAGCTAAAATCAGTCTTTTTGACTACTGGATTATTGCTGATTTGACTAGATCGAATCGCACTGGGAATAGTAAGCGTCTTATCATCTGTACTGGTATCGACAAAACTGCTGTCTGGTCGCCACTGCCCATCAATCACTTGATAACGGGTATGCGGCAGTTTAGTGTCTTCAAATATCAGGCAGTATTGTCCAAGCATACCTCGGCCATACTCATTGTCACGGCCTTTGATCCAATCAGGGCACGAAACGAGTTTTGGATTGAGCTGTAAACGACGTGCGGTCATACGCAGCTTATCCAAACGCTGATCGATACCGTTCGGTTTGAGCGCCATCATACTCCCTAATACGAATAGTACAATGATAACGCCAATCAATGTTCCCATGATGGTCTGGCCTTTTGACTAAATGAAAAAGATACTAAAAGATATAGAGGTAAATATCGCTAATAAACCGATGCTTATAAAATAGTACGTACAGATTTGCGGTTAGTACGATAACAAACAACGATATATAAGGGCTTATAATGAGCACGAACCATTAAAAATCAAGCGTTGTCATCCAATCGCGGTGCAACAGGTGCTTTTGAAACATATGACAATTTAGCAAGTTACGCTATTAAATCAGCTATTTAGCGTATACAAACTTACCGAGTACAGTACACTATAAAAACCAGATACGAAAAGTGGTCAGCGCAAAAAAGTGCTATGATAAACCATAATTTTAAACGCGCGCAGGTTTATTATGAATTATCTTATTGAGTCAAACTCATCAGGCGCTTATCACGCTCGCAAGCTGATGAATAAAGTCATGAGCAAAACAGGCATGAGCCTATCGCTACTTGGCGCGGTCATACTAACATTATCAGGCTGTGCCACGACTCAGAGCCTAACCCCGCAGCAATGTCAAAGCAGTAACTGGCAAGAAGTTGGCTATGCTGATGGCTCACAAGGTCGTTCAGGTGCTTACTTCGGTCACTATGCCAATAGCTGCGCCAGTGTTGGCGGAGCTAGTCCTAACCGTATCCAATGGGAACAAGGCCGTCAACAAGGTCTCAAAAACTACTGTACCGAACTTAACGCTTATAAGCTCGGTCGCGAAGGCTATGACTGGCAACCTGTCTGTCCGTTAGAAGGTATTGAGAAGTTAGAAGAAGCCTACTCCCAAGGGCGCTACTACTATATCCGTCAGCGCGATCTCGACTACTTACGCTCACCTTACCCATTTGGCTACAGACATGCAGGCTTCGGTTATGGCTATCGGCCATTTGGCTATGGCTGGTAAAAAAAGAAAACCTCACTAACGACTTAATTTGAGGTTTAAGTAGTTAATGAGGTTGGAGAAAATTTTATTATTTTAATTGTTTTTATTATAGCGGTGCTGGTTGTCTTGCTGGTTGGGCTATTGGTTTATCTAGCCAGTTTTCTACTATAGGGCTAAACCTACTAGCACTGACTCACAGTGCTTAAGTTATTCAATATCTAGCTACTAAGCTACTCATTCACAAATGCGATTTTAGTCAATCCAGCATTACTTGCCGCTGCCAAGACTTGAGCGACTGTATCGTACTTGCCTTCTTTATCTGCACGTAACTGTACCGCTGGATTCTTACCAGTCGCGCCTTGCTGCTGTAAGCGTGTCTCCAACTCTTCCATACTGATTGGATCACTATCCCAGAATATTCCTGCATCTTTATCAATACTGACTTGAATCGCTTCTGGCGGCGTTTCATTGAGCGCGGCACTAGTCTCTGGCAAATCTAAAGGCACCGTCGGATTCAGCACGGTCGCTGTCAATAAAAATATAATCATCAATACCAGCATGATATCGATCAGCGGAATGAGGTTCATCTCATCCATGCTTCGTACGTCATCATCACCCAATTGAAATGCCATAGTTACTCTCAATGCTTTTAGTTATTTTCACACAGCCAAGCCGTTTTTTGACGGTTTTTCGACTTGTCGTTTGAGCCTTTACAGACCTAGCGCTTGCAGCCTTAATGTTTACGGACCTAACGTTTACAAAATCAGTATCTGTAGAACTAGTACTATCTATAGCTGCTTTGGCACAGAATTACTGTAGTTATTGGTATGCTGCGTCTCACTCGTCGTTGAACGACTGCTTGGTGCAGCATGCACTTGAGAGACGCTAGTAGCATGGCTCGCAGTTACCTTGGTAGTATCCACAAGACCCGTTGATTGCGCCAATAAATCATGCGCTCTGTCGTTGGCTTGATACATTATGCGTCGATTGATACGTACTGCAAGGTTGTAAAACACCACGGCTGGAATCGCTACTGCAATACCAAGACCTGTCATAATCAATGCTTCACCGACTGGTCCTGCAACCTGCCCCAATCCTGCCTGACCACTCATACCGATGTTGTGCAAGGCATGGAAAATACCCCATACCGTACCAAACAAGCCAATGAACGGTGCAATCGCTGCCGTCGTGCCAAGAATTGGCAGACCGCGCTCACTAGCAAAACGATAGCGACCGATGTGCTTGAGTAAAGTTTGCTCAGTCACCAAACGGCGTGTGGCAGCATCAGTACCAACCAAATCAGACTGTCTAGCTTGCAATTGCTGACTCAAATCATCTGCTACATTGGTCGCCAGTTTGCGGCTTTGCAATACGCGGACGATACCTGTCACCCAAGAGAGAATAGATAACGCAAGCAACAAAAAGAACAACGTTTTCGTCACCATGTCGCTGATCTGCCAGTATTGCATAAAGTCCATGTCAGACTCCTTAATGTGTAATGCCATTACATGATACTGAGGTAAATATCATGTTTAGTTTTATAATGAAAAATGATCAATAAATACGTTGTTATAAAGTATGAACTATCAAGGAACCGCGTAACTGATCGGTAGGGTCACATCACCTACCACGGGTACGCCATTCTTAGTAAAGGGTTTGAACTTGCCAGATCGCACTTGACGTCGGGCTTCTTTGTCTACTAGCGGATTACCTGATGATTGAGCAACTCGCACGTTGTCGATGCCGCCTTGCTTATTGACTCGTAATGCCAATACAACGTTGAGCGTATCACCAGAACGGGCCCTACGTGCGGCGCGCTCAGGGAAACTAAAGTTTGGCTCAGATGCCCAGTTGGCTGAGCTAGCAGTAAAGCTCACAGGCTCATTACTCTGTGCTAAAGCAGCTGCTGCTTCCGCCTCAGCTCTTGCTTGTGCAGCGGCGGCCTCTGCGGCAGCCTTCGCTTGAGCGGCAGCTTTGGCATCAGCGACTCTTTTGGCTTCTTGCTCTGCCCTAGCTTGCGCCTCTTGCTCAGCTTTTCTGGCTTGTCGCTCTGATTCAGCTTGGGCAGCTGCTTTGCGCTGTGCTTCAGCTGCTGAGTTATCAACCTTTGGTTTCGGTAGCGGCTCTTTTGGGGCTACTTTTTGACTGGTATCAGGACGAGGCTTTTCTGACGCTATCACAGGCGTCACTTTCGGCTCTACATTTTTTACAACAGGCTCTTTTGGTTTTACTGGGATCTTTGCTGGTTGTTTCACCGGCTCTTTAGGCCTTGGTTCAGGTTGCGGTGCTGGCTGAACTTGTACCTCAGGCTGTACTTCTTTTTTGGCTGTGACTGTTTGTTTTTCTACTTCAGTTGAGACCGTTTTTGCCGGTAATGAAACAAACTTTATCTCAAGCGGTGATATCTCTTTTTTTGGCTCAGGTTCGAGTTCAGGCGTTTTTATTGCCACTAGTGCAATTGCGGCAAGCACATGGAGTCCTACGACTGCAACAATAGCTAGCAATAACGACTTAAGTGGTGGCGCGTCTAAATCCGTTGAACTCATAACAGCCTAATGTTTATTACTCAGAGTAGAATGGCGTAGATAATAATGCAAACGATAATTATTATCAATAATAATTTACAATATTTTCGCTATTTAATACATCTCTGACACATGGCATTGCTTAGTGGTTTTACCTATCAGAACGCTCATTTTCATGAACGTTACCTACCTTTATACCTCACTACTATGAACCTTATCTTTTCATCAAATGATACGTTGCGTTTAATATAATAAGTACTGTTAATAAAAACCATTATCATTTATATTGATAATGAGTCTCAACTACTTTATTATAACGGCTGTGTTGTCTACCCAAACTATTTTTATAAAAATTATTCGTATAAAAAGTGAGTAATTGGTACTGAGTAGACTATTTATTTTATGCTTTTTATCTCAAGCATCTTTTAGACTTAATATTTTTAGAGTCATTCATTTGCAATTATTTTAGACAATTGCTTAAACATTTTTTGATAGACCGAGTTCATTATGCCGACACCCTTATTATCTAGCAGATCTACCGTCTCTTTTTTCAAACGTCCATTACTGACTGCTGCCATGACAGCGTTGTTGGCTACGGTAGTGGCAGGATGTAGCTCGCCTGAATCAAATGACTCTGAGCCAGCAGACGCCAAAACTGAAAACCCAACGGCTGATGAATCACAGAACGTCGCCAGTAATGACGCTGTATCTGCTGAGAAAATCATGGTCAATACCGTAAAAGGTGATGTTGAGCTGGCTATGAACCCATCGCCACTTGTCGTTTATGACATGACGTTGATGCAAGATTTGGCGGCGCTAGATGTAGCAGTCGATGGTATGCCTGGTGGTCTACTACTAAAGAATCTACACTCAGAAACACAGCCTGATCCAAAATCGGTAGGTACTGTATTTGAGCCGGATCTTGAAGCGTTGAATGCAATGCAGCCGCAAGCTATTTTGGTTGGTTCACGCATGGCAGAAAAATACGACGAGCTATCAAGTATCGCCCCAACGTTAGACATGAGTATTGATACAGCTAACATTTACGCATCAAGCAAGCAGCGCCTACATGACCTAGGTGCATTGTTCGGTAAAAGCGATCAAGCCGCTAAGCTACAACAGAATATCGATGGACTCATCACTGAGACCAAAAGTCTAACAAAAGAAAATAAAGGCACTGGTCTAGTCGTCATGGTCAATGGCAACAAAATGTCAGCCTATGGTGATAAGTCTCGCTATGGTTTTATCCATACTGTGCTGGGCGTACCAATGGCAGATGACAAAATTGCCGATGCGCCTCATGGTCAGCCGATATCGTTTGAATATATCCAAAAAGCCAATCCAGATTGGTTATTTGTCATCGACCGTAGTGCTGCAATTGGTGAAGACGGTATTGGTGCCAAGGCCGTATTAGACAATCCATTGGTTGCCCAGAGCAATGCATGGAGCAAGCAGCAAGTGGTTTATTTGAGCCCAGATTCTTACTTAGCATTTGGCGGCTACTACCAGTGGATGCAGGATCTAACGACAATTAAAGATGCTTTTACTAACGCTAAATAACGTCGTTTTCTAGACAAACGACTGTTGCTCAAATAGACAATTATTACCGTTAACCCTGCTCATTTTTAAGCCAGTAGAGATTATGTCGTTATTTTCACACCGTACTCATGCTAGGCTCAAATCCAGTACTGCTCCATCAGCATCAAGTTGGCAGAGTGGTACTGGCAATGCGTTACATCGACGTACTGTCATACCACCGTGGTTCATCAATACAGCAAGCCTCATTCTTATGGGGCTTTTGGTGTTATTGAGCTTATCTATTGGGGTGGCTGACTTTTCGTGGTCAGGTATCTTGCAGAGTCTTCTGACGCAGAGTGCTAATTCTGATAGCTCATTGCTATTGGTTAGCCGTATACCGCGTACCATCGCCATTATTTTGACTGGCATTGCAATGGCTGTGGCTGGGATGATTATCCAAGTAGTGCTCAAAAACCGCTTTGTAGAGCCATCTATGGTTGGTGCGACTCAGAGCGCTGCACTTGGTTTGCTGGTGGTCAGTTTACTGTTTCCTGCAAGTGCGCTCATTGTCAAAATGGGCGTGGCAACTATCGCTGCCGTTTTTGGCATGATGCTATTTATGCTGCTCATTCACCGCATTCCGCCTACTGATTTTTTGATGATTCCACTGATTGGCATTGTCTTCGGTGGCATTATCGAAGCAGTCACTACCTTTATCGCCTATCGAACCGAATCACTACAGATGCTAAGTGTTTGGCAGTTTGGGGATTTCTCGGGCGTATTGGCAGGACGATATGAGCTGTTGTGGCTGACGGGTGCGCTGTGCGTATTGGCCTATATCATTGCTGACAAGCTGACCATCGTCGGATTAGGTGACAATATCGCCTTGAACTTAGGTATTAGTAAGCGTCAGGTCACTTGGATTGGCGTGGGTATGGTAGCCATGATGAGCGCTGTCGTGGTTATGACTGTGGGCATGATTCCTTTTATTGGGCTGGTCGTGCCAAACATTGTGAGCCGTCTAATGGGAGATAAGTTGCGTCGCAGCTTGCCAGCAGTGGCCTTACTTGGTGCTTCAGCGGTGTTGCTATGCGATATTATCGGGCGCTCTATTCGCTATCCATTTGAAGTGCCGGTCGCCACTATTTTTGGTGTGGTTGGTACAGTGCTATTTTTATGGCTGTTATTACGTGCACCAGCTGAGCAGTAGCACCATGTTTACTAACTGTGCTCACTTATTGTCGTTCATTTTTTGCCTTATTAGATAAGCTTGGCACCATAGGATTTTTGTATGTTCTCATCAACTAAGCTTACTTCCACCAAGACTGATGCTACCAGAACCAGCACAGCGGTAAATAATTCATCTTCAGCAGATGGTCAGTATTCAGCCGCTGCACAAGGTCATTTGGCAAAGCTTTGGGCATGGATAGCTGCCCATCCAAAATCCATAGCAGCTATTATTCTACTTATCTCGATGACCTTGTTTATGACGCTCAATGTCAATGGCTATTGGGACTTTGCACTACCATTACGCGGCAAAAAACTGTTGGCACTGATGGTGGTTGGCTATGCGATTGGCGTGTCGACGCTACTGTTTCAGACGTTGACTCACAATCCAATTCTAACGCCCTCCCTACTTGGGTTTGACTCACTCTATGTTCTGTTGCAGAGCTTACTGGTTTTCTTTTTAGGTGCGATTAGCTTTACCAGTCTCGATCCTATTGCCAAGTTCACGCTAGAGATTGTCCTGATGTTTGGGGCATCTTTATTATTGTTTAAGTTATTATTTTCTAAAAGCAGTCAGGATCTGACACGGCTAATATTGGTGGGCGTTATCTTTGGCGTGTTATTTCGCAGTTTATCAGCACTCATTGCACGGCTGATTAACCCTGATGATTTTGTGGTCGTACAGTCTGCCAGCTACGCGCAGTTCAATACGGTCAACCCTCAGCTGCTGGGTATCAGCTTATTTATCTGTGTCATCACTGCGATATTTGTATGGCGCTGGCGTTATCAGTGCGATGTGTTGATGCTCGGACAAGCACAAGCCCTCAACCTTGGTATCAACTATCAACGTCTGGCATTTGGTCTATTAACTGTCATCGCTGTACTGGTTGCCACGGCTACCGCTCTGGTCGGTCCAGTGACTTTCTTTGGTCTATTGGTTTGCGCATTGACCAATCGTATCGCTCGACATATGTATCACACCGAGCGGCTGATATTGGTCAGCTTGGTCGCTATGATTTGCTTGGTGCTGGGTCAGACTATCTTTGAGCAAGTACTAGATATGGCAGGCGTATTGTCAGTGGTGATAGAGCTAGCAGGCGGCTTAATGTTCTTAGCATTGATATTTATGTCCCAGCGCCGTTCAGTATGATTACTTAGCTGATATTGTTTATTTAACCGATGCTGTTCATCAAGAAAAACCTAAGACTTTTTTAAATAAGACTGACTATGATTAAACTGAATAATATCTCTCACCATATTGGCAAACAACAAATCTTGCATGACATTACGTTGTCCCTACCAGCGGCGCAGGTGATTGCTTTGATTGGGCCTAATGGTGCTGGGAAGTCTACGTTGTTTTCTGTCATGGCTCGCTTGCAGCCGCTACAATCTGGGCAGGTGAGCTTCGCTGTAGATAATGAGGAACGTGATATTGTCAGCTGTCAGGCGCGGACACTGGCCAAGACGGTTGCGATGCTTGGGCAAGACAATCATGTGCAAGGACGCCTACGCGTACATGAGCTACTGATGTTTGGTCGTTACCCTTATCATCAAGGACAACCAACCGCTGACGACCAACAAAAAGTACAGGAAATCCTCGAACGCTTTGAGCTTGAGCCACTTGCCGAGCGTTTCTTGTCAACGCTATCAGGTGGACAGCGTCAACGCGTGCTGATCGCTATGATTGTCTGCCAAGATACACCCTATCTATTGCTCGATGAGCCACTAAACAACCTAGATATGTATCATGCTGGTCGGCTGATGCGTGAGCTACGTCAGCTTAGTCACGGTCAGCAAAAAACTGTGGTAATCGTCCTGCATGATATCAACCAAGCGGCACAGTTTGCGGATACAGTGGTTACGATGAAAGCAGGACAAGTGACCGCTGTAGGGCGCCCTGCTAATGTTATTACTAAAGAGACGATGAAAGATTTATACAACGTCGATGTCACTGTCCTAAGTCATCAGGGTCGTCCAGTGATTGTTGATACGGTTTAAATAAAGAACTTCGCAAATAATAAAAGAAGTTATAGATGCATAGAGCGCTATTAAATAATCGATGGATAAACTACAAGAACCTATCTCTATTAATTTTAGCGATTAGCCTTTGCCTGTTTATTTATTATGCTCTAAATAAGGAGATATCAAATACCTTTTTTTGGTTAGGAATGACCTTATATGGTCTAAGATTAGTGGTTATTCCTATGGATTTTACTCAAGATATCTCTTCAGTAGATTACACAAAGAACTATGATGAAAATAATAGTTGGCATAGATGGGTCATGATAGGTGAAACGTTTGCTTTCTTCATTTTTACTGTCTCGATAGCATACACAATATTCTTGCAATTAAATTTATAACTAGGGCATACCTTTGATTCAACAGATAGCTATCTAAATAAGAATATACCCTAGAAATATCACTATATTACCTACCTTTTTGCGATGCTTTAAGTCGTTGCTGTCGACCTTTCCACCACAGATAGACGCCCGTAATGGACAACACTGTCACAGCCAAACCTACCAGTGCTAAAAATATTTGATACAGTAAGTGGCCGATGCCATGGCTAATATGACCCATATGTAAAGTCATCAACCAATTGTTGGTTTTACTGCCAAATGATGAGTTTTGGTAGCCAAAGTTCATCTGTTCAACGCTACCTGTTTTTGCATTGACCGTGATGGATGATGCACCGCCTTTTTTACCAATGTCCTTATCTGTTTTAAAGCGCAGCTGCCATTGACCCTCATCCTCAATCCAACGTATGCCTAAAAACTCCCGTACTAGCATACCCTTGCTTTGAGCAGCGATGTTTGCCTGCTCACTTAAATAAGCAATGCTATTGGCTTTGTTGACCACATCAACAGCTTCGACATCGACAGCTTCATTGTTTACAACCTCAACTCTAGCCGCTGTTTCTGTACCAGACGCCTGCTCAGCTTTTTCTGATGGTTTTCTTGAGTTCTCCTGTCTTTCCTCTCTGCCTTCAAGCCCTACGACAGCATGCATCACAGGTTGATAGACCTCTCTTAAATTAAAACCAACACTCGACCACGCGATGACAAACAGCATGATCCATAACCATAGCCCAAAGGCATGGTGTAAATCATAATTCAATTTGAACATATTACTTTTGGTACGGATTTTCCACGCTGGTAACCAACGTTTAAAAAAGGAGGCACGTTTTTTAGGCGAGGTTTGATTCTGTGCTTTTTTCTTGAGCGCTCTGGGAAATGTTAAGTAAAAGCCAATAAAGCAATTAATCGTCCACACGAGCGCGACAATCCCTAGTAGCAATTTTCCAATATCACCCAGTAATAAATCGCGATGTAACCAAAACACTTTCCACATGGTGTTGTGCCATGCCCACTCATCTCTATCACGAGTACCAATGATATTGCCAGTATAAGGATGGACATAAACTTGTTGAAACGGTGCTTTTGGTTGGTTTTGGGCTGCTTTTCCTCGCGCTCTATCTACCGAAAATACAGCCGATCTCTCTGCTGTTATCGAAGTTGGCATGCTGGAAAAAGCATATTGAGGATACGCACTGATGACCTTGTCATGAAGCTCTGCAATAGGCAGATGTGATGCGTTTTGCTTCTCAACTTGAGCCAGTTTATGGTTGAAGATATCGTCTAGCTCGTCATGAAATGCCAATAATGTGCCAGTAATACCAGTGATAATTAAAAAAGCTGCCATGGCAAGCCCAGTATAACGGTGAATCCAAAGACAGGCTTGACGAGGATTGAGTGAAATCATTAGTGTTGGTTCTTTGTCATATGTTGTTTTGGTAGGTACTTATCAGCTAGTACATCATTGCTGTTGTAGCCAATGTAAAAGCTAATAGGCAATAAAAAGCCAGCTACCATGTAAGACAGCTGACTTTATAAGTACGATTAGACTTAAGTTCGATAAGCTAGATTAGAACTGATAAGTCAAAGACGTTTTGATATTACGTCCCATGTCGAAATCAGTAGCAGCATCACTGGTTGAGCTTAATCGAGATGAGTGGTTAGCATAAGTTTCATCAAAGATATTGTATACACCTAAAGTCGCTTTAATACCTTCGATCTGAGTTGGCGTATAAGTCATAAAAATATCGTGAACATCGTAGCTTGGCTTAGTATCTTGATTATTATCTGTAATTGATGACACATAAGTACTGCGCCAACCTAGATCAACGATATCAGTTGGTGCATAATTTAAGTTTACCATGTAACGATCACCCGAGTCCGCACTACCGCCGCTGACTGATGGAATACTATCGCCTGTCTTATCACCTTCGCTACGAGCACGCGAATAACTTAGCCCCATACCAAAGTCACGAGTCGTATAATTGGCTGCTAGTTCGACCCCTTTGATTTCGTAGTCTTCATCGCTGTTAATTGTACCTTGGCAGTCTTGTAGGTTACCTTCAGAGCCACGTTCACCAGTAGTACAGTTTAGACCATATCGACCTTCTCGATTCCCTGTTCTAATAAATTGCTGATAGTTTTCAATATCAGTTACGAAATACTTACCACTCAATTGCAGAGCATCATCAGCAAGCGTTAAACCACGCAATGTCGTCGCAATACCAATTTCAGCATTAGAACCTTCTTCTGCTTTTAGATCATTATTAATATAAGTCCCTGCTCCATCATCATTAAAAACAGTTTGGCTTAAGTCTGGACCGTTAAATAACTGAGTATAGCTCGCGAATATTTGGGTGCGCGGTGCGATCTCATAACTAGCAGCTAGTGCACCTACGACATTGTCATACGTTTTTCCACCAGAGACAAACTCTGGAGACTCATAACGGTCATAACGGACGCCTGGCGTTAAGCTAAGCTTACCCATTTGCCATTGGTCTTCTAGATACACTGAAGTATTAGTTGCCTCATCACTGTTTGCCGCAGCGCCGTCACGAATCATTTCTGATTCTTTCTTATAATGTTCCACACCAGCGATTAACTTATGAACCCCTGGTACACCATTGATGATACTGCTATCGATGATACTAGTGTTTTGTACTTTACCGCCTGTAGTCTTTACTTGAGCATCAAAGTCAAAATTACCCACATTGTCAGAATCACGTAATATTTGTGTCTCTGTTTGATAGATGGTGGTATCAACATCTATCAGCTGATTTACAGGATTATAAGTATGATCGAGTGTATAAGTATCTCTGCTTATGTTTTGCGGTATTCGCTCATCGGACAGGCTAGGAAAGTCTGGGCGGAATGGAAAAATACCATCTTTTTCAGTACGACTAAAGCTTGCGCCAATGCGATGAGCATCAGCAATATTAGCACCTGCTTTCAATAGAATATTTTCGCTTTCGCTATCTTCGAAAAGCTCACGACCTTTACCATCTTCACCCGAACTAGTATCACGCTTACCATAGTAAGCAAGTAGATCAATATTATCAGTTGGGGCAGCGAATACTGTAGCTGAAGTCAATAGTTCGTCATTATTACTACCATAACCCACATTGACTTTAGCACCGATTTTTTGGTTAGGTTTAAGCAAATCTGCCGCGTCGACTGTCTCAAAAGCAACCGCACCGCCAAGAGCATCATTACCTAGCGTCACCGAGTTATTACCAACAGCGACTTCTGCTTGTTTTAGCAGATCTGGATCAATAGTGACGTCACCCATATGGTAGAACAACGCGCCTTCTTGACGTGCGCCATCAATCGTTACTTTTAGATTGGTATCATCAAGACCACGTACACGAATACGTTGGTTGACTGATGAGGTACCGCCCACGCTTACCCCTGGTACAACGTCCAGAAAATCATTCAAGTGGCTGGCTTGTGCAGCTGGGGTGTAGTCATCTATATAGACAGAGTCTTCTTGTACAGCGTCATGCACTGAGCTATTCGCTGTTACAGTGATAGTCTGTAATGTCGTGTTTGGCATATCTGCTGCCGTTGCGGCACTGGCAGCTTGCGTCCACAATACAGCGGCGACACCGATAGACAATACTGTCAATTGACTAGATAACTTTACTTCGCGCATAACACATTTACTCACTTTGTTTACTGTCAGAAATTAGAATGTTTAGAATTATTTTTAAAGGCTGTCGTCAAACAACCCTTAAAATAGTGCCTACCAGAAGATGAAATACATTAAAATACTTAACTTATCGTGCGAATAACATGATTAATGTTAATGATAATGATTTGCGTTTAAATAAAGAGAGGCATAATAACGAAGTATTAACACTTTGGCAATAATTAATGTAATAAATTCTCAATTTTAGCTTTTAAAATGCTGAGAGAGTACAAAAATGCTTTAATACTGGCCATAAAATAATCATTCAATATAATTCTAGCTATGTATTAAGGCTATATGTGGTCAGGCATAGATATTCATCACGTCTATAGCAGTCTGCTATTAACTTAGCTCATCACTTGTTTTTCTTGTACTACTGTACTAGAATACTGAAACAAGATAGTTCTCAGCGAAAAATCGCTCAACAAGCGACCTATCTATTTTCTTTGGCTAAGATTACCTATTATGACTACCGATCCTTATCAAAGCTTAGTGAAACATTTGACCAACTGTACTGATAGCGCAGATATCAAAAAGCTGCTAAGTGCCTTGCTGACCGATAAAGAACAGCATGACATTGCCAATCGTATTCGGATTTTTGATTTGCTAGATCGCGGCATCACCCAGCGTGATATCTCTGAGCAATTAGGTGTTGGTATCGCCACTGTCTCTCGCGGTGCCAAGGCCAAGCAAAGCCATGATGTCAGCGCGTTACTGGCCACTCATAGAGACCACTCTTAACTATTTTGACCATACTATCTAGCTTTTTACTGGCTACTCTCACAATTATTAATCAACACCTTATTAATCAACACTTATTTGAACCATTTCGGACTTTGTTATGACCTCTAGTACTCGCACACAGACCAAACCTGCTCCTATCGATATCCCGAGCAAACCACAACGTATCAAACTGACGCAAGATATCGATTTTTTTGCATTATTCAAACGTATCGAAAGTGCGTTTGATACCTGCTATTTGCTCGAATCATTGGGTGAAGACAGCCATATCTCGCGCCATCATGCGATCGGCTTTGACCCTGTGACGACTATCGCCGCATTAGACCGCAACACGCTTGCGATTACCGATAATAAAACTGCTGAGACAAGTTGTTATCAAACTGACAACCCTTATCAGCTACTGCGTGATATAACGCCGCAGCATGTTATTGCCCGTGATCAAAGCGGTGGTCTGGTCGGGTATTTGGGTTATGACTGCGTGAATTTCTTTGAGCCTAGCCTCAATGCAAAAGCCAGCGAAGACTTTGAACCATTTAAGTTTGGCGTGTATTTAGATGGATTGACGCTAGATAAGATGACTGGGGAGATTTTCTATTTTTATTATCCAACCGCTCAGCAGAATAATCGCATCGAACAAATCAAGGCTCTGCTTGATGAGCCAACGCCTAGTTATGAAGCGCCTAAAGTTGAATTTTTAGGTGATGGCATGAGCCAAGAAGAGCATGCCAATGTCGTCATGCAAGTAAAAGAAGACATCATTGCTGGGCGTATTTTTCAGTGCGAGGTTGGGTTTAAATCTAAATATCGTATTGCCGGTGACAAGATGCCGATTTATGAAAAGCTGCGTGCCGTCAATCCATCGCCGCATATGTATTTTATGAAATTTGCCCAGCAATGCATCATTGGTGCCTCGCCTGAGCTGCTATTCCGCTTGCGTCAAGGTGAAATGGAAACCTATCCGCTCGCAGGAACGGCTAAACGCGGCGCCGATGTGATCGAAGACCGTAAGCTTGCCCGCGCATTGCTCAACGATGACAAAGAGATTGCCGAGCACAATATGCTGGTCGACTTACATCGTAATGATATTGGCCGTGTGGCACGATTTGGTACGGTAAAAGTCCGTAGCTTGATGGATATCAAACGCTTCTCTCACGTACAGCACATTTCTTCTGAGATCGTTGGTATCCTGCATCCTAACGAAGACATGTTTAGTGCCCTTGCCAGTAACTTCCCTGCTGGTACTCTATCAGGCGCACCTAAAGTAGAAGCCATTAAAGTGATTAATGAGCTAGAGCCAGATGGTCGCGGTGCTTATGGCGGTGCATTAGGCTCGTTCAATTTCAATGGTGATTGTATCTTTGCCATTCCTATTCGCAGTCTGTTTATCAATGGCGAGTCTGCCTACGCCCAAACTTGCGGCGGTAATGTTTACGACTCAAACCCAGCTGATGAGTACTTAGAGATTCAGCGTAAACTGTCGGCGATGAAAGTCGTGTTAGACAGCTTTATGCAATCATAACGGATACCAAACGTACTGCATAAATTGACCATATTTTACCTAGCACTATTTTTACAAAAGAGTTTATGACCCATGAATGTTTTAATTATCGATAACTACGACTCGTTTACCTTCAATCTCTACCAATATGTGGGTGAGATTTTGCAAACCTTAGACAGTAATGAAAAAGCCAGCGTCATCGTTAAACGCAATAACGAAATCACCTTAGCAGATGTGCAAGCAATGAATCTTGATAGAATTATCATTTCACCTGGCCCTGGCTCCCCTGATGATCCCGCTTACTTTGGTATCTGTAGCGAGGTCATTGAGACACTGGGCAAAACTGTGCCGCTACTAGGCGTTTGCTTGGGTATGCAAGGCATTGCTCATGTGTTTGGCGGTGACGTGGTACGCGCTAGTGTGCCGATGCATGGCAAAGTCTCATCAATTCGCCATGATAATTCAGGTATCTATCAAGGTTTACCGCAAGAGCTTGAAATCATGCGCTATCACTCACTGGTGGTCAAAGCCGATACCATCCCAAGCTGTCTGACGATCACATCTGTGGTCGCTAATGATAGCCGTGCTGAATTGAGCTTTGCTGAATCAGCGCTGACAGGGGATGAGATTATGGGACTGGCGCACAAAGAGTACCCAATTCAAGGCGTACAGTTTCACCCTGAGTCGTTTGCCACTGAAGGTGCTAAGCGATTGCTGAGTAATTTCTTGCTACAGGTATAAACCTATATGTCCGTCTCCATGTCTGCCTCAAGCCTAAATAAATTCAGCTTACTCGGACGTATTGCGTTGCTTTTGATCTTAACGCTAATGACGTCTGTCAGTTCGGCTGTAGCTCCTGTACAGGCAAACTTTACCATGGGCATGGACATCCAAGGTCAACGTCTTAACCTTTATGAGAGCTGCGCAGAAGGAAGCGTTACTTGCAACAATATGCTGCTAGTCGCTCCCGATTTAGGACGGCTATTGCAGACAACACAAGAACCTAGTAAGTCGCCCTATGCTGTTAAATACTACTCTGCAGAAACCAAGCATAGCTTATGTAAAGATGGCGTGACCCCGTGTCGATTTCAGGGTTATACCTTTGAGGGCGAAGATTTTGACGGGTTTATAAATACATCAAACCATGAGATATCTATAAGAAGTAAATGGACAGTCGATACTTATAGTGCCACCTACAAAGAAAACGCGACTTATCTGCCATTAGCATCACAAGCTGCTCTGATTGATCAGATATATAACACGTCTGATAAAGCATTGAATGAAAGCTACAGAGTAACGCGAAATGAAGTCAGACGCCTGTACGGTGAAGATATGGCGGCTGATCTTAAAAAAGAGCAGATTCAGTGGATAAAACAGCGCTCAAAAAATTGCGGGGCTGATACGGATCATTTACCAAGAACCCAAGTGGAAAAAGTGTGCTTTATTCAGCGAAATGCTCTCCGAGAGCAAACATTCTTTTTATTGATTGATTAATAAAGACTATAGAAATAAAAAAGTGATGCGAACACGAATATGATACGAGCCAATTATTCTATATTGTTTAGGTTATTTATCAAACGCTAGCCATTTGAATAACTATTGATTGAATTTAGCACACGACCTAGTAGTTATTTATTATCTTTTAGTGATAGACTGAAAAGAACAAACAAAAGACAGCCTTTAATCAGGTTGTCTTTTCTTATTTCAGTATTGCTTGGAGAGATTGTATCAGTAGCAATCTTAAAAAACCTTGTGTCACTTAGAGCGTAAGAAGAAAACAGTATGGCAAACATCGACAACGGAATGACGACCCATTCGCATCAATCATGGCTAGGCACCATTCAAATCATCACGGCTGCTATTTGTTGGGGCACGTTGGGTATATTCTCGACTTACCTAAACCAAATTGGATTTAGTGGTTGGCAGGTAACGATATTACGCATTGTCACGGCGGCCTTTATCATCTTAGCCATGCTACCAAAACTGTGGCCACACCTTATCAAATTACAGCCAAAACAGTGGCTTGGACTGGCGATACAGTCGTTGATAGGTGTCCTTGGCATGTCGGTCTGCTACTTTTTTGCGGTAAGCTACGTTGGTGCTGGCCCTGCCGTTGCCTTACTCTATACCGCACCCGTATTTAGCTTATTGTTCTCAAAATTCTTACTGAGTGAGTCCATTACTCGCAAATCAGTGTTACTGGCATTGATGGCGGTGTTTGGCGTAGGCTTAACCATGTTAGGTGAACAAGCAAAAGTTAACTGGGGCATTTTACTCGGTCTATCAGCAGGGATGTGTTATTCGTTATATGGCGTATTGGGCAAGCGCGCGATGCATTATGCTCACCCTGCCCCTCTGGTGTTTTTCACTTCCATTATCATTAGTGCTGGCGTACTACTGCTCTTGCCTGAGACCTATAACACTTATGAGCAGCTAGTGAGTCTGCCCTTGATGACTTGGGGCTATGTTTTGGGATTGTCATTATTGGGAACCGTCGTGCCATTTGGGCTATATATGAAGGCATTAGAGAAACTGCCCGCCACTCGTGCATCGGTATTTACGATTTTTGAGCCATTGACTGCGATTGCGCTTGCGATGCTATTACTACATCAATCCTTGTCTTGGATTCAGTATTTGGGTGTGGCACTTATCTTACTGGCGGCTTTATTAAATGCTGTGTTAAATGGTACCGCCACTCGTGTACCTCGCTGGTTAAAACAACGACAAAAAGTATAGTTTACTGTCTACTCATTTGAGATATGTGCTATTTATTTCGATAAAAAAAGCCCCAACCATAGCATCATGATTGGGGCTTTTTTGTTTGATTACTTACGCAAAAACAAACGTTTTTACTGCTCTATACGTTGCAAAAATGCCTGCGTACGAGGATGCTTTGAGTCTTCAAACAACTGCTTAGCACTACCTTCTTCGACCACATGACCATCCTCAATCAGTACAACATGATCGGCAACGTCGCGGGCAAAGTTGATTTCGTGAGTCACTACGACCATCGTCCAACCTTCAGAGGCGAGCTGTTTCATCGTCTCAAGCACATCCTGTACCAACTCTGGATCAAGCGCAGAGGTTGGCTCATCAAACAGTAATAATGACGGCTCAATAGCGAGCGCACGGGCAATACCAATACGCTGCTGCTGACCACCAGATAACTGGAACGGATAGAGATCTGCTTTGTCCGACAGTCCAACTTTCTCAAGTAGTACCAGTGCCTGCTCACGGGCTTGCGCTTTGCTCTGCCCTTGTACCACTGTAGGCCCAAGCATCAAGTTTTCAATGGCTGTCTTATGTGGAAACAAGTTATAAGACTGAAACACCATACCTGACTTGCGCTGTAAGGCTAGTAGCGTTTTTTTGCTTGGCTTAGTCGCAAAGTCGACGCTCAAGCTATCGTCATCAAAAGCAATCACACCTTGATCAGGAATTTCTAACGCATTTAAACAACGCAAAAAGGTGGTTTTACCCGATCCTGAAGGTCCTAATATTACGACCACTTTACCTTTATTAATGGTCAAGTCGATGCCTTTTAGCACCTGATTGCCACCAAAGGCTTTATGAATATTAGTGACTTTGATCATAAAAATTCCTGTTGTGCTAGGGCGTGTCTATTGAGCCATAACTTATTTTACTACGTAGCTTATTTTGCTACATAACGATCTAGCCTAGTTTCAAGCTTGCCTTGAATAAAGGTCAAGAACAGACAAATACCCCAGTAGATAATTGCCGCTTCTGTGTAGACCAGCATAAACTCATAGTTACGAGCTGTGATAATCTGCGCTTGTTTGAATAGTTCAGTGACCAGTACCAATGAAGCAAGTGAGGTATCTTTTACCAGACTGATAAAGGTATTAGACAACGGCGGTACCGACACTCGAAGTGCCTGCGGTAAAATCACATGGCGAAAAGTCTGTAGATATGTCAAACCAACCGTCGAGCCTGCTTCCCACTGTCCTTTTGGTATCGACAAAATCGAAGCACGCACTGTCTCCGATGCATAAGCACCGATGTTCAGTGAGAACGCAATAATCGCTGAGGGAAAGGGATCGAGCTTCACCCCGACACTTGGCAGACCATAAAAAATAATAAACAGCTGAACCAACATCGGTGTACCGCGAATGGCGGACACATAGACGCGAGCGAGCCGATAGATGATTTCATGAAACCAAGTAGCACGCGGAATGATACGAATCAATGCCACTGTCAGTGCAATGGCCATACCAATCGCAAATGAGATCAACGCCAGCGGTATCGAATAATAGATACCGCCTTTGAGCATTGGCCAAAACGACGAGATGACAATCTGCGCTCGATCAGGACTCATAAATGGCAATACGGCCAATAAGTCCGCGAACCATGATGTAGACATTACAGAAGCTGACATGATAGAAACTGACATTATTTTTGTTGACTTATATCAGCACCAAAGAACTGTTCGCTAAGCTTAGTTAGCGTGCCTTCAGCCGCCAATTCAGCCATTGCTTCATCTAATTTAGCTACAACTTCATCATCACCTTTGATAAGTACTAGGCCTGAACCACGTAACTCACTAGCAGGTGCAGTCAGTTTAATCTCAAGGTCAGAATCTGGGAATTTCTTGAGATAATCCAATACCGCTAGATTGTCATTCATCGTAAAGTCAGCACGGTCTTGCTTCACCAATTGAATCGCTTGCGCCATACCATCGACAGGAACGATCTCTGCACCATAACGCTCTGCAAGCTCACCGTAGTTACTGCTAAGTGATTGCGCAGTACGTAGGCCTTTTAAACCTTCCCACGAGCTATAGCGGTTGTCATCAGTAGGTGCCAATACAACCGCACCTGACCAGCTATAAGCCATTGCTTTGTCATACTTTGCTTTACGCTCAGGCGTGGTCAAACTAACTTGGTTAGCCACCATATCAAAGCGTTTTGAATCCAAACCAGCCAGCATCGCATCCCATTGGGTTTCTTTAAACTCAACGTCTACGCCCAGTTTATCCGCGACTGCACGCGTTACTTCAACATCATAACCCGTTAGTTTGCCGCTCTCATCATGATACGTGAACGGAGGATAAGTACCCTCTGTACCGACATTGATCGTGCCGCCGTTGTTGATACGTTGTAGCAAATCAGAACCGCCTGTTGCAGCGCTGTCAGTTGCACTGGTATCGGCTTCGTTGGTAGTAGATTGACCACAAGCGGCAAGGAACATAGTGCTGGCGGCAAGGGCTAAAAGAGTACGACGTTTCATAAGACGTCCTTATAAGAGTGAATGAATAAAGTAAAAACGCATAATGCTAACAAGACACACAGCACTAATAAAATATGCGGTGCTAATAAATAGGACAAGCCGATACAGAAGAACAATATAAGCTCTTCTATGATATTCGGCTTTGGTTGCCCGATTTGAGGCTATTTGGGCTATTTTTCAATACTGTTTCTATATTATATTTTAATTTTTAACGATTGTTCAAATATTCTGGCGACTTTAATTAACGTCAATTGCTATCTCGTTAAATAACAGCTTATGGATATAGTATCTCACTTTAGACAGAAAAACGTACAAAATCAGTGAGCATACGTAAGCTATAGACAGTTCAATATAATTTCGATACAAGCAAACCGAATGCAAGTTATACATTAGTATGTTTAGCGAGGATGAAGATGTAGCGGATTTATATAGGCTTGACTATATCTGCTATAACTCGCCTGAGAACTGATAGCGATCACCCGCATGCCACATCTTTACAAAGGTAACGACTTGGCCAGCCGAATAGGTCTGCCGACGCAGCACAAGCGTTGGTGACTGCGGCGCAATTTGCAAAAACTCAGCAATCTCATCAGGGGCAGCCAATGCTCGGATGGTATAGCTACCACTCTCTAGAGGGCTTTTGGCAATCAAGTAATCACTGGTATTGACCACACTAAAATCCTGATCAATAAACTTCGGCACTTTTTTGGCATCGACCCAGCGTTCTTCAAACTGTATGGGCTGACCATCGGCAAAGTGAATGATTTTTACTTCATACAGGACAGCTTCATCACTAGCGTTTGTATGCACGCTTGCGTTAACAGGCACAGACCCTTCATCAATACCAAACTTACGACGCAATTCATTATCGAGCATAGCAGCAGTCACGGCACGCTTGCTGACTACCTTCGCTTCATAGTCGCGATTGGCCGACTTCAAATCTTGTGCAATATTGCGTACCTCAACAAACGTATGATTGAACTGCTGCTGCGCGACAAACGTGCCCGACCCTTGCCGACGCTCTAGTACCCGTTCCTCGCTCAGCTCTTTTAGCGCACGGTTGACCGTCATTCGTGACACACCAAACTCTTCAGCCAATGCCATTTCTGTCGAAATCGCGTTGCCCGCTTGCCACTTACCAGAATGAATATTGTCTAGTATGGCGTTTTTTATGCGTTGATACGCCGGAATCGTCTTTGTCATATCCGCCTTTGACCGTCAGTTTTGCTAATAGGAATGACCACATAATATCACGAGACCACCGTGCAAGCCTTAGTCAAAATGTCTGAGCGTTCAGTATTGACTAGGGCGCTTTTCAACTCACTCGATGTTATCTAAATCGGCTGAGTTAATCACAAAAATAATCAGCTCATGAAAAAAAACCTTGCATGAAAAAAGTATCTTTGATAATTTGTATATACAACTTTACAGCGGTGCTAGAAAATTTGTTTTATCGATTCGATATTTCTATGAATTTAGATGAATACTTAGTAGTAGATAAATACTTAGTAAATGAATATATAGACTGACTGTAAGACACTTACTTTGATGACTTTATCGCCCTATTCGCTATCACAAGGATATGATCATGACTACTGACAACGGAACCAACAAAGAGACTAAGCTGACTCGCCGCGATGAGTCTCGCGATATCGCTGCGCCTACTGGTAGCAAATTACATTGCAAAAGCTGGCTGACCGAAGCCCCTTATCGCATGCTGCAAAACAACCTGCATCCTGATGTGGCAGAAAACCCAAAAAGCCTGGTTGTCTACGGTGGTATTGGGCGCGCAGCCCGTAACTGGGAAAGCTATGATCAAATCTTAGAGTCATTAAAAGAGTTAGAAGATGATGAGACGTTGCTAGTACAGTCTGGTAAACCCGTCGGCGTGTTTCAAACACATGAAAATGCACCGCGCGTCTTGATTGCCAACTCTAACCTTGTACCGCGCTGGGCAACGTGGGAGCACTTTAACGAGCTGGATCGCAAAGACCTGTTTATGTACGGTCAAATGACTGCAGGTAGCTGGATTTATATCGGTACGCAAGGCATCGTCCAAGGTACGTATGAGACTTTTGTGGAAGCAGGTCGTCAGCATTATGATGGTAGCTGGGCAGGTCGTTGGATTTTGACCGCTGGTCTGGGCGGTATGGGCGGCGCGCAGCCACTAGCTGCTACCTTTGCAGGGGCAACTTCGTTAAACATCGAGTGTCAGCAGTCTAGCATCGATTTCCGCTTACGTACTGGTTATGTCGATAAGCAAGCAAATGATCTTGACCACGCTTATGAGTTAATCAAACAACATACGGACGCTGGTGAAGCCGTCTCTATCGCCCTACTTGGCAATGCCGCAGATATCTTGCCTGAGATGGTCAAGCGTGCTAATGCGGGCGGTATGAAGCCTGATTTGGTCACCGATCAAACCTCAGCGCATGATTTGATTAATGGCTATCTACCAAGCGGCTGGACAGTAGAGGAATGGAAAGCCGCCCAAGAAGATCCAGAGCAACACACAGCACTGACTAAAGCAGCCGCTCAATCTTGTGCGGTACATGTACAAGCGATTTTGGACTTGCAAGCGATGGATATTCCCGCGACCGATTACGGTAATAATATCCGTCAGGTCGCTTTTGATGAAGGGGTCAAAGATGCCTTTAATTTCCCAGGCTTTGTCCCTGCTTATATTCGTCCGCTATTTTGCCAAGGCAAAGGCCCATTCCGCTGGGTAGCGTTATCAGGTGATCCAGAAGATATCTATAAGACTGATCAAAAAATTAAAGAGCTATTCCCTGAAAACCAGCATATTCATCGTTGGTTAGATATGGCAAAAGAGCGCATTCAATTCCAAGGCTTGCCTGCTCGTATCTGTTGGTTAGGGCTTGGTGAACGTGACAAAGCAGGTTTGGCATTTAATGAAATGGTCAAAAACGGTGAGCTAAAAGGTCCTATCGTCATTGGTCGTGACCATTTGGATACGGGCTCTGTTGCCAGTCCAAACCGCGAAACCGAGAGCATGAGAGATGGCTCAGACGCCGTATCTGATTGGGCACTATTAAACGGCATGCTGAACGTGGCAGGCGGTGCGACGTGGGTATCGCTGCATCATGGCGGCGGCGTTGGCATGGGCTACTCACAGCACTCAGGTATGGTTATTGTCGCAGACGGTACAGACGCCGCAGCCAAAAGATTGTCACGCGTGTTAGTCAATGACTGCGGCTCAGGCGTCATGCGTCATGCCGATGCAGGTTATGAGCTCGCGATCAAGACAGCGAAAGACTATGGTTTAAATCTGCCAATGATTAAATAATTCGAAATCATTTTACTTTATAAAAATAAATAGCCAGATAACTATGCAACTAGGATTACCCCTATGAACAACGTCAAACAACTAACCCTACATCCTCGCCAGCTTAGCTTTGAGATGTTACGTGATATCTACGAGCAGCCTGTCATATTGACACTACCTGAGAGTGCTTATGAGGCGATAGATGCCTCGCACGAAGATGTACGTACCATCATTGCACGAGACAAAAGCGCTTATGGTATCAATACTGGTTTTGGCCTGTTAGCAAAGACGCGTATCAGTGACGACCAACTTGAGCTACTTCAGCGTAACCTAATCGTTTCTCACTCAGTGGGTACTGGTGAAGCGTTGCCAGACGGCGTGGTGCGACTGATTATGGTGATGAAAGTTGCCAGTCTGGCGCAAGGTGTCTCTGGTGTACGCCGCGAGGTAGTTGATAGTTTACTTGGCTTAATCAATAATCAAATCACGCCAAATATCCCAGCAAAAGGGTCTGTTGGTGCATCTGGTGACTTAGCCCCTTTGTCGCATATGACACTTGCGATGATGGGTGAAGGTGACGTGTTTGTCGCTGGCGAAAAAATACCAGCTGCGGACGCCCTAGCCCAGCATGGACTTGAGCCTATTACTCTTGCAGCCAAAGAAGGCCTTGCGCTCATTAATGGCACGCAAGTCTCAACCGCGCTAGCGTTACGGGGTTATTTCTTAGCGCGTGACTTGCTTGAGACTGCGACCATTGTCGGCTCACTGTCGATTGATGCGGCCAAAGGATCAGACTCACCATTTGATGCACGTATTCACGAAGTACGTGGCCATCATGGTCAAATCGAAATCGCCAAAGCACATCGTCAACTCATCAAAGGCAGTGCTATCCGTGCCTCACATGACGGTGAGCAAGACGATAGAGTGCAAGACCCTTACTGCCTACGCTGTCAGCCGCAGGTCATGGGTGCCTGCCTTGATATCATCAACCAAGCAGGAAAAACGCTACTCATCGAATCTAATGCGGTGACAGACAACCCACTTATTTTCAATAACGAAGATGGGCCAGTTGCTATATCAGGTGGTAACTTCCATGCTGAGCCAGTCGCTTTTGCCGCGGATATTTTAGCCTTGGCAATCGCTGAGATTGGCTCTATGTCTGAGCGCCGTGTCGCTTTACTAATCGATGCGACGCTATCAGGTGGCTTACCGCCATTCTTGGTTGATAATGCTGGGGTAAACTCAGGGTTTATGATTGCTCATGTGACCGCCGCCGCACTGGCTTCAGAGAACAAATCTATCGCCCATCCTGGTAGCGTCGATAGCATCCCGACTTCTGCTAACCAAGAAGATCATGTGTCTATGGCCACCTATTGCGCACGCCGCCTATACGAGATGGCGCAAAACACCGCTACCATCATCGGCATTGAGCTATTAGCTGCTGGTCAAGGGATCGATTTTCATCGTGGATTAGACACTTCAGAGCCGTTGACTGTGGCGCATCGAAAACTACGTGAGAAAGTGACTTTCTATGACAAAGATCGCTACCTCGCCCCTGATATCGAAGCAGCCAAGCAGTTGGTATTAGACGGTACGCTTGCCGAACATTGGCAGTCACTACGCAGCAATTGGTACGAGTCTAAATAAAGATCAATAAGCGGAGAGCAGCGATGACAATAGCGAGAACAACAACACCGAATACCACACGTATTAGCTATACACCTGCTGATATGAGCCAGTGGACAGGACGTGCAGAGCCATTCGAGACTGCGCGTGCCCGCTATTGGTATCAGCTTGCTCAGCCTTATGAGGCTCAATATATTGGGTTGGTTGGTTTTGCGTGTGATCAAGGCGTCAGACGCAATCAAGGCCGCGTAGGTGCTAGAGCTGCCCCGCCATTGATTCGTCGAGCTTTTGCTACGCTGCCAGTCATCGCTGAATTGCAACAACGTTTTGATGGACAATTATCAACCTTATTGGGTGATGCTGGCGACATTCATTGTGATGATAATGATGGCTTTGCCGACAGCTCTCTTGAGCAAGCTCAGCTCAAATATGCCGATGCAGTGAGTACAATCGTCAAGCAAGGTGGTCTACCCATCGGGCTTGGCGGTGGTCATGCCATTGCTTATGGTAGCTTTTTAGGATTATGGCAGGCCTTAGAAAATACAAGCGAAGCAACTATCAGCACAAACACAGCACCTACTATCGGAATTATTAATTTTGATGCCCATCTTGATATTCGTCAGTCGGATGTAGCAACTTCTGGTACACCGTTTCGCCAGATTGCCGAGCATCTTGATGCACACAATCAGCCCTTTCATTATTGCTGTATCGGCGTCAGTCGGTTCTCTAATACGGCGGCGCTTTTCGATCGTGCTGAGCAATTGGACGTACAGGTCATCAGTGATGAAGAGTGTCATTATCAGCCTTGGGATACACTTGCTGAGCGGGTCAAGAGCTTTGTAGATCAGGTCGATATCGTATATTTAACCATCGATATGGACTGCCTCCCCTCTGGTGTCGTGCCCGGTGTGAGTGCCCCAGCTGCTTACGGCATTAATCTTGGTTTTGTTGAGCGTATGGTCAAAACCATTATGGCATCAGGCAAAGTAAAAATCGCAGACATTGCTGAAATCAATCCTACCTTTGATATTGACAGTCGTAGCTGCAAAGTTGCTGCTCGCTTACTAGCGACTATTGTAGAGCAGCACTTACTTAGCGCTTAGATCTTGCCAACAAAGAGCATCGACTTCACAAAAATCAGGAGCATATTATGAATAAATCAAAGAACTCCGTATTGAAAAACTCTACAGAACAGATGCTAGACGAGTCTACTATGACATCATTTGACCACATCATTATTAACGCCAATATTGCGACCTTTTCAGCGCAGCATGGTTTTAATATTTATGAAAACGAAGATGCTGATAGCATCCCATATGGTCAGCTACACAATGCGGCCATCGGTATTAAAAACGGCAAAATCGCTTGGATTGGTACACAGGATCAAGTCACTGCTCATTTGCCTAAATATCAAGATAGCCAAATCACGGATGTAAATGGTAAATGGATAACCCCCGGGCTTATCGATTGTCATACGCACATTGTCTATGGCGGCAACCGCAGCAATGAGTTCGAAGCGCGATTGCAAGGTGTTAGTTATCAAGACATTGCTGCACAAGGTGGTGGTATTGTTGCGACTGTCAGTGCTACCCGCGCTGCCAGTATTGAATCGCTATTTGCACAAAGCGAAAAACGTTTACTCGCACTTATGAAAGAAGGCGTCACCAGTATCGAAATCAAGTCTGGTTATGGCTTAGACTTAGACACTGAGCGCAAAATGCTCACGGTCGCTCGTCAACTGGGAGAAAAATACGACATTCATGTGAGCACCACTTATCTAGCAGCTCATGCCTTGCCACCTGAGTATAAAAATCATGCAGATGACTATATTGAGCAAGTTTGCGAGTGGCTGCCAATTCTGCATTCAGAAGGTTTGGTTGATGCAGTCGACGGTTTCTGTGAAAATATCGCTTTTAGTACTGAGCAAATCAGACGAGTGTTTGAAGTAGCTCGCTCATTAAATCTACCAGTCAAACTGCACTCTGAGCAGCTGTCTGATATAGGCGGTAGTGCTTTAGTTGCTGAATATAAAGGGCTATCGAGCGACCATCTAGAGCACTTGTCAGAAGAAGACATCAAAAAAATGGCGGCTAGCAATACCGTTGCCGTGATATTGCCAGGGGCATTTTATACGCTACGTGACACTAAGTTGCCGCCGATTGAGGCTTTGCGCAAACACCAAGTTCCTATAGCTATTTCAACCGACTGTAATCCTGGCACTTCACCATTGACGTCGCTTTTATTGACGATGAATATGGGCTGTACGCTATTTTACCTCACGCCTGAAGAAGTATTAGCAGGCTCGACCGTCTATGCAGCACAGGCGTTAGGGCTACCTAATAAAGGAAAAATCGAAGTAGGCTGTGATGCTGATTTAGCACTGTGGGATATCGCCCGTCCTGCTGACTTGGCCTACCAGATGGGGCTAAATCCCATTCAAGGCATCATGGTTCAAGGTAAGTGGCGCGACACAATATAATCAATCTATCTCTATTTATCACAATTAAAAAAGCCCCAATCATTGAGTGATTGGGGCTTTTTTAATAACAATATGCAAGTTTTATGAAATTGAAGAAAAAAATATCAATAACCTCACTTTAAATAGGGATTTACTATATCAATATTATTAGTAAGGATTTATAATACCCTTTTTTAAACAGGGTTATTTTTGGCTAACTATAGTTCATAAATAAAAATTAACAAACAGTACAGAGAAAGCGATATGCGTACAGATTCATTTCAGCAGATATTGGAAGACTTAAACAGTTCATCAGCAGATGTTGAAGCATCTGCCCTAATCTCTAACGATGGTCTTATGATTGCTTCAGCTCTACCAACCGGCGTGGATGAAGATCGCGTGGGTGCTATGTCAGCAGCATTATTATCATTGGGTGATCGTGCAGGACGCGAGTTGGCACGCGGTGGTATTGATCGCATCATGATTCAAGGCGAAAAAGGCTATGTGATCATGACCTCATCAGGCGATGAAGCGGTACTTACCATCATGGCAAAACCCAACGCCAAGCTTGGCTTGATATTCCTAGATATTAAGCGTGCTTCAGAAGCGTTGGCAAAGCTCATTTGATTGGCGACTGCTTATCGAATTTATTAGCTTTTTAATTACTATAAACATAGTTGGTTCAATATAATTTGGATACAAGAAAGCCGAGTGAAAGTACTACAAGTAGTAGGCTAAGCAAGGCTGACACCGTATCCAATTTATAGAGGATTGACGATATAACGATCAACGAAGGAGATGACCATGGGTTCTCCAATCCCCGATGCACACAAACCCGATATGCCTGCTGAGCAAATCACGATGACTTATCATGATGGCACCTCACGAACTGTCTATGATACTGGTATAGAACGCCCCTACCCAGACGGTAAGCTAATTGTCTCGCGTACCAATCTCGACGGTATCATCACTCACGTCAACGATGCCTTCGTCGAAATCAGTGGCTATCATGTAGATGAATTGATTGGCCAACAGCACTATATTTTGCGGCATCCTGATATGCCAAAAGCCGCCTATAAAGACTTATGGAATACTGCCAAGTCTGGACAAAAATGGCATGGCTATGTCAAAAATTTATGCAAAGACGGAAGTCATTATTGGGTCTATGCCACTGTGGTGCCTAACGTGCGTCGCGGCGAAACCGTCGGTTACACCTCGGTACGACGCAAACCATCACGCAGCAAAATTGAAGCGGCGATGACTCAATATGCCCAAATGAAACAAGATGAGGAAGGCTAAGTCATGACGACACACAATATGTTAATCGCCCCTGATTTCTCGCCTGATCGCTTTGCAGGCTGGCACATGTTCAACACCTTGATTCAAAAACGTGCCAACTTAAACATGCATCTCAATATCCCTGCCTCTCACGCTGAGCAAGAGCAGGTCATTGATGCTGGTGACATTCAAGTCATTTACGCCAACCCTTTTGATGCAGCCACTCTCATCCGCGAGCAAGGCTATCGAGCCATTGCCCGACCTATCGGTAAATCTGACGAGATGATCATTGCAGCCTCTGCCAATAGTACTATCAGCCGTTTGGAAGACATTCAAGCAGGGGCTACTGTCGCGATGGCCGACAACCGAGATGTCAAACTGATTGGTTTGCGCTTGCTAGAAGCCGTCGATATAGAAGCCTCTGATCTCAACTGGGATGTGACCGAGACCTATCAAGCGGCTGCCCGAAAAGTCATTAAAGGTGAAGCCCAAGTCGCATTTTTCTTGGCAGAGATATTTCATAGCTTTTCACGTTTGACCAAGACTCAGCTATCAGTACTTATCGAAAGTGACTTGGCTGATATCAGTCATGTACTCCTTGTTAAAGAAGACTTTCCCGATGCGCAAATCTTCCTAGAAGCCATCCTCAATTTGCACAACGATGCAGATGGTAAAGAAGCCTTGGCTGAGCTCGGCATGCCTCAAGGATTTGAGCCAATGAGCGAAGAAGATGCCGAGTTTATGATTGATTTGATGCAAACGTTATTGGATTAGTCGCTCAACCATTGTATTGATATCAAGCGCTATTTTGCGAGATGAAGTCATCGTTTGTCGTATGACATCATTATCACTGAAGCAAGCACCGTTGTAATAATAGCGATGATAGGAGGGTATTATTATGTCTGATTCAGACCTGATCAAAGAAAATGAAAGAGTCGCACACCGAGTATTTCGGTTTTACTCTCGTAAAGTATTTTTGGCACCCAATAACCGTCATTTTCATGAGCAGCGTATCAATGCAGCGTTACTGTTGACGGAGAAAGAACCGCTACAGGGTGCAGTGGCTGACTTTTTTTATGGGTGCTGGTTTGATATCCCATATGATGTAAACAATCTATTTACTCGTATCAAAGATCGTTTGTATCCTCATGTCCAACAAGGCTTTCGCGAGTGCATTGATAAAAAAAGATACATCCAGCGCAATAGTATGTTGGCCACTCGTTGGAGTGTGCTGATATCCCCTTCTCTCAATGAGCAAAAGCAACGTCTACGTATCAGCAGCGATGATGCCCGAGAAATCGCTAAAGACATCACCACTGAGCTGATGCAAGCGCGCGATGACGAAGACTGGGGTACGATCGAGCAAATCGAAAATGAGTTTTTTGCCCATTGTACTGCACGCAATGATCGTCTCGCATTTTCGCTGGTGTGGTTCCGTTTGGGTAGAAGTGATTGGCAGTTCGATGCGCGTTGGGACAACTGCCAACAACATCTCGATCAAACTATAGTCAAATCCATATAAATCCGCTACATCGTCATCCTCGCTAAGCATACTAATGTATAACTTACGCTCGGTTTCCTTGTATCGAAATTATTTGAACTCAACGATATGAAAGCCTAATTTGTCACTTATTAATCACTTTTATCATAATGGTAGTTACTATGTCCTCTTACTTAAATGCTGATAAAACCTATCTTACCCTGACGCCAGCTGGTATTTTTGAGGCGTTTTCACAGAACGAACCAACTAATGAGCAGTTGGCATTACAGGATTTGCTGTCTTATGATCAGACACTGCTCGCTGCTGACTGGCTTCAGCGTTATTCTGAACAATGGCTACAGAGCTTTATAGAACAAGGCTGGATTGAAAAGCTGACGCTGTTTTTACCAGCGCCTAACTTGCCATTAGACCAGTTTTTGCCTTATGTCGTGGCAAGCTTATCTGGTAAACGCCGAGCCGCGATTGGATCTGATGAAGGGTTTTGTTTAGCGCGAGTTGGCTATAGTCAAGAAGAAGCGGACATGCTCAGTGTCGCCGCCGCTGATTTTTCAGGCTTTATGCTCCGCCAAAAGCAACGTGGATGGGCAGTAGAGAGTCAGGCAATCTCGTTTTTTCAGCAGGTTGACCTACTCATTCCTGAGACCAGCTTTGTGTTTTTATGGATAGATAATGCAGGCTACGTTCTCATCATCGATGGCGAACCTTTGACCAATAGTCGGGCTTTTGTCGAGCTGGTATGGGCACTCAAAACGTCTGGATTGAAATTTCTTAACTAAGGAGGTTGCTTAACTGATTTAACTCGCTTAATTCATTCCGTTGCATCGACTGATTTAAGGCTCAAGCTTTATCTTTTACGCGAGCATAAGCAATGCGTTTAGCTCAAATTAAGCGCACTACTTATGCTTATACGAAAATTTTCGTACCATCTTTATCTCTATCACTCTTTGATATCAGCCAATTCTACGCAGCAATAACAATACTCTCAGAATTAACAATAACTTGTCAGAATTTAGGTCATACTCTCCTCACACGCTTAGGTGTTTTCTTGCCACAACTTAAGTTACCACAACTTAAGTTGCCACAAATCTCTAACTTTTCAAACATCTATACCGCTTCCAATATTTTAACTATCTTTTCCAACGTCGTACCCTACCGAAATCGGCAACCCCTGCCAAAACTTGCATTCTTGCTTATTTTTTAGGACAGTTTATGACTTCGCTGACCACTGTGCGCGTGCGTTATCAAACGATTGAAATTGGCAATACCGACATTCATATTTGCACACTACGTGACAATCAACAATTTAGTGACCCTGATGACGAAGCGTTAAATTTGGGCATCTGCTCTGCTTCTTGGCCGATGTTTGGGGTTATATGGCCATCAAGCTTGGTGCTAGCCAATCATATGCTCGACTATGACATTGCAGGCAAACGTATCTTGGAAGTTGGCTGCGGTATGGCGCTCTCTAGTTTGCTACTGAATCATAGACATGCGGACATCACAGCGACTGACTACCACCCAACGGTTGAGTATTTCCTTGATAGGAATACCACGCTGAATAATAACAAAGAGATTAATTTTGAGCGTTTAGATTGGGCAGAGGACAATAGCCATCTTGGTAAGTTTGATATGATTATCGGTAGTGACTTACTCTATGAAGACCAACACATTGATATATTGGCTGAGTTCATTGACCGTCATGCTATGCCGACTTGCGAGGTCATCGTGGTCGATCCTGGTCGCGGTCGCAAAAACAAGCTAACCAACAAGATGACTGAGTTTGGCTTTAGTAGTAAGCATGTAAAACCTGAGAACACTACTTACCTAGACTTACCATTTAAAGGGCATATTTTGACGTTTTCGCGAGATAATAGTAGCCAAACAGAGTAAAAGCCAGCCGTCAATGCAATTAAGTGAGCACTGTATCCTGCCACTGCTGCCGCGTAATTTTGTACAGCACATGCTCAGCGAGCCGATGATTAGGATTAATCATAGGGTGATAGAAGTTTTCTTGTGTATTGGTCATACCAAGGCGCTCCATAACCAATTGTGAGCGCTTATTAATGACTGCTGTAAATGAAACTACTTCCTCAATCCCTAACTCAACAAAGGCAAAATTCAGAGATGCTCGGGCAGCTTCAGTCGCATACCCTAATCCCCAATAGTCATTATCTAAGCGCCAAGCAATCTCGATAGCAGGAGAAAACGGCATATCGGCATGCGCGTTATTTAACCCAACCATACCGATAAAAGTATCTGTCTCTTTTAGACTGACCGCCCAAAAACCCCAACCATTATCATTAATCAGTGACTGGCATTTTTTGGCGATAGCATTACTCATCGAAGTAGTTAATAACTTAGGAAAGTATTCCATTACTCTAGAGTTAGCATTCATCTCAGCGAATGGCGCAAAGTCGCTCGCTTGCCACTGTCGTAGGTACAGTCGTTCGGTTTCTATCGTATTTATAATTTTATTCTCTCGCATTTTATTGTTCAGAAGGAATACTGTTCAAAATCAATTAAATTAATCAGGTTAGCTATCAAGCCAGCCTTTTTGTTTGGCAAATGCTAGCTGCTCGGGCGTATCAATATCGTAGCTGAGTTGGTCATTATCGACCTCACCTACTTGATCAGTGGGCAACCCTCTAATGAGGTGACGAAGCCCTTTATCTCCTATCAATTCTGACTGCCACTGTCTAAGCAGTTTATAGTCAATTGCTAAAGGCAGCCCTATGATATCAGATACCTTTTCATCTCGATTTTGATGTTTTTCTAAACGTCGCCAATTGTGATAGCGACTGGCCACTACCGTCTGCTTGCCCGCTAGCAAAGCCGTTAAATGGGGCTCATCTAATAATATTTGATCGACTCCCATGATAACCACTCGATCGATTACAGTCGATTCAATAGCAGCAATTGTCTCAATACCCAGACTCAAACTATGCGCCATACCAGTATCAGCTTGTGAGTTCACCACTATTTGAACCATTGGATATTGATTGGCCAACGCTGTAATCGCACTAGCAATCAAAAGATGGTTATCAGGAATGACAATGACAATAACTTGCGGATTGGTGGTTATTGCCAGTCGAGTCATATAAGTAATCAACGGCTCGCCACTCTTAACGAGTACCTGCTTAGGTTGACCAAGACGCTGACTAAGGCCACTTGCCAAGATAATGACCGCATGATTTTGACTCTGCTGTTCAGTACTTTCTGTATGTTCAGTACCCTCTGTAAATATACTCTTTCTCATACACCACTCTGGACAGTATTGGCATTAGTATTGCTACTCACCGCTGGGATATTTGAGAGATTACTTTGTGAACTATTTACTGGAGCGTCTTGATTGTACATAACCGCATTAATCTGTGCCATGATACCGAGCGCGAGTGCCTCAGGGCCATCTCCACCCAGTTTATAACCAATCGGGTAATGTAGTTTATGAATGCCCGCTTCTAACATAGCAGGATTGCTAAGGTTCATGCTGATTTCATTAATCAAGCGTTCGGTACGATATCGCGGCCCTAACTGTCCTAAGTATGTATAATTGTCTGGATGCTCGAGCAGTATCGCTAGCCGCGCGCGATCTTGACTCAAGCTGTGTGACATCAGAGCAACTGCTGCGTTATTGCTCAGCTTAAGCAAAGCCTCACTGTCACCTAAAGATAGTGACATCACAACGTCTGCTTGAGGAAACCGCATACGAGTTGCATATTGCGCGCGACTGTCTACGACCGTCACATGCCAATCTTGTAGTTTAGCCATGGTCACCAGTGGCATCACGTCGTTACCTGCGCCGCAAATCAATAGACGCAATTGTGGTTGCAGGCGTTGTACAAGCCACTCTGTTGTTACCTCGCCGTTTTCCACCGTCACATATTCGGCATTTTTATCAGACAGCTTATACTGTGCTAACTCTTCTACAGTATTGGTAAGTATGCTTGAAAACGTTGTTTTCCCTTGTGCAGAAATACCTCCTAAATTGCAGTATTCATCTAAATTAACTCTCATCCCAGTTCGCAAATTATCACTGTTTTGCGATATAGAATCTTGATGCTGATAGTCATTAACACGAATTAAAGTCGCTATAGTAATCGGCTGCTGAGTGCGTCGAACATTACGGATGGTCTCTAGCAATGGCGTTGCTGTCGTTAGTCGCTCAAACAATACATGCACTCGCCCATTACAGCCCAATCCGAAATTTAGCTCATCAAAGTCCGCTTCATCTAAACCGCTATTTAAATCATCATCTAAATCGCTACCTGGCTCATCATATATATCAGACTTAGTTTCCCTCGCACCCGCTTGCGCTTGGCCTTCGTCAGCATATTGAATATCATCACCCGTCTGATAAACTTGCACATTGGCACCGTTACGAGTAAGCCAAAAGGCACGTTTGATGATGTGCGGCTCCAAGCAACCACCACTAATCATCCCAACTGATCGACCATCCTCACAGATAATCATCATCGCGCCAGCACGGCGATATGCCGAGCCTTCAGTACGTACGACCGTTGCCAATACAGCATCAATACCTTGTTGCTTAGCTTTGATTGCCAGCTTAAGAATGTCAGCGACCTGATTCATAACGCCTCTTATTTGGTAGTTATTTTCTTGAAAATGACGAAATATACTGCTGATTGAGTTATAAAAACCCGCTCATTAAGCGGGTTCCTGTCGTACATATGGCTTAAAAAATTACTCTGGCATCTCGTAAAGCAGCTTATCGAGAGTAATCGGAAAATCATAAACACGTACGCCGACGGCATTGTATACAGCGTTAGCAATCGCAGCGGCAGCGCCAGCAATAGCTGTCTCACCAATACCTTTGATATGCATCGGGTTGGTATAAGGATCATCCTCTTCAACCAATATCACATCTAGCTGTGGTACGTCGGCATTGACTGGCACATGATATTCAGCGAGGTCATGGTTGCATAGGCGACCGTCACGTTTATCGTGGATGACCTCTTCCATCAACGCTGAGCCAATACCAAACACCATGCCGCCATAGCATTGCGAAGTCGCTGTTTTATGGTTAAGAATACGACCAGCGGCGAATGCGCCTGTCATACGTTTCACTCGAATTTCACCCGTGACTTTATGCACGGCCACTTCAGCAAAGTTTGCACCAAAAGAGGACTGACGATACTTCTTACCATTTTTACCTGGCTTTATCTGTCCTTTGGCACTGACTTTGTGTTCCTCATAGCCTGCGACCACGTCAGCAAGCGCATATGATTTTGTATTGTCAAAATCATATTTTTCTGATTCTGACTGTTCTTCTAATACATTCTCTGAAAATGAGACTCCGGTCGTTTCAGATATTTTATCAATAGTGCTATCAGTGAACGCTTGACCGTTCTCTTTGGCTGCCTCTACCACAGTCAGATTATGCTTACCTACTTGCTTAATTTGACCATTATCTAACTGAATCGTATCAGGGTATAGACCGACTTTTTCTGCTAGCATTTCACGCAACTGCTCACAAGCGAGGTAGACGCCACTACCTGCACTCGCAGCGCCCCAACTACCACCTGAACCTGATGCAGGCGGCAGAGCACTATCGCCTAACTTCATCTCGATATGGTCGATAGGTAGTCCTAATAAATCTGCTGCTACTTGAGAAAACACCGTATAAGACCCAGTACCGATATCTGTCATATCTGTCTCAATGACCGCTTTAACACCAAGCGCTTTTGACTTATCGATTTGCAGCGTTGCGCGCGCTTCAGAAGACTGTAACTGATTACCACGTGCAGCAGCAGCCATGCCCGTCCCTATCCACCAGTCGCCTTCTAATTGACTGGCAGGCTTTGCGTTTCGCTTACTCCAACCAAACTGCTCAGCACCTTGCTCCATACAGGCAATCAGCTGGCGCGTCGAAAATGGAATGTCTTTACTAGGGTCTTTTTCTGGTTCATTACGGCGGCGCAGCTCTATAGGATCAAGGTCCAATTGCGCAGCCAATTCATCCATCGCACATTCAACGGCAATCATACCGACCGCTTCGCCAGGTGCGCGCATCGAGCCTGACAATACTTGGTTCATGTCAACCATTTCATAGTTTACACGGCGGTTTTTACCACTGTATAGATAGTGCGTAGACAAAGCAGTTGGCTCAAAGAATGCCTCGTCTGGCAAATTACTAGAAATAGTATCGTGAATTAACGTATCGATAACGCCATTTTTATCACAGCCAATTGCAATGCGCTGACGAGTGTTCGAGCGTCTGACCGTTGCTTCCATCACCTGTGGACGCGTCATGGTAATCAATACTGGACGACCAAGATCTTTTGACGCAATAGCAGCGGCAATAGATTCGGGGGCAATACCAAGCTTGCTACCAAACCCACCACCGACATAGTGTGCAATTAATTGAACTTGATCTTTGTTTAAGTTTAGCGCATCCATGACTTGTTGCTTACAAGACGCAAGCATTTGATTAGCCGTATAAAGAACGAGTTTCTCACCTTCCCAATGTGCCAATGTTGCATGTGGCTCCATCGCCGAGCTGTTTTGACTTGGCGTATGATAAAAGCGATCAAGCGTTACCTCAGCATCAGCCAATCCTTGCTCAGGATCGCCTTGGACATAATTTTTGTCAGAGCCTTTTTTCTCATCAACTTCATGGGCGTTAGACAACTCTTTAGTAAAATTCAATGCTGCTTGGTCAGTCTCATCTTTATAAGTGACTTTAAGCGCATTTGCCCCTTCTGTTGCTGCCTCAAAGGTTTCAGCGATGACCACCGCAATAGGCTGACCATGATAAAAAATCTCAGTCGCTCCCTGCTTTGGGGCTTTTTTTAATCCACCTTGCTGAGAATTACGCAAGAAGTGCTTAGGATCTGTCACGACCTTGATAATATCAGGAATGCCGTCTAAAGAACTGCTATCAATATTTTCGACTTGTCCTTTGGCAATGGTCGCGCCGACTAAGACACCGTACGCTTTATTGTCTAAATAGATTTCGGCACTATAATGCGCTTGCCCGCTAACCTTCAGCGAGCCGTCAACACGGTTAATTGGCTTACCGACTAGTTTGCTCGCTGTTGTGCTAAACAAAGACTCAACAGGCTCATCCATAGTCATTTTTTTGGTCGGTTCTGACTGAGTGATTGATTCAAATAATGACATGATTATGCTCCCTCGCCCGCTAGTGCGCGCTGAATGACTTGTTTTAGTAGGCGACGCGTCAACGGTATCTTAAAGTCGTTTTGACCATTACCTTTGGCATCATTCAATAACAGATCAGCGGCTTGCGCGATAATGTCACTATTGCCATCGGTATCCGTTAACAGTGCCTCAACTTCTTCATTACGCCATGGCTCAGTACCGATACCACCAAATGCCAATCGTACCGTTTTCAGATTGCCGTTATCATCAGCGTCTATCACTGCTGCACAGGATACGAGCGCAAAGGCATAAGAGGCGCGATCTCGCACTTTGTCATAAGTATGCATACCCTTGATAGGCGCAGGTAATACAACATGAGTAATTAACTCGCCTGCCTCTAATACGTTTTCGATATGCGGCGTATCTTTTGGTAAACAATAAAAGTCTTTCACATTGATAGTACGAGTCGAGCCGTCCGCCTTAACTGTTTCGATAGTGGCATCTAGCAAGCGCATCGCCACTGCCATATCAGATGGATGCTGAGCAATACAAGCATCGCTCGTACCTAGAATAGCCAGCGTACGATTCTCGCCATTGATAGCAGGACAACCTGTGCCTGGTTCACGCTTATTGCAAGCGCTGTCTGTCTGGTAAAAATAATAACAACGTGTGCGTTGTAAGAAGTTACCGCCAGTCGTTGCTTTATTACGCAACTGACCAGTCGCTCCTGCCAAAATCGCTCGGGACAGTACTGGGTAATTGGCAATAACTTCAGGATGCGCTGCCAAATCACTATTGGTCACAAGCGTACCGATACGCAAACCTCCGTCGGCAGTGGTTTCGACCTTTTCTAACTCTAGACGAGTAATATCGACCAATTTAATTGGCGTCTCAATCTCCAATTTCATCAAGTCTAACAAGTTGGTACCGCCTGCGATAAAAGACGCATCCTCAGTACTGGCAGATATTGCCGCTTGCTCTGGTGCATCAGCACGACTGTATTCAAAGCGTTTCATGAGCGGCCTCCTGTTGTAGCAGTTGCTGTCTTGGTATTCGCTGAGGTTTTGCCAAGTTGCGCCTCGCTCGGTGGCGGTGACCAGATACCTGTCACGCTTGAGTTTTGCACTGTGTTGTCCGCTGTTTGACTACTAGGCTTTGGTACTTGACTCTCAAGCACTTGTGAAATGGCTTTGATAATATTTGGATAAGCTGAGCAGCGGCAGATATTACCGCTCATGCGCTCAGCAATCTCTTGTACAAGGCGACCATCAGGATTTTTTAAGTCGGTGCTCACATGGCTTGGCCAGTTTTGCTTTACTTCTTCTATCAATGCGGTCGCTGAACAAATCTGACCAGGCGTACAATACCCGCATTGAAATGCATCATTGTCCTTAAAAGCTTGCTGCAATGCCGATAGTGACTCTGGCATTCCAATGCCTTCAATCGTTGTAATGTCATCACCATCATGCATAACGGCGAGTGTCAGACAAGAGTTAACCCGTCGTCCATTGATGAGCATGGTACAAGCCCCGCATTGACCGTGGTCGCAGCCCTTTTTGGGTCCAGTAATTTGTAAATGCTGACGACAGACGTCGAGCAGTGTCGTACGGGCGTCAAGATTCTCGAGCTGATAATCTTGCTTATTGATTGTTAAGGTCAAAGTAGACATGCTGGCTTCTCGCTGGCAGATGAACATAATAAAATGGTGAAATACGCTTCAGAATGACAGCGTCAATAAATTTATTATGACGTATGGAAACAGTTGTTTTGTTTTTACTTTGTAGGGATTCCAGTGTAGTTTCTAATCTGCGGGAGTATCGAAATGTTAGCGCTGCTAATAGGTGGTATATTTTTTATCCTCAGTTTTTAACGTTATTTCAAAGTAAATCTCGATAAAAAAAGCCCCATAAACAGTCAGTTTATGAGGCTCTTGAATAGACTTTTTACATATAATATTTAGTAGATATGTCTATTAAAAATGTTCTTTGCTTAGCTAATAACTGGCTATGCTTTCGTAATAATTGTTTCTTCATCAAAACGTGATTTTGGTAACTCAGCGTTAAAATCATCTTTACTACGATAACCAAGCGACACGACCGCCACAGCCGTATAGCCCTTGCTACGTAAATCAAACTCTTCATCGAGTGCTTTCAAATCCGCCCCTTCCATCGGCACCGCATCAATACCTAGGGTAGCCGCTCCTAGTAGTAGAGCACCCATATTGAGATACAATTGCTCTATCAACCAATGTGGCTCGTCCTTTTGCTCATAACGACGAATGTCTAAAAACATTTTACGCGTCTGATGCATTTGCTCTTTAAATTTTGGCTCTGCGAAACGACCATCTGCATCTTCTTTTTCTAAGATGTCATCCAAAAACTCATCATCAGCATAGACACGGCTACAGAATACAATGACGTGCGAGGCACTTTTTACTTTGGCATCGTTGAACTCATACATGCCCTCAGTACCTTTTGCGATTCGGGCTTTACCAGCTTCATCATCAGCAATCACAAAATGCCAAGGCTGAATATTGGTACTCGAAGGACTGAGGCGCAAAATATCCTTTAGACTTTGGAAATCTTCTGCTGAGATTTTCTTATCGGTATCAAACTCTTTTGTGCTGTAGCGCCAGTTCATTGCTTCAGTGATATTTTTCATCTGTGACTCCATTATTGATATTAATTTTTTATTCTTTCTTAGAATTTTTCTTCAATTATCATTCCAACGAAAACACTTTAAATAAAAAGCTATTTTATGACCATGCCTGCTTGGTTAAGTATTCGTAGGTTTTGTTATGACTGAGTCAGCGTATTGCAAAAACGCCTACTTTCTTATTGGTAATGGTTACAATTACGCTACCGAATTGGCGACACCGACTGCGCAGACTACATTGTAATCACTTAGTCATTCTCTTAGTATGAACTGACTTGATATATGGTAACTAGTTATAGTTGTCTGATAACTAGGTATATCTGCTTGATTCCAACTGATATGCCACTATCTATACATCTCAAATAAAACATAAATAATAATACCCGCGAGGAAATATGAGTACATCAGAAAAACCACTCCGAATAGATATCGTCTCAGACGTCGTCTGCCCTTGGTGCGTCATCGGCTATCGTCAATTGGCAGCAGCGCTTGAGCAAACCAATACTGCTCACACTATCCACTGGCACCCGTTTGAGCTAAACCCAAATATGCCAAGCGAAGGTCAAAACCTACGTGAGCACATCATCGAGAAGTACGGCTCTACCAAGCAAGAGTCAGATGCTAGCCGAGTCAGAATGACTGAAGCTGGACAGGAAGTTGGCTTTGAATTTAATTTCAATGATGACACACGTATGCACAACACCTTTAACTTGCATCAGCTGCTACATTTCGCTGATCAGCAAGGCCGCATGCATGAGCTAAAGCAAGCTTTGTTTGCTGCGCATTTCACCAATAACAGAGATATCTCAGATATCAATGTGCTTGCCGATATTGCAGCAGAGACTGGGCTTGATCGTAGTGAATCATTGGCAGTGTTGGAAGGTCAGTTCTTTGCGAAAGAAGTACGAGCAGAAGAGCAGCATTGGCAACAGCAAGGCATCCATAGTGTACCAGCGATTATCTTTAATGAGCGTCATCTGGTCAGCGGTGCCCAAGGGGTCGAGAACTACATCAGTATTTTAGAGCAATTGGCCAACATGACTGAGTAAACCACCTGACGTTATAAAAATGTCATTCTATAAAAGGATACTTTATGTCTTCTGAACGCTTTCCCTCGATTATTGTGTTTGACGTCAATGAAACACTGCTCGATATCGACACGCTAACGCCTTTATTCACGCGCGTCTTTGGCAAGCAAAGAGTGCTGCGAGAATGGTTCGCTCAGCTAGTACTGTACTCGCAGACCATGACGTTATCCGGTCTCTATACGCCTTTTGGCGAGCTCGGCGTTGGTGCATTGCAAATGGTTGCTAACATCAGACAAGTGACTTTGACAGACGACGATATCAATGAGTTCAAAGAAAGAATGAGCGCGTTGCCTGCGCATCCTGATGCAGCGCCAGCCCTGACTCGTTTGCGCGATGCAGGGTTTCGACTGGTCACGCTGACCAATTCAGCAAGCAGTGTGTCTCCAACGCCATTAGAAAAAGCAGGACTCAGTCAATTCTTTGAGCAGCACTTTAGTATTGAGACTGTTGGCAAATTCAAGCCAGCACCTGATACTTACCAATTGGTGGCTGATACGCTAGCCGTTGATACGTCAGATTTATGCCTTGTCGCCTGTCACCTCTGGGATACCATAGGCGCACAAGCGGCAGGTTGTCGCGGTGCATTTTTGACCCGTCCTTATAATGCGATGCTAAACGCGCCCAATGTACCAGTTCCAGATTTGACCGCATCAGACTTATCGACATTAGCGGATCAAATCATTAGCAAAAAAAGTGCTTGATACTTTCAATCACAAAGCCGTGTGTGCAAATAACATTAAAAAAAAGGCTGCCTCAATATCGAAGCAGCCTTTTTATTTTTAACAAAGCATTTCTAAGACAATGACGTCGTTACTGCTGTCATTAACTACTCTGAGAAGTGTACAACCGTACGGATACTTTCGCCCTTATGCATCAAGTCAAATGCTTCGTTGACGTCTTCTATCGGCATCGTATGAGTGATGAAATCCTGTAAAGGAATCTCACCTGCTAGATAGCGCTCGACATAACCTGGTAGTTCTGTGCGACCTTTTACACCGCCAAATGCAGAACCCTTCCAGACTCGACCAGTCACTAACTGGAATGGACGGGTTGAGATTTCTTGTCCAGCACCGGCCACACCAATGATGACCGACTCGCCCCAACCTTTGTGGCAACACTCTAGCGCTGAACGCATGACATCGACATTACCGATACATTCAAATGAATAATCAACACCGCCATCGGTTAGCTCAACGATCACTTCTTGAATTGGTTTGTCATAATCTTTTGGGTTGATACAGTCGGTTGCCCCTAGCTTTTTGGCTAACTCAAACTTGCTTTCATTGATATCAATCGCAATGATACGGCTGGCTTTTGCCATGGCAGCACCAATCACTGCTGACAGTCCGATACCGCCCAGTCCAAAGATAGCGACTGTAGCGCCCTCTTCGACTTTTGCAGTATTCATGACCGCGCCCATGCCGGTAGTCACACCGCAACCAAGCAAGCAAACTTCTTCTAATGGCGCTTCTTTATTGACTTTAGCCAAAGAAATCTCTGGTAAAACCGTGTACTCAGAGAAAGTCGAGCAACCCATATAATGATAGATAGGTTCGCCATCTTTATAGAAACGTGTGGTGCCATCTGGCATCAAGCCTTTGCCTTGAGTCTCGCGTACTGCCGAGCAAAGATTGGTTTTTCCTGAGCGGCACATTTTACAAACGCCGCATTCTGCCGTGTATAACGGAATGACATGATCACCAACCTGAACGCTGGTCACGCCTTCGCCAACTTGTTCAACGATACCGCCGCCTTCATGACCCAAAATCGCAGGGAACACGCCTTCTGGGTCTTCACCAGATAAGGTAAAAGCATCTGTGTGACAGACACCACTGGCGACGATTTTTACCAATACTTCGCCTTTGCGCGGTAGCATGACGTCCACTTCTTCGATAGATAGTGGCTGCTTTGGACCCCACGCGATGGCGGCTTTTGATTTAATAAATTTATCTGACATAAAAATCTCTCTTTTTAATTGATTGTTATTTATGGGTGATGACATGACAGTTGCGTTATAAGTGCAATCCATTCTAATAACTTGCTAACACATTTTATGGATTTTGGCGTTCACTATATCCACAGTTAAAACGAATAAAGATAGACTGAGCTTATCTTGCCTGCCCTACATAGGCAAGCATCGATGACAGTAAAACACCATCTGTTTACATTGATACTAACCATTATATTTATTTCTGAGCGGATAACAATATGCTATATTTGCAAATATCTTTTACATGTTGGTAATAATCATGCGCTGGGAAGGAATTAGTGAGTTTGTCTATGTCGCAGAATATGAGAGCTTTACACGTGGTGCAAAAGAGCTGGGTATCTCGACTGCACAAGTCAGCCGTCAGATCAGTGCGTTAGAGAAACGCTTAAGTATAAAGCTGCTATATCGAACCACGCGCAAGGTCTCACTGACTGAAGAAGGACGTGTATTCTATCAGCATTGCCGCAGTGTACTCGATGGCTTGGATGCCGCTGAGCAAGCCGTAAGCAACTTACAATCAAAGCCTCAAGGCAGGATAAAACTAACAGCGCCCGTTACTTATGGTGAGCAGCAATTATTACCCCTTATCAATGATTTTATGATGCAGTATCACGATATCGAAGTGACTGCCTTTTTGAGTAATCAGAAAATTGATTTGATTGAAGGGGGTTATGATTTGGCCATTCGTATTGGCAAATTGCATGACTCGACGATGATGGCAAAGAAACTTAGCCTGCGTACTAACTTTGTTTGCGCTGCGCCCTCTTATCTAAAAAAACATGGCATACCGCACCATCTAAGTGATTTAAGTCAACATAATTGCCTATTGGGTACTCGTGACTACTGGCATTTTATAGAGACTACTAAAACAAAAGAGAATAGTCATACTAATAGTAAGACGGACAACCAACAAGCAAGTGTAGAAAGGAACCTGCGTGTCTCTGGTGCGGTGCAATATAACAGCGGCTATAGTCTGGTCGATGCTGCGCTAAAAGGGTTAGGTATCGTACAGCTGCCTGATTATTATGTACAAAAGTATTTAGCGTCCGGCGAGTTGGTCAGTTTACTTGATGACTATAGAGAGCCTGAAGAAAGCATTTGGGCCATTTATCCGCATAACCGTCATCTATCACCAAAGATTAGACTGCTCGTAGATTATTTGGCAGAACATTTGGTTTAACGTTCTGTTAAGACGTATTGCAATCACAGACCTGATTGCGCACAATGAATATTCGATGTTGCTCATTATAGTTAGGACTGACCATACTACAGATAACTTATAGGTATCATTATGATTAAAATCTTCTCTATCGCTGCGCTAGCAGTAGCCGTTTCTTCTTGTGCCAGTATCGATACGCTGCTGGATAAAACCAATGGCACCGGTGCTATGACAGACACTACTACCTCTATCAATGCTGAAAAAGGCTTGGTAACTTTACAGAGCAATCACTCCGTTCAAGATACTGCAGACAAACTGGTCTCAGTTATTGAAAGCAAGGGTATGAAAGTATTTGCGCGAGTCGATCATCAGAAAAATGCACAAAGTGTCGACTTATCATTGAGACCAACGCAAGTCGTTATGTTTGGTAACCCTAAAGCAGGTACGCCATTAATGAACTGTGAGCAAACCGTTGCCATTGATTTGCCGCAAAAAATCTTAATTAGCGAAGATGCTGATGAAAAAGTATGGCTGTCATACAACAACCCTGACTACCTCAAGACACGCCACAATATAAAAGGTTGCGATACCGAGATTGCTAATATCTCAAAAGCACTTAACGCTATCAGTACTGCAGCAATAGCAAAATAATGCGCTCGGTATAGTTGAATAAATATACATTCGAGTAAATAAGTGAACAGGCAGTTGAAACATTACTTATTTACTTGAAAATACTGATATCAAGAATGACTAGATTGCTCTATCTGGTCATTCAACTCTACTTTTAATTTCTTTGCGCACTCGATAATCTTTTTTCTATCAGCAGGAATAGCACCTTGCGCTATAGCGATTTCACGCATTTGAACCGTGATGTCATAATGAGGATAGCTGGCGTTACGATGAAATAGGCGTGCATCCACATCAATAAATGCCGCAAAATCATGCAGCTCTTGCAAGCTATCCGCCAGCATATGACACCACTTATGGCCTTTGAATTTTATTTGCACAAAATCTACATATATCGCCATATAACCACCTCTCTACTTATTCACTAATTCGCTTATCTGTTTTTTAATTAGCTCAAAACACCTTAGCAACTTAATAACACTGTCATCAAAAACCTCTATAACAATGCGCGTACATCTTTTTTAAGTTGTTTGAGTCGTTCTTGATACTCGCTATGACTGCTATCAAATGTACTCAGTCGTCCATAGCGTAACTGACGGTAGTTTTGTCTGATTTCAACAAGCTTTGTCTGAATAACGATTGGGTCGCTACTATCTGTTAGCTGACTCGTAGCAGAGTGAGCATTGTCACCCTGACGGCTATCAATAGCTGATGCCAAACGTTCCAGCCAAGCTAGTTGCCCTTCGTTATCATTGCGGGCTAATAATTTATCATACTTGGCAACACGTTTTGAAAGCTGAGCAAGAGGTAGGTCTACTGGGTGCCAACGTTTGCGGCGGCGATACCAAATGACAAATACTAAGATAGCCATAACGGAAACCGCACTGGTGGCTAACCAAATGATTTGCTGCATGATTGAGCTGATATTGAACCATTTGAGTAGCGAGTCGGCCTGTTTGTCTTGGTCATAGCCGACTACGTCTTTTTGCCAGTAGTAGCTCGCTTGGTCTGATAGGCGGCGTAGCGTTTGTAGCATTTGATACTGCTGATAGCTGATTTGTGCACTGGCACCATTGCCAAACATAGCCGCCCCTTGCTGCTGGGTCATCGTATTCATGCCTTGCTCTACTCGCTCAGGCGCTACAAAGGCTGTCGGATCTACACGTACCCAGCCTTGGCCCTCAAGCCAAACCTCAGTCCATGCATGCGCATCCATTTGCCGCACTTCCCATACGTTACCATTGCGACTTGGCTCACCGCCTTGATAGCCGGCTACTACTCGTGCAGGAATACCAGCTGCCCGCATCATAAAAGTAAAGCTTGACGAGTAATGCTCACAAAACCCTGCTTTGGTTTCAAATAAAAACTCGTCAATCCGATTGGTATTGAGCCGTGGTGGCGACAACGTATAGCGAAACTCTGTTCGATTGATCCATTGCTCGATAGCAGCGATGTAGCGCACAGGGTCTGAACCTGACTGCTCAAATAATTGCTTAGCAAGCGCGCGCGATTGAGGGTTACCTTCGTTAGGCAAGGCAAGGTTCTCACGTCTTGATGCCTCTGTTAGAACCGGATCAATACGCATCTGTGCAAACTGCAACACATCATAGCGAAGTTGCTGCGTAACAGGTTGATCCTTTGATAAGGTAAATTCAGAGGTAGTATTGATATCTGGCTGCTGGGAGAACGGATAATCAAGACCAAATAGCCAGTTTTGCTGAGTGGGTTCTAAGATAACCTTGTAATTGACAGGTGCCGCCCTTGATTCATCAGGTACAGTAGCAAAGGCATTCTGAATCCATGCAGGTGCTTGCAATCTCGACGACCATTGATCCTTTTGGGAAGCTGGACGCCATGTGACACCATCGAAATCACTAAATACTAAACCACGCCAATACAACTGCTGTTGCGGTGGACGCTCATCAGCGAACTCTACGCGAAAGGCCAGCTCAGTTGACTGCCCTAAATTGGCAAAATCGCCAGGAGACATGCTATCAGAGACACCTGTAACGGCCTGCTGACCTGAGAGCTGTACCGACCACAGTGGTGGCAGTCTCGGAAAAAACAAAAATAGCACCACCAATAATGGCAACGCGCCAACCCCTAACACGCCCAATGTCCGCAAGCGTCCATCACCGTTAGCATTGCTATCATCATTAAGCGCAATAAATGCTAGCAACACAATGACTGCGCCAACGATCACTTCTAAAGTAGTCAGTAAACCTTGGTCCATCAAAAATAATGCTGCAAGCACGAACAATGATAAATTCAACACCACATAGGCATCGCGGCGCTTATACAGCTCCCATAGCTTACTAACTAGGCATAACACCAAAAATGCCACACCCATATCGAGCCCAAATGCTGTATTGTAGGTTAGCCATAGACCTAATAGCCCCAGCAGAAAGCCTAGCATTTGTACACTTTGATAAATACGCTTTAGGTGCGATAGTTTTTTGAATTTAGCTTTAATATGAGGCAATTGAGCGGCGATACTGACGGCGGAAAATCCTATCAGCCATAATGGTAAATGTGCGGCATGCGGTAACACAACAACGACTTGAGCAATTAACACCCAATAATAAGCTGGCAGTGCAAATAACTTACGATACCATTTAGCGTCATTTCGCTCAGGTCGAATTGAGACTTTTTGACCTAAAGCCAACTGCTCAAAGCTGGCCCTTTTTGTAGCATCGACCGCAGAATACTCTGTGGACAGTGCATCAACATTAGTGGAAGATAAGCGTTTAGAATTGGTCATGGTGCTTTCGCAAGCCTTAGCAAGCATGCTTGCGCAAAGGATTCTCCGTTACCCATCTCCGCAGTAGCAGGAGCATCACTAGGTAGACGCATTTGAAACGGTACACCTAGCTGACCCAGCGTCAATGCCCCATAAGCCAATTGTGCAAGTTTTTGCTCGTGATGTGCAGCTGGCATATCTGCATAATCAAGCGTTTGCTCATGACCGACCGGATCAGCGAAGTGCTTGGTCAGCATGCCTTGTCCCCGCGCTACATGCCCCCAAGAGACTCGGGCCAATGACTCACCCTCGACATAGTTGTCTAATCGCTCAAAGTCGTCCTGACCCTGTCTATACTGCCCACCTGTTGGTAAGTCCTCTAAGCTTGCGATTGCGTATTTTGCTTGCCAGTCAAAAACTTCAGGTTTTGGATATACCCACGCTGTACGCGCAAAGTAGACATAAGACCATGCACGCATGATACCTAATGGATAAACTGTTTTTATTTTTAACCGCGGCAGTTCAAGCTGACCACGAGTATTGGTTTGAATAGGCAGTCGAATGACTTGCTCACCTTGTAATCGCGTGATAAGCACTGAACTTTGCGCATTTATGCCATTTTTGGTTTTCTTATTGGTTATCTGCTCAAATTCAAATAACAACTGACGCCGTGGTTGGCGACTATCACTATTCAACTGTAGCGTAATCCAAACAGGCAAGCCAGCTTCTGTCATAGTGATTTCTAGCAGACGCATTTGCAGACCAGATATATGAGCAAAAGTAACATGAAAACTAATTAGCCAAACACTAACCAGATAAAAGCACAAACCAAGCACCAAATTGTTGCCATAATTGATACCCGCGATAAAGGTAATCCCTAACAATACGGCGAATAGCATCCCTTCACGACTAAAGAAAATATAGACATTACGCAGATTAAGCGTAGCACTATCACTTTTAGGCGCGCGCGCGGCAAACCAGCGGCTCAGAGCTGATTTTATTGGTGTGGTTAAGGCCTTTGGTAACAAGCTCATGACTACCCTATTATTACCATCTGATTGACAATGCTGTCGGTATTTATATTTATATCTGACTGACAAACAAACTCACGAATAGAACGATACAGTTGATTCAGGACAATTTGAATACAAGAAAAGCAGGTAAAAATACCGTAAATAGTGAACTGAGTGACTTTGATATTTTTCTAAGTTATATAGCGTTGACTATGTGTAGAACTATGGTTCACCGATGCAGTTAATCAATACGGTCAAACAGCATATCAGCTGCTAAGCGACGACTGACACTTCTGCTAGGATACGTTGAGCGATGGTTTTTGTTGCCTGACCACCAGTCACATGAGCGGGTACGAAACGCTGACCGAGGCGATGATCAGTGACCGCAGCAAACACCGCTTGGATATCTTCAGGGGTCACTTCCATATATCCTGATACATAGGCATGCGCTTGGGCAGCACGTTGTAGTGACAATACGCCGCGAGGTGATAAGCCATGATACTCTTGGCTTGCACGAGTTTTTGCAACCAACCTTTGCAAATAATCCAATACTGTATCTGCCACATAAACCTGCCTGACACCCTGCTGAGCCAGCAGCACAGCCTCAGTATCAAGCACGGTGTCTAAATCTTTGAGTAGCTCGCGACGATCCTCACCTTTTAGCAATTCACGTTCTGCGGCAGGCGATGGATACCCCAGTGACAAACATAATAAAAATCTATCGAGCTGCGACTCAGGGAGCGGATAGACACCTGCTTGTTGCAATGGATTTTGGGTGGCAATGACAAAGAACGGCTGCGGCAAAGGATAAGTCTGGCCATCTTGCGTGACTTGTCGCTCCTCCATCGCTTCAAGTAGCGCACTCTGCGTTTTAGGACTGGAACGGTTGATTTCATCAGCAAGTAATAACTGAGTAAAGATAGCGCCCGGACGAAACTCAAATTGCTGTTTACTTTGGTCATAGATGCTCATACCTAAAATATCAGCAGGCAACATATCATTGGTAAATTGCACTCGGCTAAAGCTCAAACCCAACAGCTGTGCCAAGCCCTGTGCCAAAGTCGTTTTACCCATACCAGGCAAGTCCTGTAACAACAAATGACCGCCCGCTAATATACAACTGAGCGCTAGCCTAACTGCTTGCGGCTTGTCCAATACAATCTGATTTAATTGCGCTAACAGCTGTGCAATTTGCTGCTGATTGCGTTGAAAATCAGCCGTACTAGGGATGGACTGGCTAAGCGGATTCGCTGTTCTCTGAGAGATGGATAATGATCTATCGTTAGCTGCATGGGTCATGGTAGGTTATTGGCTCATTTTTTAGGTCATAACGATGATAAACCAGATGTCAGTTTACATCATCTGTAACGGTCGGTGCAGCGGCGCGGAGCGTTGATAGATAGGCAATAATATCGGCACGCTCTTTGGCATCTGGTATAGGATCAGACAACATTTTGGAGTCTGGCATGGTTTTTTGGGCATCTGCAATATATGGATCGAGTGTCTCTGCATCCCATACCCAACCTGAATCTTCTAGCCCTTTGCTGTAGGTATAGTCTTTTAACTCGGCAGCTGGCGCCCCATATATATTCATTAATTGTGGGCCTTTCTTATTCAGACCTGCATTACGTTGATGGCATTGACCACAAGCATCTTTATAAATTATCGAACCGTTGTCTGCATCGCCGTCAGTATATAAGGGCAGAGTCACAGGAGCACGGTGGTCAGGTGGCGTTTTCTCACAAGCTGCAAGCAACAGAACAGCAGCCAAAAGACTGCTCATTTGATATTTATTAATAAGTGTCATTTTTAGCAATCTTTGGTTGAGGAATATTATCGCCATGACATAAACGATATGACATATTGGCCCTTTAACTCGCTACCTTTATTGTGCTACTAGGCTCTTCTAAATAATACCCCTGCAAATAGCGTGCGCCCACACTCCAAGCGACCGACATCGTTGCTGCATCTTCGATATAAGGCATGAGCACGTCGACTTTGATATCATTAGTGCGCATGATAATAGACTTGACCGTCTCTAAATTTTCTGCTGAACCAATGTCTTGAATATAACTGCGTGCCAAGCGTACCATATCAGGTTGGACAAAATTGGCAATTTCGATAGATTTGGCAGACGAGCCAAAGTTATTAACACCGATTTGACAATTGACATCGTTGAGCGCGGAAAATTGGGATTTGGCGACGGTTAAATGATCAGAGATATCTATTTCATTGAACTGTAGTGTTAATACACCAGCTGTACCGCCCACTGCCTTTATCAACTGACTGGCAACAATCGGCAATTTTTTATCAACTAATGAAGCACTGGTTAACTGTACTAACAATCTGGCTTCAGGATGCACTTTACGTACGTCATTAATTTTTTTACAGGCATTGATAAGTACCCATCGATCGATTTTTTCTAATAATTGATGCGTTTTAGCCACTGCCATAAACTGATCAGGGGTCAATACAGTATTGTCAGCATCGGACAATGGTAGCCTTAGATACACTTCAAAGAAGTCGCTACGATCGTTGTTGATATCGTATATTGATTGGAATGATAGCTCGAAGCGGTTGTTAGTAATGGCATCAACCAACGATTCGGCAAGTGCATGATCGTCACTATTAGCATGTTCGCTTGGATCATATATATGATAAGATCCACCGCTATTAGAAGTTTCTACCATGATTTGACTCATAGCATCCATAGCACGTTCTAGTATGACAGTAGGCTCTGCTGTGTTCTTTTCAATTTTGACAATAGCAGTGCTAACCGTTGTATTCGTCGTACGTTTATCTACCTCGATAAACATATCCTTAATAGAGGAACCGATATGCACAGCCAGTTCTTCAAGTTCACTTGCAGTCTTATTTTTGACAAGTATCGTAAACGCGGTATCACTAAAACGGCTCACATGACCATCAGGTACTAGCTCATCTAACGTATAGGCAACTTGTTTGACAGTCGTATCTATTCCTTGTAGACCTAAGCTACTTCTTATTCTACCTACATTGTCAAGCTGCACATATAGCAGTGCTGCTGTCAACAACCCTTGTACTGCCTGCTGATGTATTATTGCCATCTGCTCTTCAAAACCGCGACGATTATCAAGGCCTGTTAAATTGTCTTTGCGCTCAGCGGCAGCCAAGCGTTTAGCGACCTCTGCACTATTATTATTATTTTGTTGAATAATAATCTGAGTGACTGGCTCACCTTCTAATGTTGCCGATGCCAATTGTAACTTTGCTTCAAAAGTGCTGCCATCTGTCCGCACACTTTCAAAATTGAACTCAACGTCTTGGCGACTGCCTTTGTCAAATTGACGTAAAAACTGTTTAAATCCTTTGACACTATCACCACCCGAAATCAAATCAATAATAGGCACGCCTACCGCTTCATTCATTGATTTGAAACCGAATAATTGGAGATAGGGATCATTAGCAAAGATATGAATCCCTTCATCAATATAAGCAACCGCGCTCTTGGAGTTCTTAATCAGCACATTAGCACGCTGTTCTGCTTCAGACAGTACTTGACGTAAAGTTTTTAGCTCACGACGACTGCGCAAACTACTATGCTGTAGACAAATAGCCATGACGACAGGCATTTCTTGATCGATGGTGAGCGCTTTGACCATTGTGCCACTAATGACAGTAGGTAGTCCTTCCTCATTACAAGCTGTCGTCGCTATCTCTTCGTTCACTAGACAAATCATCGGCAGATCAATACTTTGCTCTTGTACTAGGCTCACTACATCCGTAAAGCTCATATCATAAGCCTTACCAAATACCAAGATATCCCACGGTTGGCGTAAGAGTTTCAATAGCTCTTCTTTATCGTCCAAAAACCCTAAATTTACATTATCGTAATAAGGACTCAATAACTGCACAAGACGTTCAGCGTAGAGCTGATCATCATTGATTACCAATAAATTCAAAAGAGATTGAGAGCGCATAGGGAGCCTTTTAGTCGTATTTTTATCTTGATACCTTACACCTTTCCTTCAGACTAGCCTAACATGAAAGAAGCACTAGGATGAAGTTCAGAAAATCTTATCGTATTGACTGAGTTTTTGGTTTAGGTTGTTTTTTTATTGTTAGGGGTATCATAGAAGTCAGAGTAACAACATCCGTCATTATAGACAATAATTCAGCCCGCTGCAGATTAACTTATGCCCCTTGTTGTCCACTATATTTTTATTAAAAACCTGTATGGCTTCGCTGCTACCAACCTATCTATCTGCGTTTTGGGAACAAAGGTAAGGCCTAGAGTTGCGCTACCTCATATTGGCTAAACTCATCAGTCATCATCAGCCTACGCCCTAATCGTAAAGAGGTTTGTTTATTGCCGATACGCATGACGACTCTATCATTGATTTGAAAATAAGAAGGTGGCACTATCAACGTGCCAGTAGTGTTCAGCTTTTCATCTTTTCCAAGGATAAATGCTGGTAAAAAATGGCGGCTTCTCGTTTTGCTGCCTTCCAAACGTAACCCACACGCTACAAGCTTATGTCCGAGTACCTGCCATTCTACTTCTAGATTTTTGGTATCTAGGTTGAGCCAGCGTACCACGCCTATTGACCAGTCAGGTTGAACCGTGTCATCAGAGCGGCAGACTAGAAGCAAGTTCATGATATGTAAGGGCTTCGGTGCCGTTGTAGAAAAGTCAGGGTCAGCTTTTTCTACACTGAGCCCACCTTTATTGAGAACAGCTTCATCAATAGAATCCTTATCTAGCTCACTATCTTTCGGTAACAGGTGCAATGTGCGATATGGTGAAAAATTGTCATGATCATCAAACAACTCTATGGTTGCACTGTCGTAAACGCGTCTTTTGTCGAATGTATTGTATAAAGGGCGCTCTTCTTCTCTCAGATCTTTTATAGAAATTAGGTTAGCAAAGCTTTGTGAATGACTAGCATGATAGTGTATATCACTGAAGTTAGTAATTAGTTTCGCATGCTGGGTGGTACTATATTTGGTTGGCAAGGTAAGTGGCGGCTGTAAGTAACGATAGCTAATGGTCATTGAAATAGTATTGAGTAAACTATACTCCACTCCTACACTACCTTCTTCTATAAAAGCTCGCTTACGTGAATTGAAATATAGAACCATCGGCGTAAGCTCTATAAATAGACAATCATGACGATCTTCATACGGATTAATATTAGAGTTGGCAGTTAAATAACTGGGTGGGCTATTACTATGAAGATCAACAAAAACCCGTGTCTCAGTGGTTGGCTCCATTGTTGCAACCATATACTTAGCCCACTCAGGCAGTAATCGTTGTACCAGTAAGATTGTGGGGCGTCTCATAGCACGCACGTTCAATAAATGTTGTAAACAGATTTGGCAATATAATTGATGAATATTATTTGCCTGATGTGTGGCAGTATGTATGCTCAGGTCAATATCAGTCACTTTTTGCTTATGCGCTAAATAGTACAACTGATTGATTCTAGACCATAGGTAATTTGATGGCTTTCGATAACATAGCGCCTCTTCACCTAATAGTTTTTGGTATCTTAATAGTGACTGATACGTCGCAATAGCGAGCGTGCTAGAAGGCTTGTTCTCAGTACTAAAATAGCGCTGCCAACCTTTACTAGAAGAAAACTTCAACGGATCATTTGAAGATAAAACTTCACGACGTATAACTCTATCGTAGACCATGATAATCAAATAATGTAGTGATTGTATTTGAGCAACACATGACATTTGAGACTGATTAAGCGCACCTGTCTCATATATATAATGCTGCCTCAGAGTCGCTATCAATCGATCTGAAGCATCGACTACTGTGGCCGTAAGTTTAAGGCGTTGTTGGTCATCTATATTGGCTTCACGTAGTACTGTTAGTACACTTTCTAGATGTTCTGCTTGCTGCTCCTGAGTTTGCGAAGGTAACGTTGTCAATAACTTGAGCAAGTATCGCTCTTGACCGTTTACTGAACGATTTGATGACAGAGGTAGTGGCGCTGTAGAGTTTAAATAATCTTTAAATATCGACAAATTTATCATCAGTATCCTTTCACTATTGGTCACTTTCAGGTAATCAGCAATGTAAATTTATACAGGGCATAAAGAATGCTTGTTAAGATCGACTATAGAAGAATGATGATATCTATCTATTGTGGGCCTTGATTGAGAAATACACTTAAATAATATATGGGCACTATTGGAACCATATATTTAACTTTACATGCTCTTTTATTAATCTGCGTGCCGATAGTCTATATTCTTTTCCCATAATATATCCATTTATTATCTTGGAAAAGTAAGAATCTTAAATTTTATTTTCAATAAGTGTTATTTACACACCTCACAACAACCATTCTTTGTTTACTAATTCTCCTAAATTGTTATAGTGCCCTATATTAGCTATTGCTGTAAATATCAATCGGCACTTTAAAAGGTTTATTCGGTAACTCTCTGACAAACTTAGGGACAAGATAACCTGGCAATGATGCTAGCAATGACCAATAAAGCTCAATCGCTGCTTGCTCACTACTATCGAAATGCGCTGCACCAGCCACCTTGTCCAACACATGTAAATAATATGGTAGCACGCCAGAAGCAAACAAACGCTGACTAAGCTTCACTTGCCCGTCAAGAGTATCGTTGACACCTTTTAACAACACGGCTTGGTTTAATAGCGTAACTCCAGCTGCTCTAGCACGTTGCAAATACTCAGCGGTTGGTGCATCTAGCTCATTGGCATGATTACAGTGAATGACCATGACAATATGACAGCGACTTTGAGATAACCTCTCTAACAATGCAGCGTCCAAGCGTGCGGGTATCACCAATGGCAAACGCGTATGCAGTCGAATGGTAGTAATCTGCGGAAGAGATTCCAAAGTATCTAACCATGAAAACAAACGTCGATTGGTCACATTTAGTGGGTCACCACCACTTAAAATTACCTCATTGACCTCAGGATTTGCATTAATATAATTGATGATATTTTCTTTTGCATCAGCAGTAGGCATATTAGCACTATAGTCAAAATGCTGACGAAAGCAGTAACGGCAGTGAATAGCGCACGCGCCTGTAATCGTTAACAATACTCTCGACTGATATTTATGGAGCAAGCCTTTCACAGGGTTTTGAGTGTTTTCGCTTAGCGGATCTGCTACGTAGCCTGTGACATTGATTTGCTCTTTCTGGTCTGGCAACACTTGTTTAAGCAGGGGATCATTACGGTCGCCAATAGCCATTTTTGCCACAAAGCCACGCGGCACACGCAGTTCAAAATGCTTAGGTACGTAAACTTCTGCACGCATTGATTCAAGCTGTAGGATACTCAATAGCTCATCAACAGATGTAATAGCTTCCGATAATTGCGTTTGCCAGTTTTTTTGTGTGATTAAATGGTTTATCATGACAGCCTATTACCTGTGCCCAAAATCCGATATTATACGCCCTTAGTGTCTAGCCTATCAAAGTATCCTCGTTAATCCGTAAATACTTGGCATAACAGAAAATTTTGGTACAGTCAGCCCTATGTCTTACTATTATATTTACAACCCCTAGGAGTTTCTTGTGGCAAGTTTTTCTACTAATGAATTTAAAGCTGGTCTAAAAGTGATGCTTGATGGCAACCCTTGTGCCATTCTTGAAAACGAGTTTGTCAAACCTGGTAAAGGTCAAGCCTTTAACCGTGTTAAGTTGCGCAATCTTCGTAGTGGCAAAGTACTGGAACAAACTTTCAAATCAGGTGACAGCTTAGAAGCTGCTGATGTGATGGACACTGAAATGAACTATCTATACAACGATGGCGAGTTTTGGCATTTTATGCATCCTGAGAGCTTTGAGCAGATTCAAGCGGACAAAAACGCAATGAGTGACTCAATCAAGTGGTTAAAAGAAAACAGCAATGCTCTATGTACCATTACGTTATTTAATGGTGCTCCTCTTTCAGTCACGCCGCCTAACTTCGTTGAGTTAGAAATCACAGAAACAGATCCTGGCGTACGCGGCGATACTTCAGGCGGTGGTGGCAAACCTGCTAAATTAGAGACAGGTGCCGTTGTACGTGTACCATTATTTGTGCAACAAGGTGAAGTGGTACGTGTTGATACGCGTACTGGCGACTACCAAACTCGCGTGAACTAATATCGCTCCGAACATGATTGGTAGTTGATATTTATCTATATTTTTATCATCAATAAAAAAGCTTAACCACCATATAGGCGGTTAAGCTTTTTTTTATATTTATCCATCATGGTTATATCAAGATGCTAATCAAGGGCGCTAATACTAATAACTAGTAAGTTACTCTTCCTCCAATGATTGCTTCTGTATCAGCCAATACTGTACCAAGGCATTTAGCTGCTCTTGCTTAAAAGGTTTGGTGCAATAGTCCTGCATACCAACTTTCAGATATTTCTCACGCTCGCCGTCCATTGCATTGGCAGTTAGAGCAATAATGGGCGGCAATACTTGAGGGTCATATAATTCATGCAGCTTAATGGTAGCTTGTACCCCATCCAAAATCGGCATGTGATGATCCATTAATATCACGTCATAACGTTCAGGAAATAGAGCAAAAGCCTCAATTGCTTGCTGACCATCAGTAACATGAGTCACGGTATGACCACTGTTGGTTAGTGCTTTTTTGGCAATAATCGCATTAACAGTATCATCTTCAACCAACAATATATGACCAGCTCGCTCGTGACTAGGTTCGATCATCGTCATATCGTTAGAGTCTTGCCATACCTCATATTTGTCTTCTGCAATAGTAGGTAGCGGCAACAATACGCTAAAAGTGGTACCAACTCCTACCTCACTGCTCACATGAATGTGACCACCCATTAAGTCGACTAGAGATTTGCAAACAGAAAGTCCAAGTCCAGTACCACCATAAAGACGATGGGTAAATTTGTTTGCTTGATCATAAGCATCAAATATAGCCTCTAACGATTCTGGTTTAATGCCGACCCCTGTATCTTTAACTTCTATACACAAAGTCATATTTTGGCCAGTTTTATCGCCTTCTATTTTACTTGCTTTGTCTTTTAGACCAGTGCTGATAACATCTTCGTCAATGTTATCTGGGCAGTAGCAGTTGTCCATATGTTTGACATCGATACTTACTCGACCACCTTCACGCGTAAACTTAATCGCGTTATTAACAAGGTTGGCTATAATCTGTTTGAGGCGTACAGAATCTCCTTTAACGTAGGGCGATAATGTTTCAGTATAATGATAATCTAAAGTCAAGCCTCTTTGGCGTGCCTTTATAGCAAACAAACTGACGACTTCATTACATAAGCTAGATAAATTTAATGGAATAGAGTTAATCGTCATTTTTCCAGACTCGACTTTCGATAAGTCCAAAATACCATTAATGATGACCATCAAATGCTCGTTAGAAACCTTAATATTATCAACGTATTCTCGCTGTTCATCGCTAAGATCGGTATCACCTAACATATCTACCATACCGATAATTCCATTCATCGGTGTACGAATCTCATGACTCATATTAGCCAAAAAGCTCGATTTCATTTCATTAGCATGCTTTGCATCACGTTGCTTATCCTGCAACTGTAAAGCGTCAGCTGCCATTTTCGCAAATTCCGCTAAGATTTCTGATTGTTGATCATTAAAACTATGATTAGGTTTCGTATCCATGAGACATAAAGTACCTAGACGATAACTTCTATTGTCTTCATATAAGATAATAGGTGCACCAACATAAAATCTTAAATAAGGAGAGCCTGTGACCATAGGGTTTTGGCTAAAACGACTATCCTTCAACGTGTCTGGCACTATAAACACGTCATCAGACAATATTGTATAGTTGCAAAAAGCAATATCACGTGATGTCGTGCATATACTGTCAGGTTCATTGTCAAATGTGCAAGCTGGTTTTAGATATTGGGTTTCCTCATCCATAAAGGTAATCGTAACTACTGGTACATCAAAGAACAGCTTTGCCAGCGCGACTAGCCGATCGAATGCAGGCTCATCATCTTCATTGAGTACCTGATACTTTTTTAGCTTGTTAATACGCTCTGATTCATCTACCGCGACAGGGTAGCTCTGCTTTGGCGAGTTAGACATAGACAAGGTAAACTCCATTAAATAATATCAGACGCATTAGTTACGACTCGTCTGTCTTATTAATAATTGTAATGCTTCACTCACCATAATCATCGCCACTACTGACGTAACGACTACTGCTGAGCCATAACCACCGCACTGTAGACCACCTGTCTGACAGCTCTTATCTACAATTGGCGGCTCTATCGAATAGACACATTTGATACCAAATTTTTCTTTTAGAGCACTGTTAATGCCTTTCTCGTGGCGTAACTTGCTGCGTAACTTGGCAAGTAGTGGATCTTGATAACAGTCACGCAAATCACTTACTCTAATCTGACTTGGATCTATCTTACCACCTGCACCGCCCGCACAGATCAACTTTAGTTTATTAAAACGACAGTGTAAAGCGATTGCTAATTTAGCATTCATATCGTCTACACAGTCTAAAATAACAATCGGTTTACCCTGAGTATTGGCAGATTTGACTGCTTCACGACTTGGTAAGAGTGTGGCGACATTATCTACTGTCAAAAAGTCATCGACTAAATTTAACGTTACTGTGGGATTAATTTCTCTAATACGGACTGCCATTGCGTCAATCTTACTTTGACCAAATGTACTATCCAATGCAGGCAGTTGGCGATTGACATTAGACGCAACCAATACATCCAAATCAATCAACGTAATCGTTCCCACCGCTGTCCGAGCCAACGCCTCTGCTGCCCAAGAGCCAACCCCTCCTACACCAATAATGTAGACATGAGCTGCCGAAAAAGTATCAACCGCAGAGGTACCATATAGTGTCCGTGTACCTTGAAAACGACGATCGTACTGCTCATCTTGTTGGCGCGATTCGTCTTGTGCAAGACTGTCTTCGACGGATTTTGGTTGTTCAAATTGTCGCGTGTCACTCATAACAGATCAAATTCTCTTTTCAAATGTTTTGGTTGTCATTTATACGGCTCATACTTTTTAATTTCTAATTACAGCTATGCTTTTCTTATAAATAGTATAGTTACATTGAACAAGCCCAGTCTACTTTCAGAGCATCACAGCTATTTTGCCACAATTGCTTAGCAAGTTTATCATGTGGTATTTCTAATAGCTCACTCAAGCTTGCTAATACCCACGGCAAATTGGCTGGTACATTCCTATTCTGTGAATTAGGATCATCCGTTGTCTGACACATAACAGGTGTCATATCTGGACAATCCGTCTCAATGACCAAGCATTCGATGCCATGACTCTCAACTGCTACTTGAATAGCACGGCGCAGTTTTTTGGCATTCGGATTGGTTATCTGACCAGTAACACCGAGCTTAAACCCTAATTTTACAAAAGCCTTCGCCTCTTGTTCGCCACCACTAAAGCTATGGGCAATACCACCTAATTTATGCGCATCGTATTTATGCGCTTTTAATATTGCGAGTGCTTCAGCATGCGCTTTACGAATATGCAGCATTACCGGAAGTCGATGGGCCACTGCTATATCCAACTGCGCCGCAAAGAACCTTTTTTGTTTAACAAATACATCAGGCTGCTTCATTGCATCGGTAAAGGTGTCTAATCCAATCTCACCAATAGCTAATGGACGACGCTCTATCACCATTTGCTCAAGTTGTGTTAAATGGTCGTCGGTATGCTGCTTAATATAAAAAGGATGTAAACCTAGCGCGATATGGGCTGCAACATCGCACTTATCTTTACTATTCACCTTTGTCACAGACGACTGCGACATTTTATTAATGAAATCTTGAGTATCATACATTCGATCAAAATACTGATATAAATAACCTACTAGCACTAAGTGACGAATACCTTGACTATAAGCCTGCTCTACCTGTTGTTTGCGATCATTGTCGAACACTGGAGCATCAAAATGTGTATGCGTATCTATAAGAGAATAGACATTTTTTAAAACTTCTCTAGCATCTGTTCTCTCAGCCATGGTCACTGATTTGTTGCCACACATTAATAAACTCCAAAACTGACTTTTCAGAACATAGAATTGAGTAATAAACACTAAGCAATTTTTACTATACAAGTATTTTTATATAAGAATATTGCTATAGACGCATTATTGAGCTTCTATTTTTTAATTACTAGCTTCTATTTACTAATTACATTCTCGTGAGCATCGTCAATATCACTACCCTCAGATACGGTATTATGATTATTTACTGTCTCCGTATTGTCCTTTCGACTACTGCGCCTAGGGATGAGTAATAGCGCAGTTGCAGCCACACTTAGCAAAAACCATTTTTTCGTATTTTTATAATCTGTCATCTTAGTTTCTGATTTACTGTAGCGGAAAACATAATACGTAACTCATTATTTTATTAGTAACTAATATACCCAAATATAAAAGCGTCTATGTTTATCTGTGTTATGAATACGCAAGCTAATGTACGATGTAACTAGTATCTATCACATCGTACATTAATTTATGTCAGTTGAATCATATTAACCGTTATATATACGGCCAATATTTTAACGATTAAGAGGATAGGTCGTCATACCATTATTCGGACTATCTACTCTCGTAAAACCTTGCGAAGTAGATTTTGGCGCTTGATCACGTTTAGGGATAAGGGGATTGAGCGGCATTAGCTCATAATCTGCACTGACATTACCATTCCAACCTTCAGTGCCGCTCAATGGTAATTGCTTGATCGTACCGTTTTTATCAATGACCAACTGCAACACTCGCATTTGATTGAATTTGCGTTCAGTCACACTCGCTACCGAGCCACCATCACGTAAAATAGTCGGCTGTAAAAAGATAATCAAATTGCTCTTTTGGGTGCTATCGTTGTCAGAACGAAAGAGTCTACCGATAACAGGCACATTGCCCAACCCAGGAACTTTCTGTTGACGTGTAGTGGTGTTGTCACGCATCAGGCCGCCCAAGGCAATCGTCTGCTGATCATCCGCTAGAATGGTCGTATTAATAAGGCTTTTATTGGTAATTAGCCCACTGGCATTACCCGTACTGCCTGGTACGACTGAAGAGACTTCTTGCGACACTTCTAAACGTACGGTGCCATTGTCACCAATATGAGGAATAACATTCAGATTAATACCAATGTCTTGACGATCAATTGTCTGAAATGGGTTGTTTGAATTATTGCCACTAGTGGTAAAAGAACCCGTGACAAAAGGTACGTTTTGACCAACTAAGATACTGGCTTTTTCATTATCCAATGTCAAAATCGATGGCATGGACAATAGATTAGCACTGGTAGATGAGTCAAGCGCCTGTAAAATAGCGCCATAAAACTCTGTATTGCCCTGACTGTCTTTGCGACTGTCTCCAATACCTATCAATGCACCTGCGATAGAGCTGGCAGCAGCGCTAATACCTGCCGTATTTGTCCCTGCTAAAGCCGCCGCCGCAAGTGTCGTAGCGCTGGCCCCCACATTGTTAAAATTGACCACTCCATAGCCACTGTTGGCATTACCTAGCGCCCACTGAACACCTAGCTGGGTGGCATCATCGCCTGACACTTCAACAATAGCAGCTTGAATTAATACTTGTGCGCGACGACTGTCTAATTGGTTGACCGCATCTTCAATCTCAAACATTAGCTCAGGTGCGGCGTTGACGATAACGGCATTTTGAGTTTCGTCAGCGATAATACTAAACGGACGACCGCCCACTCCTGTGCTTGTTCCACTTGTGCTGCTAGTCGACACAGCAGCTGCACTACTACCTAGGCTATCGCTAGCTGTATTATTAATTGCGGCGCCTGTGCTACTTACATCATTTAGTGACGCTGATTCTAGTGTCGAGGTCGCACCGGCACTATTGATAGATTGATTAGCAAGTAATCCGCGTAACATATCGGCGATATGACCAGCACTAGCATACTTTAATCGAAAGACACGTAAACCACTTAAACGTCTGGTCGGCGTAGTATCCAGTTGATTGACCATTTCTTGGACTTTAGCAATCATTTCAGGACTGCCCTTGACCAGCAGTCTGTCGCTTGACGTATCAGCAATCACCTTTAGCTGATTGTTGCCACCTTGTGCTTGCCCACTACCTGCACTTGAGACTAAGGCGCTAATCAACTCCATCATACGTTCGGCATCGACATGACGTAGTGGTATCACTTGCAAACTGTCATTTACATTACTGTCTAAATCACGGATAAGGGCTGTCAGTTGGTTAAGGCTGTCTGCTCGATCGGACAAAACCAGCGCATTGACACCAGGTACAGCGGCCGCGTGAGCCGACTGCGGCATCAATGGGCGAATAACACCTAATACTTCTGCAGCTTGGGTGTTGGTCAAATAAATAACTCGAGTAGCGAGCGACTCGCCAACACTATCACCGCGTAAATCAACCGCCACACCAGATTGCTTAGCAATATTATCTGGTACCAGTTTTGTCGTCGTTCCCGATTCAATCGCAGCGATACCATTCACTTGCATCACGCTCAGAAATAGCTGATAAATCTCATCACGGGACAAGGCTTTGTTGGAGATGACTGTGACATTACCATTGATACGTGGATCAAGCACAAAGTTTTGATCGGTGATGGTCGCGACCTCATTGATAAATGCTTTGATATCAGCATCTTGTAGATTAACTTTCCAGCTCTCAGCATTGGCAAGACCAACACCAGCAGTCCATAATGGCACTGCCAGACAAAGTGGACGACACAGGCGCATCAAACGCTGCAGGCTACAGTACAAAGGCGTGGCTGAAAAATTCTGAAAACTTACCATATTGATGATTACCTACAGTGATATTGCTTACTATGTGCTGAGTGTTTAAGGAGCAATTTTGCTAAAAACCTACCTTGCTAGAACTGCTGGCGAATCGTAATAACTTGCTCACCACGTTGAACCTCTATCTGCGCTTCACCTGCTTGCTGTACTTGCTGAAGTACACCAGCATCTTGCGCTGGGTTATTGCCTACGCTCTGTCCGTTGACGGTCAGTACCTTATCGCCCGGCTCTAACCCTAAACGATTACGTAGGCCAGCAGGCATCGCCGCTGTAACTTGGTAACTTTCACCTGATGCCATCACTCCCATTCTACTTAGATAACTGGCAGGGTTTTCTTGCAAGGCCGTAACCGCTTCTTCGATAGCCGACTGTGGATTACTTGAAGTGTCTGCGCCAGTTGCCCCTTCTGCCTCAGGAACAGCGTTTTGTACTGACTGGGGCGCTGTAGGCAACATACTATTGTTTGGCAAACGCTGGTTACTTATTCCGCTTGCTAGCATATCACTTTGGTCTAATGGCATTGCCTCTGGCATTTTAATAACGGTTTCTTTATCGTTAGCATCAGCGATAATGACTGAATTCCAATCAACAGCCACGAGCGTATAATCGCTGTCTTTTAGTCCATCACCGATGCGGTAATTTTTGACTTCGCCATTGACATTCAATAAGGCGGAAGACATGCTCTCAGGTATGGCTAGTAGTACGCCTTTGAGCTCAATGTTAGGAGGTGGTTGCACGGCGGCGGTAATAGGATCAGGCTCTGCAAAGATTGCAAATAAGCCACTATAATCGTTAGTGGACTTAGCACTATTCTGTAGAGTTGCTAAAGGCAATGCAGGTGCTAAAGGCGCTGCTAGCAGTAGCCATAAAAGACGGGCGGCTGTCCAGCATAGCCAAGCAATGGCTAACAATAATAGCCAAGCTGAAAAGCGATTGAGAGTATTGATAACAGGTTTTAGGCTTGCGGCGATATTAAGCATTTAGTTCGCCCCCAAACCAGCTAGCAATGGCTGGCGCACACTGACAACTGGCGTATCTTGAGGAGCTTGTCCTTTATACTCAGGCATGTTCTCTAGCAAGCGCTGCGTCAAACTGACATCGAGCATATTATCGCTGTCGAGATACAGATCTCCCAAACGCTTATCTTGATTGTTTAATAAATTAATATGCAGCAAATCTCTATCGTTTTTTTGCTCTGTACTAAGCTCGGCTCTTAGAGCAGGCATCGTAATATAAAAAACTTTGCCACCACTAGGATAGCCTACCTCACCACCAACCCAAGTCAATTGACCATCCGCGGCACTAAATCCGCCAGCGTCTTTAGCAGGCTCACTACTAGATGCCTCACTTTTATCAGACTGGCGCGTTAGCGATACATTATTTACCTGAATAGGGGTATTTGGCAGCTGCCAGCTGACTATACTCGCTAGCGTCTCAGGTGCAATTTTCCCACTCATCTCGTCAACTTGCCATGAGTTCAGACCAAGTTTAACTTGCCCATTCAGACGTGTCTGTGATGAGTTAATATTGACGTCCGCACCTAGCTTACCTATGAGTAACTGCCAAGGCTGCCATGACCATTCTGCCATACCTGTGAGCGACGTCGATGACATAGGCAACTGCCAAATAGCAGCACCTTGCCATACATTGCCAGATACATGCTGGACATAAGGCGTATCTGGCGCGTATTTCTCAAGTAACCATGCTGCTGGCATTTGCAAAACAGCAAATAGCGCAAACAACACAAACCCCACTAGCCACCAGAGCTTACGGGGACGTTTATGAGAAAACTCAGATACTTGGGCCACAGTCGTACAACTCTTATATAAGACAAAAACGTCATTATCATAACAAACAATGGCATATAGATGACAGAAAAAAAGCCAGTATCTTTTTGCCAAAATACTGGCAGTAAAGATACTGGCTTTTATTTTCTCGAAAGCAGCTCTATCTATCGCTAAATGGTTGTGAATACACCATTATCAATAGCAATTTCAAGCTGGCTCACAGAAAGGCATTTTATAAGAAAACAGCTAATTAAATAGCAAAATCTTCGATATCACGACCTGCTGCTAGCGCTTCAACCAACCACGTTGGCTTACGGCCACGTCCAGTCCAAGTTTCACTATGATCATCAGTATTGCGATATTTAATACTGCGTTTTTTCTCTAACTTTTCACCAGCTTTCAGTATCTCTTCGATCGTTGCATTGCTATCTTCTGCAATTTGCTCGAACTGCATATAGGCATCATACAAACGTTGATGCTGTTTTTTAGCGATAAGTTGTTGAGCGTTTTCAGTGATAGCACGTAACTCATCTACGTTCAAATTTTCTAAATCAATTGCGTTATTTTTGCTCATAATAAATCCAACTATAAAATAAGAGTGTGACCTCTATTGAGGTATTGTTTTTCGTGAAAAAATGCGGAGAACAAATCGTTCATTAGCCATTAAATCTATGTATAAAATAGAATTAATTCTAAAGAGTATTTAATTTCTAATAACAGCCCAAACAATCCATTATAAATAGAAAATATATAGCGATAGATGCTCATTGTATCCATTTTAAATAAAATTAGTTTTAGATAAATCTAAACACACAAGTCATCATTCTTTATATATTGCTATTATAGCTTTGAAAGCATTTTCTAATAATAAAAAAAATCTAGTACTTTGACTACTGCTAGAATTTCACAATAATATTTCGACAAAAATCTACTGTTAAAATAATAGAGTAGTAAGTCAATACACTATACTCTCAAATACTGCTAATCTTAAGGGTAATCTTGCATTAGCTCAGTAACTTGCTATGTCGTTCCTATGCTGCTTTTTGAAGAAGGTAACCGTTTCATATAAATACCTATTATTCAAATAGCTTTCGATTTATTAACCGGAAACAAGTAAAACTTTGGCTATTATCATTGATAATTTGTTTTATTTAAAAACGATCAATATATATTAACTATACGCCATATAGATTCAGTATAGCAATTTTTAAAACTAAACGTCACTAATCGTAATTATTTTTTGGTATAAACGGTCAATATAGAGTATAGAAGGTAGTAAGCATACTAGCTAATGTAATAATTAATAGTATTAAACCAGTACTAATTAAACTTAAGTTTAATCTTTTAGGTATTAAGAGCGTATTAAATAAATTAAAAACATTTTTAATAACAAATTAGTTTAGCTATGTTAAAAAGCATCAATTTAATTATATTTTTGGATATAGTTAATCCTTTATAAAAGAGCTACAGCGTTAACCTCGCTTGAGATATCACAGTTACATCTGCACTCAGTTGCCTTGTATCTCTTTTAAATTGAATCAACTATAGCAAGCATTAAAAAAGCCCTGCAGTTGCAGGGCTTTTTTAATGCTTGCTATCAAAGAGTTATAAGATAATAAATATCAATACACCTTTACATTCTATGTCTTATCATCATCAGAACGGAATATCATCATCTACAGGGCCATCTGGCATTGCTGTAGGCTTAGATTGTGCAGGTTTCTGTGCTGGTTGATTGAACTGGTTTTGCTGAGCAGGCGCTTGATTGTTAAAGCTATTCTGCCCACCTTGAGCTGCTGGTTGGTTGTAACCGCCTTGATGTGCCATTTGATTATTTGCTTGCTGACCAAAGTTGTTCTGGTTGTTTTGGCCACCTTGATTATTATAGCCGCCACTTTGACCTTGGTTTTGACCACCAAAGCTATCTCCACCTTGACCACCGCCAGTTTGACCATCAAGCATCTGCATTTGTTCAGCACGAATCTCAGTAATATAACGGTCTTGACCACTTTGGTCTTGGTATTTACGTGTACGCAAACTACCTTCGATATAGACTTTGCTGCCTTTGCGCAGGTATTGCGCTGCGATTTCACCTAGACGGTTAAAAAGTGCGATACGATGCCACTCTGTCGCTTCTCTTTTTTCACCGCTTTGTTTGTCTGTCCACTGCTCTGATGTCGCAACCGAGATATTGGTTACGCTACCGCCATTGCTGAATTGGCGTGCCTCAGGATCTGCTCCGAGGTTACCGATGATGATAACTTTATTGACTCCGCGCATGATACCGTCCTTTTACTTATGAATAATTTAATAAACTGTTTTAATCGTTATCTGATAGCATCAGTTGGCACTATCAATTGTATAATTTTACTTTAACCAATTTTTATCGAAATATCTATAGGCTACCTATGGTGCACGTCAGTCTATGTCGCTTAGATACTCTATCTTGATATACTAGTCAATATTGTAGAGTCCAATAAATAACAGGTAATAGATAAATATGCTGCTATTTTGCCATTTTAAGACGCTGAAGAACACCTTTCACCTTTGTCGATATTGCATAGCACCTTACTTATTATCAAATGGTTTAGAGATTTCTAGTTAGCATCGGAAGGCTTACGATGCATACTCAACGTCACGCTACCCAGCTCTACGCCAAACTTTTTCATCACTGAGCGATTGAGCATGAAATCCTCATTGATAAGATACATCCAATCATCGAACGTTACTTTGTAGGTTTTGTCCTCAACAGGTAACTCTAATAAGTAATTCCAGTGCAACGTATTGCCAACCACTTTCCCTGTTGCCTCGCCAATGACATCACCTGCCACACCTTTCCAGCTGCCATCTGTCTGCTCAGTCAGACGCCATATACGCTGCGATTTCGTGCCATCTGCCCACGAGAACTTCTCGTTTAGGACAATGACATCATCTCCTTCGTGGGTCGCATCAATATCGACATAAAAGCGTTTTTTGACTTCACCATTTCGACCTTGGAACATACCCCAACCATCGATTTGACCCGAAAAAAACTCGTGCATGTCGAGTGTTGGGGTGGTGTTCTGATAGGCCTGAATATTTTGCGTAGCACAACCAGAAGTTAATAGCATGGCTGATAAACCAAGACCTACTGTTAACTTAGCTATTGAGCGATGCGCCTTCTTTTTACCCTCGATGACACTAGCAGACAACATCTTAAATTTACTCATATTAATTCCTTTTAAATAGAGATAAATAGTTAGTTTCCACTGATTGATATTGGTGATTTATGAGATTGCTGTCTGTGCAATTTTTGCTATTTGGCTTCACTTCCGTATACAACTACAAGTATAAAGCTGCTATATATCTAGCGGACTTTGCGCCAAACTCGATAGCTGCTGACGTGAATCGTCCGTCAACTGTGTCTTATCTAACTTTAAATAAGCGACTTGCTCTTTTGCCATTACGACCAACTCATCAACACCATCTACTGCCAGCATTTGTCGTGACCAGTCTTGAATATTGATGTCTTTGGGAATAGTAACCGTCGTGCTCGATAGGTAAGGTGGCTGAGAAATGGGAATAATAATAAGCAATGCCGCACCCATAATAATAGCCAGTATGCCCCACGCCAACAAATTAGGCTGGCTTAATAACAGACCACCCATTGCCCCACCTACAAATGCACCAAAGAACTGACTAGAAGAGTTAAGCCCCATCGCGGTCGCTTTATTGGCGACTGGTGCACGCTTAGATATCCATGAGGGAATCGTCGCCTCAAGCAGGTTAAAGCCCATAAAGTACAGCAGCAAGCCCAATATAATACCAACACCGACCTGACTACCAAGCGCGAGTATGGCTAAAGCGGCGGTCATCAATGCAATCGCACCCAAAAAGACCTGACGCATTTTGCGTTTCTTTTCAGCGATGATAATAAAAGGTATCGCGATGGCAAAACCAATAAACAATAGCGGCAAATACACCATGCCTTGCTGACGTACTGACAAGCCAAGTACGTCTCTGAGCTGGTGCGGCAATATCACAAATATCGACGTCATGGTCAGATGTAGTGCAAAGATACCGATGTGTAAGCGATTAAGATCACCAATTTTAAGGACAGTAGCCAACTGCTGACCGATGGTTTTGTTATCTAGGTTGTGCTTGAGCACGCGCATAGGCGTCGGTACAACTACCAATAGCAGCATCGCCAATATAGCAAACCCTGAAGTCAGCCAAAACAGCCCAGAGATACCGAGCGAGCCGACTAATAATGGACCAAAAGCAAAGGCGAGCATAATAGAGGTCGCAATCGTCAGACCCATCGTGGCCATCGCTTTGGTACGCATTTCCTCACGAGTCACATCTGCCAATAGTGCCATAAGCACAGCAGAGACCGCGCCACTACCTGCCAGCGCCCGACCAATGATCACTTCATAAATATCTGTCGCATTTGCTGCAATCATGCCGCCGACAGCGAACAGTATCAACCCTAGAAAGATAATAGGCTTACGCGGAAATTTATCAGCAGCCAAACTCATCGGTATCTGAAAGATGGCCTGCCCTAAGCCATAAATACCAACGGCCAACCCAATCAAAAACGGCGTCGCGTGTGCATAATTGTCACCGTATACAGAAAATACCGGCACAATCATAAACAAGCCAATCATACGTAAGGCAAAGATGCCACCGACTCCGAGGATTGCCCGTTTCTCTACGCTATTCATACTTGCCTCACTGGTTGATCATTGCTGGTTGCTCATTGCTATCTTTCATGACTAACACTGCGCTATACCATGATTTATCACTACTGGTTTATCAAGGCATTGGCCTATAAATCAAGCCCCCTAGTATAAGACATTCGCCGTTTGGTTGCCGAGACTTTTGTCTTACTGATGCATCAATGTATGTGCCCTCAACCCAAGCCATTCATATTACGAGATTATTTTGTTACCAAGTGCATCAGATGCACAGTCATGCCTTGAATAATGCTGTCACCATGACAATAAAGTAAAACGTTGTCAGCACAATTAATGGCTCACTCACCATATCCACGTAACGACGAACGCTTCTATAAAATGACATTTTTGGTCAAAACCATAACAAACGATGCCTGTTACTTAACACTGATTTGATTTAGATTTGCTTAGTCCTATAAAAAATAGTCGTAGGAACGACAAACAATATAAAGCCAAACAATAATAGAAAATGAATAACTAGGCTGGCATAACTTTTACCTTATAAGTGTATGTACCTTTTATAACAACACTACTTATAACAACATCATAAATTTAGAATTACTCATGTTTTAATCAACCATTTTATTGATCTGTATTTACTTTTTAGCTTGAGATATTTCCCAATCCCCTTTTAGCAAATAGGAAACCTGTAACCGATGGCACATGACCATATCGCAATACGCGGCGCACGTACTCATAACTTAAAAAACATCGATTTAGACATCCCACGAGATAAATTCGTGGTAATCACTGGCCTATCTGGCTCTGGTAAATCTTCGTTGGCATTTGACACCTTGTATGCCGAAGGGCAACGTCGTTATGTCGAGAGCTTATCGGCATACGCTCGTCAGTTCCTCTCGCAAATGGAGAAGCCTGATGTCGATAGTATCGAGGGTCTATCCCCTGCGATTGCTATCGAGCAGAAATCAACCAACCATAACCCACGCTCGACCGTCGGTACGATTACCGAGATTTATGACTATCTGCGTCTGCTCTATGCACGCATTGGTACACCATATTGCCCTGAGCACGGTGAGCCAATGGTCGCACAGTCGGTCACTGAGATGGTCGATCAAGTCATGGCCTTGCCAGATGACACCAAGATTATGATCTTGGCACCGGTCATCCGTGAGCGTAAAGGTGAGCATACCGTCTTGCTTGAGCAGCTGATCGGACAAGGTTTTGTCCGTGTACGCGTCGATGGCGATGTTTATGACACCGATGAGCTACCGACCCTAGATAAAAAGAAAAAACATACCATCGAAGTGGTGGTCGATCGCTTTAAAGTCCGTGATGACTTAGGCAACCGTGTCGCTGAGAGCTTAGAGACAGCATTGCGCTTGGGTCAAGGACTGGTCACGCTACACTTTATGGATGGTAATCCAAAAGAAGGCGGTGAGGAAAACCAGGTGATGTCAGCCAAGCACTCATGCCCTGTCTGTGATCGCGCGGTGCCTGAGCTTGAGCCACGTATGTTTAGTTTTAATAATCCATACGGCGCATGTCCAAGCTGTGATGGTCTCGGTAAACGTCAATATTTCGCCGCTGAAAAACTGATTACTCATCATGAGAAGTCACTTAACCAAGGCGCTATCAATGGTTGGGATAAGCGTCATGCGTACTATTTCGGTTTGCTTAGCACGGTCTGTAAGCATTTCAAAATCGATATGGATGCATCATGGCAAGATCTGTCTAAAGAGCAGCAAGACCTAATCATGCACGGCTCTGGTAAAGAAAAGCTGACCTTTAACTTTACCGATGAGCGCGGTCGTAAGACGAATAAAACCGTACCGTTTGAAGGTGTGCTGCCTTACCTAGAGCGTCGTTATGCCAAGACGCAAAGTAACCTTGTGCGTGATGAGTTGGCTAAATATCTGGCAGATACCACTTGTAACGTCTGTGACGGCGCGCGTCTGAATGAAATCTCACGTAATGTCCGTGTTGATGATCAGACCATTGCAGAAATCGTTAAGCTGTCTATCGGTGATGCGGCGGACTATTATAAAACACTAAAGATTGGCGGTCATAAAGGTGAAGTCGCCGAAAAAATCTTTAAAGAGATTAATGAGCGCTTAAACTTCCTCGTGAGCGTCGGGCTTGATTATTTGACCCTTGCTCGCTCTGCCGAAACATTATCAGGCGGTGAAGCGCAGCGTATTCGTCTGGCTAGCCAAATCGGTGCTGGTTTGATGGGCGTCATGTATGTACTTGATGAGCCGTCAATCGGTCTGCATCAGCGTGATAACGACCGCCTGCTAAAAACCCTTACGCGCTTGCGTGATTTGGGTAATACGGTACTGGTCGTTGAGCATGATGAAGATGCGATTCGCCAAGCGGATCACGTCATTGATATCGGTATCGGTGCCGGTGTACACGGCGGTCATATTATCGCTCAAGGTACGGTCGATGACATCATGGCAAACAAAGAATCGCTGACTGGGCAATATATGTCTGGTAAGAAAAAAATCGAGATTCCAAAAGTGCGTCATACTGCCAAGACTATGGATGTTGAAGTCACAGGTAAGGCAAAACCTAAGAAAGTACCGATGACCATCGAGCTAAAAGGTGCGTCAGGTAATAACCTACACGATGTGGATTTGACCATTCCTGTTGGCGTCATGACTTGTGTGACGGGTGTCTCAGGTTCAGGTAAATCAACCTTGATTAACCGTACGCTTATGCCATTGGCAGCGACTCAGTTAAACAATGCCTCAACGCTGATTGCCGATAAGTTTGAGAGTATTAGCGGTCTTGAGCATTTGGACAAAATGGTCGATATTGATCAAAGCCCGATTGGTCGTACGCCGCGCTCAAACCCAGCAACTTATACAGGTGTGTTTACCCCTGTGCGTGAGATGTTTGCCCAGACCCAAGAAGCGCGTGCTCGTGGTTATAAGCCTGGTCGCTTTAGCTTCAACGTAAAAGGTGGACGCTGTGAGATGTGCCAAGGCGATGGTCTCATCAAAGTTGAGATGCATTTCTTACCTGATATGTATGTGCCATGTGATACTTGTGAAGGTAAGCGCTACAACCGTGAGACGCTAGAGATTCACTATAAAGGCAAAACCATCGCTGACGTGCTTGATATGACTGTTGAAGATGCCGTTGAGTTCTTCTCAGCGATACCAGCTATCTATCGTCGTCTGCAAGCATTGATGGATGTCGGTCTAAGCTATATTCGCTTGGGTCAGTCTGCGCCAACACTATCAGGTGGTGAGGCGCAACGTGTCAAACTGGCGCGTGAACTTGCCAAACGTGATACGGGACAGACGCTCTACATCTTGGATGAGCCAACCACTGGTTTGCATTTCCATGATATCGATAAGCTACTCAATATCCTGCATGCCCTACGCGATAAAGGTAATACCATTGTGGTCATTGAGCATAACTTGGATGTTATTAAGACTGCGGATTGGGTGATTGATCTAGGCCCTGAAGGCGGTAAAGGTGGCGGTATGATCATCGCTGAAGGTACGCCTGAGGAAGTGGCTGAAGTCAAAGAATCCTACACAGGTATATTCTTAAAACCGATGCTTGAGCAAGGCATGAAAGAAGTCAGCTAATACCATTAGTCATGATTGATAAAAGGCCACTCTTTATAGGGTGGCCTTTTTTATTGGGTGAAATAAAGCTATGCACGGACCGCAAATCTAAATTGATATGCGTGTATAAACCCTCAAACTCTATTGCTTCGTTACGTTACCTTTCTTAATATTTATTAAAGATACTTAAAAGTTAAATGTATTAATATTTAAATGGTTAGATATAACACGTAAACGCACACGATATAGAAACAACTGATTAATAACGATATAGCCAACACAAATTGACGTTACTCATTCTTGTACGACCTCTGAAACTCTTAAGGACTTCTTATGAAAAAATTACTATTTATTGTTTTAGCATCTACTGTTGGCGTTAGCGCCTGCGCATCAAGCGGCACATCAAATGGCGCAAGCGATCGCAACCATCAAAGACCTGCGATGTCAGCGGATATGAAGCAAGCCATGGATGATTGTGCTCAACGAGCTGGCGTGAAAATGTCTAAAGAAAGTCGTCCAAGTCAAAGTGATATGAAAAAACTAGAAGCCTGTATGACTGCAAAAGGGTATAAAAAACCTGAAGGACATGGTCAAGGCCGTCCGCAATAACTAGCATTTTTTAGATGATTGATGATAAAAGGCTACTCTTTAGGGAGTGGCCTTTTTTGTTGGGTTTAATTCAGATTCAGTGCTAATATCATTATTAATATACGAACACCTGTAAGGTAGTTAGCAATGGCAAATGTAGAAAATCTTGAAAAAAAGCTTTTGAAGCTTATCAATAGTAAAGACTCTTTTGCTATTGCCCTGACTGGTGAATGGGGTATTGGTAAGACGCGCTTTTGGAATGACTTCTATGAGGAAAACCATATAAATTTAGGTGTTAACAAATACTCCTATGTTTCTCTTTTCGGTATAGATTCAATAGAAGCGTTGAAATTTGAAATTGCCCTTAGTACTCATGAGACCACTCAGAAAAAAGACTATCTCTCTGGTCTCAAAGGTATCTTTAAAAAGAGCTTGGATGCTATAGACTTACCAAAAATTGAAGGTACAGGTGTCACTTTATCTCTTGGTAAAGGCTTAATTAGCAGTGCTATTACCAGTCTTATTGGAGATACTTTGATTTGCATTGACGATATTGAAAGGCTATCTAAAAACTTAGACATTAAAGATGTGATGGGTTTAGTGAATCATTTAAGCTTAGAAAAAAACTGTAAAGTAGTAGTGATATTACACGAAGGTAAAACAGATAAAGACTTTAGAGAATATAAAGAGAAAGTGTTTGATGAAGTGTTAACTTTAGATAATTCATTATCTATCATTAAAAAGGAAATCGTTACTAATGAGCTTTTTCCTATATATGAAAATTTTTATCAAACTATGGACATCAAAAATATAAGATTTTACCAGCGAGTTGAAAGAACTTTGAAAGCTATACTAGATAATTCAGACGATGACTTATCTTTTACTAGTAAGAAACAGATTTTGGAAGCCCTTTTAATTATACGTATGGCACATGATATGCCTTCTACTTTTGATGATACTATCGATTTTGATTTCTTTGTGAAGTCATTCAGCTCACCTAGAGTCGATGAGCTTCGTGGTTACGACCTTGATCTTACATTCAAATCAGATGAAAACAGATTAGATGATAAGGAAAAAGTTGAAGTAGCAAGAAAATTCAAATTGATGGATGATACTATTTCTCAGTTTTATAGCTACTTTGAGCTTTCAGGCTGGAATAAAATAATAACAAGCTTACTTGTTGATTTAGACACAGAAAGTGAAATTATCGAAGAATTAAGCCTATCCGATACACTCACAGAAATTCAATTAGAAAATGATAGAGAAAAGCAGGAGTTGATGACTGAGTATCGTAATTTAAACTCAGATCAAAGCTTCAATCAGAGACTGTTTGACAATATTAAGGATAGAATAAACAGGGAAGCATTCCCTAATTTAAGCTTCCATTATAATATACTCGAAAGAAATGGTTCTCCTGAGTTAGCCAAGCAATTTGAAGAGTTAGTGAAAAAATATATAGAAGAGAGAGTTAAGAAAGGACCAGAAGAATGGCATATAGAAAATTATTATCTTAAAATTCCAGTACTTCATGATATTTTTTATAACTTCCTTTTGCAAACTATTAGCAATCAAAAGAAGGCATTAGCTCTGAATACTGACGCTAGCACTCTATCCTCAGTTTTTATGAGATTTTGCAAACGTGGAAACATTAGTAAGGATTTTTTTGAAGCTATACAAAATATTGATAAAGAAAATTTCAGTTCTGTTGTTTGGCAACCGCTTGATGGAATAGATAGAATTAGATATATTCGGGAATTGCTAGAACACCCTGCTTTTAATATCGATATTGCTAAATTTGATAATGGAGACAGAATTGATACAGCATCTTGGCATTATAAAAAACTTATAGATACTCCAAAACGCCCACCTCCTTATCAACCATTTATTGTTGAAAAAAAATTGAATGAAGTTAAGCGATGGACTCTAGAGTTACTCCAAGAGAGAATCGAAGAAAAACCGAACAGTAGAGCAGCTGTCGAACATCTTTTAGAACTGACGCATAATTTAGAAAAGATCTAATTTTGATACTGAATAGTTGCCTTGAAATACGGTTTAGCCCCGATTGCAGTGGTTACCCTTGGTTGACCACTACATGGGCAACCAAGATATGGGCAAAAAGCGGGATTACCTCTCTACAAAGACGCCCTAACCTAAACAAACTCCCTCTCAACATTCATCACCCTTGCATCCACCGTACGTTCTATCTTCTCCTCAATCTGACTACATTGCGACTCAACCTCACGTTTTGACAGTCCAACGATCACAAACGTCCATTCGCTCGCGTCATGCCGATCACGCTCCCCGCTTTCACATACCGCGATACTTGGCGTATTGCCAAAGCGCGCGTGCAAGCCGCCCATACGGTGGCGTTTTTCTTTTAGCGAGCCACAACCGAGCAATGAGAACGTCAACGTCAAAATAGCGATATGCATTTTATGCTCCTTGCGATAGGGGTTTACGCTTTATAATAGTAGCATCAAACATAATATCCGATAATGGCTGCGCATCACCATTCAGACCCTTTATAATAGCGTATCAATACCAACCAACATGCGTATCTCACCCATGACCTCTATCAGCTACGTAAAGCAGCAGCGCATTACTCGACTATGCGTGCGCTGCGGATTACTCCTTATGCAGTATGGCGCTGAGTCTGCCGTAGTAGTGGACTTATCCAAGCGCTTGGGGCTTGCCTTGGGGATGAACAGCGTCGAGTGTTCGCTGAACTTTAACGCCATTACCTTGACGACTATCTGTGACGAGCGCTGTATCACTACCACTAGAGACACAATCAATCAGAGCATTAATGTCAATCTCTTGGTACAAATCCAGCAAATCGTCAACAAGACCGAAGCCACTATCGATCACAATGATTTGATTGACCGCACTACCCTTGCCTTTGATGAGTTAGATAAGACCGTATACCCAACGTGGCTCGTCAGTCTGTTTGTTGGTGCGTCTTGTGCGGCGTTTGCTTATCTGAATGGCGGTAGTTGGTCGATTACGGCGGTGACATTCATCGCGGGTATGGTGGCGATGTTTACTCGTATATATCTATCCAAGCACCACTTTAACCCTTTTATCACGGTCATTGTGACTGCTTTTATCGCCTCGCTCATTGGGGCAACGACCTATTATTTTGATATTGGCAATAATGCGGATATCGCTGTTGCCTCCAGTGTACTGCTATTGGTACCTAGCTTTCCTTTGATTAACTCTTTGTCCGATATCCTAAAGGGCTATGTCAATATTGGCGTTGGGCGTGCGGTCTTTACCTATATGCTTACCTTATCCGCGTGCGTCGGTATCGTGATGGCACTGGTTTTACTTCGCATACAGCACTGGGGGTTTTAAGATGTGGTTTATTAAAACCGTCGTACTGTCTTGTATCATTACCCTTGGTTGGACGCTAATGTTTAGCGTACCCAAACGCTATATCTTGCCATGTTTACTGATGACCGCATTTGGCTTTGGATTAAAGACAGCACTCGTTTATCAGCACATTCATATCGTGGTTGCTAGCTTTTTTGGGGCGATGCTTGCCAGCTTTTTGGGCGTGTATTTTTCTAAGAAATATACTCTGCCACCCAAAGCGCTCATCTCGCCCAGTGTCATCTGTATGATGCCCGGTATCGCCGCTTATAAGGCGATGGTCAGCATGGTACAGATTGGTTACTTTGGCTTTTCAGACGAGTTATTTAGCCAAATGATGGTGTACTTATTTGAAGCGTTATTTGTCACCTCAGGATTGGTGCTCGGCTTGTCCATTCCGGGGCTGTTATTTTATAGACGTCGTCCTATTGTATAAGTGGTTATAGGTAGATTTAAATATCTAAATGTCGGGCTTTTCTTAATTAAATACCATTTGTAGTCAAGCGATTCAACACATCTTAACCATAAAAAACTTGTAAGATGGATGATAAGACCCATTACAGTAGAGTCAGAAACAGCACCAATAACAACTTAATAAAGAGACCGTATTATGACCAAACATTATGACTATATCTCTATTGGCGGCGGTAGCGGCGGTATCGCGTCACTCAACCGTGCAGCCAGCTATGGTAAAAAATGCGCCATTATCGAAGCCAATCAATTGGGCGGCACTTGTGTGAATTTGGGCTGTGTGCCCAAAAAAGTAATGTGGTATGGCGCGCAAGTGGCTGAAGCCATCCATAAATATGCACCAGACTATGGTTTTGATGTCGACGTTAAAGGTTTTGACTTCCAAAAGCTGGTACAGAGCCGTCAACAATATATCGAAAACATTCACCGCGCTTATGACAATAACTTGGCCAAAAACGGCGTCGAAGTGATCAAAGGCTTTGCCAAATTCGTCGATACCAATACCGTAGAAGTAAATGGCGAGCTGATTACCGCTGACCATATTTTGATTGCTACGGGCGGTCATCCTATTCAGCCAGATATCAAAGGTGCAGAATACGGCATCGATTCTGATGGCTTCTTTGCCTTAAACCATCTACCAAAACGTGTGGCGATTGTAGGTGCTGGCTATATCGCTGTCGAGATCGCAGGCGTGTTAAACAGTCTGGGTGCCGAAGTGCATTTATATGTACGTAAACACTCGCCACTACGTACGTTTGACCATACTATCGTAGAGACTTTGCTGATAGAAATGGAACAAGCTGGCATTAAGTTGCACACCAACACGGTAATCAGTGAAGTCAGTAAAAATGACGATGATAGTCTCGATTTAACTACCAATGATGGCGGCGAAGACTGTATCGACACTGTCGACTGCTTGATTTGGGCGATTGGTCGCGCGCCATCGACTGATGGAATCAATCTGCAAGTGACAGGGGTCGAGACAACCGAGACGGGCAAAATCAAAGTCGATCAGTTCCAAAACACCAATGTCGATGGTATTTATGCAGTCGGTGATATTATCGAGAATAGCGTAGATCTAACGCCTGTAGCGATTGCCGCAGGTCGCCGCTTATCTGAGCGTCTGTTTAACAATAAGCCCAATGAGCACTTAGACTATACGTTGATACCGACGGTGATTTTTACCCATCCAGCTATCGGTACAATTGGCCTGTCTGAGATCGACGCGGTAGAACGCTATGGCAAAGAAAACATCAAGTGTTATACCTCAAGCTTTACCGATATGTATAGCGCGGTGACTCAGCATCGCCAAAAATGCACCATGAAGCTAGTATGCTTGGGCGATGATGAAAAAGTCATTGGCTTGCATGGTATTGGTTTTGGCGTCGATGAAATGATTCAAGGCTTTGCCGTCGCTATCAAAATGGGCGCAACTAAAGCTGACTTTGATAATACTGTTGCCATTCATCCAACTGGTTCGGAAGAGTTTGTGACGATGCGTTAAGCTCACTGTTTAACGTTTCTCTTATTCTTAGCTATTATAAAAAAGGATGCCATTTGGGCGTCCTTTTTTATTGTCAGTCTTGACGCAAGCATATATTCTCGCATACCTAAAACGTCTTATAACTTTTATATCGCCCTGATGATTACTGTAATTTCTATAATTTATTCGCTTTGAAAAATTTAAAGCAAGGCATACTGACAGCGCAATCCCGATGCTGCTATGATGCGATTAATACTGACCGTTGAGAGATGACTGTGTGGCAGGTGTATCTATTTATATTACCAATTGGGCTTGGCATCATGACCTTGGCAGCAAGCCTATTGTTTTTGTTCGCTTATCTAATGTCGGATGATAATGCCACGCGCTTGCCAGCATTTAACTGGTTCAAGCGCCTAATCATTGTGGCATTTATGCTGCTGAGTATTGGTCTGTTTATGACCTTTGGACATTTTTGGGGTTGAGCTAGATAGAATATTTTTTAATGCTTTTTACTGGGCCAAGTTGATTAGCTGACGATTTTTTCAAGTTCTAATAGCTCCAAATCATCACGCTTTGGCTCGCCATTATTGCCATCGTTTGGAAACGGCATTTTATTGCCATTGAACTGATAACCACGGCGCTGATAGTAAGCCAAAAGCTCAGGACGATGACTTAGTATAGACATAGTCAGACGGCTAGGCTGATTCAGTGACTGTAAGTGGCGATCTGCAAAAGTCTCAGCCGCTTGTAAAATCACGTTGCCGACACCCTTCCCTTGTAGCACAGGATGTACCGCAAACATACCGATATAGGCTTTTTTGTTCGAGGCAGCATCGGTTTTGATATCGACAGCGATACAGCCAAGTATCTCACCCGTTTCTTCTCCATCACGGTCGCCTGTTGTGGTTTTCGGATAGACAAAATAATAGTGGTTAGGGTCATTGATTACAGCAGCAAGCTCCGCTGGTGTGGTTCGAATACCACCGATCAAATCGGCCTCATTGGTCCAACCTGCCGTCTCCCGATAGCAGCAATTCAATAACTGCTCAAGTGAGCCAATATCATCTAATGTCGCTTCACGCAAAAATACCGAATCTTTATTAAAGTGGTCTGTTTTTATATTGCTGTTATTTATATTATTTTCGCTCATATTATAATTTTTCCTTTTCCGTCTATGTATAGTTGCATTCAAATAATTTCGATACAAGAAAACCGAGTGCAAGTTATACATTAGTATACTTAACGAGAATGACGATGTAGCGGATTTATATAGATTTAACTATAAAAAAACTGACTTAGATCACTAAGCCAGTCTAGGGGTATGTCATTAATTAGATTGTGAGGCTTAAAACGAGAGAAATTGTAGATAAACGAGGAAGAAATTGCCGTTAATATGAACATATTTGCAAGATTTCTGATGATGTTTAGCAAAATTTAGCCATTTTAAGACCACTAAATGTATTCATGTGCTAATTGATGACATACCCCAGATACTAATACTTATTGTTTGATAGTACTAGGGCGATAATGCATGCGCTTGCTCAATAATATCAAGACCTGCATTGAGCTGCGCGCGCGTCGGTGCATGACCACGGCGTAATAGCTCAGAGAAGGCAACCAGCTCTTTATCACGTCCAAGCGTACTTGCTGCACTAGCCCGTGTATCCTCGCCTTCATCATCGAAGTAGTATTCGATATAATCAAGCGTATCTGGTATACCAAATAGGATATTGTGAGCTGGTGTCTTGGCATGACCGCTATAGCGTAGGCTCTTGCCGTATTGCATGGTCCAAAAGAAAGGAATACGCGCCTCTAATGAATCGACACTGTCATCATTTAGGATTGCAGCAGCTGTGACCATGCCATGCTGCAGAGCCACACGCCAATGCTCGATACGCATGCGACCCATCTGATTGGTGGCTTTAGCGATATCACCCAGCGCGTAGACGCCATCGCGCAGCTGTAGATGCGCATCGACTTGCACACCATCTGGATCGTTAACTTCGCTCAATATCTCTGTACGTGGAGATACGCCAGTACCCAATATCACGATATCGGCGTCAATATGCTCACCATTCGCCAGCGTGACACCGCCTACATTCGAGAAAGCCTGATTATTATTATCTCCATCCTTGTCCATTTGACGGTCAACCTTAGTAATTTCATTGACGGTTGCGTCAAACACAAAATTGATGCCCTTCTCTTCATGCAATTTAATTAAGGCGTTACTCACCGTTTCAGAGACAATATTGCCCATCACACGGCTACCTTGCCCAATCACTGTAATAGAAGCTGTCGTACCAGCTTGTGCTAATGCCGAAGCGGTCTCCATACCGATAAAACCTGTACCAATGATTACCACGCGCTGATCATGACTGGCCGCTTTAATTAATTTGGCATCACTCATGCTACGTAGCGTATATACGCCATCTATCTCAGCACCTGTAATAGGTGGTAAGTTTGGTTTAGCGCCAGTGGCGACGACCAAGAAGTCTGCAGTTTGTCGCTCGCTGTTCCCATCATTATCCTCTATGACGACGGTCGCTTCATTGGGTAGCACTTCGCTAACCGTTTGGTTGAGGCGTAACTCAATATTGTTATTATCCGCCCAGTCAACACCGCCCAATAGCAGCTTATCCTCGTCCATCTTACCTGCCAAAAACGCTTTGGATAATAAAGGTCGGTTGTAAGGAGCCTTATCCTCTTTACTAATCAACGTAATCTTGCCGCCATAGCCACCCTGACGCAACTGGTCAGCCGTCATAAATCCTGCACCGCCACCACCAACGATAATAGTATGGGTGTCAGTTAATTTGTCATTTTCGACCTGCCCCGTTACCTGAGCTGAGGTATCGACTGTCAAATTATCACCATCATGAGTCAGCTCATACTGGGTCAAACCTTTTGTCGCTATCGGCTCTAATAGGGTTCCATCACGACTATCAAAAGTTGCATGATGCCAAGGACAAACTACCCGATTGCCACAGCGTAATCCATTACCCAAATCCGCACCTGCATGTGGGCACTTACCATCGAATGCACGGAACTCATCGTCATCGCGAGTGATTAAAATGATACTATCGTCTTCTTGCTTATATGATTTCATGCCACCGCTTGGAATATCCGCTTTACTGATGGTGACTGTGTTGATCGTTGCGTCGGTCATAATGCTTCCTTAACAGTTATAATGATGTCTAATGACAGCAGGTTGAAAATGACCGTAACCAACCAGACAAATTCAACTTATCCTATTGTTTTTAATATGCTATGCATTGATAGTAGCAAGAGCGCCTCGCACACGATGTTTTTTTGTATGTTTGCTGCGTTGCAAAACGTAATTATGCAAATTTTCTTTCCGCACTCTTTTTACTTCTAATCATTATTAATAAACAAAATAAAAGACGACCTTATGACTTCTCAAGACAAACAAAACGAAATAACTACTTCTCAAGATAGTTTAGATAGCCAAGCTGCTACTCTTGATCGAACAACTGTTGCTCAACACGCTAATGAACGAACAGCTAGTGAGAAAACAGCCAGTGAGCAAATTGACCTAGCTCATATTGATATTGCCACTATTACAGATACTGCAAATTTGCCACAGCCAAGTTTGCAGCCGATACAGCAAGCGACTTATAAAGCCAATGCGACTGATTTTATCGTTAATGAGCTATTGCCATTAGACTTCACTGGTGAAGGTGAGCATTTATGGCTACATATCGAAAAATCAGGCATGAATACTACTTATCTGGCGAAACTACTGTCAGAGTGGGCAGACATTCCGTTACGTGATGTTGGCTACTCAGGGTTGAAAGATCGTCATGCGTTGACGACCCAGTGGTTTAGTTTGCGCATACCAAAAAAACAATTGCCACCTACTGAGTTTGCACCAGTGGACATCGGCGAAAATGAGACTGTCACTATCCTTGCGCAGCACTGGCACAATAAAAAACTCAATCGCGGTACGCACCGTGCCAATCAGTTTGTTATTACTTTACGTGATATCCAGTTTTCGAGCGCTAGTGACGAAAATGTTGATGACGAAAATAACGTATCACCCGAGCAACTACTATCTGCAAAAGAGGCAGTCGAGCAGCATCTAACGCGCATTGGTGAAAATGGTGTACCCAATTATTTTGGTCCACAGCGTTTTGGTCGTCAGGGTAATAACGTCAGAGAAGCTTTATCACTGTTTGCTCGTCCACCGCGAGAGCCTCGCCCGCAACCAAAAAAGAGCAAACGTAAGCGTGCCCCGCGCGAGCAAAATACGATGGAATTGTCTGCTGCACGTAGCTTGATATTTAATGAGATATTGGCAGCGCGAGTGCGTAATGGCAGCTGGAATACTGGCCTAGCAGGTGAAGTGTTTAATTTAGAGGGCTCAGGATCGATATTCACTAGTGAGACACTAGATGATACGTTGCATGCTCGTATTGACAGTGGAGATATTCACCCAACGGCTGTGCTATGGGGCACAGGTAACGATAAAGTTACTGGTAGCGCTGCAGATTTAGAGACCGAGGTAGTACAACACAGCCCCCTACTTATGCAACTAGCAACTGGATTAGAGCAGCGTGATATTAAGGCGCAAAGACGAGCGCTACGTCTACCGATTGAGGCGTTAAGCTGGGAATGGTCGGACGATCAGACGCTAGTATTAAACTTTACTTTAACTACAGGTAGCTTTGCCACAAGTGTGCTCGCAAGCTTGGTACAGCAGTTGATATCTTGATTGGATGGATGAATGAAACTGGCATCTAAATTGGACTAAACAATAGAATATCAGCCATACCGATAATACTTACACGGTCTTAGTGGCGTGGCTGATCGTTAATAAATTAATGGCTAGCGGCTCTTATAAAGCGATTGTTTACCGCCTTCTTTTTCGGCCCACATCTCATTTGCACTGACAACTTGATTGCGACCACGGTGCTTAGCTTCATATAAGGCTTTATCCGCTATGCTAATAAGTCGTTGGCAGATATCACTAGGCAGCTTTTGCATTGAGGCGATTTTGCTTTCCGCGCGCTGAGTAGCAATTGGCTTGATAAGAGGTGACGTTTGAGCGACAGTCTTTTGCTGTGTGATCGTTTTGTAGCCTTGCGCGATACAATCTCGCTCTTCATGAGTTAAGGTATACAACCCAAAGCTTGCTGTCACATTAAAATCAGCCAGACCTTCAATCTTCATGACATGCTCAGCAATATTTAGCCGTAATTGCTCAGCTATCACCATAGCACTATCATGCTTCGTGTCTGGTAGTACAACCAAAAACTCTTCGCCGCCGTAACGACTGATGATTGACTCATCTGTTAACGACTGCGATAGCGTCTGCGATATTTCAATCAGAACCTGATCACCTACGTCGTGACCATAATTATCATTAATCTGTTTGAACCAATCTAAATCTAACAGCATGACGCTTAAGTCTTGATATTCTCTCACCGTTGCCAAGGCATACTTCATCTTTTTCAGACCGTAGCGGCGATTTTTAAGCTGAGTAAGCTCGTCCTGATTGGCATGTAGAAGGGTCTCAAACCGACTATCATCTAATACCAATAGCAAAGCACGGAACATATAAACAATAAAAATCGCTTTTGGTAGCGCTAAATATAAATGCGTCGACCGCCAAAAAAATGCGGATGAACGCTGTAGCTCGTTGATACTATCCCAATTTAAGACGTTGTTCTCAAAAGCCAACGCAGCAACCGCATTTTCAGCAGCCATAATCTCGTTGTAAGTTAGATAGTTATGACTTTCAAGCATGGGATGAATAACAGTCAATTGGCGTAAATTAGGCAGACTGATACCAAAGTAAGGCGACATGATCGCTAATAGCATCAAGATAATATGCAGCCAAAACATGCGCCAAGCATAGCGGCGCTTAATCAGCATCATGCCAAGCATAGCACCGCCGACGAGCGACACGCCTGCAAACAAACTGCTATACCCTATCATCACAATAACAGTAGAAATGTAAGCAGTGTAAACCAAAACCAAAGCTATCTGCCATCTGCTTAAAACAATGTCATTATCATTGCTTGAGTGAAATAAACCTTTGACCATGCACAAAAAGAACAAACCGACAAAGCTAATTCCAAGCCATAATGGATATAAATAATGTATGTTCACATAGGTGTTTAACGCATCTTGCTGCCACCAGACATACAAGCACCAGAACCAATGCAATGACACTTCTAACACGATAAATAAGGCCATCAGCGATGTTCGGTCAGCAGCCTGCCACTCAAAAATCATTTGAGAGATTTTGTTGTAACCTAGATGGGATATCGATACAGCCATAGAAGGGCTACCGCAGAGAGTGTAAATACATTAAAAGGTATAAATGCGTTGAATACATAAGCGCTAAAATCAAAGCCAAAGCATACTATTCGCTCTGAAACTTTCATATCAAGTGTTACAAGTTCTAGCCTTATTATCAATCTATTTTACGCATTTATTTCCCAATAATGTCTCTATGAATGTAATTATGTTTACGTACATATTTCAGGCCTCATTAGTTATAATAAATGAGGCCCTATCACGATTGGAAGTAACCTTATTAGAGGCAACTGTAAAAAGGTAAATCCTGCTCATTAAGCAAGCGTTGCAAAAGACTCCCAAACCCCTTGCTGATCATCATTTAAAGTAGGAACATCGCCCAAACGTCGCCAAGGCATGTTACTACCATGAAAGTCACTACCAATAGATGCCGAAAGACCATGCTCAGCAATGCTACGGTCGACCATTCTGCGAGTACTAATTGGCTCACTAGTGGCTGGTAGTTCACAAGCATCTCCGCCAAGCTGCGCAAACTCTTCGATCAGTTTACGCACGCGTGTCGCTGATAGTTGATATCGCGTGGGATGTGCGAGCACCGCTTTGCCGCCGCAAGCATGAATCAGCTCGATACCATGCTGCATCGTCAATGCCTCGATTGCTACATAAGCAGGTTTGTTATCTGCTAGGTACTTATCAAAGGCTTTTTGAACGGTTTTGACTTCACCTCGCTCAAACAATACCTGTCCAATATGGGCGCGGCCGACTGCTTGAGGGTTACCGCCTGCTTTATCGAGCACTGCTTGCCATAGCTCATCATAATTAATATCTAATAGCTCACTCAATTTTTCAGCGATACGCTGACCACGAGTGGCTCGACTGTCTTGCAGTTGCTGCAACGTTGCATGCATTTTTTCGCGATCAGTAAAGTCCAGTCCAAGTACGTGAATAATTTTATTGGTGGATTTATTCTTTCCGTAACCACCGCTTAACGTATGTTCACAGCTGATTTCAACGCCATTAATAATCTGCATATCGCAGGCACTGGCAGCGTCTCTTGCCTCATCAATCCCTGCCAGCGTGTCATGGTCAGTCAATGCCAATACGTTGATGCCCGCTGCATGGGCACGCTGTATGACCTCGGTCGGTGCGTAGGTACCATCTGAACAAGTACTATGGCAATGTAAGTCGATTTTCATAAGCTGAGCCTTAAAGTGTTAAATAAAATAGAAGTAGAATAAAAGCTAGTGAGCAAACAGTCATTGTTACGATTATGAGTATTGTGATTTGTCTTGCTCATTCTGTAGATTTATCAGTTATCGGTGCTGTATTCGTGTTTATATTTGGCCAGTGACATGGTCATCAGGCGCAATAAGAAAGTATTACTCTGTAGGTTGCGTATATCGCATGATTATCGTGTTGATTGCTTTTTTTTGGTGCAGTAGACGTGTAAACTACCCCATACGTTTTTGTTGGACATACCCTTTGCTATGAAAGCATTATTAGACTTTATTCCCTTAATTGCCTTTTTTATCGCGGCGCGTTATAACGGTATTTTAGCAGCGGCAGGGGCTTTGCTCATCGCCACTATTATCGTTTACGCCATTCATTTCATTCGTCAAAAAGGTAAGTTTGATAAGCAGCAGTGGGTTGTCTTATTATTAACGATTTTATTCTGCGGCGGCACATTACTGCTGCGTGATGATATTTATCTGCGCTGGAAGTCGCCCATTATCAATGGTATTTTTGCATTGACGCTATTCGTCAGTGCCGCTATTAATAAGCCATTGATGCAGCTTGCTATGAAAGAGGTATTTACCCTTAAGCTTAGCGGCTGGAAAAAACTGACCGTTGCTTGGGCACTGTTTTTTGCCCTAATGGCTGTACTACATTATATCACAGCGTTCACAATGTCAGATGAAGCATGGATCAACTTTAAGACCTATGGCTGGATTCCGATTATGCTGGTGTTTGTCGTGGCTCAATTTGCCGTGTTGAAAAAGCATCTCAACCCTGCCCTAACAGACAAAGCCACTAAATAGTTTCTGTTGCCTTGTCATAGCAGCAGTCACTTTGTCGCTATGACGTTTATACTAAGCCCACATAAGCTCATCATTACTTTTTTATTATTCACTAAGGAAGTCTCATGTCTTTATTTGCAATCATTGGTCATGACGTGGCTAATAGCAGTGCACAACGTCTGATTACTCGTACTGAACATATTGAACGCTTAAAAGCACTGCATCAACAAGGCCGTCTTGTTATCGCAGGGCCAACGCCTATCGAGCATGGCAAGAGTGATATGTCAGGCAGCTTAATCATTGCAGATTTTGACTCTATCGAAGCGGCTCAAGCATGGGCAAACGATGAGCCTTACTTACGTGATGGCGTGTATAGTCATGTCGATATCAAACCATTTGTTCAAGCATTGCCAGCACCAACTGATAGCAACAATCAAGTAGCTGCATCGTGATTCAGAGAGTCTCTTTTTCACCTACCTGCTTCTACAAAAATGCCCTGATTGGTCTCATGTTAGTGACAGCCGTTTCGGCGCAAGCTGCACCTGCTGCGCCCATAACACCTGCTGTCGATGCAACCGATCCGACAGCAGTGCTGCCGTTGACTGGTCCAGGAGCGGCGCGCGCTTTGCCAACGAAAAACTCAGCGCTAGATATCAATGATACTTTGGCGGCACAGTTGCAACCATCTACTAAAGCATTGTCAGCTGCCAATCAAGAACTGCTCAGCCGTAATGCACAATTACAGCGCCAAGTGAACGATTTACAGACTCAAGTAAATGTCTTGGTTTACGAAAGTAAAGGACAATTGTTTCTATACGGTGCGTTTACCGTTTTGATCAGTCTATTAGTCGGTATTTTTGTCTCGTGGTTAGTATTTGTCCGCCGTGAGCGCTGGTAGCATATAGTGTGCTCGCACTGACTTGCATTACTCTACTTCGCTGTGTCTGACCAAATGTCGATATCATTGATCCGTCACTGCTGATCGTTGAGCTTCCGTTTCTGATATTTCTAAGAAGTGCCTCATGTCTACCGCTAACCATCAAAACCCTGAACACTTAAACGTTATCACGCCTGCCAAGATTGACTGGCAAACGGATGATACTGGCAATATGGTGCCAGTATCAGGTGAGTTTGGGGATGTGTATTTTTCTCATGCGGATGGTTTGGCAGAGACGCGTCATGTGTTTCTAGAGCATAATCAGTTACCAGAACGTTTAGCACACCTGGCACCAAAGCAATGCTTTACGATTGCTGAGCTAGGCTTTGGAACTGGGCTTAATCTACTAGCAACGTGGCAATTGTGGCGACAATTACGTGAAACCAATCCGCAATTAGCAACGGCTCGCCTGCACTTCATTACTACTGAAAAGTTTCCTATACCGCTAGCAGATTTGACGCAGATACTTGCGCTATGGGGTGAGCGTGCGCCTGAGCTAATGGCATTTATTGAGCCACTTTTGGCTGCATATCCGCCCCTGATTGCAGGCTGTCATCGTTTAAGTTTTTCTTATGATAACTTAACTGTCGATATGTGGCTTGGTGATGCAGCACAAAGTCTAAGCAAGCTGGCATTAGACCACTTTAACCAGCATACGCCTTATATTGATGCTTGGTTTTTAGATGGTTTTGCACCTTCTTGCAACAGTACTTTGTGGGCTGATAGTATCTTTGCACAAATGCAGCGTCTATCACGCCCTGATACTACTGCCGCTACTTATAGCTGTGCAGGTATCGTCAAGCGTGGACTAAGAGAGCATGGCTTTCAAATTAAAAAAGTCAGAGGTTTTGGTCGAAAGCGAGAAATGCTAACGGCCATTATGACCAATACAGAAAGTAGTGACCTCGCTAACGATAATAAAAGTTGTAATAATAAAAGCCACGAGGCGAAGCAGGAAACGACTGATAGCACATTCGATAATACTGTCGTCATTGGTGCAGGCGTCTCAGGGTTGCTCACAGCTTGGTCGCTTGCCAATCGCGGTATTACTGTCACCTTATTAGATAAATCAGCGCCCTTAGCAGGCGCATCAGGCAATCCTAGAGCATTACTTGCGCCCAAAATGACGCCGATTCACCATGTCGATGAGCATCTGCATACCATCGGTTATTTATATAGTGGCAGGCTATATAGAGACCTTAATCAAACAGCCGTACAGCTTAATACAGCACCGGTACTTGAACTGACTGGCGCCCTTGATTTGCTTATAAAAACTAATATCGGTACGGAACAAATTGCCGACTATCCTGATGAAATGGCGACCACTCTATCGCATGAGCAAGCACAGGTTACTAGTGGCCTAAAAGAGCAAGATTTATCAGAGAACTTGTACTTACCTCAGTCTGGTCTAGTCAATCCACAAGCACTAAAAGACATCATACTGACTCATCCGCTCATTCACTTCCAGCAGTTAGAAGTGACTAAAATCAACGAGACTGAGCAGCAAGTTCGTATCGAAGGTATCGATGGAAACCGTAATCCTGTCACTATGACTGCTGATAATATCGTCATTTGCGCAGCTTTTGAGAGTCATCAATTGGATGAGCGTGTTTTTGATTGCCGTAAAATTCGTGGGCAGCTGTCTTGGTTTACGCCTACGGTTGAGCAACTTGCAAAACTGCCTAAAATACCACTTAAATATAGTGGTTACTGTACGCCATTTACTGCCCAAGCAGATGACGGACAATTAAACGATGTTATAGAGTGCAGCCCTCAGTTTCTACTAGGGGCGAGCTTTATACGTAATGATACGGACACGGATATTCGTGAGGAAGAGCATCAGATTAGCCGTGACAAGCTGGTCACTGCCATTCCTGAGTTAGCGTCGGTTGTGCCGACAAATATAAGTGGATGGCAAGGACGTGCTGGCATACGTACCCAAACACCTGACTATCACCCTATCGTGGGACAATTAATAGATAGCGAACGGGTTTGGGTAATGAGTGCGATGGGTGCTAAAGGCTATGCCATTGCACCACTATGCGCTGAAGCGTTAGTAGATATGATGCTAGGCTCGTTTACACCTCTATCAACCGCGATGCTAGCACGCCTATCACCAAATCGTACACGTTTGCAGACGCCACTTACTTAATTATTTATTTTAGTGGAAAGCTCTAATCATTGCCTTCCATTCTAGATTTAACCGAACCGAAAAGCGATTTTCCAGAATCAGATTCAGGTGCCCCTTGATGAGCAATTTTAGCGCTGCCATCATTTTTCACTGTAGTCATCGGGCTAGCAGTCAAGGTTCGAATTTGTGCCTCATCACGCGTGTTCTTTTGAATGGTTACAGCGGCAAACAAACTCATGGTAAATGCCATCATATAAAAGCCTTTTTCACTCAGACTTAAGCCTCCAGCATTCATTAGACCCATCACGATAAGTGCAATAGACAATCCTAAAGCCGCCCAACTGATTAAGTAGTACATATTAGTCGTTGGGATACCTTCACTACGATCACGCAAGGTTTTTTGCAAACTGATTGCTGCATAAAGACCAAGCGCCAGCACTGCTAGATAATAGCCCTTTTCATTCAATAACATACTTTGTGCATTCCATAATCCCAGTAGATACGCAAGCACACCGACCAGCATGACTGCCCAAGACGTCCCGACATATGCAGTTGTCGGCTTATATGCAGCTAGCTGACTCTTAGTAATCGTGTCATTGTTCATCATGGTCCTTAATTAAAATAAGCAAATATTCAGTAAAGAGGGACAACTTTTATCGACCTCTGTTTTGCCTTAACATAACACAAGCGTGTTATATTGTAATCTAAAATTATTTTTAAGATAAACAGCCTTTTTAACGCCAGAGTCCCGACATGTCTTTTTTTGCCTTACTCATCTTGCTTAGCCTAATTCTTATCGTGCCCGTATTTTTTGTGATGAAAGAAAAATCTAAGCGCACTCAGAATGACTCTATACAACGTCATCAAGAGTATTTAGCATCTGCGCATCATATCGCGATCCAGTCTCAAGCAGAGCTAGCCTCAAGAGAAAAGGTAGAGAATAGCCAAACTAACAAACTTGACGTTATTAATTTTTCAGCTCATCACCCATTTATTAAGTTGCTCTATGATGAGCAAGTTCCTAAGGTCTTTCGAGCCACGATGGATGATATTGGGCAGCAATACGAATCCACTCATCATGATGAAATCACTGAATCGCAATTATTCACCCTTAATAAGCTCATCGCGACACGTGTGCCAGAATTAATTACTGACTATCTAAGCCTTGATCAGCACTATGCAAAAACGGTCATCATCGACAGAAATCAACAAAACACCAGCTATGACGTCGTGTTAAGTCAGTTAAATTCAATTTTGGATTTTTCACAAAAGCTGAATACCCAAAGCCAAAATGGGGTCGTTGATAAGTTACTGGCCAGCCGCCGATATCTGGATGATGTCTATAAAGAAAGTGGCATGGCAGCCGATAGTCTAAAGATAAAGTGAGTCTCGTATGTCTTATCACCAAACCACTCTTACGTTACCTACTTATGCGCGCGGCATTCATATCATCACTCCGAGGATTGAAGAAGCTATTTCTCAGCTGTTACCTCACGCGGCCAAGGTAGGGTTGGTTCATCTGTTTTTGCTGCACACGTCAGCCAGTCTTGCGATCAATGAAAATGCCGATCCAGATGTTAGACTAGATACAGAGGATTGGCTTAATAAAATCGCACCAGAAGACCAGCCAAAGTATCGCCATACCTTAGAAGGCTCAGACGACCTGCCAGCGCATCTCAAAAGCATGATGCTTGGAGTAAGCTTGACTATACCGCTTGTCGATGGTGAGTTAGGACTGGGTATGTGGCAAGGGATTTACTTATGTGAGCATAGAAACCTGCAAGAATATGGCGGACAGCGTAAGCTGGTGATTACGGTAAATACGTAATAAGATACTGTCAATAAATAGCAGGTTAACCCTTGCAAATTATCCCATTTACGTAGAGCGCCATTAACGGATAAAGCTGATTATGAATACTTCTCTCTCAAAAACACTAAACTTACGAAAATCTAAACTGCTTTATCGTACGGCTCCTGCTATTTTCTTCAGTCTGTTGCTACTGACTGCTTGTCAAAAAGATCCAGAACCTAAAGCAAATAATGAAACTACAGCTGAAACTTCAACGCAAACCACGCCAGTAACGACCAATATTAACGTTGATGAAGCTAAAGATAGCAATGCAGATGACGCTCAAAATGTAGCGCAGACTGATTCAGAACGTGATATGAGCTTAATAGAATTAGATAAAGATCTTAGTGATACTACGCTCACTGCAAATGATAGCGCTGAAAAACCTAATCCAGAGCAAGCCATTAAAGGCGCACAAATCACTGATGTCCGTTATAAAAGTGCAGCAGGTGAGAGTTTGTCCGTAGTCTTTGAGACGTCGGCAGCTGGTATGCTTAACGCTATCATTACTCGTCCTAACCAACCAAAAATGACATTAAGCGCACCAGAAGGCCAAGGCAATAATCCTACCTATCAATCAACTGACGGTAGCATCCAACTCGTCAGTCATGCTGGTGGCGGCACTATCGACCTTATCCGAAACAATAAAGTGACTAGCTTTGATGCCGTCAGTGCTGAAGCAGAAGTCATCACTGAATAAAGTCTGAGGTGGCCTTTGTTTTAATACTCTATTTAAAACCATAAAAAAGGCGGCAAACGCTATTATCGTTGCCGCCTTTTTCGTTTCTGTGTATTGCTCTGTACTGACTTTTATCTACTAAGCTGTCTAATGGGTGATGAGTGATTGTATTTATCCAAACCCAGTCGATTGCCCAAACAGACCGACCAACCAGTTTATCGCTGTCCACAATCCCCAACCAACAAATACAATGACTAGCAGTCCAAGAAAATCAGGGATATGCAGATATAACCAAGCAACGATTGGATTGCGCCAAAAAAACCCAAAACGGCTTTGCTTCTGCTTGTCTTCTAATGATTGATGTAAAAACGGTCGATCCATATGCATGGTTTCGGTAATACCATACTCATGATGTAGATGCTCGTGCACGATACCCAGTGTCTTACGGCTAGGGCGAATGAAGATATCTAATAGCGTACCAATGCCAGGTACAATACCAACGACCATATCAATAAATGCCAATCTAACCGCTGGCGTCATTTTATGAGCAGGCACACCTAACTGACGTCCTAATATGAATGCATAACTGGTCAATGCCAATCCTGCCAAATCTCCTGCTAGTGGAATGGTCGAAAGCGCGGCATCCGCACCCATTCCTTGCTTGGTAAAAGGCACTCGCACTAGCGAATCCATGGTGTTAGCAAATTTTGCCAGTTTACGCTCAGTTGCGATAACTTGCTCACGAGTCAGACCATGTTCGGCAAGTTTAGCTTGATAGTCCTTAACTGACGCATTCGTATCAGACGGGTTCTTTGATTTAAATCTCGACAATTTATCGAACTTATCCATTTAGCGTCGTCCATAGGCAAGTAACTGCGATGAGCGCAAAGACATAGCGCCCTACCCAGATATTGGCCAAGAACGCCTGAAAGCAAACCAAAGGATTGCGGCTGGCACAAGCGCTGTTTTGTTTGGCAAACATCATCGCAACAAGCGCCAATCCAAATACTGGGGTTACGCCTAATGTGGTCGGAGCAAAGTAATGCCACATAACCACGCCCATCATTAGCAAAAATAGCATTTGTAATATCGAAATGATAATCACATCATAACGACCGAATAGTATCGCTGTTGATTTTACGCCAATCTTTAAGTCATCCTCACGGTCAGCCATGGCGTACTGGGTATCATAGGCCACTGTCCAACACATATAAGCTAAGAATAGCAGCCAACACCAAATATCGGGAGCGCCTTGCACCGCCACATAAGACATCGGTATCGCCCATCCAAAAGCAGCTGCTAAAAATACTTGCGGCAGGTGCGTATAGCGTTTCATAAATGGATAAATAAACGCCAATACAACAGCACCAAGCGACCAATAGAATACGGCTATGGGTAAGAAAAATAGCAGACTGGCGCTTAACAGTACCAGTACTAAAAATGCAAAAACAGCTTCTTTGCCAGATAAGCGTCCATCTGCTAGTGGGCGGCCTTTAGTTCGAGTCACATGACCATCTACTTTGCGATCCGCAAAGTCATTGATCGCACAACCAGCCGCTCGCATAAATATTGCACCAAGAGCAAATATCGCGAACACCTTGATACTTGGCAACGCTGCCGTCATTCCTTGCTGCTGCGCTTGCCCCATTTCAGCGAGTAGTACGCCCCAAAGCGTTGGCCATAAGAGCAGCTCAATGCCGACTGGTTTATCAAAACGGGTTAGCTGGATATAGGCTTGTAGCTTGTCTTTAAATGTCATGGCTTTTTATTATCATTGTTTGAATACTTTTTATGTGCGCTTATATATTTAGCTCAGAACAACTAAATTAATTTTTGAAAGGGCTGGTTGCTTAGTTTTAATGGACTAATTACTAAATTTTAATGGCTTGGTTATTGAATTTGTTGCCATAATTTATTCGCTTCGATCAGTGATAGCTCAGGATATTGCTTGCGTAATGCTTTCAGCGCTGGGACTTTGTCTTTTTGTGCTGCTTGTTGACGTAAAAATGCTAGTTGCTCTTGTGGATTGCTCAGCTCTTTTAACCGTGCTTCAAGCCGAAGAATTCGAGTACGCAGCATTATATTAATCAACAGTAAAACTGCACCCATGACCCAAATAATTAGCGCTGACATTCCTTGCTCCTTAATCCATTAATTCTGAACACATAAGCTGATTAATTGCGTACATTTATACTCGTACATTCGTTATCGCAAACAGCAGCTATCAGACAAAATACCCATCAAAGCGTACGGCTTCATTATGCCAGCTTTCGCTAGCTGGCTCATCAGCAAGCAGCGGTGCAAATTGTGGACGCTTTACGACTACGCGACCTTGGCCTTGCGTATTTTGTTTGACAACGGCCTGCGCCCTACTTAGCAGTTGTCGCTCTTCATCTGAAGTTGGTGGACGAGCCAATTGATGCAGTGCTTGCATATGCTTACCGACTTTTGCCCCTTTACCTGTTTTGCTATCTTGATAGCTATCCTCTGGAAACATCGGATCCAAATAGACGACATCGATTGCCATAGCATCGTCTATTGCGGTGCTTGCTTCTAAATTCGCAAAATAACTGAGTGCATCAGTATTGATAATCTGTAAACGGCTCATGAGCTTTTGCCAATTGGGTAGCGCACTCATACGCTGCTGCTCTACAAGTAACAGCAATGCCATCAACGGCTGTTGTTCAAGCATAGTGACTTGGGCACCAGTACTGGCCAATATCAAACTATCATGCCCAAAGCCAGCGGTTGCATCAATAACGTGACTATCTGATGTGATTTTGGCGGCCTGTAATAGCAGCTCAGACTTACGACCAGCACTCACTACACGGCGCTGCAACTTGTCCCACTCAGGTGCCACACTAAGCCCATCACTTAGCCATGATAGCTTGTCTTTATCATCTAATAATAAAATAGGCTGAGTAGATGCTTGGCTCAACTGCTGACGGTGCTTTTGAGTTAGTTTCTCTGTAGCGACTTTAATATCTAAGATAATTGGTAATGTATGCTCAGCTATCAATGACTGTAAATTCTCAACCTGTGCTTGCTGGCTGTCATTGACGTAGAATAACTGACAATGTACAACAGCACCTGTTTCGTCATACGTTTGGGGCACATCTGTCATAACCATCATCCTATTTGCTGCTTATTTTCACTATAAATTACTGGCGCGTTAAATCATAACGTAAATCTAGCCAGCCATTTGATAACCAAAGCCCCAAGCGGCGACCAGCACGATAACACCCGTGATAATGCGCAACCAAGCAAAAATAGTAAAGTCGCGGCGACTTACCCATGCCACCAGTAGGCGAATACAAAGTAGCGCCACTACAAATGACACGATGGTTCCGATACCTAGCACCAGCCAGTCTTCACTGTTAGTTAATACGTCACCATGCTTGAGTAAATCCAACAGTGCCGCGCCTACAATGACAGGAATACCCAAAAAGAAAGAAAACTCAGCAGAAGCCTTACGTGAGACACCTAACCACAGCGCACCAATAATAGTGGCACCTGAGCGTGACGTCCCTGGTATTAGAGCTAAACATTGAAATAGTCCAATCATTAAAGCAGTTTTTATGCTGACATCTTCCGCTTCTTCTGCAATGACCGCTTTAGGACGCTTTTCCACATAAAATATCAGTAGACCGCCGATGATGAGCATAATGGCAACGACGATAGGATTAAACAAATAAGCTTTGATTTCATCGGCGAAGGTAAAACCAACAATCATCACAGGGATAGTAGAGACAATCAGACTCAGTCCCAGCTGTCTAGGATTGGTCATTCCTTCTGCTTTGCCAGTCAGCAAACCCATCAACGCTTGCCACAATCTACCCCAATAGTCATAAATCACTGCTAAAATAGCGCCAAGCTGTACCACCACGACAAATAAATCAACTTTTTCTTTAGTCCAGAAACCCATCACATCTGCTGATAAGATCAAATATCCCGTACTAGAGATGGGTAAAAATTCAGTGATACCTTCAACGATACCCATGATGACAGCTTGAACAAATAAAACTATATCCACAGTGACTTTCCTAGAAACAGACTGGCCTAAAAATAAACTGGCCTAAAAACAGACCGATTGGCTGTCCTATATTAACGTTGATTTTATATTGGTATGCGCTTGCTAAACACTAAAAAGCTGGCTGCTATCAATTGACGCTGCAAAAAGCATATTTCATAAAGCTATGCTTTGCCTTGCTCTTTAAGTGTTTTCCAAGCTTGGTTGCGTAGATATTTTGGCAATGCCTGCGATGCTTCCGCACCACCATCATTTGCAAACTGAGCAATACCAAGCTGCCCAATGACAACAGCATCTGGCCAAACATCTTCATGGCAGTCTTGCTGATCATGTCGTGTTAATAGCGGCGCGCCATTACCCGCGATAGGTAGGTTGAGTGCTGTTTGGCTATCATAATCTAATAGCTGCTCAGTGCTATCGCTATTATTAACCAAGACTGGCTGCATGATGCTATGACCTGATTTGTCATCAGTTGCCAACTCATACTGCCCGAAATAGACTTGCTGCATACGAGCATCAAGAGCGCTATATAAGTGTGTTAGCCTGTGTTTCTGATACGCGCATTGTGCGATTGCTTGTAGGCTTGAGACGCCAACGCAAGGCAAATCATGCGCTACAGACAGAGCCTGTACCACTGCCGTATTGATACGGATACCACTAAACGCACCCGGCCCGCGATTGAATATTAAAGCCTGTATATCAGCAAGACGTAACTGCGCCTCAGACAATGCAGCATCAATCATCGGTAAAATCTGTTGAGTCTGCTGACGCTTACCTGTTTCGGTATGGCTCGATAGTACCTGTCCACTCGAATCTAAAATCGCGATCGAACACTGGTCGAACACGGTATCCATTGCTAAAAACATCACAACCTCGGCTTTTACTTTTGGCGTTCTAAATTGATTTGTCAGATTTTACTAATTTTTAATAACGATCTATCATTCATGTCCTGTAATAATTTAGACAGAATGAAGTAGCGCCTATCATAGCATTTAGGGTACACGAATTTTATGAATTTCTATATTTTTCACACTTTATCCATCAGTGTTTATCTGCAACTGCTAACGATAAAAAGCCCCAAAGCTTCATTGGCTTCGGGGCTTTGATCAAACTTCTTAAAAATAACTAATTGTTATCTAAAAGCGGGTTTTGAACTTCTTTGGTGCTTGGTTTTGCATTTCTTGCATTTGCTTTTGCATCTCTTCGGTACTTGGCATGTTATTTGGATCCAGTCCCATTTGCTTGGCCATTTGTTCTGGATTCACGTCCTTAGCGCCACCTTGCTGACCGCCACCGCCAAACAATGGACCGCCGCCACCTGCTCCACCGCCGCCACCCATGAGGCCTTGCATAGACTTCATCATTTTACTGATGCCTTCAGGCTTTGAAATCATTTTCATCATCTTTGCCATCTGCTTGTGTTGCTTGAGCAAACGGTTGACATCTTGAATCTCACGGCCTGAACCTGCAGCGATACGGCGCTTACGACTTGGATTAATCTTGTCAGGGTTTTTACGCTCAAATGGTGTCATTGAATTGATCAATGCTTCCATCTCACGTACTTTTTCTTCTGGCTTAGCATCTTCGACCGCTTTTTGCATATCTGAGCCGCCCATACCAGGCATCTTATCCAAGAAACCTGCCATGCCGCCCATGCTCTTCATCTGTTGGAACTGGGTCAATAGATCCTCAAGGTCGAAGTCACCGCCCTTTTGCATCTTTTTCGCCATTTTTTCGGCTTTATCACGGTCAATTTTCTGCTCAACTTCTTCGACCAGACTCAGTACATCACCCATACCAAGGATACGCTGCGCGATACGCTCAGGGTGGAACAGCTCTAGCTCGTCTAGTTTTTCACCGCGGCCCAAGAACTTAATTGGCTTACCGGTGATAGCGCGTACAGAAAGCGCCGCACCGCCGCGAGCATCACCGTCAGTCTTGGTTAAGATAACACCTGTTAATGGCAACGCATCATTAAAGGCTTTTGCGGTATTGGCCGCATCTTGACCCGTCATGGCATCGACGACAAATAGCGTCTCAGATGGGTTAACCGCAGCAGTTAGCGCCTTAATCTCATCCATCATGGTATCGTCGATATGTAGACGACCAGCGGTATCAATTATCAGGATATCTTGATATTGAATTTTGGCTTCTTCAATCGCACGCTTTGCGATATCAATTGGATTCTCATCTGTGCTTGAGTTCACAAACTTAGCATTCACCTGACCGGCTACTTGCTCAAGCTGCTTGATAGCCGCTGGACGATAAACATCGGCAGAGACTAGCATGACTTTTTTCTTTTGGCGCTCTTGTAGATATTTGGCCAACTTACCAGCTGTAGTCGTTTTACCTGCACCTTGCAGACCTGCTAGCAAATAGACAACGGGTGGTTTGCCTGTCATCTCTAACTGCTGATTGGCACTGCCCATCATTTCGGTCAGCTCGTCGTGTACGATTTTGACAAAGGCTTGACCTGGCGCTAACTCTTTTAGCACCTCAGCACCAAGCGCTTGTTCTTTTACGCGTTTTACAAAATCACGAGTGACAGGCAACGCCACATCGGCTTCTAACAACGCCATACGCACTTCACGTAGCGTGTCTTTGATATTGTCTTCGGTCAACTGTCCGGTACCGACGATGTTACGTAGGCTCGACGATAAGCGTTCTGTTAAGGTATCAAACATAAATAACTCTCAATTAAAATGGTTTTCAATTAAATAATACGCAATTAAAATAACTCTAAATCAAACCATTAAAATGGTTCATAAATAATATTAGGATACGCTATAAGATATTAGGATATTGCATGACAAGGGACATGATAAAAGAATTATATTATCAATACTATAGCATTAACATGGCTCAAAACTTATAGTCGTTTCGCAAAGGACACAGCGCTTATAATTGTAGTTAACTTTTTACAGATAACATATTTTATGTTTTGCGCTATGCAGCACTGCCGATCATTTATAAGTTATAAGCAAGATGGTGCTCAATTGGCACCCATTTTATGATAAATTGGACGATTATTCTAATCATTCTGATAATACCACTTTAGCGACACATTGAGCGGCAGTTTATGCTCAGTATAAGATGAGGCTTTTTATCTGTGCACTTTGCATTCTTACTTGCTAGCATGGCTTATATCTTAGTCAGCATCCATATTGGTTGGGCGCTGGTTCAGGACAAACCTATCCACAAAAGCCTCAGTGTGGGCTTGTTGCTCATCGGTATGGCGGCACATGCGGCACTGCTATATCCATATGTTGTGACGCTGTATGGTTTGAATTTCAACTTATTTAATATAATCAGTCTGACCAGTTTATTTTTCTTATTCTTTTACCTGTTGTTCTGTTTATACCGCCCTATTCTTAGCCTTGGTATTTTGGCAGCACCCACTGCGCTAATAGGTATGACTGTCGGCTATGTCGGCCGCGCCCCTTATCAACCGCTCACTGACGTCAGTATCGGGCTTGAAATCCATATCATGTTATCATTAGCTGCCTATTGTGTGCTGTTGATGGCGGCTGTACAAGCGCTATTTCTACGTCTACAAATACGTGAGCTCAAGCATCATACCATTCACCGCTTTTGGGTCAATAAGCTGCCCTCCTTGCAAAGTATGGAGAGTTTATTATTCGATATGCTGTTGGTGGGCTTTGTATTGCTCAGTATCGCACTAGGAATTGGGTTTATCTATGTGCAAGATTTGATGGCGCAACATATCGTGCATAAGACTGTTTTTAGTCTACTGTCATGGTTGTTATTTGGTACTCTACTATTCGGTAATTGGCGTGCAGGCTGGCGAGGTAAACGTGCGGCCAATATCACTATTTATGCTTTTATCCTATTAGCCATTGGCTTTGTTGGTAGCAAGTTCGTCTTAGAAATGCTCTTATAAAATATATGTTCAGAAAAAAGCGGTCAGTAACTGTTGCTACTGACCGCCTTTTTTATATTTTTAGCCGACTCACTACTAATTCTTCTTAGTTAAATACGACTGTCTTATTACCCGCTACAATCACACGGTTTTGCACATGCCAGTTTACAGCACGTGCTAATACGTTGCGTTCGATATCACGGCCGATAGCACGCAGCTCAGTCACCCCTTGGCGATGCGTCACACGATGTACGTCTTGCTCAATGATAGGCCCTTGATCTAACTCAGCTGTGACATAGTGTGCAGTTGCGCCGATAAGCTTAACGCCTTTATCATAAGCTTGACGATAAGGATCTGCACCCACAAACGCTGGCAAGAAAGAATGATGAATATTGATAATCTGCATCGGCCAACGTTTGACGAAATCTGATGACAATATCTGCATATAGCGCGCCAATACTAGCAAGTCGTTACCTGCCATCAGCTTATGAATCTGCTCTTCTGCCTCTACTTTATTATCTTTGGTCACTGGCACATGATGAAAAGTAATGCCAAAATTTTGTACTGCTTGCTTTAAATCAGGATGGTTGCTGACCACGCAAGTAATCTCGCAATCGAGCAGTCCACGCTGATGTCGCCATAATAAATCTAACAACGCATGATCAAACTTAGATACCAAAATACCGACTTTGGTCTTCGTTGCATTATTATGTAGACGCCAATCCATATCGTGGCGCTTAGCAACCGTATGCGCAAAGCTGGCTTCAAAATTCTCGATAATATCGCTCAATCCTGCCAAGGCAAACTCTAAACGCATAAAATATTGCCCGCCCTCATGCGCCGTTGAATACTGATCAAGCGTAATGATATTAGCGCCATAACGGTGAATAAATTCAGAGACTGCCTGTACGATACCTGCCTGATCTTTGCATTTGATGAGCAGCGTGGCTGTATCGATAGCGCTAGGTGTCTGTTTGCTCTGAGAAGCTATGGTCGATAATGAAACCGTTTTAGTGTTGTCTGACATAATTCGCCCAATATAAAAATGATGACTTATCGCTGAAAAATTACTGACAGCGTAGTAAACCGGTTATTTTAATCTTTTTTGCAATACTTTGCTGAGCGAGTTGGTTGTTTTTGGTTATTTAAGGTGATTTGGTTATTTTAAAAGGATAAAGCAAAAACCCCTGACACGTGGTCAGGGGTTTACAAATTATGAGAATTTACTGAACAGTATAAATAACATTAGTGGTCACACCTTTAGGAGTAGTCACAGAAATTTTGAAATAGTCACCTGCTTCGCACTCATCTAATGCAAAAGTATTAATAGTCCCTGTATTATCACCAGGTTTACCAGGAGATACTATTGCTGGCACTTCTTCAGGGCCTCCAATCATTTCTACAGTACAGCTACCACTGCCTTCTCCGCTAGTTTTGTCAACAACTGAGCCTGAAATGGTAGTACCAGATGGCATTGGGTTTAAATCATAGAAACCACCGCTATTGATGCGAGTAACTACTCTTTTATTTGCTGCAGTAATGATTTGTGTATTAGGAGATAATAACGTGATATTTGGAATACCATTCGATAGCAACTGAATACCTTCATAACGTACTACTGCATCTAGCCCTGAGTTACAGGTCATAGGTTTATTTGGCGATACAAAGTTACCAATAAAGGTACTTTCAAAGAGATCTTTCTTATCTTGAGCAAAAGTTGGAAACTTAAGCTGGATAAATTGCTGGATATTGTTTTCACACACTTGATTGGCTTGAGTAGTTAGTGGGTAATTGAACTCCCCTATTTGGAAGATGCCGTCTTCATTGTCATCACGGAAAGTATCTCCAATATTGTGGACTAATGTATCAACTCCTTCATCCCAAGCATTGTTTTCATTATTATCTATATATGATTTCTCACCTTCAACAACTGCTAGAATACTAACACGACCATCACCAGGGCGAGGGTTTTGAGTTGAGAAGGTAACTTCACAGGCACCATTAGATGTTGTACAACTAGAAGGAGATACTTTACCGCCTTCAGCAGTAAAGTTAACTACTGTCCCATCAGGTACTTTATTACCATTACGATCGACTAGACGTGCAACTACTGAAGTTTCATCACCATCCAAACTCCAATCCAGCACATTTTTACCGAAGGACAAGCTTATTCCATCTTGTGTTACACGAGAGCTAGCAATAGATATGCCTTTTGATAAAGCATTAATACGAGCATCAGTTGCTAAAGTTGCTTTTATCTCTACAGGGCCTGGAGTACTGCCAGGATAAATATTAACTGAAACCTTACCATTTTCATCCGTAATAGCATTAAAACTATTTTTGTTTCCTAATACACCAAAAGTCAATCCGAGAGGAGACTTTTCTAATGAGAGAGTCACTTCTGCGTTGGCGAGCGGTGTTTTATTTGAATATATTGCAAATTCAGCTTCACCCGTCGCTGATGATCCGCTATTCTGAATACCTAATGTAAGCTCATTTGAAGTATAAACAATAGAAGTAGCTTCAGGCGCTTGAACAGTAAGATTGGCCGTCTGAGTAGCCGAACTGCCTGTACTAGCCGATATACGAACATTCCCACTACATAAAGTATTGTCTGTATTTATAGCTTTATAGACAAATGTAATCATACCATTTTCATCTGAAGTTGCTTGAGTAGGTAGCTGACCACAACTAGCATTCAAACTGACTAATATGCCACTTATAGCGTTACCTTCCGTATCAGTTGCCATTAATGATATAGCTGTTTGACCACCTGCAGAAAGCTGCGAGTCAACCACAGTTAGGGCACTTAGATTTACATTTGTTGCTTGTACGGAAAATGTTAAATTATTAATTGCCGTATTGTCATTATTACTTGCATTAGCGGTGATGGTGTATGCGCCAGAAACTTCAGGAGCATTAGGCTTCACGAAAATTCGAGCTTTACCTTCACTATCTGTTAACTTAGCTCCTGATGTTGTCTGAGATAACACAACACCATCAGCATCAATCGAGAATGTTACCTTAGCATTTGCGACAGGCTCATCATTCCCGTCCATAACTTGTACTTCATAATAAGCACCTTCTAGATCGATAGAAGTTATGGTATTACCATCTACATCTACTAGCCCACTGTTGCTAATATTTAATTCTGCAGCAGGTGTTTCAACGCCCCCATCACCAGTACCTGGCTGTTGCACTCCTAGGTCAGGTTCCGGCGCGATAGTATCAGTACCGTCACCGCCGCCACCACAGCCCGCTAGGGCTAATGATAATGTGAGTGCTGTTAATTGAAACAACTTAGAAGTGGGCAGGGATGTATATGACATGTTTTAACTCCGCATGAGCAGTAATTTATCTGAGCAAATAAGCAAAAAATCATTACCCAGAATCAAAAGAGATTGGTAATGATACATAGATTTACAGTAATACTGGTGTATTAACAGATTGTATTAAATATATAACAGCAACTTTACTGACTTTTGTTATAACTTACAACTAAAAATTAATCTTTACTATTAAACAATCAACAACATAGAGCGCTCATTTCAGGGTATAATAGCCCTCCTTTAATTCGACAGTTATTGTAAAAATATTTGAGTATTCATCTGTTTTATGGTATAAATGTCGGCTTTAAAATTTTCTGAATTGGTCAGCCTGTTATTTGCCTTTAGATAGCAGCAAAACCAGCTCAACCTTCATATAGTTTTGTTTGGTGCAAAGCTGCCGCTTGCTGTGTCCATGCCGCAAAAACGTGCAACTTGCCCAGACTGGTATGAGAAAAACTCATACCTCATAGATTAGGAGTTCGCCATGTCTCGAGTTTGCCAAGTGACTGGAAAGCGCCCTATGGTGGGTAATAATGTTTCGCATGCAAACAACAAAACCCGTCGTCGCTTTCTACCAAACCTTCACAACCATCGTTTTTGGGTAGAGTCTGAAAACCGCTTTGTACGTCTACGTGTGTCTACCAAAGGTATGCGCATCATTGACAAACTTGGTATCGATAAAGTGTTAGCGGATCTACGCGCACAAGGTCAAAAAGTTTAAGTTAAAAATAGCAGCTGGGTGATGACTCTCATCATTTAGGCTGCTGTTTTGCTACATTAATTGTGGCAACTCACTCTTTGAGACACGTACCTATCGTTTGAAGACCCCTCATTTACAGGAAAGCTATCATGAGAGATAAAATTAAATTAGTATCAACAGCTGGTACTGGGTATTACTACACCACTACTAAAAACAAGCGCACTATGCCTGGCAAAATGGAAATCAAAAAGTTTGATCCAAAAGTACGCCAGCACGTGATCTTTAAAGAAGCTAAAATCAAATAATCTTCATTTTATAAGTGGTATTATTTGAACAGAAAAAGGGTTTATCAATTGATAAACCCTTTTTTTATGCTTGTATATCTAGCTATCTTCAGCTCGCTAACAAACTAAAGATCAGCTGTAGTGCGTTGGTTCTTTATCATACACATGCGCATGCCACTTACTCATCTGCTTCTGCATAATGACCTGAATCGCAGCATGAATCATATGTTGACCAATGGCTTGAGTATCGCTACCAAGTAGTTCTTTTAGCTTGTCAGAAAAATCAATAGTCATCAGCGGTGCTTCATCTTGTTCAGCATCACGCAACAATAATCTACCATCATCTGCTTCCACCAACTCTAACGTGGTTTCTTTGGCAAATCCTGCAAACTGATCGCTACTCTCGTTATCTACTTCTATATCATTATCGATATCGTATGGCATTAATGTGTTCCTTATTATCCCGTTTAGTACTGGTAGAGAAACTAGTCATTGCAAAGCAGTCATTTTCTAAAAATAAACTCATTCAGCAAATCTATCGTCTTACAGTAACGCGGGTAAATCTGTCTTACTCATACAATGGACGCTTTAACATTGAAATTCAAGGGCTGTCACATAAGTCTTCGCTATAAAAGCAAACTTGAATGCCATGTCATTTGTATATATTAGTGCCAATAACGTAACTTTCCTAATGTAAATAAGAAGGCCACAAACATTCCAAGGTAATAAACCAGCTTTAGCTCAAGGCTAGGATCACGATATTTAAATGGCAGTGCAACGGTGGCAGTCGCAGTAGGCAATATCAGCAGCATAAGCAGCCAATTCTCAATGACATTTAGCCAACCTTGTAAGTCGGTTCCGTGACGTAGTGACGCCAATCCCATTAATAAACAAGCGATAATTAAGCTGGTAAATAAGCCATTTGGTAAGTCTTTAGGATAGATAATTTTAGCAATACTGGCTGGTACGATTCTCATATAAAATTCCAGTCATGCTTGTAGAACATGGCTTAATGATTAAAAATATAAAATATTACGACATTATATAAGCACGAATAAAAAATATAGGCGCGAATAAACGATACAGGCGCGAAAAAGCATTATATTTACAGCGAAACAACTTAACTGTAAGTGCCCATCAGCCATAGCATTGATATACAAGAGGTCAAATAACCCAAACTAATCGCATTCCAACTCTCGATATGCAGGCCCTTAACTTTATTAAGTATGCGAGAACCTACCCAAAAGAACAGCGGAATACCTAACATAAATGCAGGCACAATGACCGCTGCATGACGCAGCACGGTTTCGACATCATCACCTACCATCAGGCGAAAGCCATAACCTGCCAAACTAAGTACAAGTGCAAACATCGCTAAGCCAATGGTAATGCCTCTAGGTACCAAACTGCGCTGCGGTGTTTCACTTTCAAGTGATTGCCTAGCCTGCTGATTCAACGTCTCATGAGAACTTGCTTGCTCAGAAGGCTCTGTTGAACTGCTAGAATTGTTTGTGTCCATATTTCACCTTTACGTGACTGACCGTTATATAGAGTTGATTCAATTTAAAAGAGATACAAGGCAACTGAGTGCAGATGTATACGTGATACTTCAAGCGAGGTTAACGCTGTAGCTCTTTTATAGAGGATTAACTATATAGTCATAAGTTATACAGCACATTCTAATATTATTATGGCATGGCTAATAGCGTTTATTAACCATATCACACTCGCTAGCTGTTGTTGGCTAATAACAACTCTGCGCGCATCTCATCGATAGCCGCTTTATAATCTTCTTGATTGAATATTGCAGAACCCGCAACGAACATATCAGCGCCCGCTTCAGCAATCGCACGTATATTACTGGCTTTGATACCGCCATCAACTTCCAATCGAATATCTCGACCACTGGTAATGATACGCTGACGTACCTGACGGACTTTATCTAAAGTACTATCGATAAACGATTGACCACCGTAGCCAGGGTTCACACTCATTAATAAAATCTGATCTACTTTATCCATAACATAATCAAGATAATGTAATGGTGTCGCTGGGTTCAATACCAAGCCACACTCTGCACCGCCATCTTTGATCAGTTGAAGCGATCGATCGATATGAGCGCTGGCTTCAGGATGGAAGGTAATGATACTAGCACCCGCTTCCAAAAACTGCTCAATCATACTATCGACAGGTGAAACCATCAGATGCACATCAATTGGCGCTTCAACACCATAGTCACGCAAAGCCTTACAAATCATGCTACCAAACGTCAAATTGGGTACGTAATGGTTATCCATCACATCAAAATGAATCACATCGGCACCCGACTCTAGTACCTTCTCCACTTCTTCGCCCAACCGCGCGAAATCAGCTGAGAGTATCGACGGTGCAATAAGATAAGGTTTAGCAGGACTGTTCATAATTGAGCTACCTAATTCATGTTTATATAAGATATTGATAAATTAAAAAGGAAATTTCAAGCGGCTCACATATACTGAGAGCCTTTTATATATTGATGCTAAATACTTAGTGGTTTAGCGCTGCTTATATTGAGTTTTACAATAAGCACGGCCAACTTCGAAAGAGCGCTTTGCCTCATGCTTGGTAGCACGATTGCTCACTCTCTGACGCCATAAGCGAAAAGATGACGACTTTAACTCTTGGCGCATGAGTTTGATAACCCCAGTCTCATCGAGACCGTAGCTATGCTCTATAGCACCAAATGGCGTTCTATCTTCCCATGCCATCTCTATCACGCGAGATATTTGTACATCATCAAGTACTCTATCGCCAGCATCGTTAACGGTTTTTGCAATCAGCTCGTCTGACTTAGCTTGAGACACTTCATCATTATACTCATTGCTACGTTGTTTGTTTTTTAGAGCAGCATCCATATCAGCCTGCATAGTCGCTTTTGTAGAGCTCGTATCTGCTGACTTATTCTTTGAATTAGAAGCTGTCAAATCTTGATAACTTGCCATAAAAATCACCTTCTGAGCATGAATGGAATAACGAAAAATGCATTACGGTCATCTGAATGACATCTTAGCTCATTTGAGCCATATGCCAATGATGTTCGATATGATCATTAATCACCGTTTGGATAAAATAATAGCTGTGGTCATGCCCGGCTTGGTAGCGTAATGTTAAGGGCTGTTTGGCTTTTGCACAAGCGTCTTGTAGTTTAGAAGTCTGTAGCTGACCTTCTGCTAAGAAGTTATCAGCTGCGCCTTGATCAACCAAAATGCTCGAATACTGCTGACCGACCTTTTCAATCATCTGTGAGGCATCCGCTTGCGCCCATAGAGCCTTATCATCGCCGAAGTACTCTGTGTAGGCAGCTTGCCCCCATGCAGATTCACTAGCTGCGCATACTGGCGATAAAGCCGATACGCTGACAAACTTACTTGGGAACTTGAATCCTAGCAACAGCGCACCATGACCACCCATTGAATGTCCTGTGACACCGATGCTGTGGATAGGAAACTCTGAGCGTAGTAAGTCATATAGCTCATCAACAATGTAGCTTTGCATATTGAAGTTGTCTGACCAAGGCGCTTGGGTCGCGTCAACATAATAGCTAGCGCCTTGCCCGACAAAATAGCGATCGTCGTTTGGTACATCACTGTCGTCACTACTTCTAGGCGAAGTATCAGGTGCGATAAGTATCATACCAAGCTCGCTACATTTTTGCTGAAAATGCGCCTTATGAGTGACATTATCAGCATTACACGTCAGACCTGATAGGTACAGTATCGCAGGACAACGTCGTCCAGCCAAGGCTTCGTCAGGTAAATAAATACTAAACGTCATAGAGGTTTTGGTAGACGTCGACTCGTGACTATAATAATGCTGCTCACCGTTAAAGCAACGATTCACACTTTTTTGGGTAAGCTGTTTATTGGTAGATAAACTATGACTATAGGAATTTTGCATGAATGATATCCTTTTATTCAAAATAGAACCAATGACGATGTTTAATAAATGCTCATCATCTAATAGTAAATCTGATATTGGCATTTATTAAATGCCAAATCATACTTTGTATTTATTTAGCTATTCAGCAGCTATCTCTACTTCGTCTACCGATATATTAGTAGCACTGTCAGGTAGAATATTAACCGTTGTAGAAGTAGCATTATTTGTAATACTAGCAACGGATGGGCGCGCCTTATCAAACAATACTTGCTCAAACGCAGGCAATGCCGTCTCCATTAAACTACCAATCACCATTTGCGGCTCTGATGGCTCAAAGCCCATTGCGCTCTCACGCTCATTGACCCGTATACTGGCATCCTTAAAAGCCGACTCAAAACTGGTATTCCCTCGTAGACTTTCAGCAAAAAACGCTTGGCCAAAATAGGTCATCTCAGCTGTGTTGGTGCAGCCAAACGATGCTTTGTCAGCGGCTGATGCAGTAATCACTACCGTGGTTGGCGATGCCAACTCGTCAATAAACGAACCTGAGTAGCAAGCAGACACCACTATCACGCGCCAGCGAATACCAGACGCATCGAGCGCCTCACGCAACCATGTGGCATCTAAATTATCCATCGCAAGCGGTGGATTTGCCAACTGAACGATATCTTGGTTACCATGTGAAGACAACGTCAGGAACAATACATCTTCATCAGCGTTCATCTGCTGACCGATTTTCTTTAAGCCGCGCAAAATACTGGTCTTAGTAGCAATTGGTTCGTCTAACCAGCTATAAGTATTGTTAATCAGCGATAGTGAATGCCCGCTAGTACCAAAGCGTACATCAAACAGCTCGCGCACCTTGTTAATCTCAGAGCGAAAGACGTTTTGATCAGAGAATCCTGCGACTCCCATAAAGTACCAGTCGGTTTTGCCATCGATACTTGGGTCTATACTATCCAATGCTTGCTGTAATAGACGTGGCTGCTGATACAGTGCCGCCTCTTCTAATACAGGCTCTACAGGTATTTGCTTAAAGATCGGCTGATCTGCAACATTACGCTGCCAAATGGTCAGCAACGCTACCGCGCCAACCAATACAATGATTCGCTCCCACCATGGTATACGCATACGTCGGGAAAATATCCAAAGTAACGCTAGCGTTTGCCATAAGAACAATACTAAAAACAGTACTGGTAAGAACGAATAACTCCAATTTGGCAACCAACCATAGCTACCAAAAAACTGCACCAAGCTCTGTAATAGGGCTGACAATGTATCAGCGACCAACCACAGTACTACTGGTACAAATACCAATGCTTGGTTGCTGGCTCGCCGAGCCAAAATGATACCACCAAGCAAAATAATCATCGGCCAGATCAAATAACTGACCAATCCTTGCTCATTAAATATGCTGCCACTTTCAGCAGCTAACCATGAAAATAAGACATTACTACCAAGCGCCAATAGTGCAAATACGGCAAACTGTACAAAAGTAGGTTTAACCCAAGAAAAAGCCCGTGTTGAGCCCACCAGCATCCATAAGGTTGCAATAATATTGGCAGCGAAATTGAGCGAAAAACGCTGAAGCGAGACGGTTTTTAACGACGTAAGTGACAAAGACTTAGACCTCTAGCCAGTCGAGAAAAATAAAATGACTCAATGATAATTATCTTAATGTAACAGCCGCGCGGTGCAATCAATTGACGATTTTTTGTACAGCATGCAGACATCGATTTATATTGAATTCACGATGGAGTGATTATAGAAGATGACTAGCACTGCTTAATATTTTAGCTCGCTAATCTATCGCGATTGTAACGGATTGTCGGTTAAGAGGATAAGGCTGATTTGTAAAATTCACTCAAATTCGGCCAAAAATTCAAATAAAAAAGGAGGCCTCTTATATAAAGCCTCCCTTTTTTACTCATTACTAAACATTATCTCATCAATAGCTCATTGACGCGTTTTAGGTAAGCGGCTGGATCGTCTAGCTGACCGCCATCTGCCAATAATGCTTGATCAAAAATGACTTGCGCCAGATCATCAAACTGCTCACTGCTCTCAAGCTTCTTGATGAGTGGATGATCAGGGTTTACTTCTAGCGTTGGCTTACTTGCTGGTACGTCCTGACCCATTTGCTGTAGCATCTGAATCATTTGTGGTGATAGCTCACCTTCACCAACGACCAAACAAGCTGGACTATCGACTAAACGAGTAGACACTTTGACGTCTTTAGCACGCTCGCCCAATGCAGCTTTTAGTTTATCAACAACAGGCTTTAGCGTTTCTTGGGCTTTCTCCGCTTCCGCTTTTTCTTCATCATCCTGCAAGTCGCCTAGGTCTACTGCGCCTTTCGCGATGTTTTGCAGCGGTGTCTCATCGAATGAGGTCAAGAAGTTCATTGCCCATTCATCAACACGGCTAGTCATCAGGATAACTTCGATGCCTTTTTTCTTGAATAGCTCAAGTTGCGGGCTGTTTTTCGCAGCGGCTAGATTATCAGCGGTGAGGTAATATATAGCTTTTTGGCCATCTTTCATACGGCCTTTATAGTCTTCAAAGCTCGTCACTAGACCGTCTTGCGTGCTGGTGGCATAACGTAATAGCTTAGCAATACGTTCTTGATTGCCTGCGTCTTCGCCTAGACCTTCCTTGATAACATCACCAAACTCTGCATAGAATTGGGCAAATTTCTCTTGCTTATCATTGTCTTCGCTATTAGCAAGGCTTGCGAGTAAGGTTAAGATACGGCGAGCGTTACCATCACGGATAGATTTTACATCACGTGACTCTTGTAGTAGCTCACGGCTCACGTTTAATGGCAAGTCTGCTGAATCAATCACACCTTTCACGAAACGCAAATACATCGGTAGCAATTGCTCAGCTTCGTCCATAATAAAGACGCGCTTCACATACAGCTTTAGACCATGCTGCTGCTCACGAGTGTATAGATCGACTGGCGCTTTTTTAGGGATATATAGTAGCTGCGTATACTGTACGCGACCCTCTACACGGTTGTGCGTCCAAGTAAGCGGCGCATCCATGTCATAAGAAATATTCTTATAAAAATCGACATACTCATCATCTTCAATTTCAGAGCTAGAGCGCGTCCATAGTGCACTGGCTTTGTTTATGGTTTCCCACTCATCAGTGAGTACCATCTGGCCACCAGCAGGCGTGTCGTCGTTTTCGTCTTCTTTTACGTCTTCTTGCCAGATCTCTTTACGCATCTGAATCGGCAAGCTGATATGGTCAGAGTACTTATTAACCAAGCGCTTAATTTTACTACGATCTAAGTAGTTATCTTCGCCCTCGCTATATTCTTCTTTTAGATGCAAAGTAATCGCCGTACCGCGCGCGTCTTTGGTAATAGGCTCAACAGTAAAACTACCAGTACCATCTGATACCCAGCGCACGCCTTTATCAGCAGGCTCGCCCGCTTTACGCGATTCGACACTGATGGTATCAGCCACGATAAAACCTGAGTAAAAACCAACACCGAACTGACCAATCAATTGTCCGTCTTGTTTCTGTGATTCAGACAATTTGTCTAAAAACGCCTTGGTGCCTGATTTAGCAATCGTACCTAAGTTTTCGATTGCATCGGCTTCGTTCATACCAATACCATTGTCGGTAAAGGTAATAGTTTTGGCAGCTTCATCAACAGCGATGCGGATTTTTAATTCGCCATCATCTTCATAAAGGCTATCATCATTTGTGCCTTCAAAGCGCAACTTATCACAAGCATCCGACGCATTAGATACCAACTCGCGGACAAAAATATCAGCGTTAGAATATAGTGAATGCGTTACCAAATGCAGTAACTGCGCCACTTCAGCTTCAAACGTATGTTTTTTTAATTCTGGATTCAGACCTTCAGCTTGAGTTGCTTCACTCATAAAAACTCCTTTAAATTCTATGAAAGACCTATTATCAGATAACGATACACTCACCAAAGATGCTCTAATAATATTAGAGAACCCGCCGTATGCAATACCGTTAAACTGTCTATACTAATAGGGGCATTGAGAAAAAATTCAAGCTCAAAATCTTTATTCAATAAAAAACACCGCGCTTGTTTACCAAGGCGGTGTTCTGGTATCAGTTATTTGTTTGCTTGGTTTTTACTTACTTCGTCATTTAATTGCTCAGTTATTTTCTGATATAGCAATCAACGCGCAAACGATAGCAACTATTCTGAATATGCTTCTATCAATATATCCCAGAGAGTCGTCAGCTTTTTTGAAAATTGAGTATGGGTTTTCATAGTAACCTCTATGTCGATTAACATCAGCTTGTTAGTAATATTGTCTTGTTAGCTACTATTAAAACCATTTCTCTATTATTTGTATAATTAATTGATTACAACGTGTAGTTTCATTTTTCAAAACTATAGCCTGACTGACTCTTAGCCTTTTAACGTGGCATAGGGCGAATAGTAAGGATTTGCTCACTGCGACCAAAAGGGCCGTATACATCGTGCAATACCGCACTGGTCAATCCGATACCATCATCGCCATATTGTTGTACAGCCTCGATACCCAGCCAACGACCTTTTGGCGAGCGATGCATATGGATTTGCAAATCAGTATTGGGAAACATCCATTCTAACTTAGATAAACCAAGACCCAATCTTGGTACAACACCATTAGCAGTATCGACCATACCTAACAGATGCACCAAATCATCAGTCGGCTCGCCTTCAATCATGTCGAGATCATTGGTAATCCATACCATACCGCGGCCAGAACGACGGTCTTCTGTCGCTACTAGACGTACGCTTTCAATAAAGCCGCCCGGCCAGCCTTTCATGCCTTCCCAAACTGGCAATTCCTCAGGTTTATATTCTGCTGGTTGATCTTCAAGTCCGGCAATCTCGCTGGTATCTTGAGTAATCAGTCGCCATGCTCTTGCAATGATGGCGTCACGGCCACGGCTACTCATGACCGCTTCGACCAGCTCAATAGTCTTACCCGGTCGGATACAGCGAGTAGTAATAGTAAAATCGTCAAGCGGTATTAGCCCCAAGATATCGAGGCTCACACGTGCGATACGGGTATTAGGTTGTGGCGCGAAGCTGTTGATCTCAGCTGTTAATAGACCTGTTGCTGGCGCCATGTGCTGCTCATGCTCATTCCAAGCACCTTGTGCATGCTTGGTTGGCTGATAATGCGCCACACTGACACCGTCTTCTTGTAATTCTCGTTTAACAAATTTGTAATAAGCAGTCATAGCTATCCTATATTTGGCACTTTCACCTGTATTTTTATTTATGCTTGTACTTTTTATTTATGGATAATCTCTCGTTTTCTTAGCGTGAGAATACGGCGAGCTTTTTGTATAAAAAATAACAAACAGATCATAACTACTGCGAGCATCGCGTAGAAAAAGCTTTTTTCTGCCATAAACTTCATGATATTCATAAACAATACAAAAACCACTGCTGCCATCACTAGCATATTGAGCTTTAGTTGCTTGTTGACTTCAGCGAGTGTGGCCTCTGCCAATACAAATCTGGCTTTTGGTTCTTTCATGCGACCTTATCCATATCAATGATGGTTCATACAAATATAAATACAAACACTAATTACTTACCAACCTGAGTGACAGGAATCCGCAACGCTTTTGGCAGACTAAACGTCACATTTTCTTCAATACCAGATAGCTCACTAGGCAGATCACCACCCCAGTCTTGCAACTGTTGCAATACTTCTTGGATCAACACTTCGGGCGCGGATGCACCAGCGGTCACGCCTATACTCTGCACACCATCTAACCAACGCTTGTCCATCTCACTGGCATTATCGATTAGGTACGCTCGGCAATTCATACGCTCAGCCAGCTCACGCAAGCGATTGGAGTTTGATGAGTTTGGTGAACCGACTACCAAAACCACTTCACAGCGACTGGCCAAATCTTTGACCGCATCTTGACGGTTCTGTGTGGCATAGCAAATGTCGTCTTTGCGAGGGCCTTGGATACTAGGAAATTTTTCACGCAGCGCATCGATAACGCGAGCAGTATCATCCATCGACAAGGTTGTCTGAGTCACAAATGCCAAGCGTTCGGCATCTTGGACAGTCAACGCGGCCACATCACCTTCATCTTCGACCAGATGAATCTGCCCACCATGGCGACGGTTGAAACGCCCCATAGTACCCTCGACTTCTGGGTGTCCTGCATGTCCTATTAACACTGCATCCATCCCATCTTGCGCAAACTTTGCCACTTCGATATGTACTTTAGTTACCAAAGGGCATGTTGCATCGAAAACCGTCAAATCTCGGCGCTCTGCTTCATCTTCAACTGCTTTAGAGACCCCATGAGCGGAGAAAATAACGATAGAGCCGTCTGGCACTTCGTGAAGCTCTTCAACAAATACCGCACCACGATTGGCCAAGTCTGACACCACAAACTTATTATGCACAACTTCATGACGGACATAAATGGGCGGCTCGAAACGTGTCAATGCTTCATTAACAATTGCAATTGCACGGTCCACACCAGCACAAAATCCACGGGGATTGGCAAGATAAATTTGCATAAAAAGGCCTATCATTGGATAATTTATAGTTAAAACGTATTTTTGAATTTTTTATTCAAAAGTTGGGGCGAAATCAATGCTCTACTTTAGCATAATTTGCTTTTATCGCTCTCTAAAATAGCTGTCTACTCATAGCAATATTTTGTGGGCAAATCTCAGCATACTTACGACATATTGCAAAACCAGCTTTAACTTGTATAAAAGCAGTTTATAATAATGCATCTATTATAATTTCTATCGCCATACATGATGGCGTTTTTTATTTTTTCCAGTCTTTGTTTTGACTGAGGCACTGCTTAACTTTTTATCAAGACACATTTATTACAATACATTTTACGAGTTACTAAGACACCTTCTATTAGGATAAATTGTATGACAGGTTCATTATTCATCGTTACTGCCGCTTCAGGTACTGGCAAGACCTCACTGGTCAAACAGTTGCTTGCTACCACCAATGATTTGACTGTCAGCGTCTCACATACGACTCGCGCACCGCGTCCAGGCGAGATTGACGGTCAGCACTATCATTTCACAGATACCGATAGTTTTACCAATGGTATCAATGCGGGTCTATTTCTAGAGCATGCTGAAGTATTTGGTAACTATTATGGCACGTCAGAGGAAAGTGTCCGTACCCAACTAGCGGCGGGTATCGACGTTATTTTGGAGATTGACTGGCAAGGCGCGACGCAAATCAGAAATATTTTTCCCGATGCCATTATGGTTTTTATTCTACCACCTAGCATTGCGACATTACGTCAACGTCTCTCAACCCGCGCGCAGGATTCTGTAGAAGTTATAGAGCGCCGTCTAGCTGGCGCGGTCACCGAAATGGCACAATACGTGAATGCTGACTATGTAGTGATCAATGATAATTTTGATGTAGCCTTAGCTGAGCTAAAAGCCATCATCGTGGCCGACAGGCAGACACTTGGTCGTCAGCAGCAGCGCTATCATCGCACGATTAGCAACTTGCTAAACACTCAGGTAGAAGAGTAAACTAAGCACAAGCAGCTAATCTCGTAAGTAGATATAAAAAGCAACTACGCGACTTGGCAAAAAATGCTATAATATTTAGCTATCCCCCTTTATATTTTTGATATTATTTTTATTGAGTGGCGGGCAAGATCCGTTACTAATAAAAACAACCGAGGTAGCTATTTATGGCACGAGTGACGATTGAAGATTGTTTGGATAATGTTGATAATCGCTTTGAGCTAATTTTGGTCGCAAGCAAACGCGCCCGTCAATTGGCCAAAGGTATTGCCGAGCCGTTGGTTGACGTTGATAACGACAAGCCTACAGTATTGGCATTACGTGAAATTGCCGCTGGCAAAATCACACGCGACATTCTAAATCAGCCAGAGCATAATTTTGCTACTAGCTCATTAGATTTAGCATTGTCAGGCGACCACAGCTTCTAATAAGCTGTTTTGATAAGATGTATTTTATAAAGCCAATCGTGTTTTTATAAAATAAATACACATCTTGATCAACTATAAAGACCACAGCATAGGCTGTGGTTTTTTGGTTGTGACAATAATGTATTGGCTATTTTGGTCACCATTTATCCCCAAAATAGACCACTGAGTGAAATTTTTTCATCGCCCACACGCTTATCAGTTGACATTGAAAGCGATTTGCGATTAATTAGAGAATGGCGTACTCATCCTTAAGTTTTGTATGGTAGGTCATTATTTAGCCTCCATTTGCTTCGGTAAGTGGCCCAACAAGTAGGTCATGGAAAATAGGATCATCATTTTATGAGTCAAACCCTACCCAAACTCAGTCATCACCTCGTCGATGATGCTCAATATAATTTACTACGTTCAGTAGGTTATCTCACTGCTGCTGAGCGCCGTGATATTGTTGATGCTTGTGAGTTCGGAGATATTGCGCACATTAAAGACAAGCGCAAATCAGGGGAACCTTATATCACGCATCCAATCGCTGTCGCTGAGATACTAGCGGGCTTTCGCTTAGATCGAGATACCATCATTGCAGCAATTTTGCATGATACGGTCGAAGACACCGAAGTCAGTGATGAGCAAATCAAGCAGCGTTATGGTGAAATTGTATCAAGACTGGTCGATGGTGTGACCAAGCTAAAGTCATCTTCACATAACAAGCAGCAAAATAAAGCGGCCACCTTTCATAAAATTTTGACCGCCACCCTCGCTGATCCGCGTGTACTTATTATCAAGCTTGCTGACCGTCTACATAATATGTCTACGCTTGACGCAGTACGTCCTGAGAAGCAGCGCACTACAGCTCAAGAAACCTTAGATTTTTATGTACCATTTGCACGATTAATGGGTCTGAATGATATTGCTGACTATATCGAAGTATTGTGTTATCGCAATTTAGACTCTGATATGTACAATAAGCTGTCTGACAAACTGCTACAGCATGGGCTTGGACGAAACTTTCAAAGAGAGTCCATTCATCGCTATTTGAGTATCGTGCTAAATAACTTGGATCTCAATGGTCTGGTCAAAGTGTTAGACAATCGCGTGGTGATATATCGTCAGTTTTTCCGCAATCGCGGTGAGATTAATGCGCTACTGCGTCACTATGCGTTTGAGATCGTCCTCGACAATATCGAAGCCTGCGACAAGCTGGCCTATTATTTGATCAAAAAATATCAGATTGATGATACTCATATTGCGGATAACATTCGTCGACCGCTACCAGGCGGTAACCAATCCCTCACCCTCATCTATGAGCGTGATAATGACGTGGTAAAGGTCACTATATTGACTAAGCAAATGCAGAGCGCCGCTAGACTTGGGGTCATCGGCGCAGAGCACGCATCTGATGTCAGTCAGTCGGTTATCCAAGCGTCATTACGCAACATGAAAGATTTGGTCGATGAAGATAATCTGAATGAAAATAGTCCTGATTTCTCAGCGGCAGTCTCTACTATTAATGAGCTTATGGATTATCTGCACTCTAGTAAAATCATTTGCTACAGTCCTCAAGGGCGTGCTTACGAGCTTCCTCAAGGGGCAACGGCGCTAGATTTTGCCTACGCGGTCGGTCCTATGATTGGTAACGTTGCCGTTGGTGCAAATATCGATGGTAAAGCTGCAAAGCTCGGCACTGTAGTAAAAAATGGACAGTCCGTTGAGATAGAAGTAAACAGTCACTCAGAACCAAAAGCGGAGTGGTTGGGATTTGTAGTGACCAACAAAGCCCGTGAAGAAATTTTACGTTGGTTCAAAGATCTATCTGTCGCTGACAAACAACACCATGGCAGGCAAGCCTTAGATCGTGCGCTCAGAACGCATCAGAAAAGTTTTGATGATTTGACAGATGCTGATTGGAAAGACCTGACTGAATGGCGCGGTCTGACAGAAAAAGATGCGTTATTTGAACAAATAAGCTCAGGTACGCTGCTTCCTCAGCTAGTCGTGACACGTTTGTTTAGCGATGAGCTGAGCGACCTACAGGCGAAAGTACATAGCGATGACATGACCCAACCGCAACAGCTGATTGCAAATGCTGCTGGCGTCGAGCTTGATTTTGCTAATTGTTGTCATCCAATATATGGCGACCCTATCGTAGGGCATTTATCGCGTCATGGTTTGGTCGTTCATCGTCATAAGTGTTTCTCACTGGATGATATCCGTAAGGACAATCCTTATCAGGTCATCCAATTACGTTGGCGCAATGACAATGCAGTCAAACAAGGCGACATCGGCGAGCATGACCTAAAAAATAGCGGCAAGATTCGTTTTCCTGCTTACTTAAAGCTTTCTATTGCACTTAGTGACGAGCAAATCAGTGAAGTTATCTATCACTTACGCCAGCTCAATATGGGTGTGGAAACCGTTGATGTTCGCAATACTGATACCATCATTCATATCGTGGTACGTAGTCGCAACCACTTAGCACAGGGTATTCGTGAACTACGCTCGCTGCTAGGTTTCCCTAACATTATACGGTTATATCAATTATAATAAGCGCATTTGCTGATTTGCATCACTGCTATAATTGTGATGCAAATAGCTAAAATAGAACTGCTATTCTAGTAGCAATGAATCACTCACATAAAATACAAAAGGGACATCCCATGACTCGTCAAACCATCCAAACTGATAAAGCACCTGCAGCAGTTGGCACCTATTCTCAAGCTGTAAAAGTCGGCAATACTGTTTATATCTCAGGTCAGCTTGGTTTTGATCCTGACACGATGGAGCTAAGAGAAGGTTTTAAAGCACAAGCTGAGCAAGTATTTGAAAACATCAAAGCTATCTGTGAAGCAGCTGGTGGCAGTCTAAATGACGTGGTCAAATTCAATGTATCTTTGACTGACTTGAGTGATTTTGCTGTCTTGAACGAAGTGTTTGTCGCCAATCTAAGCGAGCCATACCCTGCCCGCGCTGCCGTTCAAGTAGCTGCTCTACCTAAAGGTGGCGTGGTAGAAATCGAGTCTATTCTTTATATCGAGTAAGATGATATTTGATGCTTAATATTAGGTACTAATTGTTAAGCATCATTATTAAGTGCTCATTTTAGCAACAGCCTATAAGTTATATCACAATAAGCTTAGCATCATGCTAAGCTTATTGGTCTCCGTTCTATTATTCTGATCTCATATTCACCTAATAAGACTGCGAAGCCGTTTATGTTGGTACAAGTTGCTCTGCCCGTTCCCCTTTATCGGGTGTTTGACTATAGCCTACCAGCTGATATGCTTGCTTTGCCAGACAGTGCGATACCGCAAATTGGCAGCCGTGTTGAAGTTTCGTTTGGTCGTCAGACTCTGATTGGCATTGTGATTGCTCATATTTCACAAGACGATAGCAGCGTACCTGTTAATAAAATCAAACCTATTAATAAATGTCTAGATGCTGAGCCTATTTTGGACGCGGACATGCTCAAGCTTGCCTACTGGTTAGCCCGCTATTACCATTATCCACTTGGCGACGTGTTAGCAGTTATCCTGCCAAGCCTTGTTCGTCAAGGCAAACCATTAGATTTACTGATTACCCATTGGCGAATTTTGCCTCATATCACTGATGATGATTTTCGAGCCAATGCCAAGAAACAAAAGCAGCAGTTCGACATGCTAAAGCTACATGGTCAGCACGGCGCAAGCGAAGATGTATTGCTACTAGAAGGGATGCAACGAGCATTTTTAAAGACGCTAGAAGATAAAGGGCTAGTCGAGCGCTATATTCAGCCAAAACAAGCACCTGCTCCAGTTAAACTGGCAAAAATGCCACTTGATCTCAATGATGAGCAGAAACTTGCGGTTGACGCTATTATTGCTGCACACGAATCCGATACTTATACTGGTTTTTTGCTCAACGGTATTACTGGGAGTGGTAAAACCGAAGTTTATCTGCAAGCGATGCAAGCTGTACTAGAGGCTGGTAAACAGGTTCTTATTTTAGTACCAGAGATTGGCCTCACACCGCAAACGCGGGCAAGGTTTGCCAGTCGGTTCGCCGCCCACATTGTGCTATTGCACTCTGGCATGACCAACACTCATCGCTTACAAGGTTGGCAAGACTGCCGCACGGGGCATGCACAAATCGTGATCGGTACACGTTCAGCTGTGCTATACCCCTTTGCAGACTTAGGCTTGATTGTCGTTGATGAAGCGCATGATGGATCGTACAAGCAACAAGACACGTTACGTTATCATGCTGCTGATATCGCTCTCTATCGAGGTTTGCAGTACAAAATCCCAGTCATACTCGGTACTGCCACGCCTTCTCTTGAGCATTTAAAACTGGTCGATGATGGCAAACTAGCAGAATACCAACTGCTTACTCGTCCGGGCAATGCCAAACCTGCAACCATGCAACTGATCGATGCTCGCTTGCAAAGTACCCATCAACAAGCACAAGATGACGGTGCGCGCTATGATACAGGGCTGACGGATGCCATGATCGGGGCGATACGGCAAACGCTAGAGGCCGGTGATCAAGTACTAATATTTTTGAATCGTCGTGGCTATGCGCCTGTTCTATTGTGCGAGGCTTGTGGCTGGCAAGCAGATTGTCCGCGCTGTGACGCTCACCTGACCGTTCACTATAATATCCAATCCCAGCGAAACAGTTATTCAAGCAACTCTTACTTAAAATGCCATCATTGCGATTGGCAAGCCTATATCCCTACCGTATGCCCTGATTGTGGTAGTCAAAACCTAGACGCCAAAGGCATGGGAACGACAAGGCTCAGCGAAAATCTACACGCAATCTTTGCCAACCCTCAAACTAGCAAAGAGCTCTATCCGATTATTCAGATAGACCGTGATACCACAAAACGCAAAGACAGCTGGGAAAACATTTACGAGCAAATTAATAAAGGCAACCCTGCCATATTGGTCGGTACACAGATGGTTGCCAAAGGTCATCACTTCCCCAACGTTACATTGGTTTGCTTACCCAATGCCGATCGCGGATTTTTATCAGCAGACTTCCGCTCACCAGAACATACCGCACAGCTCATGATTCAGGTGGCTGGCCGTGCTGGTCGAGGTGACAAAGCTGGCCGCGTATTGATTCAAACGTTGCAACCTGATAACGAGTTACTATTGAAACTGGTCAAAGACGGCTACTTGTCATTCGCGCGCGAGTTATTGCAAGAGCGTCAAATGATGGGCTTACCTCCTCATCGACATGCTGCATTGATACGCTGTGAAGGCAAAACATTAGCAGCTACTACTCAAGCGCTCAAGGATGCTATTGCGCATTTGCCGAATGCTCATAACCTCGCTGTTCTCGGTCCTATTGATGCGCCCATGAGTAAAAAGAACAGTCGCTATCATGCTCAGCTTTTGCTATTGGCTAAAGACCGCCGTCAATTGCACCATGTGTTGGGACAGTGGTGGCAGCCAGTGCTTGCCCTACCAAGCGCTAAATACCTTAAGCTTACTTTGGACATTGATCCTGTCGGTTGGTAGTTCTCACTTAGTTCTCAACAAATAGGTGTGTATCTTTCTGCTCCTCCTCTCATCATGTTTACTTCGTCGTTACAGCTTCTCATGCTTGGCTATGTTAAATTTATAACCATCAAATGGTATGCGGCAAAGGCTCTACGCCTACTCTACCCATAGCAAGCATCACTTATTAGTAAACGTCACTTATCAGTAAACATCATCTATCGAACGCAACTATCAGCGAATTTGAGTATTATTATGAATGCAAATAATCCAAACTCTGACGAGCACAATCATAGCCAACAGCATGATAATACGGATGTGCCTAAGTACGTTCGCGAAGATGAAGAAAATAACTACACCCAGGGAAATCAAGGCCATCACGATCATGATGAGCATCTAGAACAGACAACCACAGCACGAGATACCAAAGGCTATCAGCGTACCTTGCTGTTCAGCTTTATTATCATTACTGGTTATATGTTTATCGAAGCCATTGGTGGTTGGCTCACCGGTAGTTTGGCCTTGCTATCTGATGCAGGGCATATGTTGAGCGATGCGATAGCGCTTGGTGCCACTTTGGTCGCATTTAAAATCGGCGAAAAAGCGGCCACTCACCAGAAAACTTTCGGCTACAAGCGCTTTGAGATATTAGTTGCTACGGTAAATGGCGCAACACTTGTCATAATCGCTTTGATGATTTTTTATGAAGCGATTAAACGCTTTAACTCACCGCCAGAAATTGCGACCCAAGGCATGCTTATCGTGGCGACTATCGGTATGCTGATTAATATTCTGGTCGCTTGGCTAATGCACCGAGGTAGTCAAGGTGACGAGTCACATGGCCATAATCATGGTACGGATGATGCCAAGGTCACAGAGCAGAAACCTAATAATGCAGAACCCGTTAACCTCAATATGCAAAGCGCTTATTTGCACGTGCTGAGTGACTTATTAGGGTCAGTAGCTGCGATTATCGCTGCACTACTTATGATGGGTTTTGGTTGGGTATGGGCAGATGCAGTGGCATCAGTAATCGTTGCCGTGCTTATTTTAATCAGTGGCTACCGCGTCGTACGTGATTCTGTGCATATATTGATGGAAGGAACGCCTGCCAATATATCGCTCGTCGATGTGGAGCAAAAATTACTCGAAGACTCTCAAGTACAAAAAGTACATGACCTACATGTTTGGAGTATTACTAGCGGACTTAATGCCCTCTCTTGTCACGTAGTAGTAGATGGTGAGATGAGTATCCATGAATCAAATATTCTGATTGCCAGTCTCGAGCAAAGACTGCTAGAGCTTGGTATTCACCATGCTACTATTCAGGTCGAAAGCTCGTCTCACCCGCAGAATATCTCACATAGCGATGCCTTGGTCTGTGATATTTCGGGACATCTACCTGATGACAATAATCATATTGGTCATAACCATTAACGTTAAATTATCAGCTAAGTGACTGAATAAAGAAGTCAGTAACTTGAAACACGGCCTAGAAAATACAAGTATAGGCATCTGATACTGGCTCATACTAAAAGTTACGTAGAATTAGAACTAGAATCTAGATCACATTAAAGCAGTCGTGATTTACGACAAAATTTTGATTTATTCAACTTAAAAAAATTAAGTCCGAATCGGCTTATGTGGTTATAATAACTATTATAAAGTTTTGTTTAGCACCCCAGTTAATTTTTATAATCATACTTTTTGGTATTTTCACTCTATCTATTGATGATACAACACTATGTCTAGACGCTCAGCACCCTTTGTCGCCCCAGACTATATCGATGATCCTGCATCAAAAGATGGCAAAAAACACGCCAAAGTTTTGTTATCAACGCTGCAAGAAGACATTGCAAACTTTCGTAATGAACAGTTTCCACCTGATATTTTGCGACAAATCCGTGACATGCCTATTTATGAAGGCAACTTAGCCGAAGTCCAAACCTATCAGCAACGTTGGCAAAATCTGCTTGAGCGTGCAAAGGATTTTTATCCAGCGGCCAATATGCCACCTGACTATCTACCGCTCCCTGCCAGCCTTGAGATACCGCAATTCATCTATCACGTTCAGCGTCTACATTTAACTAAGACACGCGCCAAAGAATCTAAAAGCTTTGGATCAGTAGGCGCCCTGACTGATAAATGTGGTCAATATACGGATGATGAAATTGAGCGCATGACAGCGGTGCTAGATAACGACGAGGAAGCGCGACTGGTAGCGCATCGTGAATTTATCGATCTGCGTGCTTATGTTTTTTGTCGCGATAGTAAGGGCGAGATGCTAGAGCCTGAGCGGGTACGCTTTTATCGTACTGGTCTGATTGTACATGCCCTGCCTGACTTTAAGATTGTAGATAGTCGCCAGACACCGCGTAAACGCCGCAACGATGCTTATAATAATCCGCTTGCAGACAATGGTGTGTGGAAAATTTATCGCAAAAAATAATAGATACTAGCGCGTTATCGTTTTAGCCATACTGATTTTAGTCACGTTCATTTTATATCGTATATTTTATTCAAATTTTTAAGGAGCCCAGATGTTTGCTGCCGCCGCCGGCTCACCAAATCTCATGTTGCAAGCCACTATTTTTTTGGGAGCAGCATTGCTCTTTGTCCCTCTCGGTAAACGCTTCGGCATTGCAACGGTTTTAGGCTACCTCATCACTGGACTCATATTGGGCCCAAGTGGCTTGGATGTGGCAGGCGATGCTGAAAGTCTATTGCACTTTTCAGAGTTTGGCGTGGTCATGCTGCTGTTTATTATCGGGCTTGAGCTACAGCCTTCGCGGCTCTGGGCATTGCGCCGCTCTATATTTGTATTGGGCGGTTTGCAGGTCGGTTTAACTGGTACGCTACTGATGTGGCTCCTACATCAGTTTTTCTCCTTACAACTAGATACTGCCTTTATCGTTGGTTTTGGTTTAGCCCTATCTTCTACCGCGTTTGTACTACAGATACTGACTGAAAAACAGCAGCTTTCGAGCACGCACGGTCGAGAAGCTTTTACTATCTTGTTATTCCAAGATATTGCGGTCATTCCATTATTAGCAGTCATTCCGTTCTTATCAGGGGTACGTGAACAAAGCTACGATTTGATTTATTTTGGTAAAGTATTTGCTGTCTTTGCCGGTCTGATTTTTGCCAGCCGTTATGTGGTTCGACCCTTCTTCAAATTTGTGGCTTCCAGTGGTGCGTCAGAATTACTGACAGCGGTCGCGCTATTTATTGTGATGGGCGTATCTATTTTGATGGGTCAAATCGGTCTATCAATGGCATTAGGTGCATTTTTGACAGGTGTGTTGCTCGCTGATTCTGAGTATCGTCACGAATTAGAAGCCAGTATCGAACCTTTTAAAGGATTGCTGTTAGGTCTATTCTTTATGTCGGTCGGTATGCTTACCGACGTCAAACTCATTTTAGCAGAACCCATCTTTATTATTGGCTGTGCGCTCGCCTTGATGTTTATCAAGTTTGCAGTGATTGCAGGAATTGCAAAAGTATCGGGCAATCGCTGGCCGACGAGTATCCGATTGGGCGTGACCTTAGCTCAAGGTGGTGAGTTTGCCTTTGTCCTATTCAGTGTTGCCACTGCCCAAAATGTCTTACGTCCTGAGCTTGCTAATACTCTCAATCTTGTGGTTACCATCTCGATGGCGCTGACACCTTTGGCATTCTTATTGTTAGAAAAAGTGGGTGAGCCGTTATTTGCCAAGAGCAAACCAAGTCGCGAATACGATACCATTCCTGATCATGAGCATCAGGTCATTATTGCGGGCTTTGGCCGCGTTGGTCAGATTATTGGCCGTGTACTGCGCATGCATAATATCGAATTTACCGCTATCGAACGCTCTGCAAACCGAGTAGATTTTGTAAGAAAGTTCGGTAACCAAGTATATTATGGCGACCCAAAGAACCCTGAGATTTTACGAGCGGCAGGCATTCAAAAAGCGCGAGTGTTTATTCTCGCTATCGATGACTTAGAACGCTCTATCACTACCGCTCAGTATCTTCGTAAAAATTATCCTGAACTAATTGTATTGGCAAGAGCACGCGATCGTCAGCACTATTATCGCTTGCGTGAGGTTGGCGTGCGGCACATTTGGCGTGAGACTTATTTATCGTCTTTGGACATGTCACGCGAATCATTACAATTATTAGGTATTTCTCCAGAAAAAGCGCGAGAAACAGTAAAAACATTCCGTGACTATGATGATGATTTAATAGAACGCCAACAAGCTATCTACGATGATGAAGCTAGCATGATTGAGTCCGCACAATCAGCAATGGCTGAGCTTGAAAGCTTGTTTGATGAAGATATTGGTAAAGCACGAAAAATGGATTTAACCGATTTTTATGAGGCGTTAAAGAGCCAAGCAACACCAGTTGAAGAAAAGGATGATACTGCAACGGACTCTAAGCAGTAGCTCTCAGCACTAGCAACATCTACAAGCACTCGTGAAATACAGCCCCTAATCAGCTATGCAGTTTTTAGGGGCTTGTTTTTTATTCAGTGAGCTGGTGCAATCCCAATTATCACTGTCTGGTATATGATAAAAGACCAGCGTCTGCTCGTTTAAATAGCGTATCGGAAACGTCACGTTCTGAATCGTTGCCACTACCGCACAGTCAGTTTCTGTCACGCCAGCAGCCTGAGTATCGACATGCATGCGTATTTGCTGCTGCTCGGTACTCAGGGGCAGATTTACTGGGCACTGCCCTGTCTGTTGATAAATCAACGCCACTCGATTTTGGGCATTCTTTGCAATATCATAAGCGTCAAACAACACTTCGTTTGCTTTTGGCTTGGCAATAATCGGTAAGAACTGCACCTTAATCACCAATAGCGAAAATGCAAAAAAACCAAACCCTAATGCCAGTCCAAATAAGCTAACACCACCTTCTCTTTGCAGATGTGCCTTCTGTGCTGCCTCATCTCGCGGATGGTCATTTATCGCATCAGCGATCTCACGCCTTGCCATGCGGTAGTAATACGCATCTGTCCAGCGTGCCACCATAAACGACCAAAATAGCCAAATAACAGCGGCAATACTGATACGTGTTGCCATCTGATAAGCATCTGGTACATAGGACATCGCTATAAATTCAAAGGCGACTAGCACTAATGCCACATTAAGCTGGATAAAAGACCACCCTGCGACACTATAAACAATCGCATCCATATAGCGCTTGCGATATAGCAGCCAAGGAAAAGTGATAAAAAACGCAGCCCAATGCCATTTTGGTGACAGATAACCTTGCTGATCAAACTGCTCAAAACGTTTGAGATAATAACGCTGGGTACGATTACCGATGAACCACTTGTCTAACTGCTTACGTTTAGTAGGTGTTAACGACTCTTGATAAAACGGTGGCGGTGAATCTGTCTCAATAAATAACATGGCAACACGCTCTACTTACTGACTCTTAGGAAAAGCACTTGAAAGATACCATTATATGATAACGCTAAAACCCATGTGTAACATAGAGAAACCACAGCACCGATCAGCCAATACGCGAAAATAGGATTGTCCGTTCACAGTTGTATGGATTTAACTTATAATAAGCAAACATCACCCACCTAATTAAGCCCTACGAATCCTATGAGTCAACATTCTGATATCAATGACAACCTCAACAGTACCGATACTACTGATGAGCAAACCCCTAATAGCACAAGCGAGCCTATCGATATCGATAACAGCACCAACCAAGAAATAGAACCGACCTCTGACAAGCATATCCGCATCGTCAATACGTTTATGAAGCGCCGTACGCACATGAACAAAAACGCTGAGCTTGCATTAACTGCTCCAGAGTTTTCTGAGTATTTGGTCAATAACAGTTTTGGTGATGGCGATCTTACCGGTATTGACAACTTACGTACGTTATTTGCTGATAGCCCTAACGGTCCAGATGCGCCGCTTACGGTAGAGATTGGTTTTGGCTTGGGTGATTCATTTATTGAAATGGCGGCCGCTGACCCTACTCGTAACTTTGTTGGTGTAGAAGTGCATGAGCCTGGTATTGGTAAATGTGCTTATATGGCTGGCACCCAAAATTTGAGCAACGTAAAAATCATCAACGGTGATGCCATTCAATTGCTCAAGCAATTACCAGAAAACCATATCGACCGTATTCAGCTATACTTCCCTGACCCATGGCAAAAGAAGCGTCACTATAAGCGTCGTTTTGTCAGTCCTGAACGTATGACCATCGTCACGCGCAGCTTAAAACAAGGCGGCTGGTTCCATACAGCAACTGACTGGGAGCATTATGCATTTTGGATGGTTGAAGTATTGGATGGTTTCGCTGGATTGACTAACAAAGCAGGTACAGGTAATTTCACTGAGCGTCCTGACTTTCGTCCAATGACTAAGTTTGAGCGTCGTGGCCTTGATCGTGGGCATGGCGTCTGGGATTTGATCTATATCAAAGACTGATCAATACAGCTTTACTCTTAAGTGTTTTGACAAAGCGGCTATCTGATGTAGCCGCTTTTTTGTGGCCTTCTATATGCTATCGAAAATATCTCTAAAAATACTAGACATTCTATGCATAACTATGTCTGCTAATATATTGGGTGTATATCTTGAGTCATACTCCTGACTTTTAATGCCTATAGTATGATTATGCATAAAAAAAGATAAATTTATAATTTGTGAAACATAGCGCTCATAGCACTGTTAATAGACAAAATCGTCTCTTTAAAGTGATTAAAAACGAAATATAGAATCCGTTCCTCATACCAATTATCTACGTAAACTTATGTATTATAAGGCTTTACAGAGTTCTCCCCATAAGCTGTGGATAACCCTGTGCATAAGTCACCACTTGACAACTTTATAGCTAAGCAACTTAAAGGATAAGGTAAAATCGTTCATTTTTTGTACAATTTATAAAACCTTTAAAATCAAATACTTATATTAAATTCACACACATAAAAAATTATTTTAAATAATTTCTAAAATAATTTAATTCTTCATAATGTTTCACAATTAGCGAAAATAAGCCTTTTATTTGTTGTGGACAACTCCTAAATCTATTGACAAGCATAGTCATTATCAGGTTCAAAACAACAACGACCTATCGCATTATTTCCGTAGGTTTTAGCTTCATACCATACGACAGATAGTGTCGTTTAGCATCCCTCAATGAACATTATAGTGCTTTGCTTTTGTTATAATTACCTTATCAAATCAACAGTGTTAAGAAGTTGAGTCGAGTAATCAGCATGCCAAGTCAGACTTAAAAACAACGATAACGACATTATATTACGGACTTATTTTTACTTCTCTCGCTATTTAATTTTACTGTATAGTAGAACGATACATTCGATACTACTACCTATACCAGTCACGTGACAACCTATTTTTCGATAAAACAGCCAAACAATAATTGCCGACTTCATAACAGTCAGTATGCGTTTGCCAAAGGTTTTAACCGTACCAATATTTTATTTATAGCATCAACTTAACTACCGAAAACAAGGAATCCAATATGGACGACAATAAAGCCAAAGCCCTCAAAGCGGCATTAGGTCAAATCGAAAAGCAATTTGGTAAAAACACCATCATGCATCTAGGCGATGACTCGGCCATTATGGATGTCGATGTGGTCTCTACAGGCTCTCTAGGATTAGACATTGCGCTTGGCATTGGCGGTCTACCAAAAGGCCGTATCGTTGAAATTTACGGTCCAGAAAGCTCAGGTAAGACGACGATGACTCTGCAAGCTATTGCAGAATGTCAAAAGCAAGGCGGTACTTGCGCCTTTATCGATGCCGAGCATGCGCTTGACCCTGTCTATGCTCGCAAGCTTGGGGTAAACACTGATGATTTATTGCTCTCGCAGCCTGACAATGGCGAGCAAGCTCTTGAAATTACCGATATGTTGGTACGCTCAGGCGCAATCGATATGATCGTGATTGACTCAGTAGCCGCATTGACGCCACGTGCTGAAATTGAAGGCGAAATGGGCGACTCGCACATGGGTCTGCAAGCGCGCCTGATGAGCCAAGCCCTACGTAAAATCACTGGTAACGCCAAACGCTCTAACTGTATGGTGGTGTTTATTAACCAGATTCGTATGAAAATCGGTGTTATGTTCGGTAGTCCTGAGACCACAACTGGTGGTAACGCACTGAAGTTCTACGCCTCTGTACGTATGGATATTCGCCGCATTGGTGCGGTCAAAAACGGTGATGAAATCATCGGTAACCAGACCCGTGTCAAAGTCATCAAAAATAAAATGGCACCACCTTTCCGCCAAGCTGAGTTTGAAATTACTTACGGTGAAGGTACGAATCACTTAGCCGAAGTTATTGATTTAGGTGTGGAGATTGGAGCCGTTGGCAAAGCAGGGTCTTGGTACAGCTATGGCGACGAAAAAATTGGTCAAGGTAAGGCTAACTCTGTGCTTTTCTTAAAAGAGAATCCTGCCATTGCTCAAGAAATCGAAGACAAGATTCGTGATGAAAAGCTTGGTACAAAGAAAAATAGCAAAGCCGACGAAACTGAAGAAGCAGAACAGGCTTCTGAACCTGTACAATAATGGTTTAACGATTAACCGTTGTCAGTAACTATGATTCATTATGAAAATTAAAACCTTAGCTGAAATTCTAGCTGAGTCGGCACCCGACTCAGCTAGTTCTGTTGATAGAAAATCAAAAAAACTGCCTAAAAATTCTCATACGAAAGAGTCTAAAAAATCAGAGAAGTTTAGTAAACGGACTATTCGTTCAAGTAAAGATGATTCAGTCACGAATGACGCTACTATTGATACAGCGTTCTTTGAAGACTCCTCTCCTAAGTCAAAGAAGACTTCTAAATCTAAAAAACGTAAAAAGCGTTTTCATCCAGCGGCTAATTTTACCGCTGAGCCTAGTGATACCCCTACATATCAACCCCCTGAAGCGCAAACCATCAAAGAGATGCTGGCAGAAGTCAAACTCGATATTCATAATGACGAAATTGACAATAGCTTAGCAACAGATAATGTTCGTAGCACTGAGCCGCTATCCAAGAACTCAGAAAATGAAGCTGAGCTTTTTGCTATCAATGTTAGTGAAGCAGACAGCCAAAACGATAACATACCAGCCGCGCTCAAAGCCTATTTACGAACCCCTGAACAAAAACAAGCAGAAATCGACTCGATTAAAGCAGAAAGTCGATTGCGTTGGCTCGCATTTTATTATTTATCACGCCGCGAATACGGTAAGGCTGAGCTAAAGCAAAAGCTGATCGACAAAGAACAAGACCCAGAGAAAATTGACGCACTGCTCGATGAGTTTGAAGAAAAAGGTTATCAAAGTGATTACCGCACTACCCTAATGCTGATACGTGAGAATATCCGTAAAGGCCGCGGACGTGGTCGGATCAAACAAGAGTTCTATCGTAAGAAGATTGCTATGCCAGGTAACATCGATGAGCTAATCGATATGGCAAATACTGAGTCGGAAGAATTCAGAGAGTTTATAGATGATGATGCAGATAACCTAGTCGATGGTGTAGATTGGCTGAAACTGGCGGTGATAGCACGTACCAAAAAATATGGTAATAAGATACCAGTTGAACAAAAGGAAAAAGCTAAACAGTTACGTTTTTTACAGTATAGAGGGTTTAATACCGATATCTGCTTTGCAGCACTTAACCATACTACAGAGACGCTAGACGAGCGATTTTAAGGGCTTACTATCGCTATCACTGTCCCTGCCAAACGGTATTTACTGACAGTCATGCTCTTGTGATAGACGTAAAAAAGAGCACGTTATATAACGTGCCCTTTAATCAATACTGCCAGTCATTTTAATCTACGTAGCTTTAAAACATGCAGTTAGAAACTTCCAAACTCAAAGCTGTCAAACTATTTAAAATTACCAAGACGGCTAGATAACTGGCTAATGATTTGATCTATCTCTTCATTGGCTTCAGACTCATTATCTAGATTACCATTAGGCGTTAGCTGATTCATGACCTCAGGCAATAGCTCAGCGAGTCCCTGTCTTACCTCAGTTTCATTAGCACCAGTATGAGCGGCTACTTGCTGAATTTCGTTTTCGTCAAATAAACGGTTAATTTCGTCTGGATTTAAATTATCGTTTGCTTCGTTATTACTCATCCAAGAGCGTGCTTGACCTTCATAGCCCATACCAGTGATTTTTGACAACGCCCCACTCAAACCACCATTACGTTTGATCCAGCTAAGTATCATAGGCATCAATGCAGCGACGAGCATACCTTTACCACCAAACCCACTATTAGTACGCTGACCACCTAATACACTACCTAAAATATCACCGAGTCCACCAGCACCTGAGCTCGTACCGCCGCGCTGACTACCGCCCGTGAGACCCCCAATGATGTCATCTAAGCCAAAACCATTGTCTGCTTGACGGCTATTTTGTTGAGGGCTATAACCACCTGCCTGACTGCCACCGCCCAGCACACTACCTAAAATATCACCTAGTCCGCCCGTCTGCCGTGTTTCAGTACGTTGGTTAACTGGATTGCGCTGAGCATCGTCTGGATTCATTGCACTACGTGCCACTTGGCTCACTAAATTCCCTAATAAGCTCATTATCTATTCCTCTTTTTATCGTATTGTTTAGTACAAAAATACTGCTAAAATTTATGAAACCTCATATCTGCCTATATGTTCTTTAATAACGGGACAGCAGAATTACGAGTTTTATTTTCTATTTTTAATATAACAGATTTTAATATAACAAACCTCTTTGTCCTTTGAGATAGCTATTTTGTTATGACGTGTAGAGATTTTTCATCGTAAAAGGAGAAGTCTAAGACCAGTAGATAACCAGTTATCTAGCATTACCCTTACTGGTATTGGCTAAAATACTTAACTGTCGCCATTGCTCAGAATTTACTTGGTCGCGGAATATAGTAGTCGAAAACGATCTTTGATAAGGTTCAACGATATCGAACTCGATACTCATTGCCCACTGGTAGCAATTTATATCGACTAACTCTGCTTGCCATAACTCATCGCCGCGACCCGTTCGTATCAGTAACTGCCATTCTTTATCGACACGCTGACTGAGCGATGGCTGACTAATATGTAATAGTATCGGTCTCGATATAATCAGATAACTTGCAACTGCTGCCGAGACTATTAAGATCAGTAGATACTGCCACAAAGTCAAAGATGCAAACCATGCCAATATCATCACAACGCCAGTCAAGCCTACATATAGCAGCGCGCGTAAATAACTGGCAGGCTTGATAGCTGTATCAATACGTAGCGAGGTTACTAGCGTCATATAAGCGTACCATGGGAAACGTTAGATATTGTACTGACCCGTTCCTTAAGACCTAAACCAAGTCTTTGGTATGGCGCCATGTTTTTATCTTATTGACCAATGCCCAGATGTCGTCCTCTTCTGGACGATTTTGATTGGTAAAATAGTCTAGCAAGTCTGGGTCTTCATGAGTGAGCATTTCTGCAAATGTTGCTTGCTCAGTAGCATCTGCTGTCAGATATAGCTCTTTAACATAAGGATCAATATAAAAATCCAATTCTTTTAATCCGCGGCGAGCTTGATAAATGATACGGCGCTGTTCATTGGTTGGTTCTGGCTGAGTTGTACTTGTCATAGATTTACTCTTATTAATTGAGATGGCTTGAAAATAGACGTTAAGCATAGCGTATAGAATATTTATAGTCTTGAAATCTCACTATGCATTCGGACATGTAGAATGAAATTAACAACGATATGCAGACAGTTGACTCCATAAGGCCACTGCTTGCTGCATCATCGCCACATTATGCGTACGAATGATACTTGCGCCTTGCTGTAAGGCCAATAGTCCAGCTGCGGTTCCTGCCGAATCACGTTCTACCGCTTGCGTCGTATTTACTGCTAGAACATCGCTTCTGGTCAATACTTCTGCCAAGAAACGCTTGCGAGAAATGCCAAACATCATCGGCAGCCCTAATGTCTGCAAGCTGCTCAGCTGGCTTAATAATGCGCAGTGATGCTCATAGTTCTTAGCAAAACCAAAACCTGGGTCGATAATGATATTGCTTTGTTTGACGCCGATGCTAACTACTTCGTTAATACGGTCGAGCAGCTCTGTACGCACCTCATCGATCACATTGTCATACTGTGCTAGATTATTCATTGTCGTTGGCTCACCGCGCATATGCATTAGCATTACTGGTATATTAAGCTTAGCCGCTAGCTCTGCCGCACCAGTACGTTTCAGTGCTCGTACATCGTTCCAAATGTCAGCACCTTCATCAAACGCTGCCTGTATGACTTCAGGGCTGCTAGTATCAATCGATAACCAGATATCATCACCACAATGTTGACGAATGGCTCGAACCACCGGCACAACTCGTTGTATCTCATCATCAGTGGCCACAGTTTGCGCATTTGGACGAGTAGATTCACCACCAATGTCGATAATAGTAGCGCCTTCATTTATCATCTGCTGGCAATGAGCGACGGCTTTATCTACTGCGTTAAACTGCCCACCGTCTGAAAATGAATCTGGCGTTACGTTCAGGATACCCATGACATGCGGCTGCGATAAATCTAAGGTTTTATCACGGCTAGATACTTGGTAGTTGGGTAAAGGTTGGAAAAATGACATGAATAATCCATTACAAGTAAAATTTACAATACAGTTTTAGGCCGTGTTGAACATTCGAGCATGGCACTGACAGAGACTGTTTTTTACACAGTTCGACGTTGAAAATAGTAAGTTTAGTCATCCTAAGCGTGTATTTTTAACAATGAAATGGCAAAAAAGAGTCCTGTCTCCTTCTGTTAATATTAGAGCTGAGCCTAAAACTGCCCCCAGATCCATACAAGCAGTACGTTGCAAACCTAGTTAAGGCTGGAGCATTACCGTCACTTTATGCCTTGTCTGGAACAGTTTTAGCGATTAGCAGTGCCTATTTGTGAATGTTCAACACGCCCTATTTATTGTTATCTATGCTTATGATACCAGTAAATCTTATAGGGTTCTAAATCCTTCATAAAATGATGACAATAAAAAAGCCCTCTATCATAAAGGGCTTTTTATAAAACATGAGTACGCTAGCATTTACATCGCCGGTAATGGTGGCGGTGTAGCACCCGTTGTTTTGACATCGTTTTTCGACAAGTTTACTTCGTTATGCTGATAAACTCTTGGTGGACGTGGTTCTTCACCTGCTAGAATATCTTGTAATTGGTCACGATCAATAGTTTCCCAATTCATAAGCGCATCAACCATCGCATGCATTTTGTCTTGGTTGGCTTCAATCAGTTCACGAGCGATATCATACTGCTCTTCTAGCATACGACGCACTTCTTCATCGACCTTCTGCTGGGTAGCTTCAGAGATAGTACGTCCACCACCCCCGAAATATCCTTGCGAGTTGTCATCATCTTCGTACACCATGATACCAAGTGCATCAGACATACCGTACTTCGTGACCATCGCACGTGCCATTTTGGTAGCTCGTTCAAAGTCGTTCGAAGCGCCCGTCGACATTTGATTGATAAACACTTCTTCAGCGATACGACCACCAAACAAAATAGCAATGTCGCTCAGCATTTTCGACTTATACATACTGGTCTGATCATGCTCAGGCAACTGCCAAGTCACACCAAGAGCAAAGCCACGCGGCATAATAGTAACCTTATGCACCGGATCTGTACCTGGCAATAGCTCAGCTACTAGCGCATGACCTGCTTCATGATATGCAGTTGCACGGCGCTCTTCTTCGCGGATTACCATGGATTTACGTTCAGGACCCATATATAGCTTGTCTTTCGCATCTTCAAAGTCATTCATATCGACGCTAGTCTTGTTACGACGTGCGGCAAACAATGCAGCTTCGTTTACAAGGTTGGCAAGCTGTGCACCACTAAACCCAGGCGTACCACGAGCAAGAGAACTGGCATCTACACTGATTGTGTTCGGCAGTTTCTTCAAATGAACTTTCAATATTTGCTCACGGCCTTTGATATCTGGCAAGCCTACTTGCACCTGACGGTCAAAACGACCTGGACGCAGTAATGCTTTATCAAGCACATCAGCACGGTTGGTTGCAGCAATAACAATAACGCCTTCATTACCTTCAAAACCATCCATCTCAACCAACAACTGGTTTAATGTCTGCTCGCGCTCATCGTTGCCGCCGCCCATACCGGAACCACGATGGCGACCGACTGCATCAATCTCATCAATAAAGATGATACAAGGAGCGCTTTTCTTTGCCTGTTCAAACATATCACGAACACGAGATGCACCAACACCAACGAACATCTCAACAAAATCAGAACCTGAAATTGAGAAGAACGGCACTTTAGCTTCACCAGCAATAGCTCTCGCTAGCAAGGTTTTACCTGTACCTGGAGGACCTACCATCAAGATACCACGAGGGATCGTTGCACCCAGTTTGGTAAATTTGTCTGGATCACGTAAGAACTCAACCACCTCAACAACTTCTTCTTTGGCTTCTTCACAACCGGCCACGTCTTCGAAGTTAACGTTGATTTGATCTTCGGTCAGCATTTTCGCTTTTGATTTACCAAAGCTCATTGGACCGCCGCCTTTACCGCCAGCGCCGCCTTGCATATTACGCATAAAGAATAAGAACAGACCAATAATCAATAGAATTGGGAAGCTGGCTATCAGTAGTTGCATTAATACGCTTTGGCGCTTTGGTGCAGTTCCTTGAACTTCGACTTGGTTCTCACGTAGCATTGGCATGAGCTGGTCATCTGACACAGCTGGTCTAATGGTCTCAAAAGATGAGCCATTTTTCTTTTCGCCGGTGATCTGTTCGCCGTCGATCTCGACACTGGCTACTTGGTTTTCTGACACTGCGGTCACAAACTCAGAGTAGTTAAGGTTATCCGGCTCAGAAGATTGATCAAAGCCGCTAAACACCAGCACCAAAACGCCGATTACCACCAGCCACAATAAGGTATTTTTTACCATGTCGCTCACTAGTTATTCCCATCCCTTACTTATTGGTGTGTTTATTAAACACGTGACGTCTATAAACGTATTGCTCATTTTTAACGAATATCCCGATAATAAAAAGCTGCTAAATTAAACTTATATGATTTATAGGTAGCCTAAAAATTGTTTTTATAAATAATCATTATGAGATAAACATAGATATAAGATCATTGAGCTTGTAAAACGCTTATTATCAGACGACTTTGCCTAAAACGTATGCTAAAAACAAAGGTAATATACCATGATATGTGGTGCTAACCCGCATAATTCAAGCAGGTTTCACGATTATTCATTTAACAATTGATGTAGCTTTTATATCGCGATAATAACACTTTATGGTGATTTACCTTCACGCTTACAAGAGCAGCAACCTATTGATGTTAAAACTATTTAATCGCTATCCAAAACATCTCTTTTGAGCGTGGTCGTGACGCACCTGGCTTTATACTACGAATCTTACTAAAATCCTGCTGCATCTGCTTGCGTAATTCTTGTGTACCCTCGCCTTGAAACACTTTCATAATAAGTGCGCCACCTTCTGGTAAGGTTGCAAGCGCGAAGTCTACAGCCAGCTCACATAAGTACATCATACGTGGCTGATCGATAGCACTGTTCCCAGCGGTATTGGGTGCCATGTCAGACAATACGACATCGACTTGTCTATCACCCACTTCTGCCATAATGGCGTCAAACACTTCAGCTTCACGAAAATCGCCCTGAATGAAGGTAACATCAGGCAAAGTATCCATCGCCAAAATATCAGAGGCAATCAAGATACCATCATCACCTACCAACCGACCAGCAACTTGTGACCAGCTGCCAGGTGCACTGCCCAAATCGACGACCGTCATGCCTTTTTTGATCAGGTTGGTTTTTTCATTAATCTCTAATAATTTATAAGCGGCACGGGCACGGTAGCCATCTTTCTGAGCTTTTTGTACATAATGATCATCAATATGCTCTTTCATCCAAGCACTGCTGCTCTTTGATAGTTTTTTGTTTTCGATACGCGTGGCCAAAATACCTGCTCCTATTGCTTTATTAAATCTAGCTGCTTTAATTGCTCTATCAATTACAAACTGATATTAATCCGTTGCGGATCATTCTAAATGCGGTGTTAATCAGATTTTTTATTCATGGTTGGTTGCAAACTGACCAAATTCTATTGGTTAAATAACTGTTTTATAAGGCAGTAGCGTTTATAATGTACCAAACATTCAGTTTAACATTTTCGTCACGTAAAATCGTGCAAAATCCTGCTGATCTCATGCAAGATGGTCACAGATTATCTATAATGATCAATAACTGTTTTTAACAGTCCCATTTTTATTTTTACCAACACTTAGGAATTCTATGCAACTCGATAACGCTACCATCAAACGTCTAAAAGGCATCGGTCACGAGCTAAAGCCTATCGTTATGATCGGCAACAAGGGTATTACCCCAACCATCACTGAAGAAATCGATCGCGCGCTAACAGATCATGAGCTTATCAAAGTGAAATTGCCTGCTGGCACGAAAGAAGAGCGTGACATCGTTGGCGCTGAACTTGCTAAGGTGGCTAATGCGTCTTTGGTTCATTCTATTGGTCGTATGGCATTATTACTACGTAAAAACCCAAATGCCAACCCAAAACTGTCTAACCTAGCACGTCACGCACAGTAATATGTCTTGATAGACTAGACTTAAGTGACTGAATTTTATGTTCACTTATATCATAGCTAAGCGATAATGAAATACAAAGGCCGCGACGCATCTTGCTCGCGGCTTTTATGTTTTCCGATAGTCTCGGTTATACTTAACATATAGTATTAGTGCCCTGAATTAGTATGATTTCTCTTGTCACTATCACCTCTTTATTATTACCGTCGAGATGTACCCATAATGAAACAAGCTTTTAACCTCCGTCTAGCCACCGAGACGATAGCGAAAGACGCTCAGGAATTAGGTGTATCTATAGAAGAGCTAGAAAATATCTCTATCAAAGTAAGTGCAGAGATCATCCAGCAACCAGCTTTGCAACTAGTGCTGACCTATCAAGTGACTCTGCCTAGCCAAATTCTAGCCAATCAATTCAATTGGCCAACATGGCAACAAACTCAAGTAACTTTCACTGATTACCTATGGGAAGAAACCTGCCTTGAATGTTTTATTGCTGGCAGCAAGATTGCAGGCTGTAAGACTGATGATGAAGATATCGTAGCACGCCATCAGACAGAACCTTACAAGATACCATTTCAGCAAGCAACCGCTTATATAGAGATTAATGCTAACCCTGATGGTCGTTACGCACTTTATCAATTTGAGAGCTATCGTAACCCTGCGGCACTACCGCCATTACCGTTGTACGAGACCGATGAAACCACGCGCGCATCTATTAATTGGCGTAACTGTAAAGAGCTAGCAGATATATCAGGGAAGAACCCGTTATCTAGCACTCCAACGGTAGTGCAGACACCTTTCCGTTATGGGCGTAGCTTTAGCCTGCCTATAACTCAACTACCGAATCAACAATACGCTATTGCAAACATGATGATTGAACAAATACATCCTTGTGTCATCTTATGGTTTGGCAAAACTGACTTATACTTTGCCTCGGGCCATGCCTCTCCGCCTGATTTTCACAATCGTGATTATTGGCCAAAATTTGAGCTTTGATTTGGTTATATGAGCTGTGCTCACTTAGGCATCCCAGTTTAAAGCACAAAAAAAACCCAGTAATGTCATAAAGAGCATTACTGAGTTTGGAGAAAACTTTAGTCTTATTTAACTGATACTTACTTCATTTAACCGATCTTTATTTGTCAGCCATCGCAAGGTAGATACCACGATCTGATGCATCATCAACATACTGCGAATCACGCCACGTCGTATAGCTGTATGTACCGCTATAAGGGCTAATGCTATTTTGACGGAAGTCAGATACCCAGTCATTGCCATCAAAAATCTGAATATGACCATGTGGACGGCTTGACGTGCGGTTATAGACAACGACATCACCAACTTGTGGTGCCATGTCGTTACTGATTTTGGTAAAGCCGGCTTGGGCTAGCGTGCCACGAGAGGCGTACTGATAGGCTGAAGGGTTAGGCGTAAATTCGTAACCTGCTGATTGTAATGCTTTACGCACATAGCGAGCACAGTAGCCAGAGCTTCTAGATAGAGCGACGCGAGAGGCATTTGCTGCTGCAATAGCAGGAGCAGAGTTACGGTCAGGTACGCGGCTTGCTTGCTGCTGACGCTGCTCGTAAGATAAACGACTGGTCAGTGAAGCGAGCTGATATTCTTTTTGCTTAGCATGAGCACTTAGATTGTCAATTGCTTGACTGATCTCATCGTTGCTATACACATGTGCACCACTGTTAGTGCTATAGATGTTGCGACTAGAACCATAGTTCGCAGAAGTAGAAATATTTGTGATGGTATGACTCAAGGTATTATTTGGTTGAAAGGTTGTTTCGGCAGCACCACTCGTCTGTGCGATACCCATTCCCAATACTGACAAAATCAATAAAGCTTGTTTCATAAATTTACTACCTATTGTTAATACAAGTCTGCTCGTCATCCGTAACGAAGCATCAATTAATTTAGAGGATATAATCATCAAATAGACGTGATAAAATCCCTATTACAACGGTTCATTCTTTTCAAATAGCGACTAGTGCCAGTAGTACCTCCCACCTAGTCAACTATATCTTATAAGCCATCTGCTATATATTGCTTTTAGCATGTCTGTTATGAGTATCGAGTTTGTCACCTATTAGATGAGTACTTACGATGTCAAAAAAACAACCTAATCGGCTTGCCCAGCTTATAGATCATCAAGCATTTGCTGGTAGCGCGCTACCTCAAACCCTTGCTAACAACATGCGACTATATATAGAAGCAACCAACGAGATAAAAGAGCTATTGGTAGACTGTCTACCTGAAGAAATACTCAATACCTGTTGGGTTGTAGGCTTAACACCTGAGCAGTTAATATTAAGTGTTAGCTCAATGACAGCAGCAAATCATATTCGCTATTTACATAGCTCGTATTTGCAAATACTAACAGAGCAGTCAATTACATTTAAACAACTCAAGCAAATTCGTGTCGTTGTGGCTAAAAGCTCTGCCGATAATTATTCATCTAAACAATCATCAACATCATCACTGCACTTGCCAAATTCTCGTAAAGCCAATGAAAATCAGGCGCTTAGCCAGAACACAAAACGGACTATATCACAGGCCGCAGAGCATGTCACCACTGATGAGAATCTCAAAAAAGCTCTTTTGCGTTTGATTAATCATTAAAAATACCGACCATTAAATGTAAAGTTATGTAAATAAGAGCAGGTGATGGCATTGATAAAGATGGATTTTTGTAATGTATCAGATAAAAAAAATCCTTCGTTAGTTATATCCAGATTATGGATATAGCTAACGAAGGACTTAAAAATCATCTACAGCTTTTGTATTATGTGCCTTAACGGAAAATTCATAGATTCATATAGATAATATATTCAAAATATAGAATATTATATAAATGTAATTATGGGGCGCCTATGTAATATTGCGTAAATGTTTCGATACTTCCTGTATATTCCTGTATTTATCCTTCAATAACCAAATCGTTAAGTGATAAATACTCGATAGGACAGGTTACATTGTCATCAAAAGTTACAATTTCAAAGTTATCTTCGTCAGACAGTATTTCACGTACTAATAAATTATTTAGAGCATGACCAGACTTATAGGCATTAAAACGACCTAAAATCGGGTAGCCAATCAGATGCAAATCTCCCAAAGCATCTAAAATTTTATGACGGACAAACTCATCGTTAAAACGTAAGCCTTCTGCATTAAGTATGTTGGCATCATCAATAACGATAGCATTATCCATACTGCCACCTAATGCTAGATTATTTTGACGTAGTGCTTCTATATCACGTAAAAATCCAAAAGTACGCGCAGTGCTTAATTGTTCGATGAAGTTCTGTGTAGAGAACTGCAACTGTGCATGCTGAAAGTTCTTATCAAATGCAGGATGATCAAAATCAATTTCGAAATTTAATTCGTACCCTTCATAAGGACGTAGCTCTGCCCATTTATCTTCTAGCTTTACTCGTACTGGACGTATAATTTTAATAAATTTCTTGGCCGCTTCTTGCTCACAAAATCCTGCATCTAGTAAGAGCGCAACAAAAGGCGCAGCGCTACCATCCATGATTGGTATCTCTGAAGCAGAAACCCGAACTAACAGATTGTCTACTCCTAGACCAGCGATGGCACTAAGCAGATGCTCAACCGTGCCCACTCGCGTACCCCCAAACACTAAGTTCGATGACATCATCGTGTCTTGTACTAAAAAAGCACTCGCTGGAATTGGTTGACTACCTTCTATATCAGAGCGCTCGAAAACAATACCAGTGTCAATCGGCTGTGGATGAAACTCCAAGTCAACAGGCTGACCACTATGTAGACCAGTACCCGTAACGGCTATTGCTGTTTTTATGGTTCTTTGGTTCATGGTTGTCTTCTCACATATTTTGTTACAATTGACATAGTGTACCATTACCGACCCCTTATTCGCTATATATAAAAAGCGCTAATTTTCTTATCTCCTTGATTGATAACACTTATCGTCAATATTCTATTGCTGATTTTTACTTCTTATGACCTATCTAACGCTATAAAACAACGAGACTCACATAAGTTTCGACAGTCATATACATATAGATTACATAGAAAACTGTCATGATTTTTCTTACAGAAAACGTTTTATCTTTCCTTAAACACAAAAAAGCCAGCATTAAAATGCTGGCTTTTTCTTACTCACAGTAAATTAGAAGTACTATTTATTCTGTTGACGCTTTAAGTAGTCTTGGATACTGTTTGTTTTAGTCTTAGGCTGCTCTTGAGGTGCACTTGCACTAGGACGTGCAACGCTATCCTGATACTGCTGAGCTTGTGACTGCTTCTGACTGTTTAAAGCGCTGGTATGCACGTTAGGATCGACAGGTTGCGTGCTATTAACAGAAGGTACTGGCTGCTCTACTACTTCTGGCTCTTGTCCAGCATTCTCATCTAACGTTAAGCCAGTTGCGATAACGGTTACATGTAAGTCGTCACCCATTTTTTCATCAATCACAGAACCGTAGAAAATATGAGCGTCGTCGATATCAGTAATTTCTTCGACTATTGCACTGATTTTGCTCATCTCATCTAGTGACAATGACTCTGAAGAAATAACGTTAACCAATAGGCCTTTTGCATTTTCTAAACGCAAATCATCAAGTAGTGGTGATCTGATGGCTTTTTCAGTCGCTTGACGCGCACGATCATCACCACTGGCGCGACCAATACCCATCATCGCATGACCTTTCGCAGTCATTGCCGTACGGATATCGTTAAAGTCGATGTTGATCATACCTTCGCTAGCAATGGTTTCCGCAATACCTTGAACAGCATGCAGCAATACATCATCCGCTTTTTTGAAAGCATCTTGCATAGAGATGTTGCCGTATACACTCATTAATTTATCATTTGGAATCGTGATAATTGAGTCGACAAAGTTAGTCAGCTGCTCAATACCCGCTTTAGCAGCTTTGATACGCTTACCACCTTCGAACTTGAATGGCGTGGTCACAACAGCAACTGTTAATACTTCCATTTCTTTTGCAATACGAGCAACAACTGGCGCTGCGCCTGTACCAGTACCGCCGCCCATACCAGCAGTGATAAATACCATATCTGAGTGCTCAAGCAATGCGCGAATCGCTTCTTCTTCGCTCTCTGCTGCTTCACGACCCACTTCTGGATTTGCGCCTGCCCCTAGACCACGGTTCGTTTTTGCACCCAGTTGCAGTTTGTGCGGTGCAGTAAGACGATCTAGCGCTTGTTTATCTGTATTGGCACAAACGAACGTTACACCTCTGATGCCTTGCTGTACCATATGTTCAACTGCATTACCGCCGCCGCCACCAACACCGAATACAGTGAAGCTTGCTTGGCCATTGTTTTGAAGCTGATTATCATCTGGCATGGTGTATTTTGACATAAAAAAGATTCTCCAGTTGCAGATAGCGTGTAAGTCGATACATAGTAACGCACTCATGTGGCGCGCTATCGACATACTATATATAAATGTATTTAAATAAAACAGGGTATGGCTAAAATCGATCAGTATAGACAATAATATGTCATTATTACTTAATACTTTATTTTTGAAACTAATTTATTCGCAATGTTACTTTATTTTCTTGCTTAACCAACTTAGAGGTATTCCATAATGTATGAATGCTCTAGATATGAGGTTAAACAGATCTATAATATTTTCTTTAAAACATTTGCAAACCGTTGACCCGCACTCCGAAACACGCCTGATACTCGATTGTTTTGAATCGCTTCAGGTTCGCTTTTTTCGCTACGGCGGAATTGCTCACTTTGACTATATAGCAATGTGCCAAAAGCTGTCTGATAAGCACGGTCATTCACTTGACTATTTAATAGCTTAAATGACTCATCATTATCAAAATGATTATAAGCGCTGATAGCAGGATGGGTGTTTGTTAGTACGACAGGCATTTTTAGTAGCTTTTTGGCAAAGGGTATCATACCTTTAATCGTACTACCGCCGCCAGTCAACACAATCCCTTTATCGATATAGCCTATCAAATCTGCTTCGTGTAGTTGACGCGCTACTTCAGTAAATATCTGAACGTAACGAGCTTCAATGATGCGTGCTAGGTTATAGATACCAATATTGATTTCGTCACCCGATCCTTGAGGCTTGAATAAAAAGAAGGCGCTTGGATCGACACTATTAACATCAGCTGTACCATGAGACTTCTTCAGCTTTTCAGCTTCAATCATGGAAATACCAAAATCAGCTGAAATATCCATTGTCACTTCATGACTGCCTGTTGCTATACAGTGTGTAAAAATCAGCTTATTCTCTTTATAAACACAAATGCTGGTCGTACTGGCACCGATATCAACCAAGCAAACGCCTTGCTGGCGCTCCTCAGTCATCAAACTATACTCAGCGCTGGTCACTGCATCGAAAACAATATGATCAATGCCGACGTCACAACTTTGTAATAGCTTTTGGATATTCTGACGGCTGGCAACAGGCATCATCATCATGTGGTACATTACGGTGATATTGTGTGCCATCATCTCGATGACATCATCCACCATAAAATCTTGCTCATCGACATAGATACCTTGCTGACAGCAATGCATCAAATAATAATCAGATGATAAATCACGCGATTTTGCATTGGCCAATGCTTGTACCATATCTTTGGCACGTACGACTTCATCTTCTACTTTGACCTCTCCAGCACTGTTTTTGCTGGATAGCTCAGGGGTCGCAAGCGTTAACCAAACACTGTGCACACGGCAGTTAGCGGTGTCTTCTGCTTCTTGAATGGCTTGCTTAATAGCACCTTGCAGACGTTCACGATGCTTTATTTGACCTTGATAAAAATCGCTGTTTTTAACTTGTCCTACGCCCAAAATACGAATGTCTTTTGCAGAGACAACATTGCCTATGACGACATATACTGCCGTGGCACTTAGATGGACAACAACCAGATTTTCATTATTTTTCATGGTACCAGACAAATTATCGCTAAATAGAAGAGCAAGTAATGCTCTTCTATTGAATCATTAAAAAAAGCGTTACTAATACGCTATGATGTTGTACATATTTTCTTCAAACTAAATAAACCATATTAGCTCATATCGGTTATGTATAGATGTAATGCTTACTTAGGCTATTCTGCTTCAGCACTCTGTGTCACGTTCCAAGCAATGGTAAAGCCATTTTTGTATCGTAAATCTACAGACTGCATTTCATCTCGACGCGTACGTAACTGATTGCCAAGCAGTTGGCTTAAATTCAGTAGTTTTTGCGCCGTATTTTCATTGTCGACAATCACACGTAGCCCATTGTCAAAGCGGATTAACCAAGTCATTCTCGGTGACAGAATGATATCTTCGACCTGCATACCAAGCGGTGCATACCAATCATTGACCTGCTGCATTTGTTGCATGATAACTGGCGCTTGAGACATCTCGCCTTGTAGGGTGGCAAAACGCTCTTGTGTTAAATCTCTACTATCAGCAGGAACAAATACAGCCCCTTTTGCATCGACCAAACGTTCTGTACCAAAATTAGCAACTGCTTGTTTGGGTAATGCGTTGACGACGATGCCACGTTGCCAATCACGAGAGATACTCACTTGGTCTACCCAAGCTAAACCCATCGTAATGTCTCGCAATGCTTGCAAATCAGAAGTAAAGAAGCTACTTACTTGTTGTTGTTCCATCACGTCTTGCAATGAGCCATACTGAGCAGCAGACAAACCTTGATTACTGACATAAATATTTGCTGGCGGTGCATCACGCAGCGCTTTGCCGCCCATCATTAATATTAGCACTAGCAAACCTAAGACCAGTACCATAAATAGATACTTTACCGTTGCCGGTATTTGGATCTTAGATTTTGGGCGACCGGCTTTATCACTCATCAAGTCAGTTACCTCGTTGACAGTTTGAGCCATAACGACCTTTGTCCCTATATTTGCATAAAACTGATCATGCTATTTATTGATATAAATCTGCGTATTTTTGGCAGAAGCTTATTAAGTCGATATGTTATCAAATTTTGTTAAAAATATAGCTTATATACAGCGATTACGTTGATTTAAACGTAACATTTTTCTTAAATTATGAATAAGTTATCAGTTGTATTCACAAAACAACATAAATATCACCGAAATAGACCTATTCTTACAATATTAACGTATTTTATGGTTAAACAATAGCCAAACACCAACTAGTAGCAGCGAATTTACACAAGTTTACATGAAGCTGTGGTATAGCAGCTCTAGTGACACAAAGAGTCATCACTATCTGCTCAATTTAATTGATTTGACAGTTATAGCGTTTGTGCCAAAATATGCCAGCATAGTGCATCAAAATCTAATCCGCGCGCTTTAGCTGCCATCGGAACCAAACTGTGACTGGTCATACCTGGTACGGTATTGATTTCAAGCAACCAAAAATTGCCTGCTTCGTCTTGCATGGCATCGATACGTCCCCAGCCTTTTGCATCTACTGCGCGAAATGCCGCAAGGCTTAAATCTTGCAAGTGCTTTTCGTCAGCAGCGCTCAATCCACAGGGGATGTAGTAACTGGTATCGTTACGATTATACTTGGCTTCAAAATCATAGAAATTAGTGATATCAGCTGGTTCAAGACGAATAACTGGATAGGCTTCGTCATCGATAATCACAATCGTAAATTCACGACCTGTAATCCAACGCTCAGCCATCACCGCATCACCACATTCCACTGCAGTTGCATAAGCAGCAGGCAATTCATCAAGATGATTGACCTTAGTCATGCCAATGCTCGAACCTTCATGAACTGGTTTAATGATAAGTGGAAGACCTAGCATGTTAACCACTTGCTGCCAGTCCGTATCAGCCGTCAATAATGAAAATGGTGCAGTTGATAAGCCGCAGCCTTGCCACAATTGCTTGGTACGTACTTTGTCCATGCCTAGTGCAGAAGCTAGAATTCCTGAACCAGTTTGCGGTATATCAAACCACTGTAATACGCCTTGCAACAAGCCATCTTCGCCGCCACGACCATGCAACACATTAAACACGCGGTCGAATTTACGTAGCTCAGTAATGTCTTGGTGTTTTGGATCAAAGTGAGTGGCATCAACGCCTTGGTTTTGAAGCGCTTGCAATACTGCCGCACCACTGTCCAAAGACACGCTACGCTCATTGCTACTGCCACCATAAATAACGGCGACTTTGCCAAACTGACTGGCGTCTTTTGTATGAGTCGTCGTGTCTAAAGATGTATCGTTGATAGCTGCATTTTGAGTACTATTATTGTCTTTATTATCAGTTGTCATGAGGATCGTCCCTAAATTTTAGCTTACTTAATATAAAGGTTATTGGCAGCCAAATCGATAGCAATCTGCCCGACATTACCAGCGCCTTGGGTAATCAGCATATCGTTAGCTTTTAGCAAACGCTGCATAACAGGAGCCAGATTGTCTTTATCAATAATAGTCGGTTCAACTTCACCGCGCAAACGGATACTGCGCGCTAGTGACTTGGTATCAGCGCCCGTAATCGGGTTCTCACCTGCTGAATAAACATCTAATAACAATAGCTCATCAACACTCGATAGCACTTCTACAAAATCATCGTAGCAATCACGGGTACGGCTGTAACGATGCGGCTGAAATAGCATCACTAAACGACGATCAGGGAAGCTTTGACGAGCGGCTTTTATGGTCGCATCAACTTCTTTCGGATGATGACCATAATCATCAATCAATAAGACATTACCATCATCGATATCGACAGAAGCATGCTGCTCAAAACGACGACCCACGCCTTCAAATTTTTGCAGGGCGCGCTCAATTGCTGCATCATCAACGCCTTCATCGGTCGCCATTGTAATAGCAGCAAGAGCGTTATAGACATTATGTGTACCAGGAATGTTCAACGTCAGGCGTAATGGTTCACGGTCACGGCGCAGTACGGTAAAGTGAGTTTTGGTTCCTTCCGTTACCAAGTCTACAGCTTGTACGTCATTGAACGGCTCAAGACCGAAGGTTAATACTGGACGACCGATATCATCGATCATTGCATATAGTTCAGGGTCATCACCGCAGACCACTGCCAAACCGTAAAACGGCATATTTTGTAGAAACTGGATATAAGCGGCTTTTAATTTATCAAAGCTGTTTTCGTAGGTTTCCATATGGTCTTGGTCGATGTTGGTCACAATCGCGGCCATCGGATGCAATGACAAGAATGATGCATCAGACTCATCAGCCTCTGCTACCAAGAAACGGCTGCTACCCAATGCTGCATTTTTGCCTGACGCATTTAACTTACCGCCGATAACATAGGTAGGATCTAGCTGTCCTTCTGCCATCATTGTGGTTAGCAAACTGGTCGTCGTCGTCTTGCCATGCGCGCCAGCAACTGCGATGCCGTGACGATAGCGCATTAGTTCACCAAGCATATCAGCGCGGCGTACTACTGGCAGGCGAGCTTCAAGTGCTGCTTTTACCTCAGGATTGCTACGATCAATCGCTGATGAGACAACGATAACGTCAGCATTGGCAATGTTTTTGGAGTCATGGCCAATCGATATCTCAATACCAATCTGCTGTAGACGCTTAGTCACTAGACTTTCTGCGATGTCAGAACCACTGACCTGATAGCCTTGATTGTTCATCACCTCAGCGATACCGCACATGCCTGAGCCACCAATACCGATGAAATGCAAATGCTGAATGCGGCGCATTTCTGGTATTTCAATCAAACGCTTAGGTAGAGCTTTCGCAGAGGTAGGCATAAGGATCTCTCTTTATTAAAGGTCAATAAAACTTAGTAAATTCAAATAAGGGGTATAGATTACAGACTATAGCGCTTGCCAAATGATGTCGGCAACTTGCTTACTCGCACTACGGTTGGCCAATGCATGGCCTTTCTTTGCCATCGCCAAGCACTTCTCTCGATTGAGTACGCCAAGCTCGTCACTTAGACTTTTGGCAGTTAGCTCTGACTGTGGTAGTAGAATTGCAGCATCATGTGAGGTCAACGTGCGCGCATTAGCCGTCTGATGGTCATCCACTGCATGCGGTAGCGGTACAAAAATAGCGGCGATGCCGACGTTTTGAATCTCGGTCACTGTCAGTGCACCTGCGCGGCAAACGATGATGTCTGCCCAGTTGTAAGCTGCAGCCATATCATTAATAAAGGGCTGTACAGTAAACTGATGGTTGTTTAGGTTTTGCTCACTATAAGCCGCTTGCGTAGCTGCTTCATTGTTGCGTCCACACTGGTGTAAGACTTCAAATGGCTGATCTAGTAATGCTAATGCTTTTGGTACTGTATCATTTAATACCTGAGCACCAAGTGAACCGCCTACTACCAACAGTTTAAGCGGTGAACTGTCATTTACATCGTAGCGTATGGTTGGCTCTGCGACACCAGTAATGGCATTACGCACAGGATTGCCCACTGTCTCAAGCTTGGCATCTTGCTGACTATTGGCAAAGGTATTTTCAAACGCTTGTAATGTTTTGGTCGACAGTTTAGATAAGTAGCGATTGCTCATGCCAGCAATGGCATTTTGCTCATGGATAATCAAAGGCGTATTAGTCATACGTGCAGCGATACCGCCAGGTGCAGTGACATAGCCACCGAACCCAACGACTACATCGATCTGATTACTACGAATCACTTTTACGGCTGCCATCGTCGCGGATAGTAGAGTCATTGGTAGCTTTAATAGTCGACCAACGCCTTTACCACGAAGTCCTTGCATATTAATAGCATGAAAAGGATAACCTGTCGGCTCAACCAAACCGTTTTCCATACCGTTTGGCGTACCTAACCAATGAATCACCGCACCGCGCTGAGTCAGCTCGTCGCTCACTGCAAGCGCTGGAAAAACATGCCCGCCCGTACCAGCTGCCATCATCAATATATGCGGTGTTTTCATGAACGCCTGCCTATCTTTACTTTATTTATATGAAGGGTTTATCTCACTGCTGCAGTGACAGTTATGAAAAATAATGACCTAGCCAAAGCCCGCATAGTATAGAGGAAATCATTGTCTTATATACAGTACTTTATGCAGCAAAAATAACAAAAATCCAAGCCATGATCGGTCATAGCTTGGCGTCGTGTAATGCTAATAAACGGTAAGAAAATTCAATGACTAACAATACCTCAAAATATGGGTTTTACGTAGTCAAAATATTCCTGAACATAGCGAAAGCTACGCAGTAAATTTATTTTCAATCGCCATAATAAAGTCGGTTGCGATATCTGTACCACATTGATCATCAATCTCACGTACGCATGTTGGGCTAGTAACGTTAATCTCAGTGATGCGCCCACCGATCAAGTCTAGACCAACAAACATTAGGCCTTTTTCTTTGACGATTGGTGCTACAACTTCTGCTACTTGGCGTTCGATATCAGTCAATGGCATGGCCACGCCACTACCACCAGCTGCTAGATTACCACGGGTCTCGCCTTTGGTTGGAATACGAGCCAAACTATAATCTACCACGACTCCATCGACGATTAATACGCGCTTATCGCCCTCTTTGATTTCTGGCAAATAACGCTGCGCCATAATGGGCAAAGTCTCGAGCTCAGTCAGTACCTCTAACGTCACTCCGATGTTTGGGCTATCAGCAGTCAAACGGAAGATGCCAGTGCCGCCCATACCATCTAGTGGCTTGACGATGACGTCCTGTTGTTCAGCGATGAACTTACGAATGTGTGCTTGTTTGCTGGTCACAATCGTTGGGCTCATATAATCGCTAAACCACGTCGCAAATAGCTTCTCATTACAGTCGCGAATCGCTTGTGGATCATTGACCACGAGCACGCCTGCTGCTTTGGCATGGTCAAGCATATAAGTGGCATAGATAAAGCGCATATCAAACGGCGGATCTTTGCGCATCAAAATCACGTCATAGTCGCCGACTGGCCCTGTGCTTTTATCACCCAATGTATAGAAATCTGCAGGATCACGCTTCACTGTAAGCGGCTGCGTATCAACCATCAACTGACCACGGTCCAACCACAGGTCATGAATCTGACAATAACCAAGCTGATGGCCACGATCTTGAGCGGCCCACATCATAGCGAGACTGGTGTCTTTTTTATAATTGACTCGCTCGATAGGATCCATAATAACGAGTATTTTTAGCGACTTTTCTTGTTTTTGTTGGCTCATGATAAGACTCACTTACGTTATATTATTAATATGAAACACACCTATTAAACAACATCAGTGCCCAACTATACGCCGTACTGCTCACGATAGTGTTGCATTTTGGCTAACTGGGTCGCGTCTTGATGTTGGCCGGTTTGTGCACCATGGTCATCGGCCAAATAACTGATTAAATCATCAATATCGACCAATGCACGTACGGGCACTTCTAGTGTCGCGGCAAGCTCTTGAATAGCAGAGTGCTCTGCTTGACCTTTTTCTTTACGATCAAGTGCGACGAGAATACCAGCAACGCTTGCGCCTGCTTGCTCTAAAATCTCGACCACTTCGCGCATGGCTGTACCCGCTGTGATGACATCGTCGAGCACCCAAACGGCCTTGCCACTTACGTCAGCACCGACCAAATTGCCGCCTTCGCCGTGAGTTTTGGCTTCTTTACGGTTATAGCCCCACTTGGCGTTAATACCATGATGTAGCCATAACGCTTGCGCCGTCGCTGCGACAAAAGGAATACCTTTGTAAGCCGCACCAAAGATGACCAGCTCTTGCTCATTACCGCTATTATTTGCTGTATTCATTTGTTCAGCTAAGGCATCTGCATAACCACGTGCTAGCAGTGACAACATCTCACCAGTCGCAAGCAAACCTGCATTAAAAAAGTACGGACTGATACGACCAGACTTTAGGACAAACTCACCGAATTTGAGCACTTGGTTGTCTAGAGCCAGTTGAATAAATTGATGAGATGAAAATGTAGGGTCTTGAGGGCGTGTTACATGAGACATTATGACATTCCTATCAGCAAGAAGAGGGGACAAAAAATTTGCATTATTGTACGCATTATTGATCAGCTTGACCAACCATTGATCTCATAATCCTGCATATTGGCATAGCGAGTCAGCAAACCACTACGCGACGAGATATTAAAATAGCTTTGTCCATCTGCTCGGACTTGTATCTCCCAGCCCAAATGATAAGCGGCAACAATAATATGACCAGCAAATAGTCGAATCTGACGATATGCGTGGCGCTGTGGCGGCTCACAAATGATCTGACTGAGCAAATAGCTACGCACATGCTGACATATTTCTGCGGCGCTATAACTATGATTGATACTCTTACGGGTACTACATTGCTTTAGCACATGGACGGCCACGCTACATGCCATGATATCCGTGGCCAAACTGCCCTCGCCTGTCTCAAACTGCTGCGGCTGTAGTATCACTTGCCAATCGTCGGCATACAGACTGTTGAGTAGCTCATCAGGATTATAACGTTTGGTCAATGCGCGCATAGATGAAGCAGAGTTTTGAGCCTTGCTGTCATTATTTGAATCGTTGTTTGACTCAACCCCTGTAGCGCTATCAGTCGGCAAAAACCCATAACGGTTCAGTTTTGGATAAGCCCGAATCGCCTGCTGAATATCCGACATATCTAATAATGTCATATCTGATAATGTCGATATTAGTGGCTGCTCACTGTGATTCTGATAAAAGCTATCCGGCAATTCGATAAGCTGTGCTGCATTTAGTAACGATAAATGTTCAGCCAGTGCTTCTGAAGCAATCAGCGACCATTTTGATAAGCTGTCTGCATTGGGATGATAGAATCGAGTCGAGTTACCATAAAGCCTGCGCAGTTGACCATTTAGGCGACGAGCAGGCTCAGGTATATCACTTAATGGTCTGGCAGGATCAAGAGGAGATTGTTTGGGATCAAAGTTAGGATGTACGATCGCAGGCTGCTGTGAATCAGCCAACATAGACGATTGCTCAGCCTTTTTTTGCACATGACTTTCTGCCAGCTTACCGCCTTCTGCTGCCAGATTAGCATGAGACAAACGGTCATCAGAAGTAGAAGGCTGGGACATGAAATCTCCATAGACTATAAAATATAAAACAAATAAAAACGATTACACCAAGGGCTATTTTACTCTGTAGGGCTTAACTCTAAGGGCTTACTCCTGATAATTTAAAATATCTCGGTAGCCTGTCTGCCAGTCAGCATAATCAAGCCAAGCTAACGGAATGTTGCTGTGCAAGCGTTTTCCTGTCACTGAGGTTTTTGTATTATCAGTAGTAGGAGGTGTCTCGCCAACCTGCTCACTAAGCCAAACTCCTAGCTCAAACGTAGTAACAGGTCGATAGTCCGTCGCTAGATAAATAGGCTTTGATGTTTCTATCGTCAACACTTTGGCGATGATATTGACCAAGTCGCGATCCATAATCCGGTTGCTCCAATGCTCAGCTGGCACTGGATCTTTATTTGGCTCACGAGCCTTGCGTAGTCGCATTAAGCGCTCGCGACCGTAGATACCACTGGGGCGAATAATAATGGCTTTATCACCAAAGCCTTGTTGCAGTGCTTGTTCTGCTTGCAATATGAATTTCGAGGCTTCACGCGCAGGCGTAACAGGTGCAGTATGCTCATCAATCCATTCGCCATTATCCTGACCATAGATACCAGTAGAAGAAATAAATACCACACGTTCAAGTTTGGTGAGCTGTGGAGCAAGCGTTGCTAAATGCTGATTAATCGCTAGATAACTGTCGTGATAACCGCTGGTCGAGTACTCGTCAGGGGTGACGATAATCGCAATATGAGTAAACGCTTGCAGTTGCTCAGTCGTCAGCGTCAACGCATCAGCCTGCAGAAAATCTGCGCTATCTATCAAATCATAATGGTGGCGCTCACTACGAGCCAGCCCAGTCACACAATAGCCATCTTGGGCAAGTTTATTGGTTACTGGCAGGCCGATAGCACCTTGACCAATAATTAGTAAATTTTGCGTACTCATAAAGCATGTTTTCCTTTATACAACTTCCTTTATACAACCATCACAGCGCTTAGAAGCCATTTTGTTTAAATTAATGCCTAAATCAACGGCTAAATCAGTTTCTAAACCAATATCTAAATCAGTGCCTAAAAGTACCGTCTGTACGATAGCTGTATATCATCATTAGCATCGATACGTTCTTGCCATTCGTAATTGGCATTGATACGTAATGATTGGTTTTTATCAATGTCGTATTGCAGCCCTAAGCTTGAGATTGGTTGCCAGTAATGACCACGGACGTTGGTTTCATCGCTGTTGCCATGATACCAATATGGCAATTGCAATTCAGCTTGCGCGCGTAACTGATTGTTAATCTGGTAACGGCAGCCCGCATTGATACCTGCGCCTAGACGAAAGCCTTTATTGATACCGCGTCCTACTTGCCCTGTACCTGCCAAAAACGTATAGCACAGTTGCGGCGGCATCTCACCAGTACCTGCGGCTGGTGTACCAAATGCCCATGACCAGCCTTTTTCGTAACCCACGCTACCGACCAAATGATCCGTACCTACCTCTTGCGATCCATCGTTTACTCGCGTCGCCTCGATACTGGCGCCCCAAGTATTGCCTTTTTTGGCTGCATTGATTGGATTAAAAGAGCGGCCACGAATCAAAGTGACGTTTTGCAAGGTCACACTATCTGGCTGATTGGGGTTATTGTTATCTGTGTCATACAGTCGTAATGTCGCAGCTAACCCTTCTAAGTTAAAAAATTGTGGATACCCTGAGGCGTGGTCAAGCGTATCATGAAATCCCGCTCGAAACCCAATATCTATATAGTCATCGTCACCACGCTGCCCTATACCTATCGTGCCCAATTGTAGCGGATGCCTGTCTATTGGATTATTATCCGATACGTCGATTTGACGCTTGAGTAGTGTTTGCCCATCAGCTGACATACTCGATACAGGGTTGAGCTGCGCAGACTTGATCTCATTCACGGTTTGTTTGGCACTATTATGATAGCCCAACTGTGTGCGCTGTTGTTTTTTCTCATTGAGCTGATTTTGACGTAAGGTATTATCAGCAGGTGTATAAGTGGTACTTGCCAGCAACTGCTTATCATTTAATAATTGAATCACATCAGAAGGCACGACTGCGTAAGACAGTTGGCTTAGTAAGTTTTGCTGCGGACGGACCACATCAATAAGACGCAGAATCTCAGAAGCACAATTGTCCGTGGTGAAGTAATACGGCATCTTTAATGCTTTGGTTTCCCAAACGTGGCGCATAATCTGCTGAACTTCCGCGGGCGTCAGACTCAACTGATATGTCCACGTATCACGTTCATCATCTTGCAGGTATTTCGCTAGCATCTCTGGATAAGGGTCAATTTCGATAGCACTGTTGTAGCTACCAATCATTGACTTGGTAGCATAGACTGGAAAACTGTCGTTTGGATCACCGTCTACCGTATAGTTCAGCGCATAAGACTTATCGATTTGGTTTGGATCGGCGATACTCGATTTTGAGTCAATGCGTAACAGCGTATGAGCAAACGCAGAGAGCGGATTGTCCAAATACTCCTGCGCAAACATGATAGACAGCTGCTCAGGCGCCAATGTCGACATCCACTCATCCAATTCTGCACAGTCAGCAGATAGACTTGCAGTATCGATCGCTAGCACCTCTGTCAACCATGCCACTCGCGCTGGAAAACGGCACAAGACAGAATTATTATTGGTATCAGTTTTGGCTTGGTCGTTATCAGTCGCCGATGATGCCAACTCTTGCGCAAGTGCTACGAGCATCGCATCCAACTCTGCACCTGAATCTCGTTGACCATTCTTACTTAAAAAAAAGCTCGGATCATCAACCAAACTCTCGGTTTTCTTTTTACTGAATACACTGTTTTTATCATCGTAAAAATACAACAAGCGTCGCCATGTTGTATGCTGTGCCAACTTGTCTGTTTTTACTTGCTGCCGCCATGTTGATAGTAGCTGCTCTGTCGCTAAGCTTGATTCAGATAAAGTACTATTTTGAATATTAGGTTCAGCACTACTGATATTGTCCGGCTCAGATAATGCATCTGAATTAGAATAAGTAAGTGCTGTGCTAGTAGGTGCTAAGCTAGATGCGTCAGGTGACAATACATCTGATTCAAGAACGGACAGCGGCGTTGGTAAAAATGCCTGTGTTTGAGCCGAGAGTAACAGCCCTGCTATAGCCAATGGCAGACGTGCTCGCAGGCCAATGGTCATTAGCGTACAATCGATAGGTATGGACGTTAGTTTTATAGACATGAGGTAAAATCTCGCACGTTATTATTCATACGCTATCAGCGTTATTAGAGTTTCTGGGTCAAAAAATCAAACACATCGCCCACTATCATTTAACTATTTAGATAGATTGTTTATTACACCATTATCAATACTAGTATAAAAAGAGAGCATTATGCCCGTATTATCACCAGACTCATCATCTACATCGCCAATGACTATCAAAGATGGTCTACTATCAGCAGCCACTTGGCTAGCCTCACCCAATTACAATGTAAGGCCAAAAGGTTTAAGTATTGACGCTATTGTCGTACACAATATTAGTCTACCACCGAATGAATTTGATGCCTGCGACGCTAGTGGCACGCATTATGTAAAAGCATTATTTACCAATCAATTAGACTGGGATGCTCATCCTTACTTTCAAACAATTAAAGGCGCGGAAGTATCAGCGCATTTATTTATCGAACGTGATGGCGCTATCACTCAGTTCGTCAATTTCAACGAACGGGCGTGGCATGCTGGGCGGTCTAGCTACTTGGGTCGACCTGAATGTAATGATTATAGCATTGGCATCGAGCTTGAAGGGTCGGATTTTGTGTCCTTCACCTCTGCTCAATATGAGCAGCTAGCCGAAGTAATTGCCGCCATCTATACGGCCTATCCCAAAACACGTCGCCACTTAACAGGCCATAGCGATATCGCGCCTGGGCGTAAGACTGACCCTGGTGATTATTTTGAATGGGCAAGATTGCGCCAGTTAGTGGCTGATGCAACGAAAAACGGTGTACCGTCACATAAGTGATTTCCACACTCAATCCATTTATCTCAATGGTGAAAGTGATATAATTTGTCAGTTTTTTATCCATATCACATCAGCACATAACTCAATATACAACTTAGCAAGATAGGTTCTCATGGCAAAAAGTCGGTTATTTCGTTCAACCATGGTGGTCAGTAGTATGACCATGTTATCGCGTATTTTAGGTTTGGTACGTGATGTTGTATTGCTAGGGGTTTTTGGTGCAGGTGGTTTGATGGATGCCTTTTTGGTCGCCTTCAAAATCCCAAATTTTTTACGACGACTGTTTGCGGAGGGTGCGTTTAGCCAAGCATTCGTGCCAGTCCTCTCCGAATACAAAGAAAAGTACAGCTTGCAACAAGTGCAGATTTTGGTCAGTCGAACCTCAGGTGCATTATTGCTAGTGTTATCGATGCTGACGGTGGTGGTTATCTTAATCGCACCTTGGGTAGTGACGTTGTTTGCCCCTGGGTTTGCCGATCAGCCTGATAAGTTTGCCATTACTGCTGAGTTATTGCGTCTTACTTTTCCATATTTGCTATTCATCTCTATGACAGCCTTTGCCAGTGGTATTCTACAAAGCTACGGTCGTTTCGCCGCACCTGCTTTTGCACCAGTTCTATTGAACCTATGTATGATTGGTGGTGCGCTGATTTTTGCGCCGATGTTTGATACGCCCATTATGGCGCTTGGCTATGCCGTTGCTATCGCAGGTTTGCTACAATTCTTGATTCAACTGCCGCAGCTTTGGCAACAAAAGCTGCTTGTCGCACCAAAGATTGACTTCCAGCACGAAGGTGTTCGTCGAATTTTGAAACTGATGTTACCTGCTATCTTTGGTGTTTCTGTTACTCAGATTAATTTACTGTTAAATACCATTTTTGCCTCATTAATGATTGGCGGTTCAGTCTCTTGGCTCTATGCAGCTGAACGTATGAGCGAGCTTCCATTGGGTCTGATTGGCGTGGCGATTGGTACCGTCATATTGCCAAGTCTGTCGAAAAGCGAAGCTCAAAAAGACGACGTCAGTTTTAAAAAGACCATCGACTGGGCAGCACGCCTTATCATCTTGGTCGGTGTGCCTGCCTCGGCTGCCTTATTTGTACTGGCAGATGTATTGATGCAAGCACTATTTTTACGCGGTGAGTTTACCTTACGTGATGCCCAAATGAGTTCACTGGCCTTACGTAGTATGGCAGGTGGTATCTTAGGATTTATGCTCATTAAGATTTTTGCCCCTGCATTTTTTGCGCGTCAAGACACCAGAACCCCTGTAAAAATCGGCATCATTTCTGTCATCGCTAATATGATTTTTAGTGTTATTTTTATCGGGATATTTTATTTCTTAGAGATACCACTACATGGTGGTCTGGCTTTGGCTACGACTGGCGCTGCTTTTGTAAACGCAGGCTTGCTATATTACTTCTTGCACAAGCGTGATATTTTCCGTTTCGGTCCGCATTGGAAAAAGCTGTTTACGCAGTTTGCTATCTCGACTGGCTCTATGATTGGCGTGCTTTATTTTATGCTCCCTTACTTCCCTACCGATGAGGCTCAGTGGCAGCGTATCGTCGCGCTGATTATTATGTGTGCCGTCGGAGCGCTGGTTTACGGTGTGGTATTGCTAGCGACAGGGTTCCGTCCGCGTCAGCTAAAGCACGGTTAGGACAAAGTATAAGCAAACTTATGACGGGCTTACGAAACCAAAACAAGCCTGTTATGAGAAATGACAATGCGCGCTGCGAATAATTGTCATAATAGATCACTAATGAATAAATGACATTTGAGGTTTAATATGACAACGAAACAGCCAATCTTTCAGCGCTTACCAATTTTGCTAGCAACTGGTGTACTAAGCACTGGACTACTTATTAGTGGCTGTAGCGATAATGAGTCAGCTGAAATTGCTACCAATAATGAAGATGTGGCAGCGACTGTTGATACCTCAGAAGACGTCACATTAGACAATGATACGACTGACCAAGCAGAGATTGCTGACAGTGCTAGCGAAACAGGCGAAATTACAGATGGCACTAAAGATAAGACGGCGATTGATAGTGACAATATTAATCCAGTCACCGATGCGACCAAACAGAAAAGCCTAGTGACCAATCCAACTCAAGCCGGTACGCCAGAGGATACTGTCAAGCAAGCCCTAAACAGCTTATATTACGGTGATGTGAAGGATGCGGCGTCATATTACCAAGTTGATATGGCAAACTTCGAAGAAGAGCTTGCCAATACCCAGTCTGCGTTTCAGCAAACGGTGGATGGCGTTACGATTACTGACACCAAATATAATGATGATAAAACTCGTGCCACCATCACTGGCGAGCTGATGCTAAAAGGACAGAGCGAACCTGCACCACTGACCTACCAGCTACAGAAGATAGAAGATCAATGGAAGATTTTAGGTTAGAGCGTTTTAAGTTAAATTGTTTCAGGTGCTTTATCTAAAATATCGTCTGACGTGACTGATTTACCAAGCATCACAACATCAGCGATGAACCCTTCCATATCGCAAACTTCGGGCATATAACCCCATTGTTCAAAGCCAAGCTTACGAAATAATCCTAAGCTTGGATGGTTATGAGCAAAGACAAGGGCGATGATATTTCGAATACCTAGGCTTGGTGCTTGCGTCAACATCCAACGGGTCAGCAAACTGCCTAACCCTTTGCCCTGATAATCTTGATTTAGATAGATGCTAATCTCAGTACTGATGTGATAGGCCGTACGCGCGTACAAATCGCTAAAACTGCCCCATGCAACTATTGGTGCCTTGGTTTGGTCTACATTATTTGATGGTAATGCTTTGACCACATATATTGGTCTGGTTGCGCTATCCAAATGTTCATCAAACCAAGCGGCACGCTCCTCTAGCGTAACCAATGCAAGATTGGCTGTTGCTTGTTTGCCCGGTATGCTTTGATTATAAATGGCTAAGACTTCTGCTAAATCTTCTTTACTTGCACGCTGCACAACGAACTGATCGGTAAGCTGATATGTCGATAGGTCGGTTGGTATAGTATTTAAGGCAGCAGCAGACATAAGATCTCCATCGTTGTCGGGATTGTTGTTAGGATTGTTGTTAGGATTACTATTAGCATCATTGGCAATAAAGAATAGCCACCCTATGCGCCATACTTGCATTACACGTAGACTATAGGATGTTAGTGTGGCTATTTTACTTTATAATGGCTGGTTTTAGACACATCAATTTTAAGCATAGATGTGTTTTTTCGTTTTTTATTTGGTCTCATCATAGCTGAAAACTTATGAAAACCTATTTTCTTGAGCAACTGATTTCGTCGCCACACACTTCATCTACGGACACTATCCCAGTAGAGTTGGCATCTTGCGTGCTCACTATCGGCAATTTCGACGGTGTACACCTTGGTCACCAAGCAATGCTAGCCCAAGTTCGTGAAATTGCGCATACCCAAAATTTGGGTGCGGCGGTCATGATATTCGAGCCGCAGCCACGCGAGTTTTTTGCACCTGCTAAAGCGCCTGCGCGCCTGACCAATCTGGCAGAAAAACAAGCACTGCTAGCAGAGTATGGCGTTGAAACATTGATCGTAGCAGGTTTTGATACAGAATTTCGCTCGCTATCAGCACAAGCGTTTGCCGATATATTAGCCAAGCGTTTGAACGTCAAAGCGTTGGTGTTGGGCGATGACTTTCGCTTCGGTCATGATCGTACTGGCGACAGTCAGTTTTTGCGTGATTATGGTTTGGATGTGACCAACCTGCATACGGTCACTGATAGTAATACTGATAGCGACAATGTTGATAGCGACAGTGTTGATACTATCGATAACGACGCTGCCCGTATCAGCTCTACTCGTGTTCGTGATTTACTATTAGCAGGTGATCTTCAAGCAGCCAACAGGTTACTTGGTCGTGACTATGCAATCACAGGAGTGGTTGTGCGCGGCGATCAGATAGGTCGTACGATAGACTTCCCTACCGCAAATATCGATTTGCAACGAATAAAGCCTGCCCTGCATGGTATTTTTGCAGTTGATGTGGTGAGCTTAGATGACAATGGTAGTGTGATAGCTGATGGTTTGACTGCGCTTGCCACCGATGGTCGTACAGGTGTTGCAGGCTTGCGTGCGCATAGTTTGTTTGGCACGGCTAATATTGGCAAAAGACCTTCTGTTGATAAAGGTGATGACTGGCGACTAGAAGTCCACTTTCCGCAGTTGCAAGCTGATTTGTACGGACTGAATTTACACGTACGTTTCCTACACTTTTTGCACGGTGAGCGTCGCTATGATGGAATAGAAGCATTAAAAGCGGGTATTCATCAAGACGTCGCAGATCTACTTGAGTGGCGCGAAAAGCAAATTTAAAGTTTAGCGTTACTCCAGATATAAAAAAACCCCGCGATATTAAGACTATCGCGGGGTTTTTCAAATATGTTTATAAGTCTTTATGCATCAGGATGCAAACGGACATTTAGCTCATCGATGGTTTCTACCCATGCTGCATCTTTTTGCCATTCTTCCTGCAGGAACATGCGCTGATTATCCGTCCAAATACTAGCCTCTGTTAGTTTTTCTTCGCTAGCTAATTGGTTTGCTGCGATAAAATTATCAATTGCTTCATCAGAGCTATCTAGACCTAACTGAGCAAATAACTCATTCATACTATATTCTGGTTCACCCAACATAATTTTCTCCTTAAATGGTACGAATATGGTCGTACTTATTGTTTAATGTGCTTATTATTCAAATTGACATATTCATTGTAGCAAGCTTTATTTTAATAGCTGTTAATCAACGTTTATCTAACGTTATCAATTGTATTAACGGTAAATCGCTTTTATTCATTTAAGATGATGATTGAATTGCTCTCATTTGCCTGTTTCTTATAGACATAAAAAAAGCCCTCACATTTAAGAGGGCTTTTTTGTACTACTTATCTTTACTACTTAAATCATAGCTTACTGGATAGCAGCTTAGATTTACGGTAGTAAATGTGCTACTGCATCACGCTCTTCACTAAGCTCTTGCTCAGTGGCAGCCATTTTCTCTTTAGAGAAATCTGATGATACATCAACGCCGTCTACGATAGACCAGTCGCCGTTAGTGCATGTGCATGGGAATGAGTAGATCAAACCTTCAGCAATACCGTATTCGCCGTTTGAGTAAACGCCCATAGATACCCAATCGTTCTCATCAGTACCTAGTGCCCACGTACGCATGTGTGCGATAGCAGCGTTGGCAGCAGAAGCGGCAGATGATGCACCGCGAGCTTTAATGATCGCAGCACCGCGCTGTTGTACTTCTGGGATATAAGTCGCTTCGTACCATTCGCGATCAACTAAATCTAGCGCAGGCTTACCGTTTACTGTACAAGCGGTTAGATCTGGATACTGAGTTGACGAATGGTTGCCCCAGATGATCATTTTTTTCACGTCATTTACAGTACTGTCAGTCTTGCCAGCCAACTGTGCCATAGCACGGTTGTGGTCTAAACGAGTCATTGCTGTGAAGTTGCGTGGATCAAGATCTGGTGCATTGCGCTGAGCGATAAGTGCGTTGGTGTTGGCAGGGTTACCGACTACCAATACTTTTACATCACGGCTAGCGACTTCGTTCAATGCTTTACCTTGTGCTGAGAAAATCGCAGCGTTGGCTTCTAGCAAATCTTTACGCTCCATACCTGGGCCACGAGGACGTGCACCAACCAGTAAAGCATAATCGATATCTTTGAATGCGACGTTAGCATCGTCAGTTTGGACGATACCAGCCAACAATGGGAATGCACAGTCTTCTAGTTCCATGACCACACCCTTTAGGGCGTCAAGAGCTGGCGTAATTTCAAGTAATTGCAAAATAACTGGCTGATCTTTACCTAGCATCTCGCCAGATGCAATACGAAATAGCATCGCGTAGCTGATATTACCAGCGGCACCAGTGACGGCAACACGTAAAGGCTGTTTCATTGACATTGAATACTCCCTAATTAATTATTAGATAATTCTAATGAACGATTATCATTTTAGATATCGACTTGTTTGCCGCATAGCAGCATGTATAAACCGAGAGCTAGTGTAGCACTTCATCGCAGTGACCGTCTAGATACAGTCATAGACCCGTCAGGGATTATATTGTTACATTTTATACGAGAGGAGTTCTACAGAGGCTAAGCGCTTATAGATAAAGCGCTAGAGGGTTTTAGCACATGATAACTAAAGCATATTTTCACTGTGTTATAGGTAGATATAATGGTCAAAATAGGCAATGTGCACCATCAAATTCGATTAAGTGAAATGAAAAACGGTATCGAAAAGGAAGTTTAAGCAGGTAACTAAGTAAAGACTATCGTCCACCTGAAATGATAAATTTACTGCCACAGCTGTCTACAACGTCATGACAAGTCCCAAAATCACTACCTTCATAACACACGTGTATATCAGTAAGTATCGATTGGCGACGGCTGCCTTCTTGACAGATGAGATCCACACTGTTTGATGACATACCACTATTAAGACGGGTCATTTGACTGATAAATCGTGATTTGGAAACGGTATAACTATTACCCGTATTTAGCTCATTCGGTAGCTTTAATCCACCTGCATAGTTAGTAATCTGCCGAAAGTAACTGCTAGCGCTAAGCGGACTACAGGCTCCGTAACGTTGCCACGTTTGGCTACGTACCGTTGTGTCAGGCATGATTCGGTTAACGACTTTTAGTTGTAGCGGGGTAAGACGTGGCTCACTACCACGACCGCAGCGCTCACCATATCCCATATCTAGACCAGATACGGTTAACGAATACCCTTCTAAACACTGGCGCATACGTGCCCGCGTCGGCTGCATATTACATAATGCTGGGGTCATCTCAATCATCAATACGCGCTGACCAGTCTTAACCGTGCTAGCCGCCTGTGCTGGTAGCAGTATAACGCCTTGTATAAGCAGTAAAGCGCCAAAGCTCATTGTCGCTTTGATACTACCTACGCTATGTTTGCTAGCCAAATCTGCACGCAATCGCACCATACAGTTAGCAGCCTTGTTGCTCAGGTTTGTATCTGTCTTTGTATTTGCCTTCGATAAAAAGCATATCCGATTAGATAACGAATATTTGGTTTTTGGCGACGTAGACAGACTAAAATATTTTTTGATCATAGGACTGAAGGCAGTTAGTTAGCAATGATAAGACATAGGCTATAACTTAAATCATTAGACGCGATACATAAAACACGCATTGACCTAAGAACAAGACTGAAAAATAGGGTTTCCCATTAAGGCAATGGTAACAAAACGTTTTTTTTAATCTATAGCAAAAACGTAAACGTTGACGACATCGTCAGGAAGATCGATAAATGTTGATAAAGCACTGAAGGATAACAGCTGTAAAATTTATCTTAGCCAAATGAATGCTACTTTGGCAAATCAGAGTTGATAAATTGACAATTAGCAAAGCAAATCAGCAGATAAAAATAAACCACTAACAATAAATCATTAGTGGTTTATCAAATACAAGTTAAGTGATTAAAATCCAGCTGGCACTGTACCCATACGCTGAGTAATCGGCTGACCACGACCCAACAGACTGCTATAAATAGTGGCGTTTTCCATCACATGTTTGACATAGTTACGTGTCTCAGGAAATGCAATCGACTCTACATACTGATCTGCAGCAAGTGAGCCATAAACTGGCTGCCAGCGTTTGGCGTTATTAGGACCAGCGTTATAGCCTGCGGTTGCCAATACTGGCTGATAATTAAGCTTACCCAAAATATCACCCATATACCACGTACCATAGCGGATATTGGTATCACCGCTATTGGCACGGCTCGCACTATACGTCTCGCCTAGGTTGCGAGCAATATATTTTGCGGTATCAGGCATAACTTGCATCAGTCCGCTCGCGCCTACGTTTGAGCGTGCTGAAGTCACAAAGCGACTTTCTTGACGCATAATACCGTACGCCCATGCTGGATCAATACCTGCTGACTCACTATAACGTACGACTGCGCTTTGATGCGGCATCGGATGCGAGAGTGCGAGACTATCCACCCTATCAGTATTATCAACTGCATAAATCGCTCGATCGAGCCAGCCCATATCATAGGCTTGACGAGCAGCAGCGACGATCAAATTGTCATCACGATTGTCACGAGCTTGCTTCACTGCCCAGTTCCACTCGCGATTGGCATAAGCACGACTAGCTTCAGAGTTGTATAACGCAAACGCACGAGCAAAGTTGGCATCTTGCATGACGCGCGCGCGATCAGCGGTACTGACATTAGGCAAATTACTACCGCCTAAACGGCTAGCATCAAAACGCTGCCCTATTTTGTCTTTTGCCATCAGGCCATAGTAGTCATTACTTTTTGCTAGGTTTTGATACATTTTTTTAGACGTATTGCGCTTGCTACTATCGCTTGACTGCTCATACGCACGAGCTAGCCAATACTGCCACTGGGCTTCTTTTTGCGTTTCGCCATCCATTTTTGAGATAGCTTCTACCACATCATCCCAACGACCAAAGCGAATCGCTGCCATCGCGTAATCTTCAGCTTCTTCAAAATTAAAGTCGTTGTCCAAACTGTTGCGGAACCAATCCACTGCTTCAGCGTTAAAGCCATCATCAGTGTTGTGATTCATACGCTGTACGCCAAGCGTACGATAAGCATAGCGTCGGGTTTCATCATTCAACAATTTGACCGCGCGCTGATTGTCTTGTTTGATATCAAAGTCTAACTGTAGCGCCGCCTCACGATAAGACTTGTCAGCCATACGGCCGATTGCGTACATATATAGGTATTGATTGGTTTGGCTTGCAGGCTCACGACCAAAACGGCTAAAGAAAGAAGACGGATTTAGCTGAATTTCACTGAGCGCCGAATAAGCAATTGGCGTACCAAGGCGTGATGACAATGCCATAATATCGCCTGTCTTGCCTTTACGTAACATACGCTTGAGACGAGCCGCACGATCTTGATTACTAATTAGCGCGTTGTTGTTCATCTCCATCGCTAGCTGATCGCACAATGCTGGTTGCTTTTTGGTGGTCAGCCACACATCAGATTTGGCTGCCATAGCACGCATGGTGTCACCGCCATTATTAAACCCAAGCGCAACCGCACAGCGCTCACTAGCATCCGCATTGGTAATCAAATTGGCTACCTGTCTAACCGAGGCATAATCATTCGATCCTGCTTTCGTCTCCGCAAAATCAGCCACTAATTTCTCAGCCATAACCGTGTCTGGATATTGGCGCACAAACTGCGAGACCGCCGCTGAACTCTGCGAATTGAGGTCTAGATTCATACGCCAATAAGTCGGATACATCGCAAACAAGCCGCCGCTCATGACTTGCTCATAGTTATAGAGCGCACTCACATCACCGCGATCTGCGGCGATAGCGGCTGCCATAAATGAGTCAATACTACTGTCTTGCTGATAATCTTGTTGATAGTTACTTTCTTGTTGATAGCTTTCCTCATCGCCCCAGGTCAACTCGGCACAAGCGACCTGTGACACACCAAGTGCACTTACCGCTGTTGCCACGCTCAACGCGCTCAACCGTAGCGTACCTACTGTGATTCGCTTTGACGCGTGTTTTTGACTGATAGACTCTTCATCCTTGATGCTATGCGCAACACGCAACTTTGTCATACTGACTCTCTTTATGATATCTCTATAAATATGTGAATAACGGTTCGCTAAGTACCGCCAAGGGTATAGCAATCATCATACTATACTCATTGTGCTTTCAACTATCTCCTTTACCTTTTGTTAATAAATAGGACAGCACGGTGTAACATAGAAGTGATAACGAGCCGCAGTTTTTATGAATAGTAATATGAACGACAGTAAATAATTGATACTGCTATGAATTATTTATCATATTGAGGAGCTATCGCTCGTGCTAATTTTTCACATTGGCACAGGGTTGTGATAAAATACGCCACCTGTTAATCGGCTACTCCGCTATATTTTTGGTCAATCATGGACTTATCCTTATGAGTGTTACTGTATTCAATCCCCGCATCGATGACGATGCTGTTGCTGAGACGACTGTCACCGCACGTGCTGTCACTGCACTCAAAGAAGCAAGTTCAGTCCAAGCACCCGTCGAAAAAGCAGCGACAAAAAAGGTCTTTGTCACGACCCAAGGCTGTCAGATGAATGTCTATGACTCTGGCAAAATGCTAGACGTGCTCGGCGATTCGCATGGTATGGAAGTGACTCATGATATCGATGAGGCCGACGTATTGTTAATGAATACCTGCTCTATCCGCGAAAAAGCGCAAGAAAAAGTCTTTTCAGAATTGGGCCGCTGGCGCAAACTAAAAGAAAAACGCCCTGACCTTGTCATTGGCGTTGGTGGCTGCGTCGCTTCACAAGAAGGCGATAACATTCAAAAGCGTGCGCCTTATGTCGATATGGTATTTGGCCCGCAAACCTTGCATCGCCTGCCAGAGCTATACGACCAATCAAATGAGCAACGTGAAATCGCGCCTAAAAACCGTATCGGTACAATTGACGTTTCATTCCCTAGCATCGAGAAGTTTGACTTTTTGCCAGAGCCAAGAGTAGAAGGCTATAAAGCATTTGTCTCTATAATGGAAGGCTGTTCAAAATATTGCTCATTCTGCGTGGTGCCTTATACACGCGGTGAAGAATTATCGCGTCCACTTGATGACGTATTGGCTGAGATTGACAGCCTTGCTGCTCAAGGTATCCGTGAAATCAACCTATTGGGTCAAAACGTCAACGGCTATCGCGGCGAAAAAGACGATGGCAGCATTTGCCGTTTCGCTGAACTATTGCACTATGTCTCGCACGTTGATGGTGTCGAGCGTATTCGCTATACGACTAGCCATCCACTAGAGTTCACTGATGACATCATTGATGCATATGCCCAATTGCCAGAGCTAGTATCGCACTTACATCTACCGGTTCAAAGTGGCTCAAATGCTATTTTGGCAGCGATGAAGCGCAACCATACAATCGATGTTTATATCAATCAGATTAATAAGCTAAAAGCCATTCGTCCAGATATTCACTTGTCGAGCGACTTTATTATTGGCTTCCCTGGTGAAACTGATCAAGACTTCCAAGATACCTTAAACTTAGCAAAAGAGTTGAACTTCGATCACTCTTACAGCTTTATCTACTCTAAGCGTCCAGGCACGCCAGCCGCTGAGTTGCCAGATGATGTAAGCTTCACCACTAAAAAAGCGCGCTTGGCTGAATTTCAGAAAGTCATCATTGATTCGACACTTGCCAAAACGCATGAAATGGTCGGTACCACGACTCGTGTCTTGGTTGAACAAGTTGCCAACCGTCATCCTGACTGCTTAATCGGTACGGCAGATAACACTCGTACCGTCATGTTCCCTCATGATGTTGAGAAAATGGATGAACTGTTGGGTAAACTTGTGAGCGTACGTATTACTGATTTCGTTAGTCCGCACATGGTCAAAGGTGAGCTAATCGAAGTATTGGCATAGTGGTTAAGGTAACAGTAGTTAAATTATAAATTTGAGTAAGAATAAAAAAGCCGTTTGCTATCATAGCGAACGGCTTTTTTGTGGATGAATGTTAACCATCACTATTCTGATAACCAATCTGTCTTCCGTAACTGTTGCTTAGTCTCACGGCGACGTTTTTTTCGGATGATATCGATATCTTCTTTTTCGTGAATAGCACCTTTTATACCATAAAACTTTTTATCACTTCAGCCAATAAAGCAGCAGCAATAATTATAAATATCACTCCGCAACCACGATTGAGCCACGCTAAGCGATTACCAACATCAAGCCAGCTTGCCAGCTTTTTGCCACCTAGCGTATATACGATTTGCCAAATGGTTTCACTCAAAAACAAGCCGATAGTCAATAGAACATATTGCGGCCATAGTGGCGCGCTAAAATTGATAAACTTAGGAAAAAATGCCGCAAAGAACAAGATAGCTTTCGGATTAGATAATGATACCCAAACACCAGTACGAAACAAGGTTGTATTGCTCGGCGCTATCTTAGTAGCAGCACTAGATAGTGAACGCGGCTGTGGTGTACTGGGCGCACCATCAGTGGCAGCATAGTCTGCTGCTACCTCGGCACTCAACTCTTTAGCATCGCTCATCAAGCTACCGTCGCCAGCATCGCGCCAAGAACTGATACCCAAATAGATTAAGTATACTGCACCCACGGCTTTAATGATGGTCAGTAGCCACGGTGACTGGCGACTGATCACGTCCAAGCCAAGCAGTGTCGATAGCAGTAATACAAACAAGCCAAGGCTCAGACCTGCCAGTGTCCATAAGGTTCGTTTGACGCCATAGTTCATGCCATACTGAAATGCCAGCAGCATATTAGGACCAGGGGTCGCTGAAATAAAAAACGTACTTGCGAAAAACACTGCAAACAGATGCCAAGACATCAACCCACCCCTACTTTGTCATGTGTAAATGGTTCTAATACGAACGGCTATACGACTTAAATACGCGACTAAAAAATAAACACCGCCATTAAGACGGTGTCATTTATACCTATATATCAAAAATTCTCGCAGAAATCATTAAAGAAACGACATGCCTTCTTCTGAATAATTACGATTACATGGACGGCTGAGTCGTACAGCTATCTAATAGCTTCTTTAAAAACACATCACAGCGTTCAATTTCACTAAGCTCCACATACTCATCCGCTTTGTGCGCCTGCTCAATACTACCAGGGCCACAGATAATCGTTGGGATGCCTGCATTGGTAAACTGACCGCCTTCAGTCGCGTAAGCCACTTTATGACGCTCATCATCTCCTGTCAGCGCAGCGATCAATGATTGCAACTCAGCGCTATCATTGTCAGTCATTGCTGGTACGCTTTCTTCTTGCATCAGCTCAATGCCAGTCTCTGGCGCGCGCGCTTGCATTTGCGCGTTTAGCTCAGCGACTTTTGCTCGAATGGGCGCTAGTATATCGTCTTGCGTCATGTGCGGCAGGTTACGATAGTCAAAGGTGAACTCGCACAGATTGGGCACGATATTAGTCGCTGTACCACCATGTATGGTACCTACTGACAATGTCGAATAAGGCACTGTAAATAAGGCATCGTTATCATCACGAGCGCTCAGCTCTTCAGCAAGCGTATCTACATAGCCAACCAATCTGCTAGCGTAGCTAATAGCATTGACACCTTGTGCAATCAATGAAGAATGCGCCGACTTGCCATGTACACGGCAACGATAAACCGCGATTCCTTTATGTGCAACTACCATGGCCATATTGGTCGGCTCACCGACGATGCAATAATCAGGTGTGATGCCGCGTGCTTTTAGGTCTGCCAAAATCAATGGCGCACCCAAACAACCAACCTCTTCATCGAACGACAATGCCAAATGTAATGGACGACGTAGCTGACCGCTGTTCGATAACTGCACGGCTTGCGGCAATACTGTTAGCGCACAAGCGATAAAGCCCTTCATGTCACATGCACCGCGTCCGTATAGCTTATCACCACGTATCGTCGCGGTAAATGGCTCTGAAGACCACGCTTGTCCATCAACTGGCACAACGTCGGTATGACCTGATAAGACCAGACCGTTATTGATAATATCAGCGTTTTCACCAGCTGGTACAGTCACAAACAAATTGGCTTTAGTTTCAGCCTCATTAAAGGTCAAATCTACCGTCAAACCCAACTGCTCACAGTACGACTTTACATCGTTAATCAAAGCCAAATTAGAATGGCGACTGACCGTATCAAAGGCGATGAGACGTGTTAGCCAATCTAGGCTTTGAGTAGGATGTTCGACACTTTTCAGTTGGACAGCGCTGCTACTATCAACGTTATCGCTATTACTGACGTTGTCGCTATTACTACTGTTAATTTGGATCATAAAATATCCTTACTACAATTTTCAGAACTATGATGTGTCAGAGCTGCCTTACGATGGATTGTTATGATTCATCACATCAACCACTGGAGGCATTGGTTTTGGTAGCTTACCTTCTGCCTGTAGCTCTTTGGTTGTTTTGGCATCGATAGACAAACCAGCGATGAGCGCGATATCTTTGACAGCCTTGCGTTTACGCGTGGCAAAACTTACGGGTACCATACGAGCAAATTCATAGATATAAAGATAAGACTCTTCGCCACCTTCAAAATCTTCATCATCTTCGAGACGAATTGCGCCAATCTTAGCCAAATCAGATAGCATCTCGTTTTCTTCACTGGTCAAACCACAATCAGTAATGCCGAAACCGGTCATAAAACCGTTTGCCCACTGTTTCAACGCCATCACGCGCTCGTATAAATCATGTTCATCATCTGGGATGAGCGGCATATACGCGTAGGCATCATCTTTGTCTTTTAGCTGAAACACAATATCTTCCGCTTCTTCTGTCAGCAAGGTCAATGCAGGCTCTGGTAATGGAGCAAAGCTAAGCTCCTCAAACACCTTAGCCCAAGTTGCTTCGTCAGGTGCATTACAAGCCGTCATAAGCCCTGTCATCATGCCATGCACTTCGCTGATAGACACGTCAGTCCAATCATCAAACGCAGTCAGCCAAGTATTCCAGCCAGAGATATTATCATTCATAATAGATGTCCTAGTAATTGATTACTGCTCATAAAATAAAAATAGTCGCGATAAGATGTCATGGACAAATCATCGATAAATAAAAGTGAAAAGACAAAGCCTGATGCTTGTAATTACTTTGTTGATATAGATATTATGCGGTCACCTATGGCATTATTAAATGCAGCGAACAAAATTCATTCACGCTTACTTGTTAAGGATAAAAACTGACTATGTATGATCAACTTAGAATATTAGAAAAAATGGTACTCGACATCAAAAAACAGTATCAGCTTGTCAGTGCTGAACTTAGCAGCTTAAAACAACACCCTGTTACTGATTCAAAAGAATTTGCCGCACTAAAAACCAAATTAGACAACAGCCATAACGAACGTGACGGTGCAAAAAAACAACTGAACGATCTCGATAAGCGCTATCAGAGTCTTGCAGAAGCGCACCATATGATCGGTGAAGAACAAGACAAACTGCAAAAACAGATCAGCCAATTACAACAACAAAACAGCGAGCTGCAACAACACAATAATGAGCTAAAGCAGCAGTATAGCGATATCAAACAACAAAACAGTGAACTACAAAAGAAGAACCAATTGGCAGCCGAGCGTACGCAAGTCGTATTACAGCGCCTAACCCGTATCGATCAAGCAGAAGGCTAACGCATTCTTGCAATAGATAGCAGACATATTGCTTGTAAAACTGCATAACGCTATTTGTAAAATCTGATATCACTCATTTCACTGACCAGACATTGTAGGATTTATCATGACCGATGACCAAAGCAAATCGATAGAAAAACAACCAAAAAATACTCAAGCGCCAAATGCGCCAGTAACAAGTGCGACAGTACCAGCGCAAAAAACGACACCAGCAGCATCAAATATATCAAGCGCCATGGCACAATCTAATACCAAAACACCTAAAGCGCCAGAACCACAAATCAAAAAAGTTGATATCGCGATTGCTGGGGTTACTTATCCAATCTTTTGTCCAGTACATGAGCAAGAAGAGCTACTGTCAGCGGTTTCGTATATCAACAACTATGCGCTCGATCTAAAAAGAGATGCGCCAAGCCTTAGCCAAGAAAGCATACTGGTACTGTGCTGCTTAAACTTGTATGAAAGAATCCATGCCAATCAAAGAAGTGATGAAGATCGCTTGCAGAAAGACAAACAGTCTGAGGCATTGCTCAATAAAATTATGAAAGATGCTCATTCTATACTGTAGATGCATCGTACTGTATTAAACTCATAAGCGCCTAGCCAATAAAGTTAGGCGCTTTTTTGTGGCCAATTATTTATCTATTTATGCATAAGGCGTGTAGGTCTTGCCTGCGTGAAAGTCTGCCTGATGTTCGTAATTGCAAAAGAACAATTCTTGGTTCGCTTCAATATTGCCATCGGTAACTGTGCTTGGTTTGGTTTCAAGTACACCGCGATATTCAGCCAAGCTGTTGCCACAGAAATTGCACTGACGCGGAGTGGTCACATCTCCTTCTTTTGGCATCATACTCTTAGGTGCGCGCGGGTACATAAACTTATAAAAAGCCCACATTGAAGCCCAAATAATAAGGATGACGATAATAACAGCAAACACGGCAGTGCTCCTTCGATTACGGGTAAACGTGAGAAATAATAAAATCTACTAAATAAGATTATTTAAGACGTTTTGATAGCATAAATTTTACCGTCAATAATAGCGATAATACAATGCCTTTACCGTTTAATTGCTGATTGCGCTAACTGACTGGTTATATCCACTAGATAAACCTACCAACAAATCCGTCAACTGTACAACAAAAAAACCTGGCCACGATAAGCCAGGTTTTTTATCAAAAATAACCGTCAAGTTAAAGCAACAATCAGGCTAAAATAAAAATCAGCTTTTAGCAGGATTACAGTTGTAGCTCGCTAATATCAGCTACCGTCAAGAACAAGGCGCGAACCTGCTTTAGCAATGCCAAGCGATTGTTTTTAAGCGCGGCATCTTCACTATTGACCATTACTTGATCAAAGAACTGGGTCAACGGCTCATCTAAGCTAGCCAGCGTTTGCAATACTTGCGTATAGTCCGCTTGCTCAAGCAATGGTTGTACCACTGTCTGTGCTTGCTTCACATTCGCATATAGGTTTTGCTCAGCAGATTCAGACAGTAGTGCTTCATCGACTGTATCAGCCACGCGCACTTCTGACTTGGCCAATATATTAGCAACGCGTTTGTTTGAGTCAGCCAACATCGACGCTTGTGACAGCTCGCTAAATGCTTGCACTGCACGGATACGCTGATCAAAATCAAGCGGCATATGCGGGTTAATCGCTTGCACTGCCTGAATCGTATCGACGCTAACGCCCTGCTCCGTATACATCGCACGGTAGCGCGAGTTTAGGAATGCCATGACTTGGGTAAAAGTATCACCCATTTTGGCAATCTTACTACCTTCAGCATCACCATAGCCTTTAATCGCTTGCTCAACGAGCGCAACCAGATTAATCGGCAACTGCTTTTCGATTAAAATACGCAATATACCAATAGCAGAACGACGTAAGCTAAACGGATCCTTTGAACCCGTTGGTGCTTGATCAATCGCAAAAATACCAACCAATGTATCCAAACGATCAGCCAATGCTAAGCAAATACCAATCGGTGTCTGTGGCAATACATCACCACTGAATTTCGGCAGATACTGCTCTTCTAAACTGGCGGCAACCGCTTCTGGCTCATCGTTTAGACGCGCATAATAAGTACCTGCGATACCTTGTAATTCAGGGTATTCGCCGACAAGCGAGCTGGCCAAATCTGCTTTAGACAAAATGCCCGCACGTACGGTTTCATCGACATTGATATCGTGGCCTTGCTGCTGCATCAACGCGGCGATGAATGCTGCCAATTTAGCAATACGCTCAGACTTCTCCCAAATCGTACCCAGTTTGTCTTGGAATACACGATTTTTTAGGCTTTCTGTGAGCGCAAACAAGGGCTGCTTTTGATCTTGCAAGAAGAAAAACTCTGCATCAGCCAAACGTGGACGTACAACTTTTTCATTACCTTCTATAATCTGGTTAGGATCTTTTGATTCAATATTGGTAATAAAAATGAAATACGGCTGCAGCTTGCCAGTTTTATCGGTTAAGCAGAAATACTTTTGATCCGCTTGCATGGTCGAGATAAGCGCTTCTTGCGGTACTTGTAAAAAGCGCGCTTCAAAGCTTGCTCGTAGCGCAATTGGGAAATCGACCAATGCGGTGACTTCGTCTAACAAATCCTGCGGTACGATGGCATCAGAATTGACTTCATCTGCCAAAGCTTTAACTTGGTTTTTGATCAGCATTTGACGCTTATCAAAATCTGCCACCACTTTTAGACCACTTAGTAATTCTTCATAATCATTGGCATGAGCAATATTATGGTAGTCAGGGCTATGGAAGCGATGACCACGCGTTTGCGTACCAGTCTGATGACCTTGGATAGTAGCATCAATGACAGTATCATCTTGCATCAATACTGCCCACTGTACTGGACGCACAAACTCGTTACGGCTAGCACCTGAGCGCATACGCTTAGCAATTGGCAAATTATCTAGCGCGGTCTGAAAAATAGCAGGCAGTAACTCAGTGGTCGCTTGACCACGGATTGTCTGCTCAAAACCAACATAGTCACCTTTATCGGTATTAATCGTCGTAAGCTCGCTGGCTTCAATACCCAAACCTTTGGCAAAACCCATGGCCGCACGTGTTGGATTGCCCTCTGCATCGAACGCCGCTTTAATCGCTGGTCCGCGTTTTTGCTCAGTACGATCAGGCTGCTTATCGCTAATACCTTGAATCTGAATTGCCAAACGGCGCGGAGCAGCAAAGGATTTGATGCTATCAAAGGTAATATCAGCTGCCGTCAATTGCTCAGTGACACTTGATTGTAGTGCATCACGTAATGGTTTTAGGCTCTTTGGAGGTAGCTCTTCACACCCCAGTTCAAATAGAATAGTACTCATGGGATGCTCCTATTTATTGTTGTTAGTAGTAGAGTTTTGGGTATCAAAAACATTGTCAGATGCAAGGGCAGTATCCTCATTTGGTAGATATCTGTCGAATGCCGCTTGACGATGCTCTTCATCAGCCAACGGGAAACCTAATTTGGCACGAGCTTCGACATAACCAATGGCGACCTTACGAGCAAGCGTACGTACACGTAGGATAAAACGCTGACGCTCAGTCACTGAAATAGCGCCGCGTGCATCAAGCAAGTTAAACGCATGAGATGCTTTTAATACCATCTCATAAGCTGGTAACGGCAATCCTGCATCGACCAATTTGTCGGCTTGCTGCTCATAAAAGTCAAACATCTCACCCATCATAGGCACATCAGCGTGCTCAAAGTTGTAGGTAGACTGCTCGACTTCGTTTTGATGAAAGACATCGCCATACGTGACACGGCCAAACTCACCATCTGCCCAGACCAAATCATAAACGCTATCGACGCCCTGTACGTACATGGCCAAACGCTCAAGCCCGTAAGTGATTTCGCCAGTGACTGGGAAGCACTCGATACCGCCGACTTGCTGGAAGTACGTGAACTGCGTGACTTCCATACCGTTTAGCCAAATCTCCCAACCAAGTCCCCACGCACCAAGCGTTGGCGATTCCCAGTTGTCTTCTACAAAACGCACATCATGCACCAATGGATCAATACCAATGGCTCGTAGTGAGTCCAAATACAGCTCTTGGATGTTCGGTGGATTTGGCTTTAGTACAACCTGGAACTGATAATAATGCTGCAAACGGTTCGGGTTATCACCATAGCGCCCGTCAGTAGGACGACGTGATGGCTGTACATAGGCCGCATTCCAGCGCTCAGGACCTAACGAGCGCAAAAACGTCGCGGTATGAAAAGTACCTGCACCGACTTCCATGTCGTAGGGCTGCAATACAACGCAGCCTTTATCGGCCCAATAATTTTGCAAAGTTAAGATTAAATCTTGAAAAGTCATCGGTTGAGAGTCTTTATCTTGGGTCATCGGGGTTATCGCTTGGGATGTCATAGTTTCGGTTTTCATAGTATAGCCACTGTGAAATGAGTATTATTAAATAAATCTCTGATAGCGCTCGCGCGACCTATTCGGCAACGACTCTATCTGCCTGCTCACCTTACTAAAAATTGACTATTTTATCCATATTTACATCAACTAAATTTGCATAGTGAGCATAAAACCTCGGTTGTATAGCGTATTTGCAGGCAAATCATCATAGAATTCGCACTAATATAATGAATAAAAAAATACCCAAATGCGCTAGCATTCGGGCAGGAGGAAAATTGTATCTTGGGCATCCTGATTGATCAGGCTTTTTATTTTTTGGAGGTCTACTGTTTTTAGCAACTACATCTAACTTAAACTTGACTCTTTAACTGGTTCAAAAAACCTAATTTTAAAAAAGCTAATTTTGAAAACAATTATCAGGCTCTTGTTATTGATAAGACTGACTGTTGGCTTTTGGCATAATTATCCATAAGATGATATAAATCAAAATGCCTGGTACTGCTGCGCTTAACGATGAGATGATGACAAATAATACTCTCACCCATGTTGGCGACCAACCAGCGTACTCTGCAATGCCACCCATCACACCTGCTATCATGCGATTATTTGGTGAGCGATGTAATTTTGCTAACTTAGCCAAATCAAATACCCCTCTATTTTCTATTCTTGTTTATTTTTTATTCTATTTTCTGATTGTCTTACGTATTTAACTAAAACATTATCTTGCTTTGCTAACTTACGAATCAGTATATCAATATTTCAGGATTTATCTGTTGAAGGTATAGCAGTACTTTGTGAATTTATGCTACTCAAGCTTACCCTAATCTGTCATAGCACCATGCAAGCCCCTGATTTTAAATAGTTATTTCAAAATGTTTCAAAATCATTTTTGTTGCTATAACCTTGCAATCTCGCTTCACGTATCTTGTTATTTTTAATTTAATCAAAGAGATAAGCTTGCTTCATAACGATAAAATCGAGTGGAACTTTTTATAGTCTGAATAATCTTTTAGTTAACCAAGTTTACTCGATTAAAAGAATCCTCAATTAAAAAACCTGCGATTCCGTGTACGTGCGATATACCTTATTTTTACAATAACCCACCTGCAAATCATCCAAAACCTTTATACCATGCTGATAAGCAACTTAGGTTTTCAGACGTTCTATAATGAAAGTTATAACACTGCTCAACTGTTAGATAAAAATACCTTTACGAAGAATATTGAAGTAAAGAACGTGGTTGGTATTACGATTCTTAATAGGTGTCTACTTTGGATCTTGATAGATGTCTAGTTTGGATCATTTAACTTAGACAGTATTAGCCGTATTTTTTGGAATAGACATGGAACACTGAGATTAGAATAAAAAAATAATAAGGATAACTATGTACGACACTGGATTGATGATTGGACATTTCGAGCCGCTGCATTTAGGGCAGATGCGCAGCATATTGGATGCAGCAGGACAAGCCAAAACCTTGCATATCGTTATTATGGCGCATCCATCGCCGCATCCAGATTTTACCATCACCTTACAAGACAAAGCGCGCTGGCTACAGATGGCCTGTGCCGACTTGCCATTTATTCATATTCATACTACTCATGAGATAGAGCTACCGCTGCACGAACATCTGTATAGTGCCAGTGATGATGTCAGTATCGATATCGCTGCTAGCAATGCCAAATTACAACGCTTAATGGACGCACTATCACTATCAGCAGAGACTGTATTGTTTACGGCGGACAACCATCCGCTCACTCGCAATGACATACAAAAGCAGCTGCTTTTGCCAGTCGTTACTACGCCGCTACAGCTCGAATTTGACTCTTATGCGATTGCGCGTGATCCAGTTACCCATTGGTCAGCACTTCACCCACAAGCGCGCGTCGACTATACCAAGACTGTCGCTATCGTCGGCGGTGAAAGCTCAGGCAAGACAACGCTGGTACATAAGCTTGCCAATTATTATGGTGCCAGCTTTGCCTTAGAGATGGGGCGTCTGTATGTCGGTACAGATTTGGGTGGTAGCGAGGTTGGATTACAGTACAGTGATTATGGCCCTATTTGTCTTGATCATGCTGAGGCAATCCGAGAAGCTAAAGCCAATGCAACGGCCCCTATCACCATCGTTGATACTGACTTTGTCACTACGCAAGCATTTTGTGAAGAATACGAGGGTCGCACGCATCCCTTTGTGGCTGCTTGTATTGATGAGTTTCGTTTAGACCACACCATTATGTTAGATAACAATACACCATGGGTTGATGATGGTATGCGATCTTTGGGTACGCCTGAAGATCGTGGACGCTTTGAGCAGCGTTTGATAGATATTTTTGCGCGTCACGATATTACGCCGCATACGATCGATCAGCCCGACTATGATGCTCGCTACCAGCAAGCATTACTATTGATTGATCAATATATCTATGGCAAAAAATCATAAGCTGTACTGAGCATATTTATAATAATTTATTCAACTAGCACACGTTGTTTAACTAATACATGACAGTTAGCACTATATTGATATCAGTATTTACTTTAGGGGAAAAGCGATGCGTATTCAGCTATTGGACAACATCACCGGAAAATGGGCGATGCAATGGATTATCATTTGGTTTATTTGCGGTGTTATTGCTTTGTCCGCAGGTTTTTGGCTCACGACAGACCATACCACGCTTGATTGGTTTTATTTAGCGGTCTCGTTCATTGGTTTGGTTTGCGTGGTCTCGCTATCATTTCGCAAAAACGTCATGGGCAATGGCTTTGGTATGGGGGCGACCGCAGGGGAGGTCATCGTGCAGGCAACGTCTGGCGCAGTTGGTTTGATGCTTGCGCCACTGTTTAACTTTTTCACTCATGTCTACGGGATTTTTTATTGGTCGAAGCATACCGATCCTGATGGCGACATGATACCTAAATCAGCGAGTAAAGCTGTCTGGTTAATCACCGCTGCATTTATTATTATTGGTCTTGCCTTGTTTCCTACGATAAATGATCTACTAGCGAGCTACGGCTATGCAGTCGTAGAAGATGATAGTAGTCTGTTTTTGGGATTTATCTCTTTCTTTTGGATTAATGTCATTGCCTTTGTGCTTTCTATTACCGCTCAGGCAGCTATGATTCTGCGTTATTCATTTAACTGGTGGTTATGGATTATCGTCAACTTTGTCTGGCTCATTGTGAACCTCATGTCTGGCAACTATATCTTTGCTATTCAGACTATGGTGTATCAAGTAAACGCCTTTATCGGCCTGTATGAATGGCATCGCAGCGAGCAAGGATAATGCGTCTCTTATACAAAAACCCCTTGGGATTTTAAATAAAACCTTGCTGATATAGTATCAATAGTACGAGTGAAATTGACTGTGCCGTCTATCAGATAACATGGTAGACAGGCGCAATTAGTGCTACAACTGATATTAACAATCATCTTCATACTGAGATCAGTAGCGAGTCCATTAGCTAGTATGAGTTACTTATCTTATTTACTAACAGGGAGGTTAGTATGTCTCGTCAACCAAAAATGTCCAAACGTACGCTAGAGCAATGGCTTAGTGAGTACTCTGTCAGTCACCAAAACTTGGTCAATAAAAAGATCCATTGGCTATGTGTGCCAACCATCTTTGTCAGCCTGTTAGGTATGGGCATGTCACTATCCGTATGGTTTACCTTGGTACTAAGCGCATTGGTGTTACTGTTTTATATGCGTTTATCTACGCCACTATTTTTAGCGATGGGGATGTTTATTCTTATCTGTCTATCAGTGATGGCAGCGATGCCATGGGGCTTCAAAGCGTGGGCAGCGGTATTTGTCGTTGCATGGATTGGCCAGTTCATTGGGCATAAAATCGAAGGCAAAAAACCTTCTTTCTTTAAAGATTTGCAGTTTTTGTTAATTGGTCCAGCATGGGTGGCTAACAGTTTGATGCAGCGTAAATAGTCGTTAATCTCTGCGTAATTTAGCTTAGCTGTAGGCTATTGATAACCTCTACAATCTTGACCCTCAACAAAAGAATATCATCAATAAAAAAACGCCACCCAGAAATTACTGAGTGGCGCTTTTTGTTTTACATAAGCTTTTAGGGCTATATAAAATAGAATAAACTAACTTATATTAAGCACCAAAAACTTTCATACGCTCTTCGACTGGCTTGAATGCTTTTTCGCCTGCTGGCTGCTCAATCGTTCCAAATACCAATTGTGCATTTAGCGTCCAGTCTTTGTCGATATCCCAAGCGCTAGCTACTTTTTGATCGATTACTGGATTGTAGTGCTGTAAGTTTGCGCCAACATCGATACTGGCTAGTGCCGTCCAGATAACATACTGATGCATGGCGCTGGTTTGGCTTGCCCAGATTGGGAAGTTGTCAGCATATAGTGGCGCTGCTTCTTGCATGCCTCTGACGACTGCTTGATCTTCGAAAAATAGCACCGTACCAGCACCATTACGGAAACCATTGACACGCTCTTTGGTCGATTTAAACTTCTCTTCGTCACCAACGATTTCGCGTAACGTATCTTCGGTCATATCCCACAATTTACGATGGTCATCGCCGAACAATACAACGATACGTGTCGATTGCGAGTTAAACGACGATGGCGTATGCAAAATAGCATGTTCAACTATTTTTACGATTTCGTCATTAGCTACTGGCAGTTGGTTGCTTAGCGCATAGATAGAACGACGTTTTTCTGCTAGCTGCTGTAATGTTGTTAAATCTGACATAGTGTTTCTCCATGTTGTTAGTAAAATAGTTATTAATAAAAATAATTTTTAGCGTTAATATTTATTGGTATGAGTACTTTAATTGATAAATTGCTTTGCTTCTCAATGACTACATAAATAGCGGTACTTCCATCACTAGCACACGGCTAGCTACTGTTGCGTCCATCGTAAAACTCTGAGTATCCCAAATACCCAAACCATCTCTACTAACCAAAGTATTGTCATCTATCACGACTTCACCGCTGAGGACAAATACGTAGACACCATTGTTAGGATCATTTAACTGGTAAGTCTGCGATACACCTTCGTCAAAACCACCCATGCTAAACCAAGCATCTTGATGAATCCAAACACCTGCATCATCAGCATTAGGTGATAGCACTTGGCTAAACTCGTTAGGTCGCATGATATCGCTCATATGCACCTGCTGATAACGCGGTGCGACATCCATTTTGTTTGGTATTACCCAAATTTGCAAAAACCTCACAGCCTCTGCATCGTCACCATTCATTTCACTATGGGTAATGCCTGTACCCGCTGACATCACTTGAATTTCACCAGTTTCTATGATGCCCTCGTTGCCGATACTATCGCCGTGAGCGAGCTTGCCGGATAGAGGAATACTGATAATTTCCATGTTACGGTGCGAGTGTTTGCCAAACCCTTGACCGCCAATGACGAAATCATCATTGATGACGCGTAAGGCACCAAAGCCCATGCGCTCAGGATTATGGTAATTGGCAAAGCTAAAGGTATGTCTGCTTTTAAGCCAGCCATGATTGGCATCGCCACGTGAGTCTGCTGCATGATAGATTGTTTTCATTATTTATCCTTAGCTATCAACAGATTAATCCTCTATATACTTCTTATCGATTAATCTATTTAAACAATGGGCTTATTATAATTATTAATTCTACATAGATAAACAACACTAAATGCAATTAACTATTCTTTTTTATAGAACAATCAGGGCGGTTTTAACGTAATATAGATTTTTTACATATATTAGCACAGCTAACTTTATATAAATTAATTTAAGTTATGCTTATATAACAAAACTGTCTGTTGTTAAGGTTTTCTGTGAAAATTTTATGACGCTCTTTATTTGAAATTATCCATTCATGATTGTTCTTCGTAAGCGTATAAGAGGTAACTCAGCTACTGATTGCTTATCGTTTATTGTCTATTGAGTAAGCACCCGCACCATGAGCAAAAATCATTAAGAATCCACCAGCTATCGCGACGTTCTTCATAAATGAATTCATTTGCGATTCATCAACCCAGAACTGGTGAAAAATAATGGCTGACACGATGCTAAACCCGGCAAACAAGAAAGCGATTGGACGAGCTTTATAACCTAGCAAGATAGCGATACCACCTAGTACCTCAAACGCGATTACCAATGGTAGCAACATACCAGGCACACCTACTGACTCCATATAGCCTTGAGTAGTCGCATAGTCTGTGATTTTACCAATGCCTGCAAAGATGAAAATGATTGATAATAATAGACGACCGAGCGGTGCGCTAAATTGCTGTAATTTGTCCATAATGATGCTCCAAAAGTGTGTTTAATCATGTCTCTAAGTAGAGAATAGCGCGATTATAGGCGTTGACTAGCATGGGATAAACAGCAATAATCACAAATATAAGTTCTTGGTGTAAGAACAATCATGAGGCATCGATAATGGGTCAATTAGAAGACATGGCAATGTTTGTACGCATTGTTGAGGCAGGTAGTATTACCAAGGCTGCTGAGCAGTTAAATATTGCAAAATCAGCCGTCAGTCGCCGACTCAAAGAATTGGAAGAGCGTTTAGGCAGTCAATTAATCAGCCGTACTACCCGCCAATCTAAATTGACGCAAGCTGGTGAGCAGTATTATCAGCAAGTGAACAATATCTTGCGTGAGGTTGACGCTGTCAATGAGCATGCTACTGACGCTCCCATGCGTATTGAAGGTACGCTAAAGATGACAGCGCCGTTGTCCTTTGGACTCATGCATCTGAACGATGTAATTGATAAATACGCCAATAAACATCCCAATCTGAAATTCGATCTGGATTTTTCTGACCGACGTATCGATTTGATTGAAGAAGGCTATGAATTGGCCATTCGAATCGGAGAGCTACAAGATTCTAGTTATCAAGCAAAAAAGTTGGCATTGATTCGTTGTGTGATTTGCGCCAGTCCCGACTATTTAGCAAGAATGGGCACGCCTGAGACGCTAGACGATTTAGACAACCATGCGCTTTTGCAATACAGTCTCGGTCAAACCAATAGTATAAACTTGGTGGATACTGAAGGCAGAAGTCATCATCGTACAATAGATGCCAAAATTAAAGCCACCAATGGTGAGTTCTTAGTGGATTTGGCAGTCAAGGGCCATGGGATTACTTTTGTGCCGACTTTTATTGCTTATAAACAACTGGCGCTTGGCGAGCTTGTACCTGTCTTACAACGCTATCAATTGCCAACCCTAACGGCTTATGCTGTTTATCCAAAGAATCGTTTTTTGTCGCAGCGTTGTCGTTACTTGATTGATTTTATTGCAGAGCAATTCGGTGACAACCCGTACTGGGATCAATATTAGCCCATGTTTCTGTTATCCCTAATGATATCAATTGTTACTAGTGTTGAGTCATATTATCCTCTTTAACCCGACTAATCGTCAGCCCCGTGAACCCGAATAGCAACGTCAATAGCAATGACAAATAACAGAAGAATGCATAAGGCAAATAGTCTAATACCGGCACCCCTAGCGCCTGACTGATAAACACCCCGCACACACTCCAAGGCACCAATGGATTAATCACCGTTCCCGCATCCTCAATCGTCCGCGACAAATTCTTAGGAT
>NZ_JBAKAY010000007.1:0-171630 GCF_038155145.1 Psychrobacter proteolyticus
TAATAGTCTGTCAACTTCTTTTTTTAATTTGTTTCAACAAGTTAACTGGGTTATTAATGTGTAACCTACACACTAGCTACTTCCAGCTCGTCTTGATGAGGTGCGTATTATAGACGGTTTATCTTTTGTGTCAACCCGTTTTATTAATGTTTTTGAAGTTATTTTAGGAGATGAATAAATCTGTATTTCTTTCAATGGGTTATGATTTAATTAATTTCAATAGGTTTAGAGACTGACTATAGATGTGCTTTTAACTATACTTTCTATCATCAAAAACGCTTAGCTTTGTTAGATAAATACCTTTTACTATCTTTGAGCTTTATCTTCTATTAGTGCAACCATTTCTCTATTTCCATTTTATAACTTACCCATCTTTTCAAAAAACGCCTTATACGCCGCGACTTTCTTATCCAACGATAATGGATAGGCACGTGAGGTTGACGGTAATCTATATAAGGTTAAGTCATTAACATCCGTTTTTTTATTATTCGCATTCTGCCATTGATAAGGGTAATCCATACTTTGATTGGTTTTCGGATGCTTTGATTTAGCAATTGGCTCATCTAATAACCCAAGTAGCACTTCGGTCGCCTTACCTCCTGTCGTAAACAATGACGCTACCTTCGGCACTTGTGGCAAGATAACCTCTAAATCAACAGGTGTGACTACTGTTAGATTTTTATCCGAAGCATTACCCGTCTCACGGATCGCCTGCTTTACTGTCGGACAAGAAGCAATGCCACGTTCAAACATAAAATCTCGGATACGCTCAGGGTCAAAGCGTTTTTCATCGCCTACTCTAAAGTAGTCAGCATCGTCAAAAAACACTCGGCCATATATCCGCCACATATCATTATAAAAATTGGGATAATGAAAGCTCATCGCCCATTTATCAGCAGTCGGTGGAAACGTACCCATCATCATGACCGTGGCATTGGGCGGTAAGACAGGCTCGAAAGGATGGGTTTCAAGCTCTGTGGCTTTGCTATCAGACAATTTCGATTCAGTATCAGTGGTTTTTTGAATGCTTGGTGTTTTTATAGTCATGATATTCTTCATCAGAAAAGCGGTTTTTTTGGTATCATAGCAAGTCTAAACACTACCTCACTTATAATCACGTTATATAGTCAAACTTAGTCGGTTCAATCAGTTGACTTAAGACAGCGCGATATCATTTTACTTAGCCTGAATTGCTTAGGCTTTGATGGCAGCTGTGAACGCAAATATTGTCATTGCGATAAATGAGCACTGTCGTAAAGTAGTTAATTAGCTTGACTGTGAAGGATTTAACTTTACTATTTATGAGCTAAGGATATGGTTAAAGTGCGGTAAGTGTTTGTATCTTTTATACTAATAGCAACCGCAGTAACTGCGCAAGCATCAGACAAGAAACCAAGAGAGTACTTATGAGTGACTTAAACAGCGATTTAAAAATTACGGTAATCGATCATCCACTAGTCCGTCATAAACTCAGCCTTATGCGCGAAAAAGACTGTAGTACTTATAAATTTCGTACATTGACCAAAGAGCTTGCGCGCTTGATGGCTTATGAAGCAAGCCGTGATTTTGAAATCGAAACTTTCCCAATGGAAGGCTGGTGTGGCGAAATTACTGGTGAGCAAATCATCGGTAAGACGGCAACGATTGTACCGATTTTACGCGCAGGTATTGGCATGCTTGATGGGGTGCTCGACTTGATCCCTACTGCTAAGATTTCTGTGGTCGGCCTACAACGTGATGAAGAAACGTTGCAGCCAGTACCGTTCTTTGAAAAATTCGTGAGCCACATGGACAAACGTCCTGCGCTGATCATTGATCCAATGCTAGCCACGGGCGGCTCAATGGTTGCGACCATCGAGATGCTAAAGAAAAACGGCTGTACTAACATTAAAGCATTGGTATTGGTGGCTGCACCTGAAGGCGTACGCTTGGTAAATGAAGCGCATCCTGACGTGACTATCTATACCGCTGCATTAGACAGCCATTTAGATGAACACGGTTACATCATTCCAGGTCTAGGCGATGCTGGTGATAAGATTTTTGGTAAGCAGTTATCGAATAGATAAGTTGCATTAGGGTAAATAAAGCCGTCATCAAAATTATGGCAATAGCAGACAACATCAATAATAAGGAAAGATAATGAACGTATTGATTACAGGAGCGAGCGCGGGGTTTGGTAAAGCGTTGGCAGAACGTTTGGTTGCTAACGGCCATCGCGTGATTGGTTGCGCCAGACGCCTTGATAAACTGAATGCCTTGGCAGAGACTTTAGGTGAGACTTTTTTACCCGTCGTTATGGATGTGAGTGATACGGCTGCTATCCCGCAAATCATTGCTGACTTGCCTGATGATTTTAAACAAATCGATGTCTTGGTCAATAATGCAGGATTAGCACTGGGTACAGATCCTGCTCACAAAGCCAGTCTTGATGACTGGATGCGTATGACTGATACCAATATTAAAGGCTTGATGGCGCTGACCCATGCGGTCTTGCCAGCGATGGTTGAGCGTGACAGTGGTTATGTCATCAATGTCGGTTCAATTGCTGGTAGCTGGCCTTACTTTGGTGGCAATGTTTACGGCGCAACTAAAGCGTTTGTAAAACAGTTCAGCTTAAACTTGCGAGCGGATCTGATTGGCACCCAAGTGCGTGTGACCAATCTTGAGCCTGGTAATGTGGCTGGCACTGAGTTTTCAAACGTGCGCTATCATGGTGACGATGACAAAGCTGCCAAGGTGTATGACGGCTTTAAAACCATGACAGGTGGAGATATCGGTGATATTTTGTTATGGCTAATTGAGTCACCTGCTCATATCAACGTTAACCGTCTAGAAGTAATGCCAGTCGCCCAGACCTATAATGGATTGACGATTGCCAAGCAAGATTAATATTAACTGCTCGACTAGTTTTAGTGTCAATGTTGATTATCAATATAACACTTATCAACACCGAAGCTGTTAGCGTATCTCATAAGATCGAAGCAATATAGAGTCATCTATATTGCTTTTTTTTATGTCTTCAATAGCTTGCTCATTGACCAAACGCAAATCCTGAAAGTCCAAAATCAACATTTCGTTACGCAGACGTTCACTAGTGCGTTTATTGTGACGTATCGCAAACCCTAATACTTGCTTACCAGTGATGGTTATCTGATTAATAATTATCCTTGAATTATTCACTTTCAGCTTTTTGGACAAATTCTCAGACATTGTCTGAGCATTTATTATTGCCGTCGCTGGATTCACCGTAGTGGTTAACGTCTTAGTCTGTCGTACACTTTTGGGCATATCTCCTGCAAAAAACAATACCTGACCTAATGGTAAATACTGCGCATGCCGTACTAATTCTTGTCGGAACAATGCAGGCATATCTGTATTAAAACTGTCTTCTGTCTGCTGATAAAATGCGGTAAAGTTACGATGCAAATAACGCCCGAACACCGTAGTATTAATCCATTCTTGATAGACATCGTCTGCCAATAACTGCTTGGTAAAAGCACTGGCATCAATTGTGATATCTCTACTCAAAGTAGCAGACAACATCGATAGCAAAAGCGCCTGCGGACTGGTAAATGTCTGCTGCTGCCATACTTGTGGATATAGGCTACTATCGAGTAATGGCAATATTGATCTGCTCATGCACTTATATCCTTGTCAGTTGACGCTACTGCTTTTACCGCCAGCCAAATTCTATGCTATGGTCAGGCGACAGCTTTAATATAGCAGTCTTTTATTCGCGGTATAACTATTTTGTAGCTGTGTACTCTACCGCAATACTTTCTTAGCTAAATTGACCGAGACAGCTTGAAAAATCAAAGTGATATCACTCTATGAAAAAAGACCTCATACCCTTGCCTACTCCCTACCAGCTAAAGACCATTACTGTCCAAACAGCTGATGGAACGCTGCTGCCCGTCTCTGTCATTGGCAAAGGTAAACCTGTCCTATTAATGCACGCTTTTGGTATGGATGCGAGGCAATTTTTACCATTTATTTTACCGCTAATTCAGCACTACTGCTTTTACTTGCCTCATTTTAGAGGTTTTGGTTTGGCTAGTCATCTGACTTTACCAACGTTTGATTTTATTGAGCAATATGCACAAGATACCCAAGATGTGTTTGAATACGTGAGCAAAGAAACTGGCTTTGAGGCTTTTCCTGTGGCCGCGATATCGATGGGAGCATTGGTCATGTGGGCATATTTTCAGCGCTTTGGTACTCAGCGCGTCAGTCATTATCTGAACATTGATCAAGCACCGATTATTCATAATCAGCCAGACTGGCAAGGTGGCGGTGTATTCGGTACACGACAAACCGAATTGTTTGCGCAATTTACACGGTTGATTACTGACACTGCTCCTTATCTACAAGCCGAACAAGTGATTGACTTCCGTCACCTGCCCTATCGATTAAAAGTAAACTTATTAGACATGGAACGCTCTTTTTCTCTGCTCTCTGTCAGTAGCAAACCTTCGCAATTATTGGTAAAAGCCCTCAGTTATCGGGCACCACACAAAATCTCATTAATGGAGCACGCGACTTGGCAACATAAACTGCGCTGCCTATCAGCTTATGTTGCATTGCCCTACGATTACCGCGAGGTTTTGCCCACTATCAATATTCCGACTACTTTACTAATTGGCGCGCGCTCGCAATTATATAGTGCAGAGTGGCAACAGCGTTTGACCACTCTGCTGCCCAATGCGCACAGTATTATTTTGCCAACATCAGGCCATGCCGTGCCGATGGATGCGCCCGTTGCATTTTATAAGGTATTGAAAGAGTTTCTGAGCGCTTAATGATGGGTTTTTTATGAGCTAAATCTAATCTAAATTAGTGACTAGATATTAATCATTTAATGGCTTAATCAATTCAAATCGTGGAATTTCTTTACCATCGACCGTGACCGTTTCAGCGAACATCGCAAGCGGACGTACCCACACGCCATATTCACCATAAAGACAACGATATACCACGAGCGACTCTTCAGTCTCTGAGTGCCGCGCCGTATGCAGCATTTGGTAAAGGCTGCCTTTATAGTGGCGGTAAATGCCTTGGGGAATGGTTTTAGTCATAGCAAACTCCTACTATTAAAAAATGGCTGCTAATTATCGCTTCATAAAAAAGGTCGACAATGACTGCCGACCTCGCTCTTAATCATTTTTATAGATTATCTAACCAACCGTCACTTTCGCATAAGCTTTTTTACCTGCTTGAATCACGACCGTCTGACCTGAGGTTAGACTAAAGCCGCCATCAACGACTTCGCCATCTACTTTTACCGCGCCACGTTTTACCATGTCTTTGGCAGCTGAGTTGTTTTTAGCGAGCTTAGCTTGATTCAAGATCTGAGTGATAAATAACGCATTTTGCCCTTCTAGATCCAACATGATTTCTGGCAAGTCAACTGGTAGCTCGCCATCTGCTAAGACGTTACCGGCAGATTTGTGCGCATTAGCAGCGGCATCAGCATCATGGAAACGCTCGATTAATTCTTCGGCTAAGATACGTTTGATTTCTTGTGGGTTACGGCCACCTTCCATTTCACGCATCAAGCTTGCCACTTCCTCCATTGGCTTAAAGCTTAAAAACTCAAAGTAGCGATGGATCAGTGTGTCCGGCATCGACAGGATTTTTTGATACATGGTGCCTGGTGCATCATAGATAGCGACATAGTTGCCCAGTGATTTGGACATTTTGTTAACACCGTCTAACCCTTCTAAGATTGGCACAGTGATACACACTTGCTGCTCTTGGTCATAGCGTCCTTGCAACGTACGCCCCATCAACAAGTTAAAGGTTTGATCAGTACCGCCTAGCTCAACATCAGCTTTTAGCGCGATAGAATCATAGCCTTGCACCAATGGATAGAGAAACTCATGGATTGAAATAGGCGTTTGCGAGGCATAGCGTTTAGAGAAGTCATCACGCTCAAGCATACGTGAGACCGTCTGCTGACTGGCAAGCTGAATCATATCAGCAGCGCTCATGTCTTTGAACCACTCAGAGTTAAAAACCACGCGAGTTTTTTCTTTGTCCAAGATTTTAAATACTTGCTCAGCATAAGTCGTGGCATTGGCTTTGATTTGCTCATCGGTCAACGGTGGACGCGTGCTGTTTTTGCCAGAAGGGTCACCAATCTTTGCGGTATAATCGCCGATTAGAAAATAAATCTCATGACCCAAATCTTGAAAATGCTTAAGCTTATTGATCAATACTGTGTGACCTAAATGCAGATCTGGTGCGGTAGGATCAAATCCTGCCTTGATACGTAGCGGACGATTTAGCTTTAGCTTAGCCACTAAATCATCTTCAGATAATATCTCTTGCGTACCGCGCTGAATAAGGGCCAGTTGTTCTTCTAGGGTGTAAGTTTGATTGGTCATGATGCTCTCTATATATCACTTTAATTGGGATTTTTATGAATGACGGTTACTGGCTCAACACCTTAGGAAGTTTAGAACCTCAAAAGGTCAGAAAAAATGCTAGAATTTGACGGATATACTAGCGTTTTTTAAGGTAAATTGCCATGACCAACCCCGCATCGATTGCTGATACTGACCATAATGCCCTCGCAGACTTGCTTATGAATAATGGTTTGGATAACCCTTCAGACGATATTGATGGTTTGCCCTTTAATAATTCGAACTATGCCACCCTAACTGATGCACTTGAGCAAACGGTGTTTGAAAGCTTTGATGATGGTTTATATATTGGCATGATGTCTGGCACCAGTTTGGACGGTATGGATGCTGTCCTTTGCCAGTTTAATCCTGAGATGAGCAACGAAGACAACACTCAACCGCCGATGCGATTGCTTACGACCTATAGCCAAGATTTTCCGCCACGTCTGCGTGAAGTGTTACTGGCATTATGTCAGCCGAATGGTGTGAATCAACTCGTACCAGAGGCCGATGAACCAAACAGTGAATTGGATTGGTTCGGTTGGGCAAGTCGCACGTATGCTGAGTTCGCGAGTGAAGTGGTCAATACTTTATTGCAGCAATCAAATACCGATCCTGAGTCAGTGCTAGCGATTGGCTGTCATGGACAAACCGTACGCCATCGCCCGCAGATGGGATTCACGTTGCAACTGGTCGATGCCAATATCATCGCTGAGCGCACAGGCATCAGCGTGGTCAATGATTTCCGACGTCGTGATATGGCCGTTGGTGGTCAAGGCGCGCCTTTAGTACCTGCATTTCATCAGGCATTATTTGCCAATCCCGATAGCACACGTGTGCTATTAAACTTAGGTGGTATTGCCAATATAACCGTCTTGCCAGCCAATGAAAAAGACCAAGTTGTTGGCTACGATACGGGTCCTGCCAACTTATTATTGGATGCGTGGATATCTTTGCATACCGACAATGCTTATGATGCAGGTGGCGCTTGGGCTCAGTCTGGATCCATCATTGAACCGCTATTACAGCAACTTTTGGCACATCCGTTTTTTGCTCAGTCTCATCCCAAAAGCACAGGCCGTGAGGATTTTAACTTAACTTGGTTGCAGGGTGAGCTACAGGCTTTTGAGCAAGCCAATGCTAACATCAGTTACTCAGCAGCCGATGTGCAAGCAACCTTGACTGAGCTAACGGTCATCAGTGCCAGTACGCAAATCAATATGTTTGTCAGCACTTCAAAAAACAGCTCAGTATGTGTTTGCGGTGGCGGCGCATTTAATGACTATTTAATGGCACGCCTGCAAGCACACCTACCCCATTGCACAGTAAAAACCACTGAATATTTAGGACTTGCGCCAACATGGGTAGAGGCGGTTGCTTTTGCATGGTTAGCTAGACAAACATTGATGGGTGAAACTGGTAATTTACCAGCGGTAACGGGTGCAAATAAAGGCGTGGTATTGGGTCAAGTATGTTTTGCCTGACCAGTTAAATTTTAGTTTACATACGTGCACCTATGTGTTTTATAATGACTTTTGAAACGCCATCCTCTTAGGACCTGTAAGTATAGGATATATCGCATGAGCCAGAATAGTAGTTCACCTATCGACCAAGCCACCACTGATGACACAAATAATATGACTGCAGCACCTGTACATAAATCGCGTCAAAAACCACCTCACTACGAGCGTTCTGATGATACGCGTGTGGTAGTCACAGGTATGGGCGCCATTACGCCGCTCGGTCTAGACGTCGATAGCTCATGGACCAAATTGCTCAATGGCGAGAGTGGTATCTCACCGATTACACATTTCGATGCCACCGGCTACCGTGCGCAAATCGCAGGCGTGATCAAAGACTTTGATGCCAAGCAATATATGAATGCCAAAGATGCGCGTCGCTATGATGAGTTCATGCATTATGGGGTTGCCGCTTCTGCCATGGCCCTAAAGCACGCTGGTTTTATCGATGAAGTCAGTGCTGCTGATGCGCCTGTGCAAGGCGTTGACCAAGATCGCTTCGGTATTATTTTAGGTTCAGGTATTGGCGGTATCCAAACAATCGAAAACAGCCGTGATACCCTACACGAAAAAGGCGCGGGCAAAGTCTCACCTTTTATTATTCCAGGCTCTATCGTCAATATGGCCGCTGGACTGGTAGCGATTAAGCATAAGTTAAAAGGCCCAAACCTTGCGACCTCAACAGCTTGTACCACGGCGACTCATGCTATGGGTCTTGCTGCTCGTTTGATTGCTTACGGTGATGCCGATGTTATGTTGGCAGGCGGTAGTGAAAAAGGCTCTAGCCCACTTGGTATAGCTGGCTTTAGTGCTATGCATGCACTCTCTACGCGCAACGACGAGCCAACCAAAGCCTCGCGTCCATTTGATAAAGGTCGTGACGGGTTTGTCCTTGGTGATGGTGCTGGCGTGGTGGTATTAGAAAGCCTTGCTCATGCTAAAGCGCGCGGTGCAACGATATTGGCAGAACTAGTCGGGTTTGGTATGAGTGATGACGCCAGTCATATTACTGCACCACCAGAAGACGGTAGCGGTGCGGCAAGAGCGATGCAAAATGCACTAAATGATGCTGGTATCGAATCATCAAGCGTAGGCTATGTCAACGCTCATGGTACCAGTACCCCTGCGGGTGACGTGGCTGAGTCTATTGCTATCGAAACTGTATTCTCTCCTGTAAAAGACAGCATCCTAGTTAGCTCAACCAAGTCGATGACCGGTCACTTACTTGGTGCCGCTGGTGGAGTTGAAGCTATCTTTACAGTATTAGCCCTACAGCATCAGCATGTACCACCTACGATTAATCTAGATGATGTCGAGGACAACTGTAACCTTGATTATGTGGCTAATCAATCACGCAAAGTTGATAACTTGCAGTACGCAGTATCCAACAGCTTTGGCTTTGGTGGTACCAATGGCTCATTGGTATTTGCTCGCTGGCCTGTCAGTCAATAATAGCTACCCATCTACAGCGCAGCGCATGGTAATGAGTGCGTTGTAACGTTGGTGTCAGATTTGCTACGTTTGTCCACTTGCAGCCCCTTATCGTACTTGCGTATGATAAGGGGTAATTTTTGGAACATTTATGGAAGATACCATGTCAAGCTACTCATTTTCCCATCAGTTTTATCAACGCTGGACGTGTGCACCTGAGCCAGTACGCGCAGCGATTACCCAAGAACTAAAAGATATCACTACTCTACTGCAATCTGATACCTCATTTGAAGACTTCACTTTTAACACCCATGATTTAGATGCGCATGTAGACGAGCTATATGACAATTACAATGCAGAGCAAGCCATTGCTAAAGCAATCACGGACAAACAAGAGCAAGAAGACGCAGCAGCTGCAAAACAAAAACTAGAAGACGAGCAGAGGAAAAAAGAAGCAGAAGAAGCCACACGCAAGGCAGAAGCGACTCAAAAAGAACAAGAAAAAAATACGCAGTCAGCGTTAGAGAAAGACAACGAACTGGCTGCTACCGACGTAGCTAAAGTAAACACAGATAAAGTCGTGGCAGATAATGCCGTTACTGACGATTTTGTTACTGATAATTCTAGCGCAAAGACTGAAAAAAATGCATCAGAAGCAAAAAATACTGAAGGCAATGCTAGCGATAATAAAAGTGCTGATAACAAAACCATTAGCGAACAGGCACATGCGCTTAGTGATAACCACATTAAAGATATTAATAATAAAGCCAGTGCAGCGATTAATTTGGCCTTAAAAGACGCGAAGCTAGATGCAACACATCAACAGCTAATCCGCGAGCTAGAAACACAGGTCGATGACTATCTAAGTGAGCAAATGATGCTAATGTCTGAAAACCTAAAGTCTTGGCTACGTGCTGAGGTCACTCAACACTTTAGCGAGCAGAGTGATTCAACTACTAATAACGAAGCTGCTAAGAAAAATATTCACTAATAGTGATTGTTTTTCAGTGTTAGACGTATATTTAGAAACAGCCGCTCAGTACTAAGTACTAAATAATGAACACTAAAAAGCCCCGTAAATAATTTACGGGGCTTTTTAGTACTTTTAGTTAATGTTTTGAGCTTGGTATTAAATAGCTTTAGTACGTTCAGTCAACCATTCAAGCGCTGCACCTTCAACACGATCTTTTAGCTCTGCGAAGACTTGGCTATGATAGTCATTTAGCCAATCAATCTCGGTTTGATCCAACAGTGACGGCTCAATCAGACGCGTATCGATTGGGCAGTAAGTGATGGTCTCAAAGTTCAAGAAATCACCAAACTCTGTCTCAGTAGGCTTGGCAACTGGCGTATTCACTACCAAGTTCTCGATACGAATACCCCATTTGCCTTCGCGGTATAGACCTGGCTCATTACTAGAAATCATACCTTCTTTCATCGCACGCTCTTTTGGTGTGCTAGCGCTATAAGCGATGACTTGTGGGCCTTCGTGTACGTTTAAGAAATAACCAACGCCGTGACCCGTACCATGACCATAGTCCATCTGTGCTTGCCACAACGGCGCACGGCAAATAGCATCGATCAATGGTGAGGCGATACCATCAGGGAAATGAGCACGAGCTAGCGCAATGTGGGCTTTTAGCACAATAGTAAAGTCGCGTTTATGCTCGGCAGTGACTTGTCCAATACCGACTACGCGGGTGATATCAGTCGTACCGTTTTGATATTGTGCGCCTGAGTCAATCAGTAGCAATCCGCCTTTGCCCTCGGCCACATCAAGGTAGCTGAATTTTTCTGGCGTTGCACGGTAATGTGGCAATGCGCCATTTTCGTTAAAGCCTGCGATGGTTGGGAAGCTTGGCGAGACATAATGCGGCTGACGACTGCGCACGTCTATCAGCATACTATCAACATCTAGCTCACTTAAACGCTCGCCGTTTGCTAGACGCTGCTCAAATGTAGCAAAAAACTCAGCTAAGGCAGCGCCATCTTGACGCATCGCTTCACGGACATGATCGATATCTGCATCTGATTTTACAGATTTGAGTAATGTACTAGGCGCCATTTGCTCAATGAAGCCAACATCATCTGCCATTTTTGAGAGCGTACCTACTGCGACTTTGCTCGGATCTAACAGTAGTAAATCGTCTGGTGTTAATGCACTCAATGCCTCTTGCACAGCAGAATAGTCAGCCAATGTGATACCACTGTCTTTTAAACTCTGTGCAATATCTTCGTTTACTTTATTAATATCAACAAACAACGTTGCTTTGTCGGCGTCAATCAACATATGTGACAAGAATACAGGATTATAATCAACATCCGCACCGCGCAAGTTCGTCAACCAAGCGATATCGTCTAAGCTTGAAAGTAAATGATGGGTCGCACCCGCTTCTGCCATGCCTTCGCGCACTGCAGCTAGCTTTGAGGTGGCAGACTGAGCAAGGAACTGCTCATCATGAGCGTATAATTTGGCCGCTGGTAGTGCTGGACGATCTGTCCAAATCTCTGTCAGCACATCACGCTCAGTGATCAAAGTAATATCATTGGCATCAAAAGCATTTAACAGGCGATCTTGCTCAGCGATAGATAGCACATTGCCATCTACTGCTACGCTATCCCCTTCTTGCAAATGCTCGGCTAGCCAATCGATATGATTTGGCTGACCTGGCGCAAGCTTTTCTAAAGTAATACCTGTGCCTTCTAACTGGTCGGCAGCATGTACCCAATAACGGCTATCCGTCCATAGACCTGCAAAATCAGCAGTCACAACCAGCGTACCGACAGAACCGGTAAACCCTGATAGCCATAAGCGTGCTTGCCAGTACTCTGGTAGATATTCAGATAAATGTGGATCAGCAGAGGGTACGATAATTGCGGTGAGATCTTGCGCGGCTAAGGTGCTACGTAAGTTAGCAATACGTTCGTGAATGGCTTGTTTATTCATTGAATGTGTCCTTATAGAAATTATAAAAATATGATGATGGAGCGATTATTTACAATCGTCTTGTTCTAATAGTCATCTTGTTTGAGTTGTTAATACCGCTTTAGTTTTAATAAGATATTTATCATTGATAGCAATTATTCAAGCAAAAAATCTACTTATTTAGCTATCTAATTATGTTTGTTTGGGTAATTACTTCTACTTATTGAGAATAAAAAATTGAGATTAATATTGCGTCACTGGGGTTCACAGTGCCCTATCATTAGATGTTTGGGCAGATAGTAAGCTTTCAATGGCTTGTGCCAAATATCTCATCAACTAAAACAATAAAACGTGCTACCAGTAATGGTAACACGTCTCATCATGTGTCACTTGTGCTGTTGTTAATCACAAATGTACATCAGATTATCTTATTGCTTGGCCAATTGTTTCTCATGCTCGCTTTCTTTAAGCATTTTATTGATAGGTTTTGCTAGTATCAATAGTAGTACAGCGGTAACTACCAAGAAGATGGTCATGGTAGTAAATAGACCTGGTAAGCCTTCGATTTTGTCAGCAGATACATGCCCACCAAAGAAGGCGGCAACCAAGTTACCCATAGCGATAGAAGCAAAGAACAGCCCCATCATTTGGCCTTGCATACCCTCTGGCGCTAGCTTAGTCATGGCAGACAACCCAACTGGGCTTAATGCTAACTCACCTAGCGTCAATAATAATAAACTACCAACCAACCATAGTGGTGATGCCAAGCCAGCACCAGGCGATAAAATGCTTTTAGAGGCGAAAATCATCAAGGCAAAACCTGCCGCTGCGAGTAGCATACCGAGTGCAAACTTAGCCATACTGCTCGGCTCAAGTCCTCGGTTACCAAGCTTGACCCAAACAATACTAATGATGGGAGCTAAGATCAGAATAAATAAAGGGTTCAATGACTGAAACCAAATACTCGGTATCTCAAAACCTAAAACATTCAGATCAGTATAACGATCGGCAAATAAGTTAAAAGACGTTGGCTGCTGCTCAAAGCTTGACCAAAACAGCGTCGAGCCAATGATTAAAACAAAGCAAATTAGCAAGCGTAGTTTGTCTGTCTTATCCAATCGTGGTGAGATAAACATAATAGCGAAATACAAGATGACCACCGCAGCAATGATATACGTCATATACTCTGCAACCATCTCAGGATTGAACGATATCATGCCGGTAGACACTAATAGCACTGCGGCTACTAGCAAGGCGACAAAACCACCAACCCAGCGACCGATGTTTTTGTAATGGTCGTTAGATTTTTCCCACTCGGCTGAGATACCTTTAGCACGTGCATAACGCGTTAAGTTCTTTTGCGCGAAAAAACGATAGATCAATAATGAAACTAGCATACCCAAACCACCAACGCCAAAGCCGACATGCCACATGCCTTTTTCTTTGAATACGCCAACGATAAGTGCTGCCAATAACGCACCGATGTTTATACCCATATAAAATAAGGTAAAACCGCCATCACGGCGAGAGTCACCTTTGGGGTACAAGGCACCGACCATCACTGAGATACAGGTCTTAAATAACCCTGAACCCAAGACAATACAGATTAAACCAACAAAGAATAATGTCATGCCAAACATCGCTGAAAGCGCGATACACAAGTGACCAAGGGCAATAATAATACTGCCCCACCATAACGCACGCTCTTGACCTAACCAGTTATCTGCTAACCAACCACCTGGTACTGCTGCTAAGTATAACGAACCCGCAAAAATACCATAAATAGCAGAAGCGGTGACTTCATCGAAGCCAAAACCGCCACTGCTCACTGTTGCCACCATAAATAGAACTAATAGTGGACGGATACTATAATAGGAGAATCGCTCCCACATTTCGGTAAAAAACAATGAGCGTAAGGGCGCAGGATGTCCCATAAAGCCATTGTCTAGTGCTTCTAGCTCTGCTGCACTAGCCCCCGATTTTGTTTCTGTGCCCATAACTTTATTCCTTTAAAGATCATATTTGTAATGACCAAACCCCTGATTATTCAGATGGACGGTCATATAGGCGGAACATTGTTTCACTTGGTTATAATCAAGTAAAGAAAAAATTGGTCAAAAATTACACAAATACCTATAAAAAAAGCCCGCTCTCAATGGTTGAGAACGGACTCTTTGTATAGGTATCTAAGACAGTAATATTATGCTTATAGCACTGTTGATACAGACTTCATAATGCAGCTCATTTAACAATCGAGTAGCACTATTTTAGCTCATTTACATAGTCATACTACAGCTTACTGTGCTGCGGCCTCATCAGTAGCGTCGCTAGCGTTCCCAGCATCTACATCACTATCCGCTTGCTCAGCTGTCAAATCAGCATCGGCAACAGCAGCTTGGCTTACAGTACCAGAGGCAGTTGCGGTACCAGCTTCTGCGGTTACAACTGCACTATCCGCATCTGCCGCCGGGGTTACGGTTGCATCTGCTGCAGTATCAGGTGCTGTAGCATCTGACGCTTCTTCTGTTGTTGCAGCTTCTGCATCGGCTGGAGCCGCTTCTTCAGTAGCAGTGGCTTCTGCTTCATCTGCCGCAGCTGATGCTTCAGTTGTCTCAGCAGTGATATGCTCGCCTGCTGGACGCAAAAATGCAGAAACACCAATAAGTAAGACAATACCTAAGAACATGGCAATGCCACCTAAAGCGAATAACAGCTCTTTTTTTGGATTGTTATTAACGATACCTTCTGACATACCTTATCCACCTTGCACAAAATATTTGAAATATTGACCTATTATATCGCAATTTATACTGATTTGTGAAAACCCTTAAGTATTTAAAGGGTTTATTATCCACAATTTAAATATTCATTTTTGGCACTTGTGACAGCTAACTACTTAATCAGTTATCTATTATTCGCTATCAACACATCTTACTCAACAATACTACTTAACCAAACGTACTGGAGTCTTAGTACGTTTACCCAAATAGCTAAGTATCAGCAACAGAGCCATGATAAACAAAATAGGATACTGACCAAAGCGCATGAATGGCGTATTGCCAACTCGTGCCTGAATATCACCGCGCAATACAGTACGCTCAAACTGCGGTGCCCGCTCTACAATACGACCTTTGTGGTCAATAATAGCCGTCACACCTGTATTGGTCGCACGCATAAACCAGCGACCGTTCTCTAATGCGCGCATCTGTACCATCTGTAGATGCTGTAGTGGGCCTGCTGACGTACCAAACCAAGCGTCGTTTGAGATGGTCAATAAGAAGTCCGTGCCAATCGCGTTTTTGCGCGTGGTATCTGGATAAGCCACTTCGTAACAGATGGCTGCGCCTAAATTATGCCCTCGCACACGTAGCGGTGACTGCTGATCACTGCCGCGACTATAGCTCATAATGTCTTGGCTACCTGCCAGATTAGGCAGAATATCAAGCACGCCTTGGAATGGAATATATTCACCAAATGGCACCAGACGTTGCTTCTTATACAGCCCCTCTGCCTGTGCCCCTAGCGCAACCACGCTATTATAGAACGGCGGATATTTATCTGTACTGGCATCAAACGCTGCTTCATCCTTATAAGGAATACCTGTCACCCATGTCGTATCAGTCTCTTTGGCCATCGCGACCATTTCACTGATAAAACCAACAGCTTCTGTCTGAAACATAGGAATCGACGATTCAGGCCACAGCACGATGTCACGCCCCCACTCGTCACGGGTCAACGTTGCATAGATTTTTAGCGTCTCAATCTGATACTCGGTGAGCCATTTTAGGTCTTGAGGGATATTACCTTGAATCAAAGATACCGATAAATCAGGAGTACCTTTTGGTTTGGTCCACTGCGGATTGATCAACCATAGCGTGCTACTAATGATAAGCAAAGCTATCGATGGAATCATATAGCCACCGCGGCGACGCAACAGCTCAACGATACTGGCAGCTAGTAGTACCGCCACGAAAGAAACTGCAAAGACACCAGCCACAGGCGCGAGCGAAGACAGCCAATACTGCTCAGTAAACGCGTAACCAACGAATAGCCAAGGAAAGCCAGTAAACAACCAAGTTTTCATCCACTCTTGGAGTATCCACAGGGCAGCAAAAGATAACGGCTGCTTGCCGACCACACGATTAAAGATTAGCGCCAAAAAGCCATGGAACAAACCCATGCCTAGACCCATGAGCGCAATCATAATCAAAGCAAGCCATGCGGGTGTATCGCCATAAACGTGTATCGAGGTGTATAGCCAAAACGCGCCAACACACCACAGCCCCGTACCGTAAGCCTGACCAATTAGAAAGGCGCGGCGACCTGTCATCGCTGGTACCAATAACGCATATAAGATGGCAGGTGATACCAAGGCAACTGGCCAAATGCCATAAGGCGCGAGCGCGAGTATGAAAGCTGCCCCTGCCAGCCAAGCTATTAGTACCGTCAACCCCATATGTAAACCTTTTGGCTTATCGGGGTTCAGACGTTTTTGCAAATCAACAGTAGACAGACGCATAGCAGTTATCCAAAACCATATTTTCTAAAATTTCTCAGCTAAGCGATGAGATAACACTCACGCGAAACCTGACTGCATAATGCTTTATGCAGGGCCACAAATAAAACCCACCCATGATACCAGTCAAAACCTGCAAGTGGGTAAATTTGCGTAGCTAAAACCTCATTCTAAAGACCAAAAGGCAGAAAGCAAAAAACACGATTTTTCATCGTGTTTTTTATTAATTTGCTAACAAATTTTATTCATTGACCAACTATCATGACACTATACGCAAGCTAGTGGCTGCCTATCAATATCTGTTGCTCGGCATTGGTTTTGGTCAGCTCTAGATTTTGGATAAATCGCCCTTCTACATCGGTAATGGTAATTTTCCAATCATCTATCACAACGCTCTCGCCCTCTAAATCACCAACGAAGCCAAGTGCTTGCATGACCAAACCGCCCATCGTATCGACATCGGTATCGTCAAAACGACTACCTAGCTCATCATTACAGTCTTCAATTACTGTAGACGCTTGGACACGCCATGTATTTGGCTTTTCTGGATCAGGGACGATGTTATTGATATCGCTATCTTCATCAAAGTCATCGTGCTCATCGACGATGTCGCCAACGATTTCTTCCAACAAATCTTCCATGGTGACCACACCACCAAAGTTACCAAACTCATCAACGACAATCGCCATGTGTACTTGGGTACGCTGCAATGAGCGTAGCAAGGTATCAGAACGAGCCGTCTCACTGATATATAACGGCTGGCGCACCAAGTCTCTGAGACGCTTACTATCAATTTTGTCTTCTTGGTTGCGGACCATATGTACCAGAATCGGAATCAAGTCTTTTGCTAATAAGATACCGATGACGGCATCATCATCTTGACTGTCAAAAACAGGATAGCGCGAGTGAGTGGTCTCAAGAATAATATCCATCACTTCGGCAAGACTGGTGCTCTCGTGCAGACCAATTACTTGCGGACGCGGCGTCATGATTTCGCGGACTTGTGTCGCAGGCAAATCTAGCACGCCTTCTAACATATCGACCGTATCAGGCTCTAAAAACTGGCGCGAGTCTTGTACCAGACGAATCAATTCATCACGGGTTTCGGGGGCGGTCGATAGCCAGCGTTTTAAGCCGCGCATCGACCAACTACTCGGGCTGGGAGTGTCGTCAGACATGGTGGTGTGATTTAACCTCTTTAGTTAATAAAAATTAGAATAGTATTCAATAGAAAAACGAACAATACTCAATAAAAAAACAAGTAGAGCCTAGATGGGGATAAAAGTAGCAAATAAAACAGCTGGTTTGTTATTAATTACTGCATGAATAACAAATTTGCTAGTACAAATTAGCTTCACTTTATCGCAAGGCTCACCGACATTCAACGACAAATTCACTCAAATTGTATTGTCAGCGTGTTATAAACTTTGCTATGGTCAAAGCCTTTATTTATCAAAGCAAACCCTATGTCGCTACGTTCCGTTTTTTCTCGCTTACTCTCGTCGCGTTCACCCAGTCGACAGACAGACAGTCTTGGTTTAGAGAGTCTGAACTTAAAACGCAAAACATTAGAACGTAAACAGTCAAAGCCTACATGGCGCCAGCGTCTTGTGACTTTTTTAATTGCCGTTACGTTATTGTTATCAGCGCTATGGTTATTACTCGCGATTTGGTATCAATACGGCGTCAGCTCAGTATTGACGTGGCTTGCGACAATAGCGATTGTAGGTATATTAGCTGCGCTGCTAAGTACGCGTTATTGGGATGCCGTCACAAGAGTATTGCACAGCGACTCATTGTCTAATAAAAAAACAATTAGCAAAGGCACAGCAACCAAGCTACTTATCGGCATATATGGCGCTGTTTGGCTTGTGGGTCTAGGTTGGTTTTTTTCTATCGAACCTAAACAAGATCGAGAATGGATGGCTGAAGTCAGTCAGCGAGTCTCCTATGAGCGCGATGCGACTAACCCTGATTTGATTACCTTAACCAATGTTCGTAACTTTGATTGGCAAACTGAAGAAGACGCCACCGAGCACTGGGATACCCGTACAATTGATCTGTCTAAACTCTCTGGCGTCGATGTGACCAACTCTTATTGGATGGGGCCGCTAATCGCTCATACCTTAGTTAGCTTTCGATTTGAAGATGATAGACCACTTGCATTCTCATTTGAGATACGTAAAGAAGATGGCGAGTCTTTTTCAGCGCTTGCTGGGTTTTTTCGACGTTATGAGCTGAGCCTGATTGCTGCAGAAGAGCGCGACATCATCTATACCCGTAGCAATGCGCGCGGCGAGCAGGTTTATCTGTTTCCTATTAGCAATTTGCAACAGCATGAGGTGAGGTCGCTGTTTGAATCTTATCTGACTGCGGCTGATGATTTGAACGCTAAACCTGCTTGGTACAATACACTGATTAGCAACTGTACCAATATTATCTTTTATATGGCGCGTATCGTCAGTGGCGATCGTTTGCCATGGGATTATCGAATTTGGGTCTCTGGTTGGTTACCGAACTATCTATATGATGTGGGCATGTTGGATGCGGCTCCAGAAAAGGACAACCAGCCTTGGTCAATGAACACGTGGTATGAGCGTACCCATATCAACCCAAAAGCAAAAGGCTTTGATAATCAAGTCAACTCACAGTCTGATATCGATAGAGATAAAAACAGCCGTAAATTCTCACAGCAGATTCGTCAAGATATTCCGATACCAGCATTGGCTAACTCGCAAGCCAGTGCTGAAGCAAAGGCCAAATCTACTGCTCAGGCATCTAACTAACTGTAGACTAAGGGTTAACCCAGTTAACCACCCGCGTTTCCATCTCTTCATCAGACATACCGATTTCCGTGACACAGCGACCGGCGACGCCCACGTTGGCCGCTCGCATTTGTTGTTGTGTTACCACAGCATCCCCAGTCAATAATAAATGCCAACTTGGTAAGCCCTGCCCTTTATACAAACGCTTATAAGCGCAGTGCGATGGTAGCCACATCATCTTGGGTAAGTTGTCCATAGTCAGCTGAATACAGTCTGGTACGTGCTCCTGACGCGTTGCATAGTGACTGCAATATCCCGTCGCGCAGTCCATCAACTGGCAGGTGACATCGGTATATTCGACCAGCTCCTCATCCACATTGCCGCTTTCATCTTCATCGATGTATTTAATCAAGCAACAACTGCCGCAACCATCACACAGCGCTTCCCACTCGCTATGGTTTAATTCTGTTAACGCAAATCGCGACCAAAACTGCGGACGTAGTGGCTCAGACTCATACTTAGAGTCAGCATCAGCAGAATCGATATCGGTACTATCAGGGAATAAGCTCACCGATTGCGCAGGCTTGGCCGTCGCATCGAGATCTAAGTTCAAGTCAGATTGGTCATTATTTTTGTTTAACAAATTTATAGTCATAAAGTCGCAGTAGCATTTTGATAAAGAGCGTTACAGTATTATAGCTGTTTTTGCTAGACATGGGCGTTAAGGTAGTACGAGTTAGAAAAACGAACCATCACAATGACGAATAATTAAAACTCACAACATAAAAAAGGACAATAATATGTCAATTAAGACGTTTGAATTAATCAGTACTACCGAAAACGGTGTAGAACTTATCAGCTATGTAGCACTACCAGAAAACGCTTCAGATGAAAATCCAGCAGCAGGTATCTTGGTTGCACCAGAATGGTGGGGCGTGGTCGATCATCCAAAATCAGTGGTTGAGCGTTTGGCAGAAGCGGGCTATGCAGCAGTTGCTATGGACGTTTACGGTGAAGGCAAACTAACTACCGATGCGGCAATGGCAAATATGTGGATGGAGCAAGTACTGGCCGATCAAGACATGCTAATGGCACGCTGCCGCTTGATTTTGAATGATTTCAGCGATCAGTTATCAGTCGATGGTGACAACCTAGGCGCAATCGGTTACTGCTTCGGCGGTAAAGTCGTACTAGATATGGCTCGCGAAGGCATGCCGCTAAAAGCGGTTGCTACGTTCCATGGTAACCCAACGCCAAAACAGCCAGCAGACAAAAACTTTGCAGCAAAAGTGTTGGTCGCTCATGGCCGTGATGACTCAATGGTATCAATGGATGCTATCGAAGGTCTAAAATCAGAGCTAGACGCAGCCGATGTTGACTACACTATCGACGTTTATGACAACGCTAAGCATGGCTTTACCAATCCGCATGCTGATGAGCGCGCTGCTAAAAACGAAGTAGATCTTGGCTACAATGAAGCTGCTGCTAAACAAAGCTGGGAAAACATGCTTGAGTTTATGAAAGCCAATCTAGCATAAAAAATGATTTGGTATAAAGATCATCAAAAAGGGTAGCTTAATTATTAAGCTACCCTTTTATTTTGAGCGTCATTTTAGCATCTGTCTTTTAGTCCAGTAATCAGAGCAGTCTTGTACTTCCTATTAAATCACGTCATTATCACTTTACTATAAACTGGATTGAGTGACGAAGATGTTATATCTAATGGTGACCCAGTTGGGCTGGCTGGCTTTTACGATTTTATTGATCGTAGTGGTCGCGTTATATACTAGGATAGCTCGAAAAATCGAGCATCTACGCCGTGATGTAACGACGCTGCAAGCTGAGCTTGAGCAGCAAAGACAGCGTAGTATGACGCCTCCGTCGGCACCTTTAATCGATAAAAGCAATTACGCACGCAACACTGCTACTGACGATCACGACCTTAAAGGCAATGCTCCTAAAGACAGTGACGCTAAAGAAATAGCTTTTGATTCACAACACTCTTCTCCAGATAATCAGCTGCCTGTATCACCACCACCGCTTCCTACCGTTGCTTCAAACTCGACCATACATACAGCGTTAAATATATCTAATGATAAACCTATAAACAATAACGCCTCGATAAACACGCAAAACACAGCGCCTACCGCACCGATTGAGCCTGATGAACGCTCACTACTTATTGTGACCTCGCTGATTCATTCAATCAAAAACTGGTTTTTCGGTGGCAATTTAGTCGTGCGAGTCGGCGTATTGGTGCTATTGGTAGGTGTGGTGCTCCTGCTTCGCTTATTAAGCGAATATATCGAAATTTCGATTGCCACAAAGCTGCTAGTAGTTGGCGTTATAGGATTAGCATTGGCAGCGCTTGGGTTAAAGCTGACCGCAAAACGTTTCTCATATGGGATTACGCTACAAGGCGCAGGCTTAGCAATTGCCTATCTAAGTACTTTTTTTGCTTACAGCGTTTATGAAATTATTACTAGTATTCCAAGCTTTATCGGACTTGGGTTATTGTCTGCCATTACCATTGCTCTCGCCGTACGTCAAAACGCCTTCCCATTAGCATTACTGGCATTATCGGGTGGATTTTTTGCACCGATTTTGACCAGTGAAGATACTGGCAGCTTGGTTATCTTATTCAGCTATTATCTACTGCTAAACGTCACCATTGCTGTTATTGCTCATTATCGACCGTGGAAAATATTAAATCTATTCGGTGTGACTGTGACATTTGGCTTGGCATACTATTGGGGTATCAGCGAAAACCTGAGCGCCGTCATTGAAACGCAGCGCTGGTCATTGGTAGCGTTAGTAACCTTACACTGGCTGCTTTACTTGTTTGTCGTCATTCGTTATGCACAGCAAATCATCACCTATAATGCGCTAAACGAGAAAAACCTCAGTCATGCTGATAATACAAATGACACAAAACACTTGGACAAAGACCATGTAGGCAGCTCCTATGTATTCCCTATTGATACGGGCTTACTATTTTCAGTACCGCTACTGGCTTTTGGTTTATTTTCTGCCTTACTAAATGATATCTCTAACGCCCTTACGATTACCAGTGCCATTTTGGCTATGGTTTATCTTGGGATGGGCTGGTTGTTCATCCAGCGCAGTAGACGCTATGCTTTAATCACCGAAGGGATGCTGGCATTAGGATTAGGATTTTTTGCGCTCGTTATTCCGCTGGCGCTAGATGCTGAATGGATTGCTTTTGGTTGGTCTGTACAAGGGTTGGCGCTAGTATGGTTTGGACGACGCTCGCTGCGATCGTGGTCTGTATTATTCGGCTTACTATTACAGCTCGTCAGCATTGGTATGCTAGTGACAACAGCGATATTCTCTAGCAAAGACTATCCTGTTTTAGCCTTTAGTATTTCAGCGCTCGGTTATCTAGCGACCGTCTTTATATTACGTGCTAGCAATTCCCCTGCTGTGCTGCTTAATAGCTTAGATAGTAGTAACAACCTTAATAGCCTTAACAATAAAGGCACTACAACATCCTCAGTCATACAATCACTGGACGACACATCAGATGTATTGACCGGCTATGCGCGTGCGCTGGGTGTCAGTACGCAAGCTGCGCAGCAATGGCTGACCTCCATCGATAGTCAGAGCCGCGTATTCAAATTCGTTTGGCATAGCCCTAGATTCATCAAATTTTTGACATTGACCGCGATGGCTTGGATGCTACAAGTACTAATGCTTGATTTGCATCATTGGTTTGATATCTGGCAATCAAGCACGACCGTAATTGCACTAGCAGCACTCATCAGCTTGATCGCTTATTCGATCATCAATCGTTATCGTCCATGGGCAGAAATTAGACAGCTTAGTCATGGATTATTAACTCTGTTCTACTTCATGCTAATACTGCAACTACCACAAAAGTTTGAGCGAAATTTAACATGGGCAACAGCGGAATGGTTGGTGTTCCTAGGCTTAATAGTCGGCTGGCTGGTCATGGGTCAGCTATGGCTAAAAACATGGTCTGATACATTGTCTGATAATAAGAATACCTCACGTTATACTGCTGCAAGCTGGCTAGGTACGGGTATCTTACTTATTGCTGCCGCGGCGCATTATGGCCTACCAGACTCTGGTGGCGTAATGGCTTTCTTGTTTCCAGCAGTACTCATATTAATTGGGTTATGGTTCAATCATCGTTATCTCAGTCAAAATACAGAGAACACATCAACTAATAAAGTTTCGAAACACGGTCTACTGTATTGGTTTGATTGGCAACAGGCACTATTAGGATGCGCTGCCATTTTTGCTCCCATTGCTTTACTGTGGGTTGTGCTTACCAATTGGTCTTATGACGGTGTGATTTGGGGACTGTCTTATGTTCCATTATTCAACCTATATGACATCACATCGTGGCTGACGTTATCGGTTGGTTTTAGTCTGTATTACATCAGCCAACGCCGCCACAATGAAACCATTATCGAGCCGAGTGCAGCTGCCAAATCTAAGCGCGTATTCACCGCTGAGAACTTGCTAATTATATTGGGACTGATCAGTTTTTGGTTGATCTCCAGCATGCTGGTCAGAACGCTACACGCCTTTATTGGTACGCCACTTTGGAATGACTATCAAGGCGGCGCATGGCAGAGCGAGCAAGTACAAACAGGAATGACAATTTTATGGACGCTCTTGGCATTGGTCGCCACCATCATGGCGAGTCGCTATTGGCAGCGCGCGCTTTGGTTTATGGGTATTGGATTATTAGGAGTCGTCGTACTTAAGCTTGTCTTGGTAGATTTGTCACAGACTGAGGCAATTTGGCGAGTCATATCCTTCCTTGGCGCAGGCAGTTTAATACTATTAATTGGTTACCTTGCCCCATTACCACCCGCGCATGAGGAAACAGAAAACCAAAATCAGGCGTAATGACAAAGCTGGTTGGGTGAAATTGTGCCGTGAGCAAGGTGGTTCTGTAGTAAACTGGACACCATTAGAAAGTAAACGTTGATTGTTTTACTTTTAGCATTTTTTATAAAAGGTTATGAAAACAGATGGATAAGAGAGCAAGTATTCAGTGGTTCCCTGGGCATATGAACAAAGCCCGTAACGAAATCAAAGAAGTCATGCCGCAGATGGATTTGGTCATCGAGGTCATCGATGCGCGTATTCCATATAGTAGTGAAAACCCAATGGTCGCAGCACTACGCGGTGAAAAGCCTGTTATCAAAATCCTGAACAAAGCTGACCTTGCCGATCCTGAGTTGACGCAAGCTTGGATGGATTATCTCGAGCAGCAAGATGGGGTCAAAGCCATTGCTTGCGATACTGAAAAAGCCAATGATGTAAAACGCATCATCGCCATCTGTAAGCATCTCGTACCCAATAAAGTCGGGACTGGTCGTCAAATCAAAGCGATGATTATGGGTATTCCAAACGTTGGCAAATCAACGCTGATCAATACGCTAGCAGGACGCGCTGTGGCAAAGACAGGCGACGAGCCAGCCGTGACCAAGTCGCAGCAGCTGATTAAGCTCGACGATGACATCATGCTCTATGACACGCCTGGTATGCTATGGCCGAAAGTTGAAAACGAAAACTCAGGTTATCGTTTAGCAGCGACAGGCGGTATCCGTGATACGGCTTTTGACTTCGCTGATGTAGCCAGCTATACCGCTGAATACCTAATGCAAGCCTATCCTGAGCTGCTAAAAACCCGCTATAAAATTGAAGAGCTGCCAAAGACTGATTGGGAGTTTTTTGAAGTGGCTGGACGTAATCGCGGCTGTGTACGCGCGGGCAACCAAGTCGATACTTATCGTATGTCTGAGATTCTCATTAACGAATTGCGTAGCGCGAAGATTGGTCGCATCACGCTAGAAACACCAGCAATGACTGAAGCTGAAGAAATCGTCGTCGCAGAACAGCGCATCGCTGCTGAAGAGAAGAAAAAGGCGAAAGAGGAAGAAAAGCGCTTGCGTCGTTTGAAAACACGGAAGAATAGGAAGTAGGTTTAATAAACGTAAGACCAATCATGTAGAAGTGAAAATTTTCCCGTCAGGCAAAGAAACCAACCCTAGCAAATAATAAAACACCAACCCATGTTTCTTTGCCAATGGTGCAATTACTCTAGCAGCTTCTTGCATATTACTATCTGGCAGCGGCAGAGAGACAGCAAAGGTATCCTGTAGCTGTACATGAGCGACCGTTGCTCCAAATGCTAATGAGAGCTCGAATGATAAATCACCTTCATGGGCAAATTGCTGTAGCTCAGTGGCGAATTTTAATATGTTTTCACTATGAGCGCTGACCTCTACCTCTAGCAGCTGCGGTAGTAATACACCTGCACTATCGTAAGAGATAGGCAGATACTCATCGCCATCACCCAAACTCGCATCCCAAACATAAAACAAAGCATATTCAGTCATAATCAGCTACTCTAATGGCTCTACGGTAGATAAAATCTCTAAAAGCCTATCCCAACGCTCATTCATTCTATTCTTAGCATACTCGTTTGGTGAGTTATCTATCAGATCACGATACTGTATAACCAAATTATCGAAGTCCTCTCGACCTGCAAGTTTGGCTAAAATAAGGTGTTTATCCACACACTCACCATAGCTGTGCCCTCTTGCAATCCTGTTGTGCAGTAACAAAAAAAGTTGATTATAGCTGTCTATTTTATCTACTTCATCCAGTTTACTGGCAAACTCAGTATTGATAAACTCAGGAATCTGTTTTTGCTTATCTGCAAAGTTTCTATCGCATACATTAATGCAATGTAGCTTTAAATAAGGAAACTGCTGTCTAAGCTCAGTTGGCGGCGATACTTTGTCATAAATCTCTTCAAACGCTGATGATACAAAATAAGCATGAATTTTTAATCTAAAATAGCCGTTCTTACCTTCCGCTCCTCCGGTTAGACGCACATGACCATAAGGCATGGCTTTAGTACAACCATCGACTTTAAGAGAGTCATTAACGTTAGCGCTTGATATTTGGCTGGTTTGATAACCATAGCGTTCTAAGCAATCATGCATGAATGGGTGCAGTATTTTTTCAAAATCTTCTCTATCTCTGGGAACGTCTGCCTCTGGCTTATAGATGTCGGCAGACTGTTTTACAAGCGCCCGCTTTTCTTTTAGCAGTGTCATCCCTCGTGCGATGTTAGGCGGATAGATCGTACCATCTGGATAGGCGACCATACCCCGCGTGTCATAAAACACTAGCCCTAATTCTTCACATAAAGGGGCGATAACATCTAGCGCTTCACCGTGCATTGCTTCAGGTGTGGGTATGGCGACGCAAGCGGTCTTAGGATGTGTTTTCATCTCTAAATTTGTATTTACGTAGGCTTCATAAAAGACTTCTGAATAATCCGAGGTTCTGGCTTCGTCCACGAGACGATCTGCCAGCTCAATGATATTTGGGCTGATAGTATCCACTGGCTGCTGGCGCAAAGCTTCAAAGTCGTGCGTTGCTTGTTCCCATGAGCTGTCTTTACTTGGTATACAAGTAACTTGCTGGATATCCCAGACAAAAAAGGTTTGTGCTGACAAGATACTATCTCCTAAACTATTAATGGAAACACTGGTTCTACTTATTATCAAACCGAAAGTGCAAAACACATAATAACTAACTAATACTCTTCTTTAAAAATAACAAACCATTGCATAGCGAGTCAGCCCACCCCATAAATTAGTTAACCTTTTATGGTCTAATATTTTTTATTAATTGACAAGGATTATTCTTGCCTACTTTATTCTCTCAATCACCTACTGCTCTTAACTCCTTCGCCCCACGCCTACTCGATTGGTTTGCCGAAAATGGTCGCCATGATCTGCCTTGGCAACAGCACCAAACTGATACGCCAAATCCTTATATCGTATGGTTATCAGAAGTCATGCTTCAGCAAACGCAAGTGACCACTGTACTGCCCTACTTTGCGCGTTTTATGGATACCTTTCCGACTGTACAAGATTTGGCTGCAGTAGAATGGGATTTGGTTGCTGAGCACTGGGCAGGTCTTGGCTACTATGCGCGCGCACGTAATTTGCATAAAGGTGCTAAGCAGTTGGTAGAGGTCATCGCCGAAACGGGCGAGTTTCCGCAGACGCTAGCAGGATGGGAAGCGATTTCGGGCGTTGGACCATCGACTGCTGGCGCGATTATGTCGATGGGATTACATCATTATGGCGTCATCTGTGATGGTAATGTCAAACGAGTGCTGACACGTTGGGCCGCTATCGACGGCGATATCACTAAATCTGCTACCACCAAAGATTTATGGGCATTGGCAGAACGACTGACACCGACAGAGAACTCAGGACTATTTGCGCAAGCCATGATGGATATGGGTGCGACATTATGTACCCGTAGCAAGCCTGCGTGTCTATTGTGTCCATTGAAAGAAGACTGCCTAGCCCATGCGCAAGGGCGCGAGACTGATTATCCCGTCAAAGCAAAAAAACAGCCAAAGCCAAGTAAGTTTAGCGATGCGTTGCTGATAGAAAGCGTAGACGGTGAGATACTATGGCTACAACGCCCTAACAACGGCATCTGGGGTGGATTATGGAGTTTGCCATTACAGTTCGTGGAAAAAGTTGACGGTAAAACTAATAACAAGGCTACCGTTAAAAAGACACTAGCTAACGATGACAAACTATCGAATATGCCAAATGACGTACGTAGTAATGAAAAAGTATACGAAGCAGAATTTACCACTGCTGAGCAAATCATTAATGAGTGGCTCATAAAAAATGAACTGGTGGCAAAATCAGTTAGCAATACCTTGCTCGATGATGCTCCTATCAAGCATTCGCTGACGCACTTTCACTGGTATTTGACCCCGCGTAAATTGACGATTGACGCGACGCAGGTAACTGAGCTAAATCAAAAATTAGCAGCGGCTGAAATTGAATTTAAGTGGCTAACCGAACAAAAAGCGCAAGACAGCCTAGGACTGCCTCGCGCGATGGTTAAAATCTTAGAATAAAAATTGGAATAAAAAAAGCGACTCACTATTAATAATGAGTCGCTTTTTTATGATGATAATATAAAGATAACTAAGCCTACAGTACTCTAAGACTTTGGCACACGTAAACGCATGAGTCCTTCTTGTTGCACGGTAGCGACCAGTTTGCCATCTTGCCAAAACTGACCATGATTCAAGCCTTTCGCATTAGACGTGGTATCGCTCCACATGTCGTACAGCATCCATTTATTCAAATCAAAATCACGATGGAAATGCATTGAGTGATCGATACTAGCAGCTTGTAGACCACTGGTCATAAAACTCACACCATGTGACATTAGCCCTGTGCCAACCAAATAAAAGTCCGACGAGAATGCCAAGAGTGCTTGCTGAATAGCCACTGGCTGATTGCCCAATTCACGAATACGTAGCCAGTTTGCTTGCTTGGGTTTCATAGGTTCTGGGCTAATCGGATTACGCGGCTTAACTGGCTTAATCTCGACATGACGGCGGCGCATAAATCTTGCTTTTAGCGCTTCTGGCACTTTTCCGACATTTTCTTCTTTTAGATCTTGCTCTGTCAGCAAGTCTTCTGGCGGTGGATAGACAGGCATATCTTCTTGATACTCAAGCCCATCTTCCATCGGTGAAAACGAGGCAATCATTGAAAATATTACTTGTTCAACAGGTGGCTTACCGCGTACTTCTTTGTACTGAATAGCCGTGACTTCACGTGCAGACAAGCTACGACCATCACGCAATCGACGGACTTGGTATATCACCGGTTGGTTGATATCGCCACCACGCAAAAAATATCCATGCAGTGAGTGACAAGGTTTGTCTTTATCTAATGTATGCGCCGCTGCCATAATCGCTTGAGCGAGCACTTGCCCACCAAATATACGACTGCCCACATAGTCATGGCTTTTACCCTCAAACACATCAGGGGTAACTTCAATAAGCGCGATAGTAGCTAGCAGCTCATCAATCAGTTGTAGATTATCGGACATGACGATATGTTTCCTTATTTTTATCAAAAACGCTCAGCATCTGATGATATTGATGCCATATAGCCATCATATTTGAATGTAAAATAATGCGAGATCACTTGTTAAAATCTGTCGAAGGAGACCTTAAAATAAACATACAGACATCGTTAGCGATGTTATCACCGAATATTTATTTTCTATAGAAAAGGTAAACATCTTACCCAATATTGGTGGCTTTGACTAGTTACTGTCGGCTTACTCATAAGTATTGCTTATCTGTTTTTGCCAAACAAATCGCAACTAAGGAGCAAAACAAGTAATCTCAACCATAAAAAAACGAGATGTATAATAACACCTCGTTTTTGACAAATACGCCGATGTTTATGGCTTAACTGCTACGAGTACGCGAATAGAATCCGGTACTAATGACAGGTTACCAAGTGCTTGCTCACCTTGAGCTTTAAGCTGCTCTAAACGCTCAATCTCTTCAGGACGTACGTTTGGATTGATCGTCTGTAGATGTTTTAGACGCTTGATTTCACGTGACCACTGCTGGCTAAAGCGGCTACTTGCTTGCTCACCAATTTCAGCGATCTGCTGACGAGCAATGTCTTCAGCTTCGTAATAACGCTGCTCAATCACATCGCCGCGTACTTTAATGACTTGGCGGGCACGGTTTTTATCCAATCGCTCAACGTGCGGCATAATCATCTCAGCACTGATACGAGCCGATAAGTCACTGCCCTGCTCACTGATAAAGACACGGATATTTTGTGTGGACAAAGTCGCTGGCAGATTAAGCACTTTTGGCGCAATCGCTTCAACACGGAAATTCACCTCTAGCAGTACCATACCTTGCGGAACAGCGGCACTTTTTAGCATAGCAACTGTCGTGTTACCGAAGGTGCTAGTGCTCGCTAGCTCATAAATCGCACGCATCAATGGATGCTCGTGAGTGATAAATTCGATATCTTCACGTTGAAGCGCTTGCTCACGCTCAAAGGTCAGGGTCATACCGTCTTCATCACCAAGTGGCAAACCATCAATATAGTCACTGATCTCGGTGCTATCGATAGGTGCGATCACCCACGAGCCATCACGCTGGATATTATGATCGATATTAGCAGACGCAAAGAAACGCTCAATGAAATGCGGTAGCAAATTATTACCATCGAAGTCACGCATAGCATCGGCGATACGACCTGCGACACGCGGACGGCATGAGTTGTACTCTAACAGGCGATCACGACCAGCTTGTAGCTGTGCTTCTAGTCCCAAACGTGTCTGTAGCGCCTCGTCAATGATGTCTTGCAAGATGACATTGTTTTCAGCGGTATCAGCACCCTCAAGCATTGGTTTTAGCTCTTGGATATATTGCTCTTGTACACTTTGGGCAGTTGGCGATATCTGATTGAACATGTTCAGCGCATCGTTATACCACTGATACAGACGCTCTTGCGCTGTACCCTGTACGTAAGGCACATGTAGCATGATTTGCTGTGTCTGACCGATACGATCTAGACGGCCGATACGCTGCTCTAAGGTATCTGGATTAGCAGGCAAATCCCATAGTATTAACTGGCTTGCAAACTGGAAGTTACGACCTTCTGAACCAATTTCTGAGCATAGTAGTATCTGCGCACCTTCACTATCTGCAAAGAATGCGGCCGCTTGGTCACGCTCAAGCAAAGTCATCTGCTCAGTAAAGATAGCTGTTTTGATACCTGCATGCAGACGCAGTACCGCTTCTAAACTCTCTACCGTCGCGCCACTACGAGCAATTAATAGCACTTTTTGATGCTTAAGCTCACCGCGTAAGATATCAATCAACCAAGAAACACGTGGATCATTTTCTAGCCAGCCACCATCTGGTTGGTTTTCTTCGCCCCATAGCTGCTCACGCAACTTACCATTGGTTTGATAGCTGTCTTTCCATGCTTCAGGTAATGGCAGTGGATATGGTTGGCTACTACGCCCGTAGAAACCTTTGACACTCTCACGCGTATTACGGAACAAAATACGACCTGTACCATGACGATCTAATAGCTCGTTTAGCGCATGTGTACGCAGCTTTTCATCTTCATTGATTGAGGACAACTCTTCAATACTAATATCTAATAAGCTACTTAAGGCAGCGATTTGGCCTTCATTCAATGGCTTTTCTTCTATTAAGACACCAGCAACTGCTGCTGTCTCTGCAAAAGCTTCTTGACCATCGATAAACTCATCTAAATCATCAAAACGATCTGGATCAAGCAGACGCAAACGGGCAAAGTGACTTTGCGCACCAAGCTGCTCTGGCGTTGCTGTCAATAGCATCACGCCTGGCGTTTCTTCAGCGAAATCTGCAATCAAGTCATACTTATCATTGCCGCCCTGTGCTTCATCCCAATGCAGATGATGCGCCTCATCAACGACCAATAGATCAAACCCTGCATCCATCGCTTGATCATATAAATCTGGGTGATCGAGTAACAGATCCATACCACCAATAATACATTGCTCAGTGGCAAAAACGTTTTGTTCAGGATCGTGTTCTTTAATAGCCGCAGTACGCACTAGATCAAACAAGGCAAAGTTTAGATTAAAGCGACGACGCAGCTCAATCATCCATTGATACTGCAAGCTATCGGGCACTAAAATCAACACACGCTCAGCTTTACCCGTTAGCAATTGCTGATGAATAATCATGCCCGCTTCGATAGTCTTACCAAGGCCAACTTCATCAGCCAGTAGTACACGCGGTGCGATACGCTTGCCAACTTCATGTGCGATATATAGCTGATGCTCGATGATATCGACACGTGCACCCATTAGGCCTTTTAGTGGATGGCCTGCCAACGCTGACTGCATGCGCAAGATATCTTGACGCAGCTCATACCAATCACCACGTTCAATGCGGCCAGCAAGCAAACGCTCAAGTGGCTTAGCCAACGTGATATTGGCAGCAAGGCGGGTTTCCATGATGCCGCGCTCGTGCTCATCGACGCCATATTTCAGTACGCCCATTACTTCATCAACGGCATTGACCGTATAGCTTTTGCCATCTTGATCGTAGATACTATCGCCCACCTTAAACACCACGCGCGATAATGGCGCAGAGTTTTTTGCGTAGACGCGTGTCTCTTCACTTTGCGGAAATAAAATATGCACACATCGGTCGTCAACATCGATGACCACACCTAAGCCAAGCTCAGACTCCGTATCAGATAAATAACGTTGACCAACGGCGAATTCAGTACTGTGCAATGAAGCAATAGAGATAGTCATAAGGCGATGTCTTTTGTACTCAGATAATGAAATTTAGATAGCAATGGTAGATTGTGATAGCGGTAAGATTACAAAGAACATAAATCGTCAATAGACGCAAAATAAATGTCGTAATCTTAGTAGAGCCAGCAGCTCAGTCACACCATTATATAACGTTAGCGGGTAGATGAGTGCGTTAAGTTGAATTTTCAAGAGCAGATTTATACAAGATGACGCGAATGCTAAGCATAAGTTGGTCATATAAAACAATAAGATAACGACTCGCAAGTATAGAAAAAACATTTACATCAGAAAATTGTTTCTATACTGTTACTTTATGAAAATAGATGTGTTTTTCGTTACGTCAATTGTTCATGTTTATAACTAAAAAATAGTATTTAGCACTTTCCTTCTACTTATCGACCGCTATCAATGTTCACAGGTAGATGGATTTACTACTTGTTATAGGGACTTAGTTTGTAGATAAACATATGGGTTGCGCCCTTCCTTAGAAGTAACGGCTTCACATCGTTATGCCATTTGTTCAGACATCTAGAAATCAAGTTATTCAGTATTAATAATCGCAGCTCTTTTTATACTAAAAATACTGCTAATCGTATTTTTTGTACTTTATACAATTCAAGGATGAATACATTTATGAGTGCCTCCAAAAAAGTTGGCTTATTTAACCAAGTCAGTACCCAAGTTACCATTATTTTGTTTCTTGCTTTTGCCGTTGTTGTTGCCGTTGTGGTTTACATTGTCGAAAAAGAAGGCTATGAAAAAATCAGACTTGAGTCAGGAAAATTAGTGGCTCAACGAGGGAATACCGCCGTCAACAGCATCTCGGCAGATGTCAATCGCGTCATGCGTAGCGCGTTGCAACTACAGCAAAGCGCTCAAACACTGCCAATCGAAGAAAATATTTTGCAGACTAGCACGGCTAACGCTTTTGATAAGCGGGATTATAGCTTATTAGGTAGTGGTGGTATTTGGCCTGATAATGGTGCGCTCGGAGACAGTACGGCGACCCATCCCTTTTTGATGGTGCGCCAAGATGGCGATTACCGAGCAATATTAACGGATCCAAACCCTGCTAACCCTTATTACAATGAAAACTGGTTTAACAAAGTAAAAGTACTCAGACCTAATGGCTGTATATGGGCTGACGTAAGCCCCACTCAAACCAAAGGTGAATTGGCAATGAGCTGCGGTGTCGCTATTGAACGTGACAATCAGTTTTGGGGTGCAAGTACCGTTAACTTTACGCTCAACCAGCTACAAGAAAACATCGTTAAGCTGAGTGAAAGCTCTGGCTCAGGTTATATTTTATTGATTGATAACAGTAATAAGGTTATCGCCTCATCTAACCCTGAACGCTTAAAATATATTGACGAAGAAACTGGTGTCCCACTGGATATCAAACAAGTCATTGATTCAGACCCTGCGTGGCAACCTATCTTAGATTTTTTAGATGCTCAGCATAGCGAGATTATCAAACAAATTGCCGCAAAAATGCCTCCTGAAATACAACAAGTCATTGCAACACTTGATAAAAATGAAGCTACTGCTGTTAGTAGTTCTGAGCTTATCAACTACGCCGCTTATTTGAATGCTAATGAAAGCAATACAAGCACGATGGACAGTCGCTTGCTACAAAGCTTCGATCTAACCAATGACAGCTACTACAATGGTAGTCAGGCATATGTTTTCCAGATTCCTGAGACCTACTGGAAACTAATCGTAGTTCAACCAGATGCTGCCGTTAATGCTATCGCAGATAACTTAAGCAAAAACCTGATCAACTTAATCATGCTAGCGCTATTTATAACCGCTGCACTGATCTATTTCATGCTGACATTCTTAGCTTTCAAACCATTGAAAAAGACCACAGACAAAATCACTCTCGCAGAAAAGCTAATCGATGATAAGCAATATAACAAGCTTAGTGACGTTAAATTTGCAGGCGGACGTAATGAAATTGGCCTAGTAAACCACTCTATCAGTGAGCTACTCCATCGTATCCAATCTAATGAAGGTAAGCTTGCCAATATCAATCAACAGCTAGAGGTTAAAGTCGAAGAACGCACCGCTGAACTGCAAGACACATTAAAAGAGCTGAAAAATTCTCAGCTACAGCTGATCCGTTCTGAAAAAATGGCCACACTTGGTCAGATGGTTGCAGGCGTTGCTCATGAAGTAAATACACCTTTATCTTATGTACAAAACAACCTCGAAATCATCGGTCAATTGACTGAGCAATACGAAGAGCTGATTGAGTTGGTACAAGGGTTAAAAGGCGTTCAATCTGAAGCAGCTGCTGCTGATGACAAAATAGATAAACTGTTAGCAGATATTGTCCGTGCTTCGGATGAAATCGAAGAAGATGATTTATCGTCTGAGCTAAAAGAGCTGATTAAAGACTCTTTGTTTGGGGTGGAACAAATTACCGAGATGGTACTTAACTTACGTAACTTTGCACGCCTTGATGAGTCAAAAGTGAAAACCATTGATGTACGCGAATGTATAGAATCTTCTCTCAAAATTGCTGGGAACTCTATCAGACATCAAGATATTGTCACCAATTTTGGCCCAACACCTGAAATCAAATGCTCACCATCGCAAATCAATCAGGTATTAGTCAACCTATTAAACAATGCTTCGCAAGCAATGGAAGGCAACCCTGATGACAAGATTGAGGTGCGTACCTACGCTGATGAAACCAACGTCTACATTGAAGTAACTGATAATGGTAAAGGCATGAGCCAAGCAGTATTGGATCAGATATTTGAGCCCTTCTTTACTACAAAAGCGGCAGGTGAAGGCACTGGCCTCGGCATGGCAATCAGTCAGCAAATCATGGAACAACACAATGGTACGATTACCGCTACATCTACTGAAGGTGTTGGCACGGTGTTTACTTTAACCCTACCCATCAACAATAATTTAACGGAACAAAGTATGTCGGCATAAGCAACACGCTTATTATATTGTCGGCGCAGCTCAGTTGTGCGCTGTGCTGACAACAGACATAACACTTACAATCTAGCCTCTATTATTCATCGTAAGGATACGATCATGAATGAAGTTAAAGACAACATACAACCCTCTGCTCTAAGTACTGGACCTAAACCGAAAATTGCGTTTATTGACGATGAACAACGCATTTTACGTTCTATGAAACTCCTCTTTCGTAAAACTCATGATGTTTTTATCACGACCGATCCCACTGAGTATATCGACTATATTAAAAACAACCATGTATACGTAGCAGTCAGTGACCAACGCATGCCTGAGCGTGTCGGTGTCGATATCTTACGTGAAGTAAAAGACATATCACCGTCTACCATGCGTATTTTATTAACAGGCTATGCCGATTTGAATGCCATTATTGGTTCTATCAACGATGGAGAGATTTATCGTTATTTGACTAAGCCCTGCAAGTCTGAAGAACTCATCGCTGTGGTTGGGCGTGCCACTGAAATCGCGTTGACCTATAATCCAGATGAAGATGCCGATCAGATTGATAGCTCAGACAATAAGCAAACCTTGTTGGTTATCGATGAAACAAATGAGCTAATCGAACAAATTCGCAAGCAGTTCTCCAATAACTATAAGGTACTGCATGCTGAAGGCTTAGAAGAGGCTTATGACTATCTGGCAAACTACGACATTGGTGTATGTATTACTGACATCAATGTTAGTGGCGAAAACATCGCACCAATAATCTTCACTTTAAAGCAAGATGCACCGCATTTGGTCGTTTTGGTGCAAACTGAGTTTCAAGATGCAGGTTTGTTGATTGATTTAATTAACAAGGGTCAGGTCTATCGATGCTTGCCGAAGCCGATGCGCGCGAGCTTGCTAGAGATTAGTGTTAATCGTGCTTTTCAACATCATACTAAACTCAAAGCGAGTCCTGACTTAGTAAAACGTTATGAAGTCGAACACGACCCTGACAATGATGTGCGTATTGATTTGAGTAATCGCGTACGCAGTTTCATTGGCAAATTGCGCAAGCGTTTTTCTTTTTAGTATCTGTTATTAGCAATGTTTGCAAAGTTAGCTTGATAGCGCTTGTAATGCAAGCTGTATCAACGAAAAAACTCATTATCTAACTATAAGACCTCTACTTCGATATTGAAATAGAGGTCTTTTTTTTGTTTAAAATAACATCCATTTTATAGATACTGCTTTCACGCCAAAAATAGAGTGAAAATTCCTTTTTACTGCTTGCTTCTTTTTGACTAAAAATATCAACGTGCTACATTAAGCCGATAAGGATTCATGCGATAGCCGTTTATTCGCTAATTATCTATAAGACAACAATAAATAAGGACTAGCCATGCAAGCCGTTTTTTTAGATAAAGGTACTTTTTCTGAGGGTATTGATTTGCCTGCGCCAATGGGTGTGAGCGATTACATCACTTATAACGACACGCCAAAAGACACGGCTGTTATCATTGAGCGTTGCAAAGATGCTGACATTATTATCACCAATAAAGTGCAAATCGGTGCAGAAGTAATAGAGCAACTACCAAAACTTAAGCTTATTCAACTGACTGCTACTGGCATGAATAACGTTGATCAAGCCGCTTGCGATAAGCACGGTGTTGCGCTGTTCAATGTCGCTGGTTATGCGGTCAAAAGTGTGCCTGAGCATACCTTTATGCTGATGCTAACCGCCATGCGTGCTGGTATTCATTATCATCAGAAAGTCGCTGATGGTACATGGCTAGCAAATGGCAATTTTTGCCTGCTGGATATTCCGCTGATTGATTTGGAAGATAAGACGTTAGGTATTATCGGTATTGGCACCATCGGCAAGCGCGTAACCGAAATCGCTCGTGCCTTTGGTATGACCGTACTGTGGGCGGAGCATCAAGGACGTGAACCGCGCAGCGACGACTATACCGCGTTTGATGAAGTATTAGCGCGTGCGGATGTGATCAGTCTACACTGTCCATTGAATGAACAAACTGAGCATCTTATTAATAAAGATACTCTGGCAAAAATGGTTAAACAGCCGCTCATCGTCAACGTCGCACGTGGCGGCATCGTTGATAGCCAGGCATTAACTGACGCGGTTAATAATGAGCAAATCATCGGCTATGCTAGCGATGTGTTTGAACAAGAACCGATCGCTGATGATGACCCACTGCTCAGTATCAGTGACCATCCGCGTGTTATCTTTAGTCCGCACAATGCATGGGGCAGCAAAAGCGCCCAAGAGACCTTGTGGCAGATGTTAAGCAAGCAAGTCGCTGATTTCATCACTAACCATCATCAATAATTACCAAGATACTAACGACTAAATCGTAACCAATCGTCTTTTATCTTGCGATACTTAAGCATGATTCGATCGCTTAGATAGTTATTGGTCACGAACCAAGGATAGCGATCGCCTTGCTTAGGTAGCTCGTCTTTGCCGCGTCTGACATAACCAGACGATAGCGAACCCATCACGGTATCTGCTTGAGCACAGGCTGTCATATCGGCAGTCTGTGCTTGTGGTAATGCGACTTGATAGCGATTTTTGTGCATATACCCCAGCAGCCTCACTACATACTGACAGGCCAAATCGATTTTTAGTGTCCACGAGGCATTGGTATAGCCAAACAGTGCCGCCAGATTAGGCACGCCTTCTATCATGACTGCCTTATAAGTCATACGCGTGCCAATATCGACAGCTTGACCGTCGATATATACCGCTGCCCCGCCCAACATCTGTAGCTTTAAGCCAGTCGCGGTAACGATGATATCAGCGTCGAGATGCTGACCAGATTGCAGCATAATCCCTGTTTCAGTAAAGTGGCTGATTTGATCGGTCACTACTGTTGCGCGTTTGTCCTGCAGGGCTTTGAATAAATCACCGTCAGGTACCGCACATACTCGTTGATCCCATGGATTATAGTCAGGCATAAAATGCTTGCTATCAACGCCGCTACCTTTTAACTCTTTTTTCACCCCATTTTTTAAGACTGCTTTCATCACCTTGGGTGCGTGAGTCGCAACTTTGTACAGGCCTTGCTGTCTCAACACATTGCGCGCGCGCAGTACCGTATAAGCTTGCTCTTTTGATAATGGTGAAAACTTGCCAGATAGCCAGTCAATAGCATGGTCATCACCCGGCACGCTTGCCACATAGGTCGGCGTACGCTGCAGCATCGTGACATGACGCGCACACTGATTACTGTCTTTATCTACTAGCGCAGGTAGCAACGTCATCGCTGTGGCACCACTACCAATAACGACGACTTTTTTATCATTATAGTCTAGATTATTCCAGTGCTGCGGATGAACGATTTGACCGTGGAAATCCTCCTCTCCATCAAAATGAGGGCGATAGCCTTGCTCATAATCATAATAACCAGTGGCCCCTACGATAAAGTTGGCAGTCTTAACAAACATCTCACCGCTTGCATGGTTTTTAATAGTTGCTGACCACTGTTGATCCTCACTAGACCATGATATCTGCTGAACTTCATGCTGATAGTGGATATGTTCGGTCACCCCAAACTCGCGTGCCGTATCAGCGATATAGCGTTTGATATCATCGCCTGCTGCAAGCATTCTATAATCAAGCCACGGCTTAAAGTTATAACCAAAGGTCAAGGCGTCAGAGTCAGAGCGAATCCCCGGATAGGTAAATAAATCCCATGTACCACCCAAATCAGCACGCTTTTCTAAGATAGCAAAGCGCTGTGGAAGTTTTTGCTTATTAGTCGGTTTTGCCTGCTTTTGCTTTTTGGGAGCTTTATGTCCGAATAAACCTTTATGCTGCTGTTGCTGTAAACGGCAAGCCATACCAATACCTGCAATACCCGCACCGATAATCAATACTTCATAGTCGGCTACCTTATCCGTCTTTGAACTTCTACCTTTAAAACGGTTTTTGATAGCCTGTTTGGTAGTGGTGATATCAAGCATACTTTCATCCTTGTATTTGCATGACTGGCATTTTGTAGCTGGCTTTAGAGCCGTTATTTATCGCATCTATTAACAGCACGCGGCAAAATCTAATTCTTAAAATGGGCAGGGACTTTCCCAGTCCATCCAAGCACCCAGTACCGGATGCTTTAAACGTAATTGCTGTGCATGTAAGTTCAATCTTGGGGCTATCTCTAGTGCGGCACCTTCAGCATAAATCGGATCGCCAATCATCACATGATCGACATGGACCATATGTACGCGTAGCTGATGGCTGCGGCCCGTGACTGGCTTTAGCATAACCCGAGTGACTGCCTCGCCATTACAGGTTTCATGAGCCACAACTTCGTATAGCGTTAGCGCATGCTTTGACCAGTCGTGATCGACGATATGGCGCGGTTTGGTACTTGGCTCATAACGCACTGGCACGGATATCTCACCAGTTGCTCCGACCTGCTTCCACTCACCAAAGACACGCGCTTGGTATTTCTTTTGCGGTAGACGCTCAATGAATTGCTTACTGATATTGGTTTGCGCTGCTGCATTTTTTGCAAAAATAATCAGTCCCGACGTGTCCATATCTAAGCGGTGAATCAATTTTACGGCTGGATTGGCACGCTCAAGACGAGCAAGCAGACTGACTTTGAGTGTTTTACCATCGACGCTTAATAGGCCTGCAGGTTTATCAACTACCCAAATATCATCGTCTTCGTAAACCGTAATGTCTTGCGCAAAATTTTTAAAAAATTCAAGCGGATAAGCGCTTTCTTGGGCATTGAGTGCATTAACTTCTTCATCGGTAAAAGGCATAAATTTAACTACTTATGTAAATTGGTTTTAAGATAAGGATTTTTGATGGTTAATCTTTTGGACATGATAGCTATATTTGGCACGATAGCCATTTTAAGAACAATGGTTATTTGGATAAAAGGGCAAAAATTTGGCTGATTTTTAACGTTATTAATACCGCTAGCTGCCAATCACTAGCTACTAATCAATAACTACTATATAAACGAGGTAAACATAAAACTTCTATCGCACTGAGATACATACTTTGATAAGGATAATCGTATTAAATAACAGATTAGACACTCTTGTGCTGCACCGTTTCGATTTATTGTGCTAATACTAGTTGTTAAACAATTTAACCAGCCTGTATCTGTCAAATTAGGGCAAACATGTTAATATAATGGCACATTTTCACCCCTTCTAAACAATTCTTTGACCACCAACTGATTTATTATTAAACCAATATATAGGTTGATGAGTGGTGATAGAAGTAATAAAACAAGAGAGATAAAATTATGTCAGACCTTATTGTACATACTACCGACACAGACTTTGATCAAGACGTTCTACAATCAGACGTACCTGTATTAGTAGACTTCTGGGCGCCATGGTGTGGTCCTTGTAAAGCCATCGCTCCTATTTTAGAAGATCTAGCGACTGAGTACCAAGGTAAAGTTAAAATCGTGAAAGTAGACGTAGACAACAACCCTCAAGCGGCTAGCCGTTTCGGTATTCGTAATATCCCAACGCTATTTGTATTCAAAGATGGCGAAAAAGTTGATTCAGTAATGGGCCTACAGCCAAAAGCTGAATTGGCTAAAGTACTAGACAAGCATTTATAAGTTAAATTTGCTCGCTCTAGGTTACCTTGAGCGGGTAAAATAGAATAACTGAGAAAGCCATTATCTAACCAAGATAGTGGCTTTTTTGCTTGTTTTTTGTGCAAAAAACTCGATAATGTGACTTTTTTGGCAAAATTTATTGACAACGCTATTGTGAAGACCGTATAGTCTGCTGACAAGAGAAAACCAACTGTTTTCCTAAGTATCTTGTCGCTATTCTCCTCGTGTTTATCAACAAAAACACAATCGTCATTATAAACACCATTGCTGAACAAAATGACTAAACGCAATTACTGATATTGAGTTTTTGACGCAGACTCTTATGTAGCCTTTTTTATCCTTATTTCTTATTACCTTGCATCCAATGATGGCAATGCGTACATAAGCAGACATATAAAACCAAAACTACATAAAATACAGCGCTGTGCACACACCCATATCATCATATTACCGTTATTTTAATCACTGTCGTGACTTGTGCTGCTAATGGCATCTCTCATCTGATCAATTGCTAATGACCTATCTATGAATCTTACTGAATTAAAGAAAAAATCAATCGCTGAGCTATTGGCTATCGCCAAAGAAATGGGTCTTGATAATATGGCGCGTAGCCGTAAACAGGACATTATCTTTGCTATTCTAAAAACCCATGCGCGTAACGGTGAAGCCATTTATGGTGACGGTGTACTTGAGGTTCTTCCTGATGGTTTTGGATTTTTGCGCTCATCAGAAGGCTCATATTTAGCCGGTCCTGATGATATTTATGTCAGCCCTAGCCAGATTCGCCGTTTCAGTCTAAAAACTGGTGACAGTATCGCTGGTACGATTCGTCCACCAAAAGATTCTGAGCGTTATTTTGCATTATTAAAAGTTGGCGAAATCAACTTTGATACGCCAGATCGCTCACGTCATAAGCTTATCTTTGAGAACCTGACGCCCCTATTCCCAACTGAGCATTTAAAACTTGAGCTTGGTAACGGAACCACTGAAGATTTGACTGGTCGTATCATCGATCTAATCGCTCCGATTGGTAAAGGTCAGCGCTCTATCATCGTCGCACCGCCAAAAGCGGGTAAAACGATGTTGCTACAGACCATCGCGCAATCAATCACTCGTAATAATCCTGAATGCTATTTGATCGTACTATTGATTGATGAGCGTCCAGAAGAAGTCACCGAAATGGTACGTACGGTACGCGGTGAAGTGGTCGCCTCTACCTTTGATGAGCCGCCACAGCGTCACGTACAAGTTGCTGAAATGGTCATCGAAAAGGCCAAACGTTTGGTTGAACACAAGCAAGACGTGGTGATTTTACTTGATTCAATTACACGTCTAGCACGTGCTTATAACACGGTCATTCCATCGTCAGGTAAAGTATTGACGGGTGGTTTAGATGCCAATGCCCTAGAACGTCCAAAACGTTTCTTTGGTGCTGCGCGTAACGTGGAAGAAGGTGGTAGTTTGACCATTATTGCCAGTGCATTGATTGATACTGGTAGTAAGATGGATAGCGTCATTTTTGAAGAATTTAAGGGAACGGGTAACCAAGAGATTACGCTTGAGCGTGACTTGGCTGAAAAACGTGTATTCCCTGCGATTAATATCAAAAAATCTGGTACACGCCGCGAAGAGCGTCTATTGGACGAAGACAAACTGCGTAAAGTATGGATTTTACGTAAACTGCTTCAACCGATGGATGGCGTACAAGCCACTGAGTTCTTGTTGGATCGCTTAAAAGAAGCGAAGACCAATGATGAATTCTTTGAGCAAATGAAGCGTAAATCACAAAACTAATTCTTAGTTAGTTTGCTAGAGATATTCAGCTTTGATTCAATATTAAGACTACCTATAGGTAGTCTTTTTTATAGCAGTATCGAAGTATTAATAGTTAAACCCATTAGGACGTAATCTGCACTGTCGTTCACAGGCGTTGCTGATGATACAGTACGGCAACATCGCTTACATCTCGTTTGCAAAGTTTAGCGTTTTTACTACGACTATATTATTAGTAACCGACTATTATGACAGACAGTAGGGATATACTTGAAAATATCATAGACACAGTATTTTGAAGGTATTGTATTTTAAACTTGATGACTTAATAGGTGATAATATGAAATTTGCTAAAACGATCGCAATGACTGCAATTACTAGCTCAGCACTAATCATGACTGGTTGTAACTCTTATAGCGGTATGAGCAACACAGCTAAAGGTGCTACTGCTGGCGCAGCCGCTGGTGCTCTTATTAAAAGTAAAGGCGACAGCAAAGATATCGCTCGTGGCGCATTGGCTGGTGCAGCGATTGGCGGCGCTGGTGGTTATGTTCTTGACAACAACTAAATCTTTCTACGCTGATATTATTTGACAATTGATTGAGTAATATCAGATAAAAGATAATAAAAAAGCCTGCAGCGAATTGCAGGCTTTTTTATGTCTCAATTTTTATTATAAGTCCATGCACTAAACTTATAATAAAAAATATCAGTATTAGAAATACATCATTAGTCAAATACACGATTATTAATATATATGGCCATTAAAGTGCACCGCTGAACGTATCACAAGATTGTACATTACCGCTTTCTAGACCACGGGTGAACCATTCGACACGTTGTTGACTGGTACCATGAGTAAAGTTATCAGGTACTACTGCACCACCACTCGCTTTCGCTAGACGATCATCACCAATTTGACCAGCTGCATTCACCGCTTCGTCAATATCACCAGCTTCTAAAAACTGTACACGCTCTTGATTACGCTGTGCCCATACACCAGCAAAACAATCTGCTTGTAACTCTTGCAATACTGATAGCTTATTGGACTGTGCTTGGGTCACTTGCTGACGAGCTTCATTGACCTGTTGGCTAATGCCCAATAGCGTCTGAACATGATGACCTACCTCATGTGCTATCACGTAGGCCTGTGCGAAATCGCCAGCCTTGCCTTGGTTCTCTTCACCACCAGAGCCTTGCTGATCGCCTGAAATGCCAAGATTCTGACGCATCTCTACGAAGAATGACGTATCCAAATAAACAGTCTGATCCCCTGGACAATAAAATGGACCTGTTGCAGAGCTAGCACTACCACATGCCGAACTGACCTGGCCATTAAACAAAATCAATGATGGCTCTTGATAAGTGCTACCAGCTTCATTAAAGATTTGATGCCAGACTTCTTCTGTATCTGCCAATACAACTTTCACAAACTGCGTATCTCGGTCTGTGCTAGTTGCAACCTCAGTAGATGATTCACTACCACCGCCTGTGACCGCTTGGCCTGTCTGTAATGCGGTCATTGGGTTTACCCCAAATACCAACCATAGAATACCAGCGATAATAATACCGCCAATACCACCGCCAATCATCTTACCGCCACCTGTGCTAGAGCGCACATTCGAACTGCCTCGTCTACCTTGCCATTTCATAATTCTATTCCTCAAATATAGATTGATTCACTATTTCTATTAACTACTATCTCTACTAGCCACTACTTTTATTAATTATTACTTATGTTATATATTATTTGGCCAGCTAATTCACGCTATGACCTAGTCTACTATCCTAAAAGCAAGTAGAAACCTATAAAATTGCTAACTTAACTATAATTTATGTAATATAAGACGACAATCGGACTACTTAATTCAATTCTTACCCATAAAAACGAGGCTAATATCGACAATTTTAGACAAGAAACAGGAACCAGAAAAGCTCTCCATCCTTCTCATGTCTTTGATTATACGTCGATTAATCTAGCTTCTTGTATTAAAAAGTATATCGGATAGAGAAAGTAAAATATTATTTTAAATTTTATTGTTACTTAATTGTACAGGCTATTTCTATTTACTTAGAAAACATATAGAATGCGTGGAAGCTGAGTAGCTGTGACTAAGACTAGTTGAATTCTGAGAAATCTCGGATTTCGACCTTTGTTGCTGCTACTGCTCATTTCATTTTTCCGGAGAAAACCATATGAAACTTAAATTACTTGCTCTAGCTGGTATCATGACTGCAACTATGGGCCTTACTGCCTGTGATAGCAGCAAAGAAAACGCTGCTGAAGATTTATCTGACGCGCAAGAAGAAGTGCAAGACGCTTCTGAAGAGCTAAACGAAGCTGCTGCTGAAGGCGAAATGACTGCTGATGCTGACGCTGCTGTTGCTGGCGCTGAAGCTGACATCGCTGATGCACAAGCTGCAACTGCTACTGACGAAATGGACGCTGAAGTTCCTGTAGACGGCGATACCACTAGCGTAGACGTAGCTAGCGAAACTGATACTGCTGCTGTTGAAGCTTCTGACGAAGTAGTAGTTGAAGAAGCTCAGTAATTTATTGTTCATACAATAGATCAACTGTAGTAAAAAAAAGAGAGCTTATGCTCTCTTTTTTTATGTCTACCATTTATGATATTAGTATGATTTTACTTTATAGATAATCCTAATATAGGATACGTGCTGCAATATCGAAATACATAGATGTACGCAAAAATAACTAAGTACAAATACGCACTAGCATTCTTATAAACTCACGATAAAACAGACACACTATCGTTCAGCGCACTGCCAAACTAGGTATTAACTATCAAACAAACGCTCGTCAACCTTCTGACGAAATTTTTGCCCTGTCTTAAAAGTAACCACACGGCGCGCGGATACTGCAACAGGCTCCCCTGTTTTCGGGTTACGGCCTGGACGGCTGTTTTTATCTTTAAGCTCAAAGTTGCCAAAGCCTGAAAGCTTGACCTCTTTGCCATCAATCAAACTCTCTGACAGCTCATCAAAAAAGTTCTCCACCAGACAGCGGCCTTCTTGGCGTGTTAGGTTTAGGTGACTCATCAAATGCTCAATCATGTCAGATTTGGTTAAGGTGCTCACAGTACGACTCCTATGCTATGTCGTGATGTCGAATATCATGGTTTAGCGGTATGAGGGTTAAGGCTAGCTATTATAAAGGTTTTTTGACCATTTATTAACAAAGTCTTTATTAAAATCCTTTATTAATAACCACTTAACTTATTCTATGAATAGCAATGCTCCGTAGCCTCGTGGTAAAAAGACTACAGAGCATTGGGTATAATACTTACTAAATGTTAGCTGTCGCGCAGCTGTACTGAATGCTGGTCAGTTAGCGCTTGTACCACTTTATCTGTGGCAGTCTTGACGGCTTCGTCAGACAACGTTTGCGTACTATCTTGCCATATCAATGCAAACGCTAGTGAGCGCTGGCCTGCTGGTACTTTGTCACCTTGATAAACATCAAATAACCAAAGATCAGTCAACAAATCACCTGCCGCAGTTCGCACCGTTGTCTCTAGTGTCTGCAAACTGATGTCACTGTCTACCAAGATAGCAATATCGCGGCGTACTTGCGGGAACTTGCTTGGTGTCGTGATAGCATGCTGCTCACGTGCAATCGTCAATAGCGGTGCCAGTGACAATTGAGCGACCCATGTAGTCGGCAAATCTAATTGCTTAGCAGTATTTGGGTGCAACTGGCCCAACCAACCAACATATACATCATCGATATATAACTCAGCGCTTTGTCCTGGATGCAGGAAGCTCAGCGTGCTACGCTCGTAGCGGATACGTGCGCTATCGATTTGAGCTGGTAGTAGCTGCTCAATATCATGCTTTAGATCATAAAAATCTAAGGCGCGGTTTTGATAAGCTTGCTCGCTCCATATATCACCAACTGCGACTAAAGCAATACTTGGCGTTTGTACTAAATCACTAATACTTTGTCCAACAAAGCTAAGACCCGTTTCAAAGAAACGTACACGTGGCTGTTGACGATTCAAGTTATATTGCACGCAAGGCAGTAGGCTCGATAGCAAAGTACGACGCATAACCGCCAAATCACTAGAGATAGGGTTTGCCAGTGCCAACACTTCCCCTAGCGCTTCGTCGTCAAGCAATGCTTCTAGTTTTGCATCACTAAAGCTAAAGCTGATCGCTTCCATATAGCCGTTGTCGACCAATGCGAGCTTCATCTCATGCGTCAAATCTGCAGTATCATCATAATCCATGCTGACTTGCAAATGTGGCAGGACACTTGGAATATTGTCATAGCCATAGATACGAGCAATTTCTTCGATTAAATCCTCGCGGATACTCATATCAAAACGATAAGATGGCGGCTTGCAAATCAGTGAATCGCTCTGCTGCTCTACGTCAAAACCCAATTGGGTCAAGATACGTACCATCTCAGATGGTTCAATATCAATTCCAATGACATCACGAACTTTCGCGATTGGCAATGTAATCGGTGCGCGTGCTGGCAAATGCTCAAGGTTTTCGGCCGTGACTATTTGACCTGCTTCCCCGCCAGTAATACTGGTGATTAAATCACAAGCTCGTGCCAACGCCAATGCTGGCAATTCAAAGTCGACGCCACGCTCAAAACGCTGTGATGCGTCCGTATGTAGCCCAAAACGGCGTGCGCGCGCAGCGATAGCGAGCTGATTAAAGAAAGCACTTTCTACAACGATATTGGTAGTGCTATCAGTGACACTGCTACGCTGACCACCCATGATACCAGCCAGTGCCAAGGCACCTTTATCATCAGCAATCACAAGCTCATCACCCGTCAAGATAACGGTTTGCTCATTTAGCAAAGTAATGGTTTCATCAGGCTGTGCCAAACGTACAACGATATCACCTTCGATCGTGTCTGCGTCAAACGCATGTAACGGTTGACCCAATTCCATCAATACATAGTTGGTCACATCGACCAAGAAATTGTGTGAACGTAGACCAGACTGTACCAGCGCATCTTGCATCCATTTTGGAGTATCGATGCTACGATCAATATTACGAATCGATTGCAACAGATAGCGAGGGCACGCTTCCTTTGCATCGACTGTCACAGCTGGTGTTGCGGCAGTGCCAGCGGTATTGGACGAGATTTCTGGCGTTTGTACAGATAAATCGTTGATGACAGATATTTCACGAGCGATACCACGTACGCTAAAGCAATCACCACGGTTTGGGGTGATTGAGATATCCAATACTTGATTATCTAAACCTAGATATTCACGGATATCTGTACCAACTGGTGCACCTTCAGGCAGCTCAAGCAAGCCATCTATATCATCGACTAAATCAATTTCAGAGGCGCCACATAGCATGCCATTTGAAGCCACACCGCGTAGCTTACTCTTTTTGATTTTAAACCCTTTCTTATCATCGCTTGGCAATACCGCACCAACGGTAGCAACCGGTGCTTTCATGCCGACGGTCACGTTAGGAGCACCGCAGACAATTTGTAATGGCTCAGCGTCACCGATATTTACCTGAGTAACACGTAATTTATCTGCATCAGGATGCTGCTCAACGCTGATGACTTCACCGACAACCACACCGCTAAAAGCACGGGCAACCGCATAGCGATCATCAATCTCAAGGCCTGCCATAGTCAACTGTTCGGCTAACTGTTCGCTAGTATTTGTAGGGTTTACCCACTGACGTAGCCACTGTTCGCTAATTTTCATAAATATCTCGGATCAGAATTTTATAATAAAGATGTTGGAGTAAAGCTTGGCGAATTCGCTTGCTATAGTCAATCCTATATAAATTAGATACAGCGTCAGGCTCGCTCAGTCTACGATTTGTAGCACTTTCACTCACTTTCCTTGGATCTAAATTATCTTGAACTAACTATATAGGTATAAAGAAAACTCTAGCCAAATTGCTTTAAGAAGCGCACGTCATTTTGGAAAAACAAGCGCAAGTCATCAATACCGTAATACAGCATCGCAAAGCGCTCAATACCCATACCGAAAGCAAAGCCAGTGTATTTGTCGCTATCGATACCGCAATTGGTCAATACTTGTGGATGCACCATGCCGCAGCCCATCACTTCAAGCCACTTACCATTGTCATCTAAGATATCCACTTCTGCAGACGGCTCAGTGAATGGGAAGAACGACGGACGGAAACGTACGGTCAGCTCTTTGGCAAAAAACGCTTCTAGAAACTCACTAATCAAACCTTTTAGCTCAGCAAAAGTGCTCGACTCGGTGACCATAAGGCCTTCTAGCTGATGGAACATCGGCGAATGAGTTTGGTCTGAGTCATTACGATAAACACGGCCTGGGCAAATGATGCGAATCGGCGGTTCGTTCTTTTCCATGGTACGAATCTGGACAGGACTGGTATGCGTACGCAATAGATAATGCGCATCAAAATAAAAGGTGTCATGCATCGCGCGCGCAGGATGGTGCGACGGGATATTCAACGCTTCAAAATTATAGTAGTCGCTCTCAACTTCGGGGCCAGTTGCAACATTGAAACCCGCTTGAATAAAGTACTGCTGCATACGCTGAGTAATCATAGTTACTGGATGCAGATGACCTTTTTGACCACCGCGAGCAGGCAAAGTGATATCGATGCTCTCACTTTCTAGCTTGGCATTGAGCGCGGCGACCTCTAGTTGCTGCTGCTGATCGGTTAATGCTTGCTGAATGCGGCTACGTACTTGATGCAACCAGCCGCCATAAGTTTTTTTATCATCAGCATCGAGCTTGCCCATCTGCTTTGACCAGCCCGTTAACGGACTCTTTTTACCAGTCAATTGCACACGCAAATCTTGCAGTGTACGCGCATCAGTTACTTGTAGGATTAGAGCTTCAGCAGCACTCGCAAATTCGGTAAGCTGAGCTTCGGTAAGCTCATTGAGCTCTGAAGACAGGGTCGGTAGCGCCGACAAGTCGTTGGTGGCAGCAGGGTTAGTCATAAGACGCATTATTCCTGATTTGAACGGACTATTAATTGTAGGGATTTGACCAAATATTGCAAACCATTTATCCAATTATGTTTATATAAAAGATTAATATAAAGGCTGGTTAGAAAAATGGCTTGAATATTTAGACGATAATAAGCGTATTTCTGCTCGACAAAGTTCAATATAGAGCACACTTAAAATAATTTAATATAAAAAAAGCCACCGACCAGCGGTAGCTTTTATTAATATCATACTATTAATCAATATTAGTCCTATCCATTTAGACAATTGCTTATAAATAATTATTTAAAAGCATCATACCTAAAGGACGGTTAATATTTAGGCCAATTCCGCTTTTGCTTTTTCGACCAATGCTGTGAAAGTCGCTGCATCATGCATAGCGATGTCTGCTAGAACGCGACGATCGATTGCGATGTTTGCTTTTTTCATGCCATTGATGAAGCGGCTATAGCTTAAGCCGTTTAAGCGTGCACCAGCATTGATACGTGCGATCCAAAGACGACGGAAAGTACGTTTCTTGTTGCGACGGTCACGATAAGCATATTGACCAGCTTTAGTCACTGCCTGTACCGCTACGCGGTAAACACGTGAACGGGCACCGTAGTAGCCTTTTGCGCGCTTTAAGATTTTTTTGTGACGGCGATTTGCCTGTACACCACGTTTTACACGGGCCATAATTTACTCCAAGATTTTTTAATCACTGTTAAGCGAGTGATGATGCCGTTAAATAACAAACATCATTGTCAGATTGCAAAGTCAAATATTTTCAATCAAAGATAGATGACGGTAGGCTATTAAATGTATGGGCACATACGACGAACTGCTGCTTCGTCAGACTTGTGCACCAACTTAAGACCACGCAATTGGCGAATACGCTTAGCTGATTTCTTGGTCAAAATATGGCTTTTGAATGCTTGCTTACGCTTGAAGCCATTCGCTGTTTTTTTGAAGCGTTTAGCTGCGCCGCTTCTGGTTTTCATCTTAACTTTCATGATGATTTGCCTCTTTTTCTGTTTTAGAACCTGGTCGTCAAATAGTCACACTGAATAATCGTTATATAAATAACCACTAAACCTCTATTTGCCTCGAGGTGGGAGGCGCTATTTTAGCAGATAGTGCCTTGTTTTGCCAAGTAAAGTTTTGGCGAGGTTTTAGTAGACAATATAGACAAGTAATCAGCATCAAATAAGCGGTAGCAGCTCTCTTAAAAGCCTTAATAAAACGGCTGATTTTCATCCAAATAGATTGAATGTCAGCCTAAGCTGTGCTTAAGTAGAGACTGAGCTATATCTTCATATAAACACTATTAAAACCACCTTATTCACTATGAATATTTACGCTGTAATGTATAGCTACAACGATAACAATGCTGCCAACATATAGCGCGATAAGTAGAATAATCTTTGGCCATCACTCTAGGAGATAGTGTGTCAAAACAAGAGTTAGTATTCGACGACGACTTGTTTGTTTTTGAGACAGTGATGCGTGTACGTCATACGGAAGCCGACGCAGGACAGCACATGACGGTCGAATCTCTGACAGCGCTATTGTCCGAAGCACGGTTAAGGTTTCTATACGCTAAAGGTGTCAAAGAAATCAACGCAGACCATCAAGGCTTAATTATAGATAAATTGCAGCTAGATATTGTAAGCCGTATCCGCGTACGAGAAGAGCTGTTGTTTGAAGTTGGTGTTGAGCCAATATATGATAATGGCGGTAATATAATCCTAAAGGTCACGCGGATGCACACGGGCGAAATAGTAGCAAAAGCGCGCCAGCATTTTAGAGGTTACGACTTTAACCTCAATAAAGTGACTAAGCTTGATAATACGATTAAAGAAGCGTTGTATCCGCATTTATTTAGACTGTAGAATCGCTTATTATAAATAGTATGCTGTTCATTTAGATTTAGCATAATTGCACTCTATAGCGCATTTAGCTGACATCATATTGCTAGCTATTAGTATATTGCAGAGCATTTCAGATAATCTCCCCGCTTTAATCATAAGTAGTATAATTGCTTATCACTCTTTTTCACTTTCTACCTATAAGATGACAAATACATTATGACTTTACCTGCTTGGCTGACTGCCGTAACTTTTAATGATGATGGTTTGATTCCTGCAATTGCTCAAGATCATCAGACAGGTCGTATTTTGATGATGGCGTGGATGAATGCAGAAGCATTACAGCTCACTGCACAAACACAAACAGCGGTTTATTTTTCACGCTCGCGTGCCAAACTGTGGCATAAAGGTGAGTCATCAGGTCATACGCAAACTGTGCATGATATTCGTCTAGACTGTGACGCAGATGTGATTGTGCTTAGTGTCACTCAGGCTGGCGGCATTGCTTGCCATACGGGACGCGAGTCGTGCTTTTATCAGCGTTTGGATTTATCAGGTCAAACGCCTGAATGGCAGACCGTCGATAAAGTATTAAAAGACCCTGCAGATATTTATCATTCTGATGAATCTACTAATGACACTCATGAAACTGAAAACACTGGCGCGAATACTGACTCGGATACTATCCAAGCACAATCTGATACTGCTCAAGCACAAGTCGATAAAGCCTCTGTACTACAGCAGCTTGATAGCGTATTAGCAGAGCGCAAACAAGCCGATGCCGACAGCTCTTATGTGGCCAGCCTGTACGCCAAAGGATTAAATAAGATATTAGAAAAAGTTGGTGAGGAGAGCACAGAAAGTATCATCGCTGCCAAAGATTTTGCTAACTGCGATGAGAGTACAGACAAAGCAAGCTACGATGAAGCGCGTCATGAGCTGATCTATGAAGTCGCCGATGTCTGGTTCCATACCTTGGTTGGGCTAGCATGGTTTGATATAGAGTCGGATGCCGTGTTAAACGAGCTAGGCAGACGTTTTGGGTTATCCGGTATCGATGAAAAAGCCGCTAGATAAGCCTAAACAAAGAATAAACGTCTATTTTATTTGATTATTGTTGCTTTCACCTATTTGTAATAAGTGCAGGTTATAATATAGCTCTGTTTTATCTCGCATTATATGTCGATGCTTTTTGTTTGCTAGATAGACCTTTTTGCAAATTAAAAGCAGGCATATAAAGACTAAAATCCAAGTCACAAAACCAGGTCACAAGGATATCATTATGGGTAGTTTTTCTATTACACATTGGCTGATACTATTGGTCGTTGTCGTTGTCGTGTTTGGCACCTCAAAACTCAGAAATGCTGGTAAAGATTTGGGCGGTGCTGTCAAAGGTTTTAAAGAAGCTGTCAAAGATGAAAATACAGAGCATGCCAAAAAACACGCGGTTCTTGACCACGATGCGACGGCACACACTGAAGAGCGCTCAACCACCAAGGTTGATGATAAGCATAACGTATAGCATCTAAACAGTGACATCGGACCATTATGTTTGATATCGGGTTTTCTGAACTACTTCTCTTCGGCGTTATCGCCCTAATCGTACTGGGCCCAGAAAAACTGCCACAGGCAGCGCGTACGGCTGGGCAATGGTACGCCAAAATTCGCCGTACAGTCTCAACATTGCAGTCTGAAATAGAGGCTGAGCTTGACTTGGCTGAGACACGTCAGCAAATGCAAAAAGAGCTCGCCAAAATTCGCCAGACCGAAGCCGAAATGAGGCGCGAGATGGCTGAGATGCGCGGTAATATGAAAGCTTTTGAAAGCTCACATAGTCCTGCTTCGATAGCTTTTGAAACCGCTACGAATGCTGAAAACAGCAAAGGCGCCGAAGCTCATGAAAATAACCGCACACAAAAGCAGCAATCAGCCACGCCAAAAGCCTTCGACTATGCTTATGCCTCTGACGAGCAGCCAGATACATTAGAAAATGGTCAATTATCGAAGCGCGGTCATAACGGTGACAATATAAATGATCCAAATGTAGATAATGTAAATGCGAGTGACAACGCCAAGGCAGCGCCAGTTGTTCAGACCATCACTACCCGTCCATGGGAGAACATGTGGTTTCGACTTGGCGCTTATGATAAAGCACGTCGGCTCCCAATGCCGCCATATGTGCCAAACTATAAAGCGGATGCCCTACTCAACAGTCCTGCCAACATGCAGACTTCTGACCATAAGCAGGAGACTGATTGATGTCATTATTCAAGCGCAAAAAAAGTCGTCAAGAGAAAATCGCTGTTTCTGCCATTACTGATCAAGATGTTATTGATCAAGAAGCTATTGATCAAACCACTTTTAATAAAGACACTCTTAATCAAGATACTTCAGCAACGACTAATACCGCTCAAGATAAAAAATCAGAGGATGTTTTAAGCCCTTTGGCTGACATGCCTATTACCGAGCATCTGATTGATCTGCGTCGGCATTTGATCAAAATATGTGTGGCGGTACTGATAATATTTTTAGGTTTGGTCGGCTATTCGCGCGAGCTATACAACTTTTTATCTGACCCATTAGTTGCGCAGTTACCTGCCAACTCAACCATGATTGCCACCGATATCACGTCAAACTTTATGGCACCGATACGTCTGACCGTATTTGTAGCTGCATTTTTGGCGATGCCCTACATTCTTTATCAAATTTGGTCATTTGTAGCGCCCGGTCTGTATAAGAAAGAAAAGAAAATCGCTATTCCAGTACTGCTATCTTCTATATTTCTGTTTTATGCTGGCGTGGCTTTTTCTTACTTTATTGTGCTCAAAGGGGTCTTAAAGTTCTTTATCATGTTTGCCCCGCAAAACGTACTACCCATGACGGATATCGACAGCTATCTCAGTTTTGCCTTAAAATTATTTATGGTATTCGGCTTAACGTTTGAGATTCCAGTTGTCACTTTGCTATTGATATTGGCAGGTATTGTCTCCATTCAGAGCTTAGAAGAAAAACGTCGTTATATCATTGTGGGCTGTTTTGCTGTGGCTGCCGTTGTCACGCCACCCGATGGCGTATCGATGCTCATGCTAGCGATTCCGATGTGGTTGTTGTTTGAGCTTGGTTTGTTTTTGGCAAAGATTTTAATCAAAGAAGAGCCCAGTCCTACTCTCGTATCGACAGACAAAGAATAAAACACTTATCAGTCTAATCTAGACTAAAATAAAGTTATTGATTACATATAGCTATGCGTTAAACTACCACTACACCGTTTTATTCTTGCCTCATTAGTAAGCTGATTGCTTACTATCACGTTTTAGCATCACCATCATCTATAAGCCATTGTTTACCCAGTGGCTTTTTTTGCCCCTTTTATTTTTAATCAATTTTTGTATTTAGGTAGCTTTATTATGTCCGCATCTATGCCAGCTTATATGAGCGATCCCACTGACGAGCAGCTGAGCGCACTAAATATGGCGATGGATCACAAGTCGTTTAAAGTGGTTGCTTATGCGGGCGCCGGTAAGACAACGACACTCAAGCTAATCGGTGAGCGCTTACGTGGACGCGGACTGTATCTGGCCTTTAACAAAGCGATTGCCAATGATGCTCGGTCAAAGTTTCCGCCGCATGTAGAGTGCCGTACTTTTCATTCATTAGCTTATCGTCATGTCGCTCGTGATATTACCGCCAAGCTATCTTTGCCGCGCTTTTCACCCAAGCGCCTCGGTGATGATTTGGGACTACAGCCTGTACAAGTGCGTCGGCAAATGGATGGGGTCAATAAATACATTACGCTGACACCCGCACGATTATCGCGGTTCGTCAGCGATGCGGTAAGTAATTTCTGTAGCACGCATGCCAGCTACCCTGCGCCAAGGCACATACTGTTCCCAAGCTGGCTCGATGACTCAGATGCAGAGCAGCTGCGCGAGATGCTCTACCCTGCTGTTGAGCAGCGTTGGTTACAGTCGATTGATGCGCGTCACCCTGCTGGTATTGGCCATGATATTTATCTCAAGCTTTGGGCATTGTCTAAGCCTAGTATCCCAGCGGACTTTATCTTATTTGATGAAGCACAGGATGCCGATCCATTGATGATGGGTATCTTGACCCAGCAGTCAAGACAAGTTATCTATGTGGGCGATGCGCATCAGCAAATTTATGAATGGCGCGGCGCGGTCAATGCGATGAAAAAACTGCCATTGCCGCAGACATTATTGACGCAGTCTTTCAGATTCGGTGAGCCGATTGCAGAAGTGGCCAATACTCTATTAAAAGCGCTACAAGAAGACGTACCGCTAAAAGGCAATCCGAATAAACAGTCCTCTACCGATAAGGGCATGGTACATAGTAAGAAAGATGCTATTTTGTGCCGTACCAATGCGGCTGCCATGTCACAACTGTTGACAGGATTAAAGCACGGGCATCGCGTGGCGCTACAAGCAGATACCGATCGTATGCTCAAATTCTGTCAAGCAGCCGAAAACTTAAAAAATGGTAAATCGGCTTACGGTGTACCTGAGCTGGCGTATTTTTATAATTGGGGTGATGTACAAGAATATGCCGAAACCAATGAGGGCAGCGATCTCAAAACACTGGTCAAACTGGTCGATGACCACGGTACCAATGTCTTGAGCCAAGCGGTCAATAGTCTGACCAGTATTGAAAATGCTGACTATGTCATCTCTACCGCTCATAAAGCTAAAGGGCTCGAGTGGGGAAAAGTGCAGTTAGATGATGATTTTTACTACGATGTGACCACCAACGCGGTTAAGATCAGTCCAGAAGAGCTGCGTTTGCTTTATGTCGCCTGTACTCGCGCGCAAAGCAATTTGGACATTCATAATATTAAAGACTTGATATCAGGATTGCAGACGGGCAAAAAAGTGATTTTTGGTAATACTTAATTACCCTCCACCTTTGTCAGCCTCAAGTTTTATTCAATCTCTCATAGTCACCCTTTAGCAGTGAATCACCAGCATGAATAATAGCCAGCAACTTCAAACGCGTCAAAATACCATTACTAAGTTATTTGCGGATCCTGTGCGTTTGCTCGCACCTATGGAGGGCTTGACCGACCCATTAATGCGCCAAATTTTAACCCAAATTGCGTCTGACTTGGGTCGTCCTTATGATTGGTCGGTTAGTGAGTTTATTCGTATCACACAGCACATCTTGCCTGCGCACGTGTTTTATAAATATGTGCCTGAGCTACATCATAATGCCAAAACGGCCTCTGGTACGCCTATTCATGTACAGATTTTGGGTAGCGAAGCGCAGCTTATGGCAGAAAACTCCACTTATGCTTGCGAGCTTGGTGCACCTGCGATTGATATCAATTTTGGCTGTCCTGCAAAAACTGTAAATAGCCATCGTGGTGGTTCTGTATTGTTAGATGAACCTGAAACCATGTATCAGATTATCAGTGCCGTACGTCAAGCCGTTCCCGCTCACATACCAGTATCAGCTAAGATTCGTCTGGGCTATACCGACACTAGCCGAATGGGTGATATTCGCGGCGCAATTGCTTCTAGCGGCGCTGATTGGCTCACCATCCATGCACGCACTAAGACCCAAGGCTATAAGCCACCTGCCTATTGGGACAAAATCCAGAGCTTTAATACGCTCGATATTCCAGTTATTGCCAATGGGGAAATTTGGAACTTTGAGCATGCGCAAAATTGTATGACACAAGCAGGTACACCGCATTTGATGTTAGGTCGCGGCGCAGTAACGCGTCCTGATTTAGTGGCACAGGTTGATAATGATACTGAAAAAAGTACTAACAGCGTAGAGAATACGGCTACATTGTTATGGCAAGATTTGATTGCGCATCAGATTAAGTTCTTGGAAGGTGAGGCAAAGAACGATGTGGTGTTAGTCGGACGCTATAAGCAATGGTTAGGGATGCTCACCAAAGGCTATGTTGAGGCACAAACAGTGTGGGAAAGTATCAAACGAGAGAAAAATAAAGCGGTGATTATTAGCGCACTACAAGCAAGCGTACGAAATTAATCACCTGCTTGTATTTGAGCATTTTGGCAGTTACGGATATTTTTACTAGACGCTGACTCGTATCGCTAAATAAAATAGCATTAGACAGCATGCCATTGATAATACCCAGAGGATAGAGCGGAACATTGCCAAATTAGTAATATACGCCACACAAAAACCAATTCGTATCATCACATACAGCCAAGCCAATACGTTGATAATCGACTGCGGTACAAAGAAAAGCATAGCTACCAATACTGCTGCCAAGAATACTGGCAAGGTTTCATAGCTGTTTTGTTGTGCTGCATTAGCACGTGCTGCCATGCCTGTCGCATTTTGAAAAAATTCGCGAGGATGTGCATTATTTCTGATTCTAAAGCCACCAGATACTTTTGCAACGATTGACACCGCCCATGGCAATAGACTTGCTACCACCATGGCCAAAATGGCAGACGCCACTTTGTCAGTTACCAACTCAAAGAATGCACTTATCATTATATAAGTCCCTAGCCTGCAACCACTTCGAAATCATGGGTGATATTGACCCCACCTGCTACTAACATACGGCTGGCAGAACAGTATTTTTCTGCTGATAACTGGATGGCTTTTTCGACTTGTTTTTCTTTGACCTCTTGACCAGTGACAACGAAATGCATATGAATATCAGTATAGACCGCTGGTACAGTTTCAGCGCGCTGGGCGGTTAGCTCACAACGTACATCCGTCACTGCTTGGCGTGATTTCTGCAAAATCTCTACGACATCATAACTGGCGCAACCACCTAGTCCTAGCAAAATCAGCTCCATCGGGCTTGAGCCTTTTTCTTTATCAGCATCGATTTGTACATTATGTCCTGATGGTGACACGCCCATAAAGGCTTTGTTCTCTTGCCATATGACGCTTGCTTTTGATTCTGACATTGTAGATGTTCCTTATTTTAAATGGCGTATTGCCTATTATTATTGTGTGAATGATATATTGCCAAGCTAGTGTAGCATAAGCCAAAGCAAGATTTTATAGGCTCATTGTTTTGCTGCTAACTCACCAGTGAAATCTGTACTTTTATCACTTTATACATATCGAAATAGTGGAGTTCGATAGTTTACTGAATAATCGTATGTCCATACGCCTATTACGACTCTTCAACACTTGCCTAAAAACGCTTTATAAAAATCTACAAAAGTTTGCTTATAAATAGTTGATTTTAAAAGGTAAAACTCGTGAAACATTTTATAGCAAAATACTGTTACACATTTTGCTTGTTTCTTGGTTTAATAACGGTAATGAATCTTGTTTTGAGCGAATATCGATAACAATCACCTTATAATAATTACGATTGCTGTCACGGTTTCAAGTCAAAACAAGCTATTTTTAAACAAATTAAAAGGTTTAGTCATGATAGATGCAGACGGCTTTCGCGCCAACGTCGGCATCATCTTGGCAAATACACAAGGGCAGGTTCTGTGGGCAAAACGTATTGGTCACAACGCTTGGCAATTTCCGCAGGGTGGTATCGACCGCGGGGAGACGCCGATGGATGCAATGTATCGCGAGCTCTGGGAAGAGGTCGGCTTACATCCGCGTCACGTAGACTTATTGGCAGTCACGCAAGACTGGTTGCGCTATCGTTTGCCAAAACGTTATGTACGTCATGGTCAGCATCCCTTATGTATTGGGCAAAAACAAAAATGGTTTTTGCTACGCTTAGATGAGCCAAATACTCAACATATCCGCTTTGATGAAGGGAAACCTGAATTTGACCATTGGCAATGGGTCAGCTATTGGTATCCACTCGGACAAGTGATTCACTTTAAACGAGGCGTTTATCGTCGTGCCTTGCAAGAATTGGTACGCGAACTCCCGCTAAAGCAAGAGCTGATCATTCCTGAGCAAAATAATCATTTGCTTATGTAGTGAATCACTTAATAGTACAATGCAAAACACCCACGATAGTAGCTAGAATGTTAGCAATTACCGTGGGTGTTTTTTTATTATCTATTAACGCTCACTTTGAATGATTATCAAACTCTCGGCTAATAATATTAGCAATACAATCCGCATCGTCCTCTTTGCGCAACGTTAAGATGCTTTGAGTGCGAGTACCATACGTAGGTTTGCTGGTTTTGGTATCGCCAAAAGCGACAGGTTCAATATAAACAGACGATAACATCTGCTCCACTTCAAATGCTACGCCAGTAATAGGCAGTTTATCTTCTGGTGCTTTGGTACTATCTGACAAGACATTAAAAGCCGCCGCTTGCCAGTACGCAGGCGAGCTATCCTCCGCAATCAATGGCAGCACTTCTTGACGTAGTCGCCCGCGCAACCGCTCTGTCTTAAACCAACTGTCCTCTGGTTGTCCGTTAGAAATAACATGCAGACCTGAATATAATGGCGTGGGTGCATGACCACGATTATTGACGATCACAGCTTGCACAGCGTCACCAATGATCAGATTAAAACCCGCATAATCCTGCAAATCAATCTGCCGTGCAAAATCCATTGGACTTAAAGCCCCTGTTAAGAACTCAGTGACCAGTGCACCACGTGAGTGCTCATCACTGCTTGCTTGCACCCCATCACGAAAGTTCAACACCGCAGCCCAACGACCATTTTGTTCATAATACTCTGAACTCTGCGCTGGTGACGCTTGCTGATGAATGCCTAACCACGTGCCACCGCTTTGCTTATCACGTCCAGCATAAATAGGTTGGTCAGACCACTGGTGGAGCTGCTCAGTTGGGCGCTGCAAAAACTCATCACGGTTAGACAGTAGTACTAGCGGTAACTCATCAAATAATTGCCAAGCAATAGCGACAATACACATAGCTTTCCTTTTATAATAATTTTCTGTTATGTGGGTAACTCTTAATAAAGGCAAAGATATTATTTCAGACTTTACCTATTAATAAGGTAGCACTTACAGGCAGTACTTATTAATTGCCAGTTAGCAATTTATTTGCAGGATAACTGATTTGAGAGGTTGAACGTATTACTTGTGATTGCTTACTTGGTAAGTCAAATTCCCACGCTACCATGCCTTGATTGTCATTCCAATCTTGCTCAGTTACAGGCGGCGTATGAGTCACCGCAACTTTTAAACTATCGTCACGACTGATAGGCTCACTGCCCAGTACTTGCAAGCGTACGCTACGATTGTGCTGATTGGTAAATTGATAGGCTTTGGTGGTCGTCAGTGTTTGCGTACGGTTTAGCACACCTTTCTCACCTTGCTTATCTTCATTGGTCAGCTCTTTTACGAGCATATTTGAGTCACGACCAAATCCAATCCCCTGCTCTTTTAGCACTTGATAATTATAACGTGACTGACCTACATAGTTGTCATCACGGTACAACTGTAGCGAACCATCGACCCAGTCCGGTGTCAAAAACGGCGCTGACGCATACCAGTAGGCGGCAGTCTCAACACTTGGCGTACTGCGAATCCAGAGCTTACTATTACCTGTCTGCTCCCCAATCACTGTTCGTACGCGTCTCCCGTCACTCGGAATACTGACCAACTGCGGTAAACGATACTCGATGATGCCATTCTTGTTTTGGCTACTGACCGCAAAATTAGGTAGCGGTGCCATAGCTGCCCCTGCTCCTTTGTTATAAGCAGGCTCTTCCATCATAACAGGGGACGCATCCATCATAGGTAGCTCACGTCTTACTCGAGCATCTTCGCTCTCTTCATACAATGACAGACGCTGCACATACGGCAGTTGCCCCGTCGTACTTTGATTGGGATTAACGGTACTAAGTGTTAGTGGTACGTTTGTCCAGTTCTCGCCAGTTTGCTGAGCAATAATCGCAGAGGCTGTGATACTTAATTGGTCACTATTTGTGTTTAGACGAGCTTGATACGCAGGCTCCCAACCTGCACCTTGCACTTGATAATGCAACTTAATACTAGTTGGCGAGCGGCTTGCCGTACGTACACTCACCTGTGTCACCTTGTTAAAGGTCGATGTCGCGCTGCCTGCCATCAGTTGATTAAGTACGTCTTGGGCACGCGCTTGTCGCTGTTGAATCTCTAAAATTCTTTGGTTAATACTGGTCGCTTGAGTTTCTATATCGCGGGCATTATTGGCAATCGTGCTATCTGTATTGACTTGCGTGGCTTTGGTCAAATTCTGCAAGTAAGCCTTTGCTAACCGTGCCGCTTCTAACTCAGCATTGATATTGGCTAGGGTATTTTGTTGGGTCTGTACTTTGGCGTCACCTTGATATTGGCACTGGGCTGCCTGCTCACCTGTCAACTCTTCAATACTAACTTCCCCAACGTTGACACTACCTGTCGCTTGTACACTTAGACTTTCTTTATCCATATAAGGTGATAAGCACGAAAACACCACCGTTTGCTCACCGCTACCTGTGACTGGCAATGCGCGCGTCACGCTCGCCAGCCCTTGATAAATAGTCACTTGCTCTACGCTACTGGTTGCTGCTTGCGCCGAAGACAATCCCAAGACGGCACTACTACTAAGTACAAATGGAAGAATAGCAAATTTAGTTATTTGATTAAGCGGCAGTAATACGCTGCCATGGCCTGTTGAGACAGATGACTCTATTAATTGTGCGTTCATATATCATTCCTTAGCAGTAAAACCCCTCACGGCAGCCACGCATTGGCTCAACGCGCAAAATAGTAACTATCTTAGAGATATTACCGTAGCCGTTTTACAGGTCTTTGGCAATAAATGCTTTTGGCAAACAGCATTTTTAGTAAATAGCACCTTTAGCGATAAATCTCTTCATATGGCATCTGTTCAGTCTTAACAATTTGGTTTTTAATATTGCACCATTTTTTTGTTCCTCTCCCCTTTATGGTGCAATTTATTAACCATCCTGCACTAAATTAATGAATATATTAATCAGAACTTAATTATTGCTCAATTATTACTCGATTATTGGCTTTTTTAACTTGGCACGGAACTTGAACTCTTAATAGGTGTTCAGGAACATTATTTTACCTTTTGTATTTATTAGGAGATGTCCATGTTTTCGTTACCAATTTTAGCCAACACTCAAGTAGTAGACCCTCAATCACACGGAAAAATTAAATCACGTTTATCGTTACTAGCGGTAGCCGTCGTTGGCAGCTTAAGTCTTATTGGTTGTCAAAAACCTGCTGAAACTACGGCATCAACAGAGACAACCGCTGAAACCAGCACAGAAACGACCACCGAGCCTGCTGCTGATGGCGACACTATCAAAGTCGGCATATTACATTCGCTATCTGGCACCATGGCCATCTCTGAAACCTCTCTAAAAGATACTGCGTTGATGACGATTGATGAAATCAATGCCAATGGTGGCGTGCTCGGTAAGCAGCTAGAACCGGTCGTCGTCGACCCTGCTTCTGATTGGCCATTATTCGCTGAAAAAGCACGTCAGCTACTCACTCAAGATAAAGTAGATGTTATCTTTGGTGGTTGGACATCAGTATCACGCAAATCCGTGTTGCCTGTAGTTGAAGAGTTGAACGGGTTGATGTTCTATCCAGTACAGTACGAAGGACAAGAGCAGTCAGAAAACATCTTTTATACTGGTGCGGCACCAAATCAGCAAGCTATTCCGGCAGTAGAGTACTTGATGAGTGAAGAAGGCGGCGGTGCAGAGCGCTTTGTGTTGTTAGGTACTGATTACGTTTATCCACGCACCACCAACCAGATTTTAAAGGCATTTTTGAAATCAAAAGGCGTGGCTGATGCAGACATCATGGAAGAGTACACGCCATTTGGTTTCAGCAATTATCAAACCATCGTATCTAACGTTAAAAAGTTCTCAACGGGCAAAAAGACCGCGGTTATCTCGACCATCAATGGCGACTCAAACGTTCCGTTCTATCGTGAGCTTGCCAACCAAGGTATCAAAGCGTCAGATATTCCGGTCATGGCATTCTCAGTCGGTGAAGAAGAGCTACGCGGTATCGATACCAGTCTGCTACAAGGGCATTTAGCGGCGTGGAACTACTTTATGTCGATCAAAAACCCAACCAACAGTGCCTTCACCAAACGCTATAAGCAGTATGCATTGGACCAAAAACTACCAAATGCTGAAAAAGTCGTGACCAATGATCCTATGGAAGCCACCTATGTCGGTATCAACATGTGGAAGCAAGCTGTCGAAAAAGCAGGTACGACTGATGTTGATAAAGTACGTATTAGCATGGCGGGACAAACGTTCGATGCACCTTCTGGCTACACGCTAAAAATGGATGAAGAAAACCATCACCTATGGAAGCCTGTCATGATTGGTCAAATTCGTGCCGACGGACAGTTTGATACAATTTTCAAAACGCCAGAAGTTATCCAAGCCCAGCCATGGAGCGAGTACATTCCTAAATAGGCTATCCCTAAATAAATCAGTACTGAAAAGCACGTATATAGCAACTGAATAGTAGGCGGATGGATAAACGATACCAATAACCGTCCTAACGCCTACTTTTCACACTTATTCTTAACTTTTAAATAACACCAAACCTTATCAACTCTTCTATCGCTTAATCCTTTAAGTAGTAGTGGCTAAGGGTTTGTTGTCTGTGAAAAACAGGGAGCCGCACATGCAGCACCATACTTTACGCCCGTTTGTAGGGCCAACATCGTCCAAAAATGGTAATAACCCACAAGCATCAGCCAGTGAAGTCATGCCGTATGCGGCTCGTTTTTCAATTTATGCGCCTCTGCGATTACTTGCATTGATGGCATTATGCATAACAACATTCACCACCACGGCGTATGCGGATCATAATGGTCAGGTACATGACCACGATACGGATATCGCTCATAGTGAGCAATCCTTGGTCACACCTGTCAACGTAGCCACTTCCACTCAAGCTAGCACCTCAAGTATTTCAACAGCAACTACAAACTCAGATGATGCCATTCAACAATTTGTGGCAGGTGATTTTAGTAAACGCCAAGCCATGCTAAGTGATTGGCCAGGATCCGTTGAGAGTTTAGATAGTTTGGTTGAATTTATTGCCAATGATGAGCTATATCAAGGCAACGGTGGGCAAACGTATCTACTGAATAAAGATGACCAGCTGTTTACTTATCCTGATAAAAAAGAGACTGATGATTGGCCAAGTGATTTATCACAAATCACCCTGACCAATGCCCTACGTTCAGCGCTCATCTTTGGTCAAGCTAAGGTGAAACTAGCATCTGACAAGCCCGCACAGCGCCTACAAGCTGTAGAGATTTTGGCCGATAATATTGACCAAGTAGATCCATCTATTATCACCTCTGCTGCAGCAAATGAGGACAGCGCTAAAGTCAAAAAGGCACTAATTGCTCTACAGGCGCGTATTGATTTCAAAAACGGCGACCTGCCCACTCAGATTGCAGCGGTCAATCTACTTGCAGATAGTGATAACCCACAAGTTTTGGTCGATATTGAATCTGCCCTCGCTGCGGATAACTTAGATGCCTCGCTCAAAGCTGCACTTATCGATGCTGAATCTAGCGTGTCACGCCGTATCGAGATCAGCACATGGACGGGACATATCTTTACTGGTATGAGTACCGCCAGCATTTTACTGCTAGCGGCACTTGGTCTCGCCATTACTTTTGGTTTGCTCGGCGTCATCAATATGGCGCATGGTGAGCTAATCATGATTGGCGCGTATACCACTTATATGGTTCAAAATTTCTTTCAAGCTTATATACCGAATATGGCAGGTTGGTATTTGCTTGCTGCTATTCCGGCTGCTTTTTTAGTTAGTGCCATCATCGGTATGATTATTGAGCGCATTGTCATTCGCCCACTATATGGTCGTGAGCTAGAAACCTTATTGGCGACCTTTGGCGTCAGTCTGATTCTGATGCAATTGGTACGGATGATTTTTGGTGCGCAGAACGTTGAAGTCAGTAACGTGGCATGGCTCAGCGGTGCCTATCAGGTGTCATCAAGCCTCGTACTGCCTTACAACCGTATTGCCATTATTGGTTTTACCGTCATCGTCGTGGCACTCTTGGTGTACTTACTCAACAAAACCCGCTTTGGATTGTTTATACGAGCTGTCACCCAAAACCGTCAAATGGCACGTGCTGTCGGTATCCCCTCTGCACGTATTGATATGATGGCATTTGGGTTGGGCTCTGGACTGGCTGGTATGGCTGGCTGCGCCCTTGCCCAAGTCGGCAACGTCGGTCCTGATCTGGGTCAAACCTACATCATTGATACCTTTTTGGTCGTCGTTGTTGGCGGGGTCGGACAAGTATGGGGCGCAGTATTGGCCGCCTTGGGACTAGGTGTGAGCGGTACGGTACTTGAGATTGGTATCGGTGCAGTATTGGCTAAGATTGTGTTGTTGGTTCTTGTGATTCTGTTTATTCAGAAACGGCCACAAGGTTTATTTGCACTCAAAGGCCGCTTTGTCGAATAAGGAGACTTCTATGATACTGACCAAATTACTGTCTGATACGCCGCGTAGTGCTGTTTTGATTGGCTTATGTTTTGCCATACTACTCATACTGCCTTGGCTACATCTTATGCCGGAGACTTCAGCTTTTCACCTTTCAGCCTACTGGATTACCCTGATTGGCAAAATCATGGCTTTAGCCATGGTCGCTTTGGCACTAGATCTCGTCTGGGGCTATGCCGGTATTTTGAGCTTGGGACATGGCTTGTACTTTGCTTTGGGTGGTTATGCGTTTGGCATGTACTTAACACGTGAGACAGCAGGTGACGCACTTCCCGATTTTATGCGTTTCTTGAGCTGGACCGAGATGCCATGGTACTGGGCGGGCACGCAGCACTTTTGGTGGGCTGTCGCACTGGTCGTATTAGTGCCTGGCTTGGTTGCGTTTATATTTGGTTTCTTTGCTTTCCGCTCCAAAATCAAAGGCGTTTATTTTTCTATCATCACCCAAGCCATGGTCTATGCAGCAGCCTTGCTGTTCTTCCGTAATGAGACAGGCTTCGGCGGTAACAACGGTTTTACTGGTTTTACCACCTTACTCGGCTATGACATTACCGCTGCCTCTACCCGCTCAATGCTGTGTTTTGTCACGGCCTTAGCATTGTTAGTCTCTTATATGGGTTTGCGTCATTTAATGAACCAACCTTATGGGCGAGTACTTGGTGCGATTCGTGATAGCGAGAACCGCTTGCAGTATCTAGGCTACCGTACATTATGGTACAAGCTATCCGCTTGGGTGCTGTCCGCAGTCATCGCTGGTATCGCAGGTGCGCTATACGTACCGCAAGTAGGCATTATCAATCCGAGTGAAATGAACCCAGTGAACTCAATTGAGATAGCCGTCTGGGTAGCGACTGGTGGTAGAGGAAGCTTAATTGGCGCTATCTTAGGTACTGGTGTGGTGAATGCTGTGAAAACCTACTTTACGGTCGCCTACCCTGAGTTTTGGCTATTGATATTAGGCGGGCTATTCGTCGTCGTGACGTTGTTTTTACCCAATGGCATTATGGGCTTGTTCGATCGATTCAAAAAGGAGAAACAATAATGCTAAATGATAAATCACCATCGACCGAACAATCGACCAAAGCGCTGTCTGAATATGATCATACTGATGGACGTGACGGTCTCAGTCACCCCAAAAAATCAGGCGTCGATTTTAGCCATGGTATTGCTCTGTATTTAGAAGATGTGAGCGTTTGGTTTGATTCGTTTCGCGCACTCAACAACCTGTCGCTCTATATCGAAGAAGGCGAGCTACGCTGTATTATCGGCCCCAACGGCGCGGGTAAAACCACGCTAATGGATGTCATTACAGGTAAAACCCGCCCTACGGAAGGCAGCGTGTTTTTTGGTCAGACTCATAATCTTGCCAGCTTATCTACCGAAGAAATTGCCGAAGCGGGTATCGGCCGTAAGTTTCAAAAACCTACTGTCTTTGAAAATTTTACGGTGATGGATAATCTGTTACTTGCCGCGCCAAAAGACAAACGTGTGGTCAAAAGCTTGTTTAATAAACTCAATGCCGATACTCGCGATACCCTCGACTCGACCCTACAACAAATTCGCCTGATCGACAAAATCAACAAGCCAGCTGGTTTGCTCTCACATGGGCAAAAACAATGGTTAGAGATTGGCATGCTACTGATGCAAAGCCCCAAGCTTATTTTGCTTGATGAGCCCGTAGCAGGTATGACCGATGCCGAAACAGAACATACCGCTGAGCTGTGTCTACGGCTTAAAAAGAACCATACATTAGTAGTAGTCGAACATGACATGACCTTTATCAATGCCATCAGTGAAAAAGTCACAGTATTGGCACAAGGGGCGATTTTGGCCGAAGGTACGTTAGCTGAAGTGCAAGCCAATGAAGCAGTGATTGAGTCCTACTTAGGTCGATAGACGAACGAATCATCTAGACGAGCCAAACGAATATTCCCTTTGAAATATTAGAAAAGTTTTAGAGTTTAGGAGACAGCTATGTTACAAGTTAACGATATCAATCAATATTACGGCGGGAGTCATATTTTACGAGATGTCTCGTTCACAGCGCCTGTAGGCGCGTGCAGCGTGGTACTTGGACGTAATGGCGTGGGCAAAACTACGCTACTTAAGTGCCTGATGGGGATACTACCGATTAAATCAGGAGAAATTTTGCTTAATGATAAAGACATCAGCAAGATGTCTCCAGAGCAACGGGTACGAGCAGGTTTAGCTTATGTACCACAAGGACGCGATATTTTTTCGACACTGACTGTAGAAGAGAACATATTAATTGGTATGGCAAAGTTTTCACGCAGTAAGGCCAAACACGTTCCCAAACATCTATACGATATTTTTCCAGTACTCGATGAGATGAAGCATCGGCGCGGTGGTGATCTGTCTGGTGGTCAGCAGCAGCAGCTTGCTATCGCCCGTGCCCTAGTCTCCGAGCCGACTGTGCTCATTTTAGATGAGCCAACTGAGGGTATCCAACCTTCTATCATCAAAGATATTGGCCGAGTTCTACGAGACCTAGCAGATAAAGGTGATATGGCCATTGTACTGGTTGAGCAGTTCTATGAATTCGCCGAAGAGCTAGCTGACAATTACACGGTACTATCACGTGGTAAAGTAGTCTCGCAAGGCGCAGGCGATACAATGGTCGAAAATAACGTACAAGATCTGGTCGCCATCTAACTGCATTTACTTAGCTATATTTGCTTAACTGCGTTTATTTACGAACACTTGGTAGTGACCTCTTAAAACAACAGAAAACACGGTTTTATCTCAAGCTGCTAGCTACCAAGATTACATATCATCACGAAAACACTCCTTAATTAAAGTCACTTTTTTCACCTCACTTCTTATCTTTTTTGACGCTTAGCCTATACATTCTGTACCATCTCAAAAACTCAAATTACTCATATACTCTGATTGGCACCAGAGCAATTATGTATGCCCAGCGAACGAAATTTGCTATTATAGTCAGCATTTTATTATCAATATTATGATGCCCTTATGATGATTCATCCTCAGTACGATCCTGTAGCATTAGCAGTTGGACCTGTCGAAGTCCATTGGTATGGGCTGATGTATTTGTTGGCATTTGCCGCCGCCTACGGACTGGCATGGTATCGCAGTACCAAGCGTGAAGGCTGGACGACAGATATGGTCTCTGACCTAGTGTTCTTTGGCGCACTTGGTGTGATATTAGGTGGCCGTGTCGGCTATGTATTGTTTTATCAGTTCGGCGAGCTGCTTCAAAACCCTGCCTACCTCTTCAAAGTCTGGGAAGGCGGTATGTCATTCCATGGCGGCCTGATTGGTGTCATGTTGGGTATGCTGTATTTTGCCCGCAAATATAAAAAGACACCTTTCCAAGTGCTCGATTTTGTCGTTCCCTGTGTGCCAACTGGCCTATTATTCGGACGTATTGGTAACTACATCAATGCCGAACTATGGGGCCGCGTCTCTGACGGTGGCTATAACTGGTTGACCTACTTCCCGCAGGCCGCTAGTGTTGATATGCAGCAGCTACAAGCCAACCCTGCGCTACAAGATCTGATGACTGAGGTCAATGGTCAGTACCTGTTGCCCCGTCATCCATCGCAATTGTATGAAGCCCTTGCAGAAGGTCTACTGTTGTTTCTATTCTTGTGGTGGTACTCATCGAAGCCCCGTCCTCGTATGGCAGTGACTGGTGTCTTTATGCTTGGTTATGGCTTTAGCCGCTTTATCATTGAGTTTTTCCGCCAGCCAGACATCGACCAAGGATTCATCTTGCTGGGTTGGATGACCAAAGGTCAGATACTGAGTGCCCCAATGATAATTATCGGTCTGTTCTTGATCGGTTACGCTTACAAACGCGGCATCTACGACTGGGGTAAGCAAGCTGCTTACTAAGCCTACCTTTTTGTGATAAAGGTTGAGGACTTAAAATAGGGTAAGCTGTCAAAACGCTTATCCTAGCAATACTTTCAATAATGACAGTGTATATATCGACTACCCATTTAGCCTGTATGTACTGTCAGCAGTAACTAAAGAGCATTTTATGATCAATGGTACCCAAAGTAATAACGAGCAAGGCTATTTAGATTTGCTACGCCACGTTCTCGACAATGGCACCGAAAAAGGCGATCGTACTGGTACGGGTACGCTTAGCCATTTTGGCGCGCAGCTACGCTTTGACTTAGCAGAAGGCTTTCCACTGCTAACAACCAAAAAGGTTCACTTTAAATCTATCGCTTATGAGCTATTGTGGTTTTTAAGTGGCAGCACTCATGTTGACTATCTACAACAGAATAACGTTCGTATCTGGAATGAGTGGGCAACAGCAGAACAGACCGCGCGCTTTAACAGACCTGCTGGTGATTTGGGTCCTATCTATGGTCATCAATGGCGTAACTATGGCGCGACCAAAAATGAAGATGCCAGTTACAACGCTGATGGCGTCGATCAAATCGCACAAGTCGTTGAACAGATAAAGACTAATCCGAATTCACGCCGTTTGATTGTTTCTGGCTGGAATCCAGGTGAAGCAGAGCAAGTAGCCCTACCACCATGTCATACGTTATTTCAGTTCTTTGTCGCAGACAATAAGCTGTCATGCCAGCTGTATCAACGTTCTGCTGACTTATTCCTAGGCGTGCCTTTTAATATTGCGAGCTATGCACTATTGACTCATATGATCGCGCAGGTGTGTGGTCTAGAAGTTGGAGAGTTTGTTTGGACAGGTGGTGATTGTCATATTTATCAAAACCACCGTGAGCAGGCCGAGCTACAGTTGACACGCTCGCTATATAAATTGCCGATATTGTCTTTGAACCCTGAAGTAAAGGACATATTCGCGTTTGAATACGAAGACATTAATGTCAATGACTATGAGTCGCACCCTGCTATCAAAGCCAAAGTTGCTGTATAAAGTTAGTCTGGTTAACTACGCTAAATAAAAGCAAAATTTAAGAATACAATAAAAAGGATATATTATGAGCTATGCCCATACCGAAGTTGCCCAAATCGCTGCTATTAGTAGCAATCGATGTATCGGCAAAAACAATGAGCTACCGTGGCATATCTCAGCAGATTTGCAACATTTCAAAAGCATGACGACCAAAGAAAACGATAGTAAGATTCAAGGTATTGTGATCATGGGTCGTAAGACATTTGAGTCAATGGGTAGCAAACCATTACCAAAGCGTGTGAGCTTCATTGTCACGACACAGATGGACTATGCTGAGACAAATGGTCTCGCAGATAGCAGCAATGCTTATGTGGTACACAATCTAGACGATGCTCTGACACAAGCAGCTAGCCTTGCTCATGGCGCGCATCTCGATACGATTTGGGTGATTGGCGGCGAGCGAGTATTTAGCGACGCTCTGATGTACACCGACCGTATTGAGCTGACTCATGTAAATACTGATATTGCTGACGGCGACGCATTTTACCCTGAGCTGCCAGAACGCTTTAAAGTAGCAGACGAATCTGAGCAAATGCACGATGAGAAAAGCGATTTAAGCTTTAGATTTACCACTTATAAAGTAGAAACTGATAAGTAGTAAAAGCCTATTAAAAAAGGGGCAGTCTTGGATAATTTTACTTATCTGAAATTGCCCCTTTTTTTAATCTTCATACAGTCGTATTTATAGACAATGAAAAAGATAAAAACTGCTGCTTGATAATATCTAATCCATTACTCATGCAATACTTTATAAACCGTTTTTGCGAGTACTGGTCCGATACCTTGTACGCCTGCCAACTCCTGCTGTGAAGCGCCTAATAGCTGCTGCATACCACCAAAGTGATTGAGCAAGTCACGACGACGTTTTTCACCCAGTCCCGGTATTACCTCTAGCACTGATGATGAGCGACGCTTATCGCGTTTTTTACGGTGAGCGGTAATCGCAAAACGATGCGCCTCATCACGAATATGCATCAGTAAGTGCAATGCTTTGCTATCCATTGGCAGATCTAACGGCTCATGATCGATAAAGTGCAATACCTCAAGCCCAGCCTTGCGCCCTTCCCCTTTTGCCACACTAATGAGCAAGGTGTCACCAAGAATACCCAACTCAGTTAATACTTCTTTGGCAATACCAAGCTGACCTTTACCACCATCAACCAATAGCAAATCCGGTAACGGCTGCTTCTTATAACGTCGAGTCAGTACTTGTTTCATCGCCGCATAATCATCGCCACCTTGGATATCATGGATAGCATACTGACGGTAATCGCGACGGCGCGAGCCACCTTGGTCAAATACCACGCAGCTACCAATGGTCGCCTCACCCATCGTATGGGAGATATCAAAACATTCAATGCGATCAATCGTCCGATCTGTGACAGTCGCCAATACGTCTTTTAGCGCACCAAATCGTGCGTGCAGCTCTAGATAATCGCCAAGCTTGGTTTTTAGTGCATTACTGGTATTCAATGTGGCTAAGTCCAGCCACTCTGATCGGTGCTCACGTACATTGGTCTTGATGACTACTTTATTGCCAAAATGCGTTGCCAATGCTTCACTCAATGCCACCTGATCTGGTATCTGATGGCTCAATATGATTTCGGCAGGCAAATCATCGGTCACTTGGAAATAAAATGACGTAATAAAAGCCGATAAATTATCTGCTAACGACTCACTACTGTCCACATCTGGGAAATAATTTTTTCCGCCTAGTACACGGCCGCCACGTACCGTCAGCACATTCACACAGGTCATGCCAGCTTGACTGGCAATCGCAATCACATCTGCCTCACCTTGTACGGTATAGACCGCTTGCCTTGCTTGTACTTCACGTAGCATGGACAGCTGATCGCGATAAAATACCGCCTTTTCAAAATCTAGTGCTTCAGCTGACGCTTCCATCTTTTCAATCAGCGTACTATGAATATCACTAGAGTCGCCTTTTAAAAAACGGATGGTATTATTCACATCCTCTGCATACTCTTCTGGCGATACCAAACCGACACAAGGCGCACGGCAACGTTTAATCTGATACTCAAGGCAAGGACGCTGACGCTGCTTAAAAAAGGTATTGGTACATTGACGCATTTGAAACATCTTTTGCATTAACACCAATGTTTCTTTTGCCGCATGTGCAGAGGGAAACGGGCCAAAGAATCGACCTTTTTGGTGATTGCCTTTGCCGCGACCGTAAGCCAACCGTGGATAAGGCTTATCGGCTGAGATAAACACATAAAGATAGGATTTATCATCACGCAGCAGCACATTATAGGGCGGACGATGCTCTTTGATTAGATTCTGCTCGAGTAATAGCGCTTCGGTCTCACTACGCGTGATAATAGTCTCAATGTTATGAATCCGCGCCACTAGCGCCCGCGTCTTTGGATGATCAATCGTCTTGGCAAAATAGCTATTTACCCTGCTTTTTAGCGACTTAGCTTTACCAACGTATAATATATCGCCGTTCTTACCCAGCATCTTATACACCCCTGGCAAGTTAGGCAGGCGTTTAATCAGATGCTTAAGACGGGCTTTTTTATCATCGACAGGACTCGATTCTGAGACATTAACCATAGAATTTATTGCTCTTAAAAACCTTAGTAATACTGCTAGTTATGGGGCGGGAGTCATTGTTTTACAAGCCAATTATTATCGCAGTGCTACCAATAAAAAAGCCAGCTTTCGCCGGCTTAGTTTGTTCTATTATCGTTTATTCAAACACATACTATTAATGACGGAAGTTTGCCATCAGTGCTGGAATACCCGGCAGCATACCAACGATAGCCATCACGCCTGTCAGTACCACAAACATAATACCCGGTATGATCCAACGGCTCATTTTAGTCAAATTAGCACTACGTTCTTTAGAGCCAATCAAGCCCAAGTTATCAAGCAATAACGTGAGCGACCAACCAAAGGCTGGATTAACCAATGCCGACGCGAATACCACGATAGCAGCAGACTGCGTGGTTTTACCTTCACGCGTCATCTCCATACCAGCTTCTAGTAATGGAATAAATACCCCAACGATCAAGGCCACACACATCACTGGTTGCCAAATGGCCAAATCCATCGGATAGCCCCAAACCCCTGCGATAATACAAAACAATGCCGTCAATAAAGCGCCAGCAGGAATAGGACGTTTAGCAATCGCTGCAGGAACAATATACGTTCCCCACGATGACGCAAAGTTGGCGCCGCCCAATACAGAGCCGACTACCTGACGAAATGAAGCACTGGTCATCGTGTCATCGATATCCATAAGCACTTTTTCAGTACGTTTAGGATAGCTGATTTTTTGGAATACCTGATGGCCCAAGAAATCTGGCGACCACATTGCCACGGCCAAAATAGCAAACGGCAGTACTACAATGAAACTTTCAATCGTCGGCAGACCTAACATCCAACCTGTGTTCTCGCCCCACCAATACATTGGATTCATGTTTGGTAGACCTGGTGCTGTTTTGAACTCAAAAGGTGCGCCCAATGCAAAGGCAAGACCACCACCTAACACACAGCTTAGCGGAACCGCGAGCCAGCGTTTTTGCCAATGCTCAAGCAATGCATACAGCAGGATAGTCGCCAGAATAATAAAGAAAGCGATATGTGACATGCCAATCCCTTCTGCCCAAGCAAAGAGATTTTTGACCTGTGATGTAGTACCGATAAAGCCCAAGTAAATCAAGAGGCCACCGCAAACACCTTTACTGGTCAAATTAGCAAGCAGACTCCCCCCTTTACTAATCGCAAGGAGCAGACCAAAAGCACCGATAAGCAAACCAAAGGCCATCGGGTGCCCACCAGCTGCTACCACAATAGGAATCAGAGGAATAAGTGGGCCGTGAGTACCAGCAAGGTTGGCTGTCGGCAATAAAAAGCCCGAAAATAAGATAATAAAGAAGGAGACGATCAATAGCTCATAGCGCACGTTTTCTAAGACAAACGCATCACCTAAGCCGAGTGGACCTGCAAAGGTTGCTGCAATGGCGCCCACCATAACAACTTTACCGATGGTCGCGGCCATTGCTGGAATAGTATCTTCGTATTCAAAACGGTAATCACGGAATGGTAAATTAGGACGCCAGCGTTTCGGCTGCATGATTTGTAATTCATGGTTTAAGTAAGCGTCACGACTGTCGAAGCTAGAGCTGGGCTTATGCAAATCTACATAACTGCCTTGTACTTGATTGTCGTGGTTTATGTTCGAGGTCGGCGTATTAGACCCTGAAGAGGGGGTCTGAGGGTTACTCATCACATTTCCTTGTGTCGATTACGTCTTTGATTGACTACACACGCTCTGCTCTAATGTTATAGACCAAAGCGCCTATTACAAACTGCGAACTATTGTATGCCAAGACTTAATGAAATGCGAACCTAAAACCATTTAAAGATACTATGTATCTCATTATAATATATAAACTAAAGTTTCTATTTAAGACAAAATTAACCTTAATAGAAAACCATGAGGAAAAAATCTCTCTTTTATAGACTTTGAATTAGAATAAACGACCTTTTTATTGATAATGATTTACATCTAGATGATTTTTTATCACATAGATGAATAGCAAAGATAGTTATAATAAATAACGATCGTTACCTGTAAGTGGGCATAAATATGTCATTTTGGTTACGCTTTAAAGCTAGCAGGCTGAGTACTTTTTAATTATGATAAATAATTTTTATCGATTTATTTCTCAGTGACACTGTTTAAAACCGCATTATTGATACAATCAAAAAATTGAAAAAAGGCAATAGGACAAGTTTATGAGTGTATTACCAACCAACCTTGAGACTTTGAAACGTCGGGCCAAGCAAAGCATCATGCCATTGCTGACACCGCATTTATTAAAGCTGCGCCTTAATACTTATGCACCATACATTGGCGCAGGTATCAAAATCGATCATATCAGTCTCGATCAAGGTTTGTGCGTAGTAAGCATGGGATTAAATACTCTGAACAAAAATATCGTTGGTACTCAGTTCGGTGGTAGCTTATATTCGATGGTTGACCCTTTTTATATGCTTATGTTGATGCATCAATTGGGTAGCAATTACGTAGTGTGGGACAAAAGCTCGCACATTGATTTTGTTGCGCCTGGCAATAGCAAAGTCACTGCGCGCATGAAAATACCTAGCTCTGAAATCATTACCATTCAAGAGTTGGCAAAAGAAGGCGAAGCAGTATTCCGTGAGTATAAAGTCGACATCGTTGATGAGCAGCAAAAGCTCATTGCAACCGTTACTAAGACTTTATACATTAGACTGCGCAAATACAGTAAGTCCAAAGAGCAAGTAAATCGCATTGATACATTTGATGCTCAATAAGCTTTAGCTTATAACTGGCACTATTAAAGCTGATAATATCGGAGCTGATAAAACTCAAATTATTAATGCTATACATACAAAAACCCCAATCTAGCTTGCGCATAGATTGGGGTTTCGTCTTTTTTGGTATGGCCCGCTTATTTATAAATAAACCTATGAATAAGGGCTTGTATCTACTATTACCTTGTCTTGAGCCAATCCTAACATTATAGGACTAACTCAAAACGGCAAACTTGTGCTTAGATACCAGGTGCAGTATCAACTGCATCAGGTACGCCAGCGTCAGTTTTTTTCTTAGCAACTGGACGAGCACCAAGTTTTTCGCGGATACGTGCTGATTTACCAGAGCGCTCACGTAAGTAGTATAGTTTCGCACGGCGAACAGCACCGCGACGTTTCACTTCGATGCTCTCGATGATTGGTGAATGCAATTGGAATGCACGCTCAACGCCAACGCCGCTTGAGATTTTACGTACGGTAAACGCTGAGTTTAAACCGCGGTTACGCTTAGCAATTACAACGCCTTCAAAAGCCTGTAAACGCTCACGCTCACCTTCACGTACTTTTACTTGTACCACAACGGTATCGCCGGGTGCAAAGCTTGGGCGCTCAAGCAATTGAGCGTTTTCGATGACCTGAACCAATGGATGCTTGTTGCTCATGAGAGTTATCTCCTCACATTAGATAATAGAGGCTTGACGCATATCACCTGTTTGTAATAATTAATCGCATCTCTTTATAGTGAGACACAACGTAAATGGGTTATAACCAACGGCCACTATGCTATGACTCGTTTTATTATTGCTCAAAATTCTGTTTCTTAACTGTTTATCAAACTTAGTAACTATAAAGTCAGAGTTTAAAAATCTACTTTTTATCTGCTTTGGCCAATGCTTTCAACCACTTTGCTTGCTCTACCGTTGGGGTAAACGCTTGCCACAAGTCTGGACGACGCGTTTGCGTACGACTGACTTGCTGACTAAAACGCCACTTAGCGATATTGGCATGGTGACCTGAAAGTAATACCTCAGGAACCGCCATACCCGCAAACTCATGCGGCTTAGTATAGTGTGGACAGTCAAGCAAGCCATCGACAAAAGAGTCTTGCTCTGCTGACTTATCATCACCCATGATATCGGGCAGACGACGTATCACACTATCCATCAGCACCATTGCTGGCAACTCGCCACCAGTCAACACGTAATCACCTAACGATACTTCCATATCGACATATTGTGACAGTAAACGCTCGTCGATACCTTCATAACGACCGCATAATAAAATCATGCCATCGTAATCAGTCATATTGACTACGCTACTCTCACTAAGCGTCTGTCCTTGCGGCGACATATAAATCACCGGACAGTGCTCACTATCGACACGGCAACCATGTTGACTGGCACGCAATCGTGCATCCTCAATGGCTTTCGATAATGGCTCAGCCATCATCACCATCCCAGGACCACCCCCATAAGGGCGCTCATCAATACGGCGATAGTTATCGGTGGTATAATCACGTGGATTAATGCATTCAATCGTAACTTGCTCTTGAGTCACTGCTCGGCCCGTGATTCCAAATTCACGAATCGTGGCAAACATCTCAGGAAAAATACTAATTACGGCAAAATACATCTGATGTCTACTTGCGTTAAGGCTAAAACAATCGGTGTAAGTAATAACAACGTCTGACTAAAAAGCCAGAAACGCTATCAGTAATCACTCGGCCATGCCACAAGCACTGTTTTTTCAGTCATATTGACTTCTATTACAGTTTGCTTATGCCATGGAATCAGGCGTTCTTCATTGTCTAAACTGTCTGAATTTGCCGTTACACGCATGATGTCATGGGCACCGGTTTCAAACATTTCAGTGATATTACCTAGATACTCATCCTGCTCGTTCATCACGCGCAGACTGACCAAATCCGACCAATAATATTCGTCTTCAGCTGTTTCAGGTAGGACGTTTTGTTCAACCCAAACGGTAACACCGTTCATAGTCTCAGCAACATTACGATCAGGAATCTGCTCAAATTGAGCCACAATTCCTGTTCCTTGCTCACGCCAAGCCTTCACAGTCAAAGGCTTCATGCCAGTGGCAGTTTTCATCCACCACGGCTTCATGTCGAATATCGCTGTACGGTCATCCGTATCACTGAATACCCAAAGCCAGCCTTTAATGCCGTAAGGCTTCTTAAGCTGACCAATTTTCATAAGGGCACTAGCGTTTGGAACAGATGACATAGCAGCTAACCTAACAATGATTAAAACAGCAATTGCAAAAACAATTGCGTCAAAAGCGATAAACAGTTAATGGCGCACCCTGGTCAGACCAGTTACGCTATGTATTCTAAAGTCTACTGAGTCATATCATAGTTTTGCTACGAACGTCTCAGTAACAACCAAAACTTAAGCAGTTGCTTCAGTTTGAGCTGCAGACTTGTTGTAAGCTTTTGCTAATGAAGCAACGCGATCTGAAGGTTGTGCACCTTTTGCGATCCACGCATTGTACGCTTCCATGTTTAGGCGTACTGCTTCTTCAGACTCTTTAGCGAGTGGGTTAAAAAAGCCGATGTTTTCAATATAGCGACCGTCACGCGCGCGGCGTTGATCAGCAACAACTACTTGATAAAATGGGCGTTTCTTGGCACCGCCCCGTGCTAAACGAATAACAACCATGTGAATTCTCTCTTTCGCAGGTATACCAAAAAGGGCATAATTATATCACAGTCTTTATTTGTTGAAAACATAAACTGTGCATATTTAATTATTTATTAACAATAGCTTAAATGTCGACCTAAGTAAAATATAACTGATGATAATGGCTTATTTTTATAGTTTTTCTATAGATTACTATCGCTTTCTCTGAAAAATAGATGATTGTTAAATACGTTTATCCTTAAGCTTAACTTTATATCTATTCCAATAACTATTTGGCTCGCTCGTCGATTGCATACTGTATCAGTACTATTTATTGGTTATGCTATTCTATGATATATCGCTATAGATTGATGCACGGACTAGCTTTAAGACAATCATATTTAGAGAACTACACGCTATATCACAATAACTTTTCTTTTACTCTGTTGGACACATATGATTTCCCCAAACCCAAAGCCGCGTCGTAAAGGTTGGCTGCCACGCTCTTATTCCAACACTTGGCTAACGACCTTGATGGTTGCCTTTATCGTGCTTATCAGTGTGAGCTTATCAATTCTGTTCTTTTGGCGCAGTCTGTATCTGCCAGAGCTAAAAAACCATGCGCGTTATTTGACTAGTGAGTTGCAGCTGATCAATAGCGTTAATAAAGACTGGCAAAGTCGTCCCGAAGTACGCCAATGGATTTACCAGCACTCTCATGTCGTCGTGGTGAATAACCCTAGTGACTTCCCAGAAGTCGCTGACAAGCCATTCGTGAGCTTTTTTACTGACGTACTACAACGTGAAATCGGTGCGCAGCTCGGTCGCCCTGTAGAGGTCTATTTTAAATTTAAGCCAACGCCGCAGCTATGGGTACAAGATAGCCGTGATAACAGTTTTTGGGTACGTGAGCCAGTCGTTTACTATTCACAATATAGCCCAACGTTATTGGTGCTATTTTTGATTGGCCTGCCTATCCTATCGTTACTAACGATTATTCTATTAGCGCGTCAGTTAAATCGCCCACTACGCTACCTACAACGTGCAGCTACTAACTATATTAGGCTTGGTCATGCAACCACTCTGCCAACGCAAAAAGGCCCCACAGAGATACGTCAAGTTAATATGGCCTTTAACCGACTGTTTACGACATTGAACCAAGCTCAAAAAGAGCGAACTATTATGCTCGCGGGCATCTCACACGATTTGCGTACACCGTTGACACGTATGCGCTTAACCGCAGAAATGCTACCAGATGACTTCTTTCGTGAAGGGCTGATTTACGATATTGAGGATATGGATGCTATTTTGGAGCAGTTCATCTCTTTTATGAAAGATGGTTCTGATGAGCCAGTCAGCCTGACCAATCTAGATACCATATTTAATGAAATCATGGTGCAGTTTGCGCCAATGAAGTTTGTATATGAGTCAGAATGCGACAAGGTCGTTCCCGTACGTCCATTATCCATTAAGCGTCTGATTATCAACTTGGTCAATAATGCCAATCGTTATGGAAAGCCACCTATTTATTTATCGGCGACGGTTGTACCAACATTTATAGAAACTGTCGAAGACGAAGATACGGATGTGGTCAGCGAAAATGTGGTGAACAAAGAAGCTCAAGAACAGTTAGTGATTTGTGTACGAGATTGCGGTGATGGCGTCGCTGACGATCAATTAGAGCGGATTATGCAACCGTTTGAACGTGGAGAGACGGCACGGACTACTCAAGGTAGCGGACTAGGTCTTGCGATTGTTGATCGTATTGCACGATTACATCATGGTACCGTCGAAGCCATTAACCACCCTGAAGGTGGGCTACAAGTATGCGTACGCATTCCCCTACTCTCTAAAGTCGCTGGAGATACTACATTGGCGGCTGACGTAGAAAAGGTATCTGAGGTAGACAGTACGATGCCAAATTCAAAATAGCAATGAGACTTTAATCTGAATAAGCAAAGAGGTCAACGCTAGTCTTTGCTACCAATAGCCGGCGAAATATACTCAGCACTGTTAGTAAAAGCTAGTGGCTGGGTAATTTCAGCCTGAGCTGCTTGTAGTGTTTGGGTCGTTGATGGCTGTTTTAAGAATAAATAATAGCCTAGCGTAATGGCATTCAACACTACCAAGCCACCAAATAAATATGGCATCCTATGCCCTCCTATGACATTGTCCAACTGTCTTAAAAATAGCGACGAGCGCGTCACCTAGCTATAAATCTGTATCCTGTTATACCATTAAAATGGCGATGATTGTCTTTAGTATCATGACTAATAATTATGGCCTAGCCTGATAATTTAGTCTGATGATTTAGTCTGATAGCTTGCTCTTATAGCTTAGCCCTATAACTTGGTCTAATCTGACAACTTAGTATCGAAGTCGCGCTCGCTTTTCTCCTGCGTCAATTCATCAGCAGCAAGAATCTGCGTCAATGGTTTAATAGGCCATGTCATCACAAACCTTGCACCGCCTAACTCACGACTCTCATCTACTTTCATACTACCATTAAACCAAAAGGCGATACGCGATACAATAGACAAGCCTAGACCATAGCCACCTGACGCGCGTGTACGGCTGTCATCTAAGCGTGAGAATGGAATGAATACTTTTTCACGATCTGCTTCAGGAATACCATGTCCATCATCTTCGACACTAACGAAGGCATTACCTTTTTTGACACCAGCACTAATGATAATGGTTGTTTCTGCATAGCGTAACGCATTACCTGCAAGGTTCTGAATCACACGGTGTAAGTAGCGTCTATCTGCCACTGCTGTGACTTTTGCATTTGGCAAACTGGTTACTATTTTGATAGGTTTACCTAGTGCATTGGTTTCTCGCTCGATCTGCTCTAACAGCTCTCTTAAGTTTACTGGCTCTAAGTCTAACTTTGGTGATCCTTCCTCAAGCTTAGCATAGGTCAAAATCTCATCAATCAAACCATTAAGCGATTCAATATCTTCATCAATATAGTCACGCTGCATAAAACGTGAGTCTTCGTCATCCGTATCAGCAAGCATATCTACTGCAAATCGAATACGAGCCACTGGCGTACGAAGCTCATGTGAAACCGCTCGGGTAAGCTCTCGCTGTGATTCAATCAAACGCTTAATATGCGAGGTCATGGCATTAAAAGTCGCTGACAAACGCGCTATTTCATCTTGACCAATTACCTGTACTTGAATATCAAGGTTACCTTGACTGACCTCATTCACACCTACCTGAATCAATTGTAGCTTACGCTCAAGCGGGAAGATGAGTGCATATACACCTAAGCTAATTAGGAACATACTGATAAGAATCATACTAATAATTAAGTTAAGCGGGAACCAGTTAAATAACGGTATAGGCCCAATTAAAATTGCCATATCATTGATTTCAGAGGGTACTATTACCCTAATAGCAGAGTTACTCGTACTACTGTTAGTATCTTGCAGTGATATGACGACTTCGTCACGACGCAGACGAGCCATCTGATCTGAATCTAACTCAAGCGTATTGACTGCTTTGAACGCTAAAGGAAAAGAAAACTTTTTCTCCAATTCAGCCAAACGTGCGCGCTTGTCCGATAATGTCATGTGATAAGACAAATCATCTAATAAAAAGACAGCAATTGCTCGTACTTGCTGCTCGGTAACTTGAGAAATTCTCGCTGTTAAAACACTCTTGTTATCCGGCAAGCGATAATAAACATCTGCATATACAGGCTGGTTAAAATAACGTACAACGGTATTATCATTTTTAAAACGGCGTAGCTCACTGGCGCTAAAATCTACTTCGTCAATAGATAAGACTTTAAAAGTAGTACCAAATAAACTACTCGCATCTGACAACCAATATTCACGCTCTTCCTCGCTATTTTGGTGAGCAATTCCTTCACTCACCAAATGGAACGCCCCCATTGCCATATTTTCACGATAGGATTGCACACGCTCCTTATTAATGGTATCCATCAATAACTGCGCAAACAATGCCACACACAAGCAGACTATAAGTAGCCCAGCATAGATACGAACAAAAATACTGTGTTTTAAAGAAGAGACTAATGACATACGTGCCGTGACCAACTTAATAAATAGAGATTGCTAATATCATCAAACATATAGATAGTGCTATGTGTTTGATGATATCGAACATGATCGAATAGAAATAGACTTTAACTTTGACTTTTAATTACCGCATTTTAATTCATATGCAGCAATCATCCAAAGACTTATATGTATGACATATATTTAGTCAGCGTCTATAATAATGGGTTAATTAAACCACATAACACTGCATTTAAGTTTAAAAATTAGAATTTAGCCACAAAAAAACCAGCATCATCGCTGGTTTTTTCAAATAGTGATTAATAATTAATCAACCTATAGAAGCAACAATATTAGTTGCCTTCTTTTACAAATAGATAGCCTTTACTACGTACGGTCTTAATACGCTTTGGATTTTCTGGATCATCACCGATTTTTGGACGAATACGTGAGATACGTACGTCAATTGAACGATCTTGACCATCATACTCAATACCGCGTAGACGCTCAAAAATATCTTCGCGAGATAGAATACGACCTGCATTAGAAGCAAGTAACCATAGTAAATCATATTCAGCACTGGTGAAATCAACCAACTCATCACCTAGGTTAACTGAACGACCACCGTTGTCGATGACTAACTCGCCAAACTCTAGACGTTGTGGCACATCTTCTGATGGTGCATTTTCTGAGCGGCGCAGTAGCGCACGAATACGGGCAAGCAATACACGTGGCTGAGCAGGCTTAGCAACATAGTCGTCAGCACCCATTTCAAGACCCAATACCTGATCCATGTCTTCAGTACGTGCAGTCAACATCAAAATTGGATTCTGATAATGCGGGCGCACTTCACGGCAAACAGTCAGACCGTCACTACCAGGTAGCATGACATCAAGTACAACCATATCTGGTTGCTCATTGACGATACGGCGAATAGCACGATTACCATCAGTTTCAATTGCCACTTCTAAACCATTTTTGACCAAGTAATCTTGAGTCAACATGGCCAGACGCTCATCATCTTCAACAATCAAGATTCGGGGGGTGTTGTCTTCTTCATTCGTTGTCATTGTTATATCCTCTAATACATCTAATTTAAAAGCAGTAAAAGTAAGAGCGGTAAAATTAATAGCACCATATAGTGGCACAATTGATGTTCGTATAGCTGTTACAAACTTGGTAGCACAGTATACTATTAAATTATCAGCTTCCTATACTATAGCTTATAGTCGGTAACAAAACCTATAAACTACCCCTATCAAAACTTTAGTTTGCGTCCAGAAATTATGCCAATTACTTCGTTAGTACATCGCAATTTGTATTATCTATCGTTTGCTAACTATCCGAGCCATCGAGCCAACATTATTGCGTACAGTTACTGCTCGTTACTTATAATACGTTATGTCTAATATAACCATATATTATCGTTGTCGCCAGTGTCTTTTTAAGAAAATTCCAATAGGCGATGATTCATTGATAATAAAAGATTTTTCCTGAGAATAGATTGAGCTACCACAAATACTATCGAAGTAATAACCGTGTGTATTTACCGTAGAACCGTTAATTTCATAATGAATAGACATAAAAAAACAGCCCATATAATGGACTGTCTTTTTATTATTACTTTTGGCGGTAACTGTAAATGATTAGCTAGAGCTATCAGTAATAAATTACGCGCGGTTTTTGTACTTACGAATAGTCTGTAATTGTCCTACTGACTCTGCAAGTGAGGCCAAAGCCGCATTGGTTTGTAGTGTATCAGACTGGTTAACTAGCATTTGCTCAGCTTTTTTACGTGCTTCGACAATTTTGCTTTCGTCAAGATTGTGTGCACGCATGGCTGTATCAGCCAATACCGTAACCATCTTAGGCTGTACTTCTAGTACACCACCTGAGACGTAAATTACTTCTTCTTCACCGTTTGGTGTTTGCACTCGCATTGCACCTGGCTTTAGCAAAGTAATAAGCGGTGTGTGACCTGGCAATACACCAATCTCGCCTTCGGTACCAGTAGCTATTAACATGCTAATTTCGCCTGAATACAACTCTTCACGAGCACTTACGACGCGACATTGTAACGTTGCCATACTTAATTCCTTACCATCAAAGCGCGATCAAAAAACAGTAAAACTGCGATGCGTTACTGAAGAGTAGATACAAGGTTTATATTATATCTACTCGTTAGCTTATGCTCATACAACTTACGCTGACTTAGACTTCATTTTTTCAGCTTTAGCGACTACTTCATCGATGCTACCAGCCATGTAGAACGCTTGCTCTGGTAGGTCATCGTATTCACCAGCGATGATTGCTTTAAAGCTAGCAATGGTATCGCGTAGTGGTACGTATTTACCAGGTGCACCAGTGAAGACTTCAGCTACGTGGAATGGCTGAGACAAGAAGCGCTGAATCTTACGAGCACGATAAACAACCAGTTTATCTTCTTCTGATAACTCATCCATACCCAAGATAGCGATGATGTCTTTAAGCTCTTTATAACGCTGTAGAACTTCCTGAACACCACGAGCAACATTGTAATGATCTTCACCGATTACTTGAGGATCTAACTGACGTGATGTTGAATCCAATGGATCAACCGCAGGATAGATACCTTGTGATGCGATATCACGGCTTAGTACAACTGTTGCATCCAAGTGAGCAAACGTTGTAGCAGGTGATGGATCGGTCAAATCATCCGCAGGTACGTATACCGCCTGAACTGAAGTGATAGAGCCTGACTGAGTTGACGTAATACGTTCTTGTAGTAAGCCCATCTCTTCAGCTAGTGTTGGCTGATAACCAACCGCTGATGGCATACGACCAAGTAGTGCTGATACTTCTGTACCCGCTAGTGTATAACGGTAGATGTTATCAACAAACAATAGTACGTCACGACCTTTGCCAGTAACAGGATCTTTGGTATCACGGAAGTACTCAGCCATGGTCAAACCAGACAGTGCAACACGTAAACGGTTACCCGGTGGCTCATTCATCTGACCATATACCATGGCTACTTTAGACTTACTGAAGTCTTCAGTGTTTACAACGCCAGCTTCCTGCATTTCGTGATAGAAATCGTTACCTTCACGAGTACGCTCACCAACACCAGCAAATACTGACAAACCTTCATGTTTTAGAGCGATGTTGTTAATCAGCTCCATCATGTTAACGGTTTTACCAACACCAGCACCGCCAAACAGACCAACTTTACCACCTTTAGCAAACGGGCAAAGTAGATCGATAACTTTAATACCAGTCTCTAGTAGCTCAGTGCTGTTTGACTGATCCGCGTAGCTTGGCGCTTCACGGTGGATAGACCATTTTTCGTCAGCAACAACAGGACCTTCTTCATCGATAGGACGACCAAGAACATCCATGATGCGACCTAGCGTACCAGTACCGACAGGCACAGAGATAGGTGCGCCAGTATTAGTAACAGGTAGGTTACGCTTTAAACCTTCGGTTGAACCCATTGCAATAGTACGTACAATACCGTCACCTAGCTGTTGCTGTACTTCTAGGGTAGTTTCGGTACCGTCTACTTGCAAGGCATCAAAAATTTGAGGAACTTCATTACGGTTGAACTCAACGTCAAGAACCGCGCCAATAATCTGTACAATACGACCGCTACTCATTGCGTTCTCCTTGAACTTCTATATATAGGTGTAGTCAATTATGAAACAGCAGCAGCACCGCCAACGATTTCCGAGATTTCTCGGGTAATCGCCGCTTGACGCAGCTTGTTATAAACCAACTGTAAATCGTTAATAAGGTCACCAGCATTATCTGTTGCCGCTTTCATCGCAACCATACGTGAAGACTGCTCAGAGGCAATGTTTTCCATTACCGCTTGATAAACAATCGACTCAATATAGCGACCAAGCAATTCATCAATTAACGTCTTGATGTCAGGCTCGTAGATATAATCCCAGCTAAGTTCTGTCTGTAGACCACTGTCTTCATCATCAAATGACTGCTCTGGTAGAGGAACCAACTGATTGACTGTTGGTTTCTGAGTCATCGCATTGACGAATCGGTTATAGACCACATAGATACGGTCAATATTGCCGTTACTATAGTCTTCGAGCATTGCTTGAACCGGTGCATTTAATTGTTCAAACGTTGGTTTATCGCCATAATCGGTCACAGCCGACGTAACTTTACCACCAAAGTTCTTGAAGAAACTCACACCTTTGGCACCGATGACTGCAAACTCAGCTTGTACAGACTGATCTTGATAATCTTGGATACTTTTAGTTAGGGCTTTGAATAAGTTAATATTCAAACCACCCGCTAGGCCACGGTCAGAGGTAATGACAATATAGCCAACCTTATTGACTGGACGCGATACCATATACGGATGTTTGTAGTCTGATGAGGCATGCACCAAATGTGAAATAACCCGGCGCATACTATCAGCATACGGGCGACCCACTTCCATGCGCTCTTGCGCACGGCGCATTTTACTTGCCGCTACCATTTGCATAGCACGAGTAATTTTCTGGGTGCTTTTAATACTGGTGACTTTGGCACGTATCTCTTTTAAGCTTGCCATAATGATTCCAATATAAGAGGGTTAAAAAGCATTGGCGCATGCGACAATCGTTTGATATACAACATCAATCCTACAGAATAACATTTTATATCTTGTGGCATTACGCGATCTAATACCGATAATGGTTAAAACAGTGGCGCAAATATCTGGTCAGACAACGCGCCACTTTATCAGCTCTAAGCTACAGTTATAACCAATTCGGCTTAACCCGTTAAATTAATAACTGTGATTTTGTTTAAAGGTCTCTAGAGATGACTTTAAACGACCTGCGATATCGTCATTGTAGTTCGCAGTGTCATCAATTTCACGCATCAATTCACTTTGCTCATCATGCATATAACGTAGGTACGCTTCTTCGAAAGAACCAATCTTTTCGACAGGTACGTCAGCTAAGAAGCCTTCGTTTGAAGCATAGATAACGGCTGCTTGCTCAGAGATTGACATCGGCTGATACTGCTTCTGCTTCATCAATTCAGTCACACGCTCACCATGATCAAGCTGTTCGCGAGTTGCGTCATCAAGATCTGAGGCGAACTGAGCGAATGCTGCTAGTTCACGATACTGAGCTAGAGCGGTACGAATACCACCAGATAGCTTTTTGATGATCTTAGTCTGAGCGGCCCCGCCCACACGAGATACCGAGATACCAGCGTTTACTGCTGGACGGATACCTGAGGCGAATAAGCTAGACTCTAGGAAGATCTGACCATCAGTGATCGAAATCACGTTAGTTGGTACGAATGCAGATACGTCACCAGCTTGTGTTTCAATGATTGGCAATGCGGTTAAAGAACCAGTTTTACCTTTCACTTCACCGTTAGTGAACTTTTCTACATAATCAGCATTTACACGTGATGCACGCTCAAGTAGGCGTGAGTGTAAATAGAATACGTCACCAGGATAAGCTTCACGACCTGGCGGACGACGTAATAGTAGTGAAATCTGACGATAAGCAACTGCTTGCTTTGATAAGTCATCAAATACAATCAGTGCGTCTTCGCCGCGGTCACGGAAGTATTCGCCCATCGTACAACCTGAGTACGGTGCGATATACTGAAGTGCTGCAGGCTCTGATGCTGAAGCAACCACAACAGTGGTATATTCTAGTGCGCCAGTTTGCTCAAGCTTACGTACTACGTTAGCGATAGTCGAACGTTTCTGTCCGATAGCCACGTATACACATTTAATGCCTGACGCTTTCTGTGCGATGATCGCATCGATAGCCATCGCTGTTTTACCAGTCTGACGGTCACCAATGATAAGCTCACGCTGACCACGACCGATTGGGATCATGGTATCAACAGCTTTATAACCAGTCATTACTGGTTGATCTACTGATTGACGGTCGATAACGCCTGGAGCGATCTTTTCGACTTTATCAGTCATCTTGGCATCGATAGGACCTTTGCCATCAATAGGATTACCCAAAGCATCAACAACACGGCCTAACAGCTCAGGACCTACTGGTACTTCAAGAATACGACCAGTACAATAGGCTTTTTGACCTTCTTGCAGCTTTAGGTAATCACCAAGTACTACCGCGCCAACAGAATCACGCTCTAAGTTTAGAGCCATTCCGTAGATTTCGCCTTCAAACTCAATCATTTCGCCGTACATGGCATCTTCAAGACCATGAATCTGCACGATACCGTCAGATACTTTGACAATCGTGCCTTCATTCTTTGCAGTTGCACCCGCATCAAGGTCTTGAATACGCTGCTTAATCAGGTTACTGATTTCCGCTGGATTCAATTGTTGCATTGCCTTGTTTCCTTTAATTTATGATAACCCGCCCACTGACTTAATTGCTCTTATAATCATACAGACAATATTTGACTGTATTGATGATTGGCATTAGGCAGTTAGCTGTGTTTTTAACTGTTGTAACTTGCCGCGCATCGAATCATCAATGACTTTGTCACCGACTTTGATTGTAGCGCCTGCCAATAGACTTGGATCAACTGATTCGTGAATCACTACACTAGCATTTAGCGAGGCAGCAAGACGCGTTTGTAGCGTTTGACGCTGTTCATCAGTCAATGGGTAGGCAGAGGTCACATATGCGTCAAGCTGCTTTAAGCTTATTGCCTTGTGACGGCGATAATGCTCATAAACTTCAGGAAGCAGCGCCAGACGCTCTTGTTCTGATAACTGTTTAACGAAGTTACTAAGTGCTACTGATACTTTTGGATAGCTTACGTTACTGTCAAGGCTAGTCCCTTGAGCTTCGCTTAATAACTGCTTAAAAGCAGAATCATTAGCGCTAGCTACTTGCGTATCATAAAGATCGACCAAAGCAGCTGACTTATGCTCAGCAGAAACAGCTGGATTGTCTAGCCAAGTACTGAACGACTTGTCATTGACAACAGTGCTAGCAACAAGTAAGAAGTTTTCCCACTCGTTGACTGCGCCGTTTTCGTTGGCATAGTCAAACGCGGCTTTAGCGTACGGTCGTGCTAAGGTTGATAAGTCAGCCATTATATCCTCACAATTACAGCTTCGCCGCCAGTTGGTCTAACATACTGGCATGTTTTTGCACATCGACTTTGTCTTGCAAAATCTTCTCTGCACCAAGTACAGCCAGTTCAGCAACTTGGGCACGTAATGATTCACGCGCTTGATTGATTTCTTGATCGATAGATGCTTGCGCTTGTTGACGAATGCGCTCGCCTTCCGCTTGGGCTTGCGATTTTGCATCTTCGACGAGCTGATTGGCACTCTTGTTCGCTTGCTCGATTAGAGCGGCAGCCTTGGTCTTTGCAAGATCAAGTTCCTGCTGGACATTTTGCTCCGCGGTCGCCAAATCTGCTTTTGCTTTTTCTGCGGCATTCAGACCTTCAGCAATTTTACGCTGACGCTCATTGATGGCACCGATAAGTGGTGGCCACACGAATTTCATGCAAAAAATCACAAATATTGCAAAAGCAATGGCTTGACCGACGAGGGTAAAATTGATATTCACGTGATCACCTCTTTGTTAATGAAAAATCAGTTTCATTGATCATGTTTGGTAGTCAAATCTTGACTATATTTGATAGAAAGTCTCCGAATACCAAACATTTACAACTGAGCTTTCGGATTAACCTGCTAGAGGGTTAGCGAACAACAATAGCATAGCAATACCAACACCGATCATCGGAATAGCATCAAGAAGACCTGCTACGATGAACATACGAGTTTGCAATTGTGAGCCAAGCTCTGGTTGACGCGCAACGCCTTCTAAGAATTTTCCACCTAGAATAGCAAAACCAATACCTGTGCCAAGTGCGCCAAGACCGATAAGTAGTGCTACTGCGATAACTGTGTAACCACCTAATACTGGATCCATTGATGTATCCTCATTTACCTATTGAATGTCTAATTAATGTTCAGTTGATGATGCAAGCGACATGTAAACTATCGTCAGCATCATGAATACGAACGCTTGAAGTGTAATAACTAAGATGTGGAAGATAGCCCACGGTACCGATAACGCCCATTGAATCCAAAACGGCATTAGAGCAATCAGTATGAAAATCAATTCCCCAGCATACATGTTGCCGAATAGACGCAAACCAAGTGATACAGGTTTGGCTATTAGAGTAACTGCTTCTAGGATGAAGTTGATGGGAATCAAAATCGCTTGTACGATTGGGTTTTTGGCGCCAAACGGATGCAGTGTTAACTCACCGATAAAGCCGCCCAAACCTTTTTCTTTAATGCTATAAAAGATAATCAGTGCAAAGACAGAGAACGACATGCCAAGCGTGATGTTAGGATCAGTCGTTGGAACAATCTTAAAGAAAACATGATGTGGATCATGGCCCATAGCGGCACCGATTTGCCCAGCAATACCTGGAATGAAATCAACAGGTATCAAATCCATCAAGTTCATCAAAAAGATCCAGACAAAAATGGTCAACGCCAATGGCGCAATCAGTTTTGATGTACCACTGTATGAATCACGAACGTTGTTATCAACAAACTCAACGATCATCTCAACTGCTGCCTGAGTTTTTCCTGGCACGCCTGAAGTGACTTTTTTAGCAACCATCCAAAAGACGGCGCAAAATAAGATACCTAGACCAATCGACCATAGCATAGAATCAAGATGGATAGCGTTAAAGCCCATTGCCCCTGCTTCTTCAGCAGTATGAGCAACTTTCCAACCTTCGCCCGGCAGATAGCCATACGTCCAATTCGTTAAGTGGTGAGAGATATATTCTGATGATGTTTGCTCGGATGCCATAATGTAAGCTTCTTATTAATCAACGATTTAATCAACTACCAAAAATATGGTTGTCATCTGATGAGGTATAGTATTTATATCTATCTTGCTATTAAGCAAATAAATAAACCTTACTAAAACACTCATGTAACCAACAACATCCAACCCATAGTTCTATTACTAATATGCAGTATTTGATAGCGTGAGATAAATTTTAGCTATCAAAAAAGGGCTTATGATAACTCAGTAATAGCCCTTGCATTTTTATACGCAAAATTATTATATATGTGCTTGCCCACTGACCGTTTTTTACGATCGGCGCTTAATGTAGCGCTTATAAGCAAAATATTTAGCCGCCTATATTAATGCAGCGTTGTATTCGTGTAAAGTCAATTGTGATTTTTTTATCCACTGTATGAATAAGTTAGCCACCAGTTTTACTTGCTAATATAGCTACTAACCATAATTAGATAACAGTACTCTAATTATCAGCGATACAGATAGTTGAGTAACCCCTACCCTCTCACTGCATACTACGTCTAACATTGAGACTCATAGTGCGGTCTTTATAATCACTGGTGCTATCCTAAGACAGCGTTGTGCTTCGACTTTTCGAACTAGTCATAGAGAAGCTGGACGGCAGGGTGACTTGCCAGCACTATTAATAAACCATCTGTTTAGCGATCATTTATTAGCGCTAGCGTATATGCCACAACATCCAACTGTGACTAATTTGCATTACCATAAAACCGATAAACAGCGCTGGCGCAGATAGGGGTTGTACGGTAATAAAAATTAGTGCAAAACCAAACACGGTCAATAACCATTTTGACATCTGACCCCGATATAGCTGGCTAACGATGTGTTGGCGCGCGCGATATCCGGTGTACCAAAAAATAAAAAACGCAAATACTGCTTGAGTGATAAAACTTAGTAGCGCACCAATTGCAGCGCTTTTTGCTATCGTAAGCTCACTATGTAGCCAAATAGTATCTACTAACCAAGCAATGATAATAAGGATAAATAGTATCCATGCTTGTCGTTTAATATAGATGCCAATCTTGTCTTTTTGCGTGCGTTTGGCAGGCTTGGTCATCGGTATTCCTATAGCCCTTACAGCATTGGGACAATATATCATACTTATGATAATTTTATCCGTGAATGACTTACTCTACAGGCATTACCTTTCGGCCAAAATAAAACGCTACTTATTATAGGTAGAGCGTAACTATTAAGCAAGTAAAATATGACTTTTATCAGTCACCTAACGCATTTTGCTAAGATTATTATATTATTTAGTCTGTAATAAATGCTTTAAACGAAGCTATACAACCAACTTAAACAATCCTAGCAAATTGCTGTTTCTGGCTACATTAAGAGATACATTACGAGATACATTGATATATCTGTTTGGCCATATTCTGCCAACCGCTGATAAAGTCATCGCTACTACTCATATCTTCTGGCTGTAACGTACTCTTCACTGGTTGTAACTTCGCAAGTAAGCCTTTTGCTGGCTCACTTGGACTAATCAAACACATTTGCTTGGCTGGGCGTTGCTCATTTAACCAACGTAGTTGGCTTGCTTTAGGTGATAGATGATGATCCACGCTAAGGCTACCAACGAGCGTTAAGTGTAAGCTGTCTTCGATATATTGATAAGCATCATGATAAGCCCAATAAGGTCGTGTTTTTGAGGCGCTTTGAATAGAGCTTTGCTCCAATGCAGCAACTTCTTTGTCTAGTTGCTGAGCAAATTTTTTCGCGTTGGCTTGATATAAGTCCTTGTATTGTGGATTTGCATGACTATGAATCACAGCCAATGCACGGGTAATGGCTTTGGCGTTTTCAGGGTCTAACCAAATATGTGGATCTAACGTACCTGCGATAGTATCGCCTTTTACATCACGTAATGGATGTCGATTGAATGCATCAAACTCAAATAAAGCAATGGCATTTGAGGCTGTTTTTAGGCTCGCTGCTAGATTGTTTTCTAGCGGCTCACCGAACCATACGACGAACTTACTGTCTTTGATTGCCTTGATATCACCTGGGCTGATACTACCATGATGTCCCACCTCCCCTGCTTGCAATAGTCGATTGGCTGATGGCGCGCCTTCTGTTACTGCTTCACTTAACAAGAATAGCGGATAATTACTCACACTGACCGTTGCAGCTTGTGCATTCAGTGTGAAAGTGCCTAGAACTATCAGTCCTGTCACTAGCAAGCGCTGTAATGTGATAAGCGAACGTACGGAGTAAGTAAAAACAGCGTTCATAGTAAGCTCTTTTATTGTTAGATAGCATTGTTGGATAACGAACGTATAAGTAATAGTGTCCTGCCCTACTCCTGTAAAAAGGGTAGGCATACAAGACTACTATAAGACAATTCATTCAGTTCTTATTTTAGTATGTTATACTATAACAATAAAAAACGCTATCATAAAAAACGTCATGCGATTACCATGCTATTTTTAGGAGCTTGTACCATGTCTATTACTTCATCGATCTGCGAACATTTGCATGATGTGCAAGATCTAACTCCGCATGATATTCATGAACGCTTAGCAGCAGCTAAAGAGCATTGCCGTCTAAATGGCGCGCGATTTACGCCTTTGCGTCAGCAGATATACCAATTGGTTTTAGAGGCGGATCAGCCCGTCGGCGCTTATGACCTAATCACTCAGTTGCAGCAAATGCGACTATCTATACCTGATGGCAACGATATTCAAAAAGCAACGAGCTCACCCACACTATCAGTAGACACTAAGACAACTAAAAAACGTGCGCCGAAAAATGTCGCGCCGCCAACGGTTTATCGCAGTTTAGAATTTTTGCTAAGTGAAGGGTTGATTCATCAGTTAACCTCTATCAATGCTTATGTTCCTTGCTGTCATCCTCGTGCCCAGCATACAGCCGCCTTCTTGATCTGCGATCAGTGTCAACGCGTTCAAGAATGCAGCAGTCTACCCGTTCAAGAAATGATGAGCTTTGCCGAGCAAGATGTGGGGTTTGTGGTTGAGCGTAGTGTCATTGAGCTTAGCGGTCGTTGCCAAGCTTGCCAGTAGCGCTACTATGATTTGTGTAAACGTTTTAAGCAGGATTCGTCGATTGTCTATTTACCTATGCGTTGTCATATTATGAATACCTCTACCCTACCTTCTAATCAGTCAAATACTGCTATTACAAATGACAGTACTGTGAGTAATGCTGACAAATTATTGAGCTTAAACAATATCAGTTACCATATTGGGCCTCAACACCTGCTCTCTCACATAGATATCGACATTGCTGTTAATGAGACAGTCAGCCTTATCGGTCCCAATGGCGCTGGTAAGTCAACGCTAGTCAAACTTATCTTAGGTTTGATTGAGTCAACTGATGGCTCTATGACAGCACATCAGCCTCTACAGCTTGGCTACGTACCGCAGCGATTTGCTGTGCCACCGATATTGCCATTGCGCGTTTGCGACTTATTGGCGCAAGCAGATAAGAAACGTTTAACCCCTGAGCAGCAACAGTTTATCTTTGATAACTTATCATTAACCCATCTACTGTCACGGCAGATGCTACATTTATCAGGTGGTGAGACGCAGCGCGTACTATTGGCCAGAGCGCTACTAGACAAACCCAACTTGCTTATTTTAGACGAGCCGATGCAGGGTCTCGATCCCGATACTGAAGTTTGGCTATATCAGTTTATTGATGAGCTGCCTGATTTCTTACGTTGCGCCATGCTAGTGGTGTCTCATGATTTGCACTGGGTCATGAAAGGCAGCCGCCGCGTCATTTGTTTGAATAAGCATATTTGCTGTGAAGGACAACCAAGCGAGCTGGCCATTAGTACTGAATTTCAAAAGCTATTTGGTCATCATTATGAACAGCCATACGTGCATCAGCCTCATGCCTGTGAACATCATGCACCAAGCGAGCTGTAGTTTTAATAGACAAAGCTCGAAATCTAGCTCATTAAAGCCAAAACTATTAAACATATAAATAATACGGCTCTACTCTTTTATAAAAAATTTTACGGACATTCATTATGACTGCTTGGTTAGCCATCATTGCGCCTGCTTGGATCGCTGGCAGTATATTAGCATTATTATCAGCGCCGTTAGGTTGCTTGGTCTTATGGCGGCGTATGGCGTTCTTCGCTGATGCCTTAGCCCATGGCACGTTGTTAGGTGTGGCTTTAGCGGTGTGGTGGCAACTGCCAATGGGTATCGGCGTTGCATTAGTCAGTGTCATGGTCGTGCTGGGACTGGTCTTGATTGATGATGAGCGTCTGCCAGTGGATGCTGTATTGGCAGTCGTGTCAGTGTCGCTCTTGTGCCTAGGCCTGCTAGCCTTAACCCAATTGACTGACCAACAGGCCAATGTGCTCGGGTTTTTATTCGGCAATTTGCTAGACCTTGATTGGGCTGATTTGCCTTTGCTTGCTGGTAGCGTACTAGCTGGCTTGGGACTGCTTATCTATATTTGGCCTGCGCAAATCAAGCTTGCAACACATGAAGCATTGGCACGTATTCAAGGTATCAACCCAACACGGCAACGACTGTTTTTTATGGGTGTACTGGCAGGGTTTTGTGCGATTGCACTACAAGCAGTTGGAAGTCTATTAATTAGCGGATTATTAGTGCTACCTGCACTGACCGCACGTCTATGGTCAGCATCGCCAAAACAAATGGTGATTATAGCGTTGATAATCGCTCAACTGGGTGTGACACTTGGTGTGTGGGGCAGTATTTTGCTAGATATCCAAACGGGTCTTTCTATCGTCTTGATATTAGCTGCTTTATTTTTTGCTGCACTCATTTTTTCGAAGTTAATAAAGATAAAACTTTAGTTAGCGTCGCTGTAAATACGTTATAATAAATAAAACATGCCTGTTTTTCGCTACCTTTTTGTTCAACTTTATTTTATTAATATAATGAATACTCTAGCTCGATAATACTATAAGAAGGTAGCTCTAGCTTTGATATTACTAGTTGATAGTATAAATATCGTTGATTAGAGTCAAAGTAAGCTCAAGGCAAACGCTGTGCTCTTCTATAGTAGATTGATGATAATTATAAATACCCAGTGAAAAATAGTAGCTCATTTATCCATACTCGCGCTAACAATACTTATTGTTGTGATTCGATAAGGGACTGAACCAATGCCAAACTATCCTGCCAATAAGTTAAGCACCTCTGACCAAACGATAAATATCTTACAAATTACTGATTTGCATTTATCGACGCCTGTCTTTGTTGATGAGAGTAATACCTATAGTGATGACGTGGCTTGTCAGCTTAGTTTTGAAGCAGTACTTCAACAGGCGCTTAGTGAAGATATTCGCTGTGATTTGATTATTGTGACCGGTGACTTGGTCAATCGAGTAAAGTCCTCAATTTACGATCATATTTTTACTGTATTACAAGCGACTCAGATTCCGTTTGCTTGTATTGCTGGTAATCATGATGTAACGGATGAAAATGGTAAAGACTTGCCATTTTTTCAGCGAGAGCTTGTCGCTCAACCTGCTGACTCACGTTTGTTAAGTCGTCATGTCATTGAGACTGAATACTGGCAGCTGTTGTTATTAGACTCGTCCATTTCTGGTAAGGTCGCAGGCGAGATCACGCCCACTGATATCAACTGGTTATGTGAGAGACTCAGCACCTGTGATAAGCCCGCATTAATCGCCCTACACCATCATATTGTTCCAGTTGATTCTGACTGGATTGATACCCATATGGCAGAAAACACTGAGAGTTTTTGGCAGCATATGGCACCATTTGAACAGCTACAAGTGGTGATCAGTGGGCATACTCACCAAGAGCAAGTTCGACTGCGCCAAGGCGTCACGGTGTATAGTACGCCATCTACCTGCTATCAGTTCAAACCTTATGAAGACGATTTCTCTTATGATGAGCATGCACTACCAGGATATCGCTGGTTGCAATTAGCCAACAATGGAACAGTTGCAAGCTGGGTTGAAAGACTGGATACTTGATGCCCAGAATTATTGGTACTAGTAAAAGCTATAGCCATTTATACTTATAGCTTTCGTCAATAATTTTTAATGAAAAATGCAATGATAAACAAATAAAATATGCATTCAATATAAAAAATCACTTCATTATTATTACAAACAATGATACAACTTATGAAATAAAGCAAGGGTGGCCCAATATCTGATATGAAGCCACTGCACGATAGCTAGGATGGCCCATTAACCACAAGCTCAGTTTTCACAATCAATGACCTACGGCATGCTTTAGACAGTATTATTCAAACCGAAGTTTGTATAACAACCTATCTAACAATCGGTATATAACTGTCAAGATATAAAGTCTACGATATTATTTGATCAGCTGTGTTACTTGTATTACCAAGTGGTGAAACGTTTGATAAAAGGACAAATTGTAGCGTTTGTAGCATTAATAACGTCTTGTCTTTTGTTACGTCGTTTTATTGAATTAATTTGAAAAAGTAGGATACCCATATGAGCACCCTGACCACGAATCCGAGTGAAGTTAAATTTACTCCTTATGTGCCGGCCAAAGACGAAGAATATATGTCTGATGCGCAGTTGGAGCACTTTAAGGCTATTTTATTGGATTGGAAAAACCAACTGATTGGCGAAGCGGATCGTACCAAAAACTACATCCAAGATGAGTCAAGCGCCATGCCAGATATCAATGACCGTGCCACTCAAGAAGAAGAGTTTGCATTGGCATTACGTACTCGCGACCGTGAGCGCAAACTTATCCGCAAAATCGACAAATCTATGTTAGAAATCGAAAATGACGACTATGGATTTTGTGAGACTTGTGGTGTAGAGATTGGATTACGTCGCCTTGAAGCACGTCCAACCGCTACTCAATGTATCGACTGCAAAACCTTATCTGAAATCAAAGAACGTCAAAACCAAGGCGCTTAGATCAGATATTACAGATATGAATGTAAGCAGAAGCGACCTTATAATAGGTCGCTTTTTGTATTTTAGACTGTCACTATTTTGCTGCGTTACTGACTTTATTCTGAATAAATATAATCGCTTGAATAATGACATGACTAACAAAACAATCTCATTTAATGAATATCTTTTGTTACTCATATTTATTATTCTATCTTTATTACCTTTTATAGACAGCCATTTATTTTGAAAACAATGCTTACCGCCATGCCGACTCAAACGCCACCATCACAGCCCATTGGCCGCTTTGCGCCTTCACCAACGGGTGAGTTACATCTTGGCTCTCTAACGACTGCGCTTGCCAGCTTTTGCCATATCAAATCAATCGGTGGTAAGTGGCTGTTGCGTATGGAAGATACCGATACTGAACGCTGTGATAGACAGTTCACTGAGCAAATTTTGATGGATCTTGAGGCACTTGGATTGCATTGGGATGGTGATGTTATTTATCAGTCTGAGCGCATTGATATCTACAACGATTATCTATCATCATACCTAGGGCCGTTGACCTATGGCTGCCAATGCTCCCGTAAGGACTTAGAGCAGTACTGGGCGCAAGAAGAGATAAGTAGAAACAATAGTCGTGCTAGCTTAGCTGAGGCGACCGACCAAAAATTATTAAACGAACAGATTTCATCAATTGACCAAGTACAGCCAAATAGACAGCGGTATCCGCGTCGCTGTGTGGCAGCTGACCTTGATAGACAGCAGCATAAGCTACGTATTCAACTACCAGACTATCGGATTGGGTTCAATGATGGTATTCAAGGACTACAATGGGATAATCCGCAGCAGACATTAGGCGATATGGTTGCTCGCCGTCAGGATGGCATGATTAATTATATACTGGCAGCCAGCCTCGATGATGGTCTACAGCAGGTTACTCATATCATGCGTGGTCTCGATATTCTACCTATGACGACTGCACAGATCGGCATTATGCAAGCCGCGCGCCTACCTATTATTGACCAATGGTATCATCTGCCATTGATTAAGAATGCTGACGGTCAAAAGCTTTCTAAGCAAAATCTTGCTCAACCCATCGATACATCAGACCCGAGTCAACTTATTGCTGAAGCCCTATCGCTATTACAGCAACAAAAGGTCGATATCGATACCCCAGAAAATATGCTTAAACAAGCTATTGCTCAATGGGACAATACCCCGCTACAAGGCAGGCAACAGTTAAACTTGTCCTATTAATAAGAGTTCAAAAGCTATAAATAGACAATAAAAAGCGCCACTATGAGTGACGCTTTTTATTGCAATAGTACTGCACACTATTTACCGAAATCTTAAAGTTACATTATGCCAAGCCAATTATAGGCAGAGCCTATTAGTAATAACGGCATTGGCTTTTTTCTATTTCAGGGCTTTCTTTATATATCTTCAATAATAGCGCGACCATAACCAAGCTAATCAACATAGACGATCCACCATAACTAAAGAACGGCATAGTGAGACCTTTGGTTGGAATGGCACCCATATTCATCGCAGCGTTAATAATCGTCTGGGCAATAAATACTACACCGATTCCGAAAGCAGTATAGCTCATGCGCATTTGACGACGTTTCAGCGCGTTGTAACTGATCCGCATCGCACTACCGATGATCAGCGCTTCAAGTATCAGTACCATGCTGACACCGACGAACCCCAACTCTTCACCCGTAATGGCCAATAAAAAATCCGTATGCGCCTCAGGCAAATGCGACAGTTTCTGTACACTTTCGCCATAGCCAACACCCGTGAACTGCCCACGACCAAAGGCGATCAAACTACGTGCGAGCTGATAATCAGTATCTTGTACATCGTCAAATGGATCCATAAACGACATCACACGTACCAATCGGTACTCTGCCGTAGTCACCATCAACACTGCACCGCCAACAGCAGCAGCACCCAAGGCTAAGAAGTGCTTATAAGGTGCTCCAGCAATATAAAAAATCGCAAACAGCGTACCAATAATGACGACAAAAGAACCAAAATCTGGCTGTGACAATAGCAATATCGTTATCAGCGCCACTACCAGCATAATTCGCAAGAAACCGTCTAGGCCATTACGAACTTCAAAAGATCGGCGCACCACAAAGTCAGATACAAACACAATCATGACCAGTTTAGCTAACTCGGCTACCTGAAAGTTAAAACCACCTACCGTAAGCCAGCGTTTGGAACCATTGATTGGTGTGCTAAACAATGTGGCAACAAGTAATAGACCTGTGATGCCTAACAAAGCAAACTGGGTCTCGGTCTTATATAGGGTGCGCAAAGACACGCCATAATAAGGAATAACCGCAACAATTAAACCAATCGTCATATACAACAGCTGGTTTTTGAAAAAATACAGCTCAGTCATACCGCGGCTAAGCGCAAAAGGAATAGAAGCAGAAGCAACCATCAGCAGACTAAGCACCATCATACAGCCGACGCTTGATAATAAAATTGCGCGCGCTGACGGCATAGACAGAACACCGTCTGAGCCAGAGGTTTGCTTGGTTTGGGGCGAGGAACGAAAAAAAGAAGAGAGCGCCATAATTTTATATACACTAACAAACGAAAAAACACGGCGTCTATGAAACGCCACCGTTTAAAAAATCATAAAATAAATCGTACTAAATAGATGGTGATAGAAAACCTGTAACCATCGGCAAACGCCTTAGCTAGCACCTATTTTAGCAATCAGGATTATATGCTTGACAGTAGCAGCAATCTATAAGCAAAACAATCATTTATCCAGAAAATACTGGCTGTTGCTAGAGAATAGACATCTGCTATGCCAACCTATATAGCTGCTTAATATATTCGACTACCTATCAAGCTTCTGATTGTGCGGTGTCTAATTGATTGACCAGTTGGCTAAAGTGTTCACCGCGCGCCGCATAACCACTATATTGGTCAAAGCTGGCGCAGGCAGGTGACAGCAATACAGCCTGTACTTGCGATAAGCTACTGGTAGTGACTTGTTGGATAGTCGCAAAGGCATTCTCTAACGTCTGACACTGATGTAGCGCAACATCATCACTCAATTTCGCAGCTTTTAGGTGTTGTTCAATCTGCGGACCATCTTCACCAATAAACAAAACTTGGCTCACATATTGATTGATAAAAGGCGTTAATTCACCAAACTGTTGCCCTTTGCCTTGCCCGCCTAAGATCAATAATAGCTTACCATCTTTTGGCGCATAGACTGCACCCAAGCCTTCGATAGCGGCCATGGTCGAACCAATATTAGTGCCTTTAGAATCATTGAAATAATCAATACCAGCAGCATTGGCCACATATTGGCAGCGGTGCTCAAGACCTGTGAACTGCTGCAAAGTGGTCAGCATACTCTCTAGAGGCAATCCTGCAAGCTCACCGAGTGCCAAAGCCGCTTGCGCATTCAGTAGATTATGACGACCTTTAATCAACAGTTTGTCTGCCGACAGTAATCGTTCTGTACCACGAGCAAGATAAGTTTGGCCTTCTGTGTCGGTAATCAGACCATACTGACCTTTATCAGGGGCATGAATACCCGTACTAACTCTCGGTAGGTTGTCTGCGACCAATGGACGAGTAAGTGCATCTTCGCGGTTAATCATCACCGATTTAGCACCTTGGAATATACGGTGTTTGGCTTGATGGTAGCCAAGCATATCTCCATGACGATCTAAGTGATCAGGCGACATATTGAGCACAGTTGCTACTTTTGCGCCCAAGTTGGTGACGGTTTCTAACTGAAAGCTAGACAGCTCAAGCACCGCAAGCTCCATATCAGGATTCGCTAGCAATGTTAAAGCTGGTACACCGATATTGCCGCCGACACCCACGTTAACGCCAGCATCTGCTGCCATTTGGCCAACTAACGTAGTGACCGTACTTTTAGCATTAGAACCTGTAATCGCTACGATGGGTACGGTACACGCTTCACAGAACAGTTGAATATCACTAACTACAGGAATATTGGCTTGGCGAGCAGCAGCCACAGCGGCAGTCTCAAGAGAAATACCTGGGCTAATAATAATACGTGCCGCTTGCTGCAATAAATCGGCATCTATCTCACCGAATTGACGAATCTCAATCTCGGCTGGCAACTGATCGGCCAATTTAGGGGTAACTTGAGCATCAGTGACTGCGACTTGATAGCCTTGCTTGGCCAGATAATGCGCGACTGACAATCCAGACTGCCCCAAACCCACTACGACTTGTAGACCACTACCCTTATGAAGTAAGGCTTCTGTTGCTGTATTAGTGGTCATATCTATTCCTTCTATTAAACGAGAAAAATTGCATCAAATAAGTATGCTGTATAGCGACTCTAATCGACGCCGCTAAGATGTGCAGCATCTTAACGCCATCGTTCAGATTTCGGTACTGATTTTTTATGACTTTATGCTATTATTCGCCTGTTTTTATATTAAGTGGCTAATGCTATAATAGTCAGCTTGATTAATATTTATCAGTATTTTGCTGAGCACATTGCTCAAGCATTTTAGTTTAGCATGTTGTCACATTTATCGCGCTATTGTCACGCCTCTTCATCAACGATTCTTGTTGTGATAAGGGTGTATCAGACAATTTTGATAATTTGACGAGTGATATATCACCTTCTACTACAGCAAGTGATTGCTGACTCTATATATTATTGTAGGTACATCTATCTAGTTGCCTATTTTAAGCAATCTTTTAAAAAATATTTTTAGGTAATTTACTGCCCTTATCATCGTATTGATTATTGATGAGCGTATTTTTGATACCAAAAAAATCAGTAGATACCTCGGTTATTAGTTTCTCACAATTCAACACAGCAACATGACCTAGTGCATGTTGAAGTAAAAGAAAAATGAATAGCTATTATTAGCGACGCGATCATTTTATAAATGAGTAATGATTACTTTTTTTGCCTCTAACCCTATGTAGTTTACTTATGACATCTTTTATTGATAACTTGCGTGACGAGTGGTTTTCCAATGTTCGCGGTGACGTTTTATCGGGTTTGGTTGTAGCCCTAGCCCTCATTCCAGAAGCCATTGCCTTTTCCATTATCGCTGGTGTTGATCCAAAGGTTGGCTTATATGCCTCATTTTGTATCGCGGTAGTGATCAGTTTTGTTGGTGGTCGTCCAGGTATGATTTCGGCAGCAACTGGCGCTATGGCATTGGTCATGGTCGATTTGGTTGCTGACCATGGTCTGCAATATTTGCTTGCCGCAACTTTGCTTTGCGGTGCCATTCAGGTCGTGATGGGCATTCTAAAGCTTGGTAACCTGATGCGCTTTGTCTCCCGCTCAGTGGTTATCGGTTTCGTCAACGCTTTAGCAATATTGATTTTTGCTGCGCAATTACCAGAACTAAACCCCATGACTGAGCGTGTTGGCATGACTGTTTATATCATGACGGCAGCTGGTTTGGCGATTATTTATCTGTTTCCACTTATTCCTAAAATCGGTCGCATCGTTCCTTCACCGCTTATTTGTATTGTAGGTTTGACCGCTGTTGCAATGTATATGAATCTTGATATCCGTAATGTTGGCAGCATGGGTGATTTGCCAGATTCATTGCCAGTATTCTTGTTACCTGACATTCCATTAAACCTAAATACCTTGCTGATTATTGCACCCTATTCTATCGCGCTTGCCATCGTTGGTCTTTTAGAATCTATGATGACAGCGACGATCGTCGATGAATTGACCGATACCCCAAGTGATAAAAACAAAGAGTGTCGTGGTCAAGGTATAGCCAACGTCGTGTCAGGTTTCTTTGGTGGTATGGCAGGCTGTGCGATGATTGGCCAATCAATGATCAACGTCAAATCGGGTGGTCGTACGCGCTTGTCTACTTTGATGGCCGGTGTCGTCCTTCTGATTATGGTCGTGTTCTTAAGTGAGTGGGTCAGTCAAATTCCAATGGCAGCCCTAGTTGCAGTCATGATTATGGTATCGATTGGTACATTTAACTGGCAATCTATTCGCGAGTTTAAAACGCATCCAATGTCATTTAATATCGTTATGCTGGCGACTGTATTGACTACTGTCTTTACTCACAACTTAGCTTACGGTGTCGGCGTAGGTGTCTTGCTATCTGCTTTAGCATTTGCTAATAAAATTGGTCAGTTCTTAACGATCTTTAGTGAATATGATGATAGCAGCAATACCCGTTACTATTATGTTCAAGGGCAGGTATTCTTTGCCTCGACCACCCAGTTCCTAAATAGTTTCGATACCAAAGAAGCTGTAGACAGTATTCAGATTGATGTAAGCCAAGCGCATTTTTGGGATGTCAGCGCTGTTGATACCTTGGACAAGCTAGTGATGCGCTTGCAACGTGAAGGTATTGATGTCAAAGTGGTAGGACTCAACAATGCGAGTCGAACACTGATTGATCGCTTCTCTATTCATGACCGCCGAGACATTGGCTTGTTAGATTAAGCGACACTGCTAAGCGAATCTAAGTAGTTGTCATGTGGCTGTATTATTAGTCCATGGCAGATGTATCGGATATCAATAGACAGTTATATTGGTAAAAGGGTTGGATGTATTTTTTATACGCCAACCCTAAACTAAGATAGCAGATTTTTATTATTAAAATGATGTGGTCGTTTTATGAGTAATTTAAAACCAGATAGTGTGATTGCTTGCTTGGACTGTCCTGATCATGTTCAAGCAGTACTAGAGGCCAGTATGTGGGCTTCTATTCGCCTGCGCGCGCCTGTTGGCTTATTGCACTCGATGCCAAGCTTGCAGCAAAAAGCCGCTATTAATTACTCTGGTTGCCTCAATATTGATGACGAAAATGCTTTGCTCGAACAGTTCACATCCAAAGAGCATCTAAGCAACTGTGAGCTAAAGGCACAGGGGCGATTGCTATTGTCTCAAGCAACTTCGTATTGTGAACAGCAACGCCATAAGCTAAAGACATATACACTACATCGTCATGAGAACCTCAACCAAAGCATTGATTACGTCGATGACCAAGCACAATTGATCGTTATAGGGCATCATGTCACTTGCAAATCAACATTGAGCCAACTCATTCGAGTCAGTCACTGCCCCATTTTGGTGACACATGCACCATTTTTGCCCCCTACTACCGCTTTATTTGCGTTTGATAACAGTCCAACGTGCCATAAACTACTAAATTGGCTGTGTAAAACGCCACTGGTGCGTGCACTAACGGTTCATATTGTGATGGTTGGCAAGGAAACTTCTGATAACTGTGATGCGTTGCGTGAAGCCTACGCCAAACTCAAACAGGCAGGTATCAAATCCAAAAAGACATTGCTTGACTGCCGAGATGTCGCGGCAGCTTTGAACTACTATCAAAATCAGCATGATATCGGTTTGCTTATGACAGGGGCTTTTGGCCAATCTCGTCTACGCGAATTACTACAAGGTAGCGACACAAAGAAGCTATTGGTCAGTACAAAAACCCCTTATCTACTATTTCCTAAAGCATAACGACATATATATAAACACGCCCAAACCCTTTATCTACCTAGGCGCAGGGGTCTGACTACTATGTTAGGCTCTGCCGCTTATCTCTATTTTCTCTCTACCTTCCCGCCATTCATCTTTGATACGCTTGCATGAAAAGGCCAAGCTAACGACCAAACTCAAGTTAGCAAATCGTCACATGAAATACAGGGATAGCCTCCCCAAGCACTCAAAAAGTTGGTTATAATAAAGTTTTCATTAACCAAACGCTAAAGATTGATTCACCTTTATTATGCTTGTAGCGATGGCTCTAATCGTTGCATCGTAGCCCATATTCTATGTTACTACTGTCATTACTTTTTAATGAACAATGCCAATTCTACCTCCCCCCTTGAGTAGGTTGGCACGGTTCTTGAATAACTTACAGTAAGCAAGGCAGAGATATGATGATGCACCATAGTACTTCTATCAATCTGCGGCATCACACAAATAAGGAATTTTTTATGAAGCTAATCACTGCGATCTTAAAACCGTTTAAGCTCGACGACGTGCGTGAAGCGCTTTCCGACATCGGTGTTAAAGGTGTCACTGTCACTGAAGTCAAAGGTTTCGGTCGTCAAAAAGGTCATACAGAGCTCTATCGCGGCGCAGAATACGTGGTGGACTTTTTACCTAAAGTAAAAGTCGAAGTCGCTGTGATCGACGAGATGGTTGAGCCTGCTATCGAGGCAATCACTCGTATCGCTAGCACTGGTAAGATTGGTGATGGCAAGATTTTCGTCACTGCACTTGAGCAAGTTATCCGCATCCGTACGGGTGAAACGGGACCTGACGCTATCTAAATTTGAAGACCTACCTACGGGCATAAACTTATAGGTACAGACTCTTACAGCATTTTTATCTATCGGTAATGCCGATATCTATATTATAAATTCAAGGGGGAATTTAAATGGAAAGTCAAATCTTTGAGCTCCAATATGCGCTCGATACGTTTTACTTTTTGATATGTGGTGCGTTGGTCATGTGGATGGCAGCAGGCTTCACTATGTTAGAGGCCGGACTGGTCCGATCAAAAAATACAGTCGAAATCTTAACCAAAAACGTCGCACTATTTGCAACGGCTAGCATCATGTATATGGTATGCGGCTATGCGATTATGTATGGTGGCGACCTATTCTTAAGCGGAATTGCAGGCGGTGATACGTTAGTAGAAGACGCCTTAGCAGCCTCTGCTGAAAACGGCTTCGGTGGCGACTCTGTCTACTCTGCCGCATCAGACTTTTTCTTCCAAGTGGTCTTTGTAGCGACCTGTATGTCAATCGTATCAGGTGCTGTTGCTGAGCGCATGAAGCTATGGTCATTCTTATTGTTTGCTGTGGTCATGACTGGTGTTATCTACCCACTAGAAGGTAGCTGGACATGGGGCGGCAACGATGTCTTTGGTCTATTTAACCTAGGCGACATGGGCTTCTCTGACTTTGCAGGCTCTGGTATCGTACATATGGCAGGTGCAGCAGCAGCTTTAGCAGGTGTACTACTATTAGGTTCACGTAAAGGTAAATATGGCCCTAACGGCGAGATACGTGCTATTCCTGGTGCCAATCTACCATTGGCGGCACTCGGTACACTAATCTTGTGGATGGGTTGGTTCGGTTTTAACGGTGGTTCAGTGCTTAAATTAGGCGACATCGCTAGTGCTAATGCTGTTGCAATGGTATTCTTGAACACTAATGCTGCTGCTGCTGGCGGTGCTGTCGGTGCCTTAATCTTAGCTCGCATCATCTTTGGTAAAGCGGATCTAACCATGCTCCTAAACGGTGCACTAGCTGGTCTAGTAGCCATTACTGCTGAGCCTTCAACCCCTTCTGCACTACAAGCCACTATCTTTGGTGTTATCGCCGGTATCATTGTAGTGTTATCAATCTTAGCCTTAGACAAAATCAAGATTGATGATCCAGTTGGTGCAATCTCAGTTCATGGTGTGGTCGGTCTATTCGGTCTACTAATCGTACCTATCACTAACCCAGCATCTACCTTTATCGGTCAGATTGTGGGCGCTGCAACCATCTTTGCTTGGGTATTCATTGCCAGCCTAGTGGTTTGGTCTATCATCAAGCTGGTTATCGGTCTACGTATCTCTGAAGAAGACGAGTATGAAGGTGCTGATATTGCAGAATGTGGTATGGAAGCTTACCCAGAATTTATAAGATAAGCTCCTTTCCAGTAAGCTAAAGATTGCTGTTAAACACGCTGATACTACCCACTGTAGTATCGGCGTTTATAATTTTAGTGTTTAAAGCTCCCCCCTGTTGAAGCCATAAGCTTAAATCTAAAACGTAAAAAATCCCGCGAGACCTTTCGGTAACGCGGGTTTTATGTATTACGCTGAAACTAGTTTTTTAGTTTATTTCTTTTTCCACTCTTGGCTACGAGAGAATGGCCCGATATAGCCTTTTAGCTTTAATGTGTTGCCGCTTAAGCTTGCAGTCATACGATAGTCTTTACCTTTTGCTGGATCAGTAATCGTACCACCACTATATTTACCACCACCGTCAGCTTTTAGACCTCTAATAACGGTCGTACCAACGTGCTTTTTGCCTTTCGCAGTATTAGCAGCAATAAGAGTACCGGTCAGAACACCATTTGACTCAGTGATTTTTACCGTACCTTTTGGTTCACCATCATCATATGTCTGCCAAGTAGTGTTGGCTAATGGGTCAGCGGCGAATGCCATGCTAGCAATACCAATACCAGCAACTGCTAAAGTGGTCTTTGTAAATAATTTCATAGATTGACTCCCTTCATACAATGATTACTCGAAACGTTATGTTTCTGTTGTCCTATGCTTATCCTTTGCTAGAACCTTTCATTACGAGCTTTACGGTTTCGACCTTTTTAAATGATAGTTACCATGACAACTTATAAGCTTTTGGTTAAAGATTCGAGCGACACAAGCGATGTCTTAACTCATTATAAGCAATTTTTAGGTTTTGCCTAGTAATTTTTTTACAGTTTATTATTTCTATAAAAATAAAACCATATCAAAGACTTATAGGAAAGGATTGTCGATATCCTTATCTAATTGGTCATCATTTTCCTTTGACTTAGCATCGTTCTTACTATATAGATTTTTATCTGTAAACGCTTGTACGATTTTCCCCGACAGCTCATGCAGCTGTTGGGCTTGCGCGTATCCTAACTCATCAAAAGTGAGATCAATATCACCATATATAATAACCTTGTCTTTTTGATTTTCAATGACAAGATCACCAATCTGCATGCTTTGATGGTCGTTGGCGAATGGCTCAATCATTCGATTATCCTTATTATCAGTAACATTTTATTTTTTTCGAAATGTGGCTATTTTAGAGGCTTACTTTCAGCTTAAGCCTGCAATTGTGCAATTAACCACTCTAAAATAGCCCAGACAAACAGCATCCACTCAGGCTCTTCTACTGGTGCCTCAGGGGTATCTGAGCTCTCACCTGCCTTCAATGGTAAGTCAAACGCTTGAGATTTGGACTGACTATCAAGCATGGGTAATACATCGATGCCAATCTTAGTGGTCAGCTCATCGATACTAATAACATCGATGCGTTCTGACTCATCATTTGGTGCGTAATACACGCCTGCTTGATTGGTTGCTGGGATATATACCGCTTTAAAGAAATGGCTAGGCACAAGGACACGATTAGCGAGCTGCTTGGTTTTTTTATCAGTAAATGCCACACCTGTGATGGTATACACCTCACCGTATTGCTGCGTTAAATACCGAGTGGCAGATTCGATATTACGCCAGATATAGCGATTGTTACGTGGTGACTGCGGAGCGATATTGGCTAGACTAAAACTATCGTACTGCTGGCTGCGATTGGCCATATTGGCATTGGGTGCCAAATGCCCTCGATCATAGCCAGAGCCTGAATAATCAGATAATGAGGCTCGTGCTGACTTTGGTAGTTTACTCTCTTCGTGGAAGCTATCTTCACGATCGATCTGCTTAGCTTGTTGTAGCCGTGTACGATCGAGATGCTCTGCTGACCAAAGCGGTGTACGCGATACCCCTGAATACATAACCGCAAAGCCATCCATGCATAATGCTTGTGTGTCTTTTTTTAGCTTGATATTGGTAAATTCAGGATAAACACCACCATAAAAAGACTGGCTACACTGGGTCAAATCATCAGCGTGTGTTTGGGTAATACCCATCGTGACAAGCAATGCTGCCATCATCGCACTATTCTTACATCCGTACTTAAGCCTACTAAAACTTATCATTCAACTCTCAACCATTTATACTTGCCGTTACATACTTGCTATCCTAGCAGGCGCTTACCAATAAAGAAAGATAGCGCGCAAGTCGTGACATTCTAAATGGTATCCGCTATACTTAGGCGTTCAAAAAACGGTGAAGTGGGTGAGTGGCTGAAACCGCACGCCTGGAAAGTGTGTATACGTTCATAGCGTATCGAGGGTTCGAATCCCTCCTTCACCGCCAATCTTATTCTGCGTAAGCAAAGCCTTTGTTTTTCTATCTTGTTCTACCCTTCTTTAGATATTTTTTATACTTTTTAATAGTAAGACTTTCAGTCTATACTTATCCTATACTGCTGTCTGAAACATTCCTTTTGAGCCTTAATTCCGTGTGTTGTATGAATCTAATAAATATATATCCAATCGAATACCACGTTTATTGGCCAAGCTCAAAAACTCGTATCATGGACTGAAAGTGACTCATAAAAGGTTATAACACAAGATAACTATGTCCCCTGCTGTAGGATCAAATAACAAAAACCCCAGTTGATCAACTGGGGTTTTCTACTATCTTCAAATACCAATCTAATTTTTAGAGCATGGCTTGTGCAATCATCGCTGATCCGATAAACGTACCTGTAAAGGTTAATACCGCAACGATGGCAATTTTAAAGCCAGACTTCTTAAACAAATCGACTTCCATTTGCGAGATGGCAAAACCAGCGTAAGCAAGTACTGGTGTTAATAATTGCAGAACGCCCAGTTTGGCGGTTTCTTCCAAAACATAAGCATTAAGTGGAAACTGTGGTAGAGAGATTAAAATAGCTACAATAGATATCCAAGCAATCGCTGGTACATTGACTGGGATAAATCGCTTTAACAGCATGCCGATCACGCAACATGCAAATAAAATGAGCATGGCAGGTAATGCTGCTAATGGATTTACATCTTGCCCTACCCAATTGCTTAGTAGCAAGACTACGCAAATCACAGCCAATAAAATAAAAGACTGCATGATTGACAGACTGGCAGGCTCTTCCATGACTGCATTAAGATTGGTTTCTGTCGTAGTGACTGTCTGCTGGTTCTTTTTAAATTTACTGACTACTTTATACAAGAACTCTGTAAAAGGCAGCGCCACGAATAAACTAACAAATAAGCCAGTGGCATACGTTAGCAGGTTAGAAGTGGCGGCAAATGCAGTAATGGTTTCTGCTTGGGCAGGCACCGTCTCTGCCAATGCTGCTGAACAAGCGCCCATCATACTACCGCTACCAATACCGCATGCCATAGCAAGTGCGCGTACATCCATGATGTCCATCGAAGCAATGATACCTGCCATTAGTGAGAAGTAAATCGCACCAAACAAAGTACCCATGACATAGACGCCCATGACACCGATGCCTTCTGGGCTTTGTAAACCATATTTATCAGCAATCAAAGCAACGTTGGGTTCACGAGCAACAGAGTGCGTGGCACCGATGGCTTCTCGGCCCATACCAAAGACAAGCACTGCAACGGGTAGCGCAATCAAAACGGTCGCTACATTCCCTAATTCTTGCAACAGTAGTGCTGGACCAGCAGCGATGATTTCTTCGATATTGGGACCAACACCAACACCGAATTTGGCAATGAAAGGCATAATACTTAACAGAATGGCATAACTGGCGAACTTGGCTCGTTGTTTGGTTATAACCGCTTTCATCGAAGGCACGACATTAGGGTTTAATAAAATCGCAAAGATAAAAGCATAAAGTAATGGCAGTAACACCAAAATGCCAATACCAATAGGAATTTTGATAATGCCTATCCATTCTGCTAATAACGACACAGCAATCACTAATAAATGCAGTTTCCAATCAAGCAGGTGCTTTGTCATGGTAGGTGACAGCACGCTATTGTTGTTCATATGAATTCCCTTTGAGTATGATGATGACTCTATTGATTGAACTTGGTCTGTTGAGTTTTATCTGTCGATAATAAAATTTTATTCAGCGCTCTTCGGTAACTCTGACTCAACCAAAGAAACCCATACTTTGATACCTGTCTCGATAGCATCATCATTGAAGTCATAAGAAGCATTGTGCAGCGGCTTAGAAGGTATGCTGCCATCAACGCCCAACCAAAAATAGGCGCCTTTAACTACCTGACTCATAAATGAGAAGTCTTCAGAAGCCATAGAAGGTTCTACATCGGTATTGACTTTATCAGCGCCCAACGCCTTAGTAGCCGCTTCTTTAATCTCAAGGTAAGCCTGACTGTCGTTGGTGGTTACTGGATAACGAATGTGGTAATCCATCTCGCCTTTGACACCATATAAAAGCGGCAGAGTGGCGACCATTTCTGTGAGCATCTCTTGCATAGATTGGCGTACATCCATATTAAAACTACGAACCGTACCTTTTAAGATGGCGACATCTGGAATCACGTTGGTGGTATCGCCGCTGTTCATTTGCGTCACGCTGATAACGCCAGACTGCAATGGCGAGACGCGGCGAGAGATAATAGATTGGATATTAGTGATTAGTGCAGCACCTGCGGCGATAGGGTCAGCGCCCAAGTGCGGCATAGCGGCATGCGTGCCTTTACCCGTCAATGTAATCTCAAAAGTATCAAAAGAGGCCATCATAGGCCCATTGTTTACAGCGATTTCTCCTACTGGCAGCCCAGGCCAATTATGCAAACCATATACAGCGTCCATCGGAAATTTATCAAATAAGCCATCATCAATCATGGCTTTTGCACCGCCTAACACCTCTTCTGCCGGCTGAAAAACAAAGTGAATGGTGCCACTAAACTCTTTATGTTGGCTTAAGTATTTTGCCGCTCCTAGCAGAACAGAGGTATGACCATCGTGACCACAGGCGTGCATACAGTTTGCATGGGTAGATTTATGCTCAACGTCGTTTTGTTCTGCGATTGGCAACGCGTCAATATCGGCTCTTATACCGATAGTAGGGCCTGCACCGTTCTTTAAAGTGCCCACCACACCAGTGCCACCCAAGCCTTGATGAACTTCAATACCAAAAGATTGTAATTTATCTACGATAAATGAAGAGGTCTTAAATTCTTTGAATCCGAGCTCAGGCTGGCTATGAATCTGTTTGCGCCATTGTTTGACTTCATCTAATAATGCTTCATTAACTGACATTTATTTTTCCCTTTGAGAGTATGTATTGATATACCGACGTTGGCATTGATACGCGCTATCAACTTTTGGACAGCGAAAAACCATCTAATATTTTTGCACTCTTTTATTTTTACCAATAAATAAGCCACTTAAAGTGGCTTATTTATGATGTACTAGAGATATGTTTTCTTGAACAGCTATTGTAACCTATTTTCACGCATACGAATAAAGCCGAGTCGTATTAGCAAGCTTCGTCTTTATCTCTTTTTGAATAGACTTTTTACAGTCGTGCAGATTATAAGCATCTTTTCAGTCGTGTTTGGCCATATAAAACTACCGTCAAATGAGTAGATACTCTATTACGATTCGTTTTGTTATCAGCTTGATTTTATTCCTAGACCCTTATATGAGAAGGCTTTGAGTTTTTCTGTGGCGCTCAATCTAGCTTTATATCTATATTTACCATCATTGCTATACCGTACAAAAATGTAATAACAGTAGAGTCACTGATACTCGGCAGATGCCATTGTCCAAAAATTGGATTATAGTAGATATTAGTAATATTTATTTAAATAACCTAAAGGATACAACGATGAAAACACTAGGAATGTGTATCGTAGCAGGACTCGGATTGAGTGCTTGCGCTACTGGTATGGGTGGCATGGCAACAGGTAATACCAATCAAAATAACAGCTCTGATAACGTCGTCACTCAATACCCAGTTGAGACGGCCCTACTCAATATCTATACCAAACAACGTAGTGAAAAATTGGTCGCTACTGTCGGCGGACAGAGTGTAGCGGCAGATATTCAAATCACTCCTAAAGGCAGCATGCGCTTTAATAATAAAACGGTACAAGGCGCAGAAGTCAGCACAATCAACACAGTGAATCAGCAGATTACGGATCAGTCAGTCGCTATCAATTACTTTACGCTAAATCCGTTGGTGTTCCATGGTTTTACGGATAGTACGGGTGAGTATTCAATCGCTAACCAAACGACAAGTATCCCTAAAATGGCTACTGTAGGCGACTCAAGTCAGCTTATCACTGAAAACGTATATGCTGACAGCAGTATGCGTCAGAAAACCGCCACTTATAAGCAGGACTGGTCGCTCACACAAGATACAAATAGTACAGCGTGGCTCTGTATAGAAACCTCAGGCAATCTACTTTTGACTTCTGATGCTGCAGGTACGTCTTCAGAATGCTATAAAATCAATGCCAAAGGCGATGTTTTGAGTAGTAAAGTCACACTCACTCAGCCTAGTAAAAATGGCGTGTCCAAATCAATGACGTTTATCAGTCAGTAGTGTTCACCTAACTAGTAACGATCAATAGTGTCATATAAAAACAAAAAAAATAGCGCCTCATTAAGGCGCTATTTTTGGATGCTAGGATTGTATTTTTACGAGCGACGGTCATGGTTGTTTCTGTCGTGGCTGTTTTTATTATGATTGTTTTTATTATGACTATTTTTAGCATGAACATTTTTGGCTATTGCTTTGTGCTTAGCAGCCACTACGTTCGCTTTGTGATGTGACTTTGCTGCCTTAACTTTGGCATGCTTATAGTTATTACTCGCTTTATTGTTGCTGTGTTTTTGTTGCTGTACTTGAGCTGAATGATTTTTATCAAAATTAGGTGCAGCATTTGCTTGACCTACCATCGACAAACAAGCAGTAGCGGCTAAAATCGAACTAACTAGTATCTTTTTCATCATTTTATTCCTTTGAACTCATATTTAGAGTAGTTATAGATAATTCACTTAGTGTTAAATGAACTATCCTGATAAAGCTTTACTCTATTGACAAAGAGAATGATAAATGATTCTAGTATTAAGTAGATTTATGAAACTTGAAGAAAGGTTGCGATTGTTACGAGGGCATGCGTGATCAAAGGCATGTTAGGTGTTGGCGTAATGTTTGGTTAAATGACAGTGTATTTACGATTCATCGGTAAGCATCGTAGACAGAATATTTATAAAAACGCGAATGACTAGCTGATTGTTGAAGAATGCAAATACGGACACGGTGAAGTTGCTGGCTAATGTTTAACACGAGCATAGCAATACTTCATACTGCTATGCTCTAAATGTGCTAAACAGACGTTTTCTGCAAAATATAAACCACAAACTTTGCCTCTGTGCTAAATGCTGCTGTTTCTACGGTGGCCAGTAGCGCTTGTCTTTTTTCGCTGCGGGCACGATAAGCATAAGGCGTCATCGTCATCAAATCAGCCAAATCCTCTGCGGATAACGTCAGCTCTGTACTGACACGGCAGGTCTCAACCAACGTAAAATATGGTGCCAATTCTTGCAAGAATTTATCAGAATCATGTTCACGCACATCATCAAATAACGCATCACGCATCGTTGCCAAATGCCCGACATCAGGTTTGGCAATAATCAGATAGCCACCACCCATCAATACACTATCGAATGCCTCGGGCAAAATAGGGCTAAAGATACTACTAATACCCGTCATACTGTGCGGGCGTAACGGTAGATGTGCAGCACTGGTTACTAATGGATACACCGCTGTCGTCTTGGCAGTATCTTCTTTACGTGGCTGATACCATAGACGACCTGCTATTTTACTGACTTTGGCTAGCTCAATCACTGCAGGCTTACTGATGTCAGCGGCTATCAACGTGTCTATAACACCCGATCCCATTTGTGTCATTGCCTGCGTGTAGTAGCCTTCTCCGCAGCCAATATCAAGCCAATTGACTGGCTTGCTATCTTGCCTATCTATTAGCTCATCGTTAGACAATAACTCTGTCATTTTTTGACTAATTAAGTTTTGGAGCGGTGCATAGTGACCATGATTCAAAAACCGCTTACGCGCATCGATAGATTCTTGGCTATCCCCAGGTGCTTTAGACTTTTTCTGTTGTACTGGCAGTAAGTTGACATAACCTTGACGCGCCACATCAAAGGGATGTGAAGTTTGCTTAGGGTGCAAACTACCATCACAGCGCCAAGTATCTGCGGCAGGCTGTAGTGGTGACTGACAAAGTGGACAAATAAATAACGACACGGGCATCTCAAAGTGATAGCAATATGCTTCGCATTTTAACAAAATTCATCTGCCTTGAGCGATAAAAAGCCGTCTCAATCGTGATTGAAACGGCTTTTTGGAGTTTTGCAAATTGATATCTATATAGATATTCGGCTGTTATAGCTTAACGTAGTTTTAGCGTCATTAGCCCAAGGATGACAAGGATAATGGCAATAATCCAAAATCTCGCCACCACTTGTGTTTCTTTCCAGCCAATTTCCTCAAAGTGATGATGCAGCGGTGCCATACGGAAGACGCGTTTTTTGCGCAATTTGTACGAGCCAACTTGCAACATCACCGATAGCGCTTCTGCGACAAACAAACCACCCATAATCGCAAAGGCAATCTCTTGACGGGTCATCACGGCAATAGTACCTAGCATCGCGCCCAGTGCTAGCGCGCCAACATCACCCATAAATACTTGTGCTGGATGCGCGTTGAACCATAAGAAACCAAGGCCTGCTCCGACCATTGAGCCACAGACGATGATGACTTCGGAGTTATAAGGAATATAAGGCACATGCAAGTAATCAGCAAAGCGTACATCGCCTGATACATAGGCCATCGCGCCCAAACCTGCAGCGACGAGAACGACTGGCAAAATCGCCAAACCATCCAAACCGTCGGTTAGGTTGACTGCGTTAGAAGCACCATTAATCACAAAATAGGTAAAGATGATAAAGCCAATACCAAATGGCACCGCTGAAAATGGAATCATCCAGTCTTTGAATACTGGCAATAGCAAATCCTGCATCTCGCGCGTGGTATTGATATCGGGTTGTAGCGTGGCGATATAATACAAAGACACACCGACAAACAGTGCGCCCATAGATAACCAAAAATACTTTTTGCGAGCGATTAAGCCTTTTGGATCTTTATACTTAATTTTTAGCCAATCATCAGCCCAACCTACGGCACCGAAGATAACCATAACCACGAGCAAAATCCAAACATAAGGATTGTTTAATCGTGCCCATAGTAGCGTCGATATACCAATCGCACTGAGAATCAATACCCCGCCCATAGTTGGCGTACCCGTCTTGGCTAAATGCGATTGAGGCCCATCATTACGAATGGCCTGACCATATTTGAGCGATCGCAGGTGCCGAATGACACGGCCACCAAACATCATGCTAAACATAAGGGCGGTAACAACGGCAAGCAATGCTCGCAGCGTCAACGAAGAAACCGCAGAAAACGGCGTATAATACTGGCCAAGCCAGCCGAACAACCAAACTAACACCGCCTACTCCTCTACTAGCGCATGAATAAGTGTTTCCATTCCCATGGAACGAGAGCCTTTGAACAACACAGTACAAGGCTTAGCTTGTTGCGCTTGCAAATATGGCTGTAAATACTGTAATAAACTATCTTTGTCGGCAAAGGCATGAGCACTGATATCAGACACTTCTTGCGCACCCGCAACGGTATAAGGGGCATATTCGCCAACACAAAGCAGCACGTTAATACCTGTGGTCGCAATAGTACGGCCCAAGCTTTGATGCTCACTAATGGCCGCTTCTCCTAACTCACCAATATCGCCCAATACCATCACTTGCGTACCTGTTTGCGCGGCCAATACCTTGGCGGCGGCACGTACCGAATGAGGGTTGGCATTATAAGTATCATCAATGAGACGATGCATACCAAGTATCTGGCTATTTAAACGACCTTTAGCAGGACGCGCATTTTCTAGCCCAATGACGATGTCACTCACTTCAATATTTAGCGCATACGCACAGGCAGCAGCAGCCAAGGCATTATTGACATTGTGCTCACCTGCCAATGGCAAGTTGATATCATGGACTTGGTTACCGATATGTAGCTTAAATTCGCTACGCTCAGGCTCTACGTCTAGATGGCTTGCGCTTACGTCCGTATTACCAAAGCCAATCACATGTGAGGTGTGCTTTTCAGCGATACGACGTAGCTGATTGGTAAAATCATCCTTATCAGGAACAATTGCAAACTGTGCGTCCGTCAACGTATGGTAAATCTCTGCCTTGGTTTGGCAAATACCTTCACGGCTACCAAATTCACCCAAATGCGCTGTACCGATGTTTAAGATACAGGCCACATCAGGCTGAACAATCTCAGTCGTATAGGCAATCTCACCGATATGGTTGGCGCCCAACTCTAAGATAGCATAACGATGATGATCCGACAGCTCAAGCAACATCATCGGTACACCCAAGTCATTATTTAGGTTGCCACGGGTAATTAGTGTTGGCGCCAATCTACCAAAGATACTACCAAGCATTTCTTTGCAAGTGGTCTTGCCGCTAGAACCCGTAATAGCAATCACGGTTAAATCTGTATGTTGCTGACGACGATACGCTGCCAATTGACCTAGCGCCAAACGGGTATCGCTGACCACCAATTGCGGAATAGCATTTGGGCCGGACAACGAGATAGAACGCGAGACGATAGCAGCAACAGCGCCTTTTGATATTGCTGTCTCGATATAATCGTGACCATCAAAATTATCGCCGCTTAGCGCCAAAAATATATCGCCTGGCTTTATCGTACGGGTATCGGTGGCTATACGTTTACTGGACAAGGCAGTCTGCTCTGCATGGCCTTGTGGTATTTGCCACTGCCCATCGAGCGACGCGGTCGCTGCGAGCAGATTGTCCATTTGCCAGACATAGAGCCCTTGCGACTGGGCAGTATTATCGGTGTCGGCTGTCATAATGATTACCTTATATGATGACTACTTAATTTTTATATTTAATGATCAATTTTTACTAATACATGTATCGAAAGCCAATCAATTACACGCGGCCAGCTTGATTCAATGCCTGCTGCAAAACAACACTGTCATCGAAATCATAGCGAACGTTATTAATCTCTTGATAGGTTTCGTGACCTTTGCCTGCGATGACCACGATATCATCTACACCTGAGTGACTAACTGCATATTCAACGGCTTTTTGGCGGGCAGGCTCGATATGGGTTCGTTGATATTGCTCAGCTGTCATACCAGCCTGCATATCTTGCAAAATTACATTCGGGTCCTCGGTACGTGGATTATCCGCGGTCAAAATAACTTGATCAGCACCTGCCAGACCTGCTTGCGCCATCAACGGTCGCTTGCCTGCATCGCGATCTCCGCCGCATCCAAATACTGCCCAAAGCTGACCTTTACAGTGAGTTTTTAAACTTGCCAGCACTTGGCTTAGCGCATCTGGAGTATGCGCATAATCAACGATAAAGCAGCCATCATTTGATGATACACGCTGCATACGCCCAACTGCACCTTGCAACTGTGCAACAGCTGGCGCAATACGCTCGATATTCATAGCCAAGTCAGTATCGAGTGCTACGACAGCTGCTATCGCTGCGAGCAAATTGGCAACATTGAAGCGACCTAATAATGGACTGATAATCTCTATGTTGTCAGCTTTGTCATCGCCAAAATTAGTACGCAGATTTATTTTGACGCCTTGCAGACTGGGTGTGATATCAGCGGCAACAAAAGTAGCAGCTTTTGATGAATTCAAACTGTATGTCCATACCGTCAAACCGCTGGCGTTTGCCATATCTAACATAACCTGAGCGTGCTCATCATCGATATTGATAATGGCATGCGTCAAATCAGGAAAATGTGCTTTATCAAATAGCTTAGCTTTTGCCGCTGCATATTCTGCCATATCAGCATGATAGTCTAAATGGTCACGGCTCAGATTGGTATAAATCGCCACAGACACTGGCATACCTTGTAGACGTTGCTGATCCAACCCATGAGAGCTGGCCTCTAATGCCAATATTTCTGCCTGCTCTGTTCCCATTTGATATAAGAACTGCTGGACAGCTAAAGCATCACCCGTGGTATGACTGGCTTGCACCAGCGCACCAAGTCTACCATTACCTGCCGTACCCATCACCGCGCTACTCTGACCCATCATCTGAATAAGCTGTGCTACTAACTGGCTGATGGTTGTTTTACCATTCGTACCAGTCACCGCAACCACGGTCGGTAGAGTCACTGGCTGCTGATATTGCAGGCGCGCTTGAATTAAGCTACCCAAAAAGTCGCGAATGTTAGGGACGTATAAGACAGGACATGGCAATGCTGCTAGTTGCTGCATACTAGCGATACTATCTGTCTTAGGTTCACTACTGGTATTTGAGGGATTTGTTGCTTCGCTAAGCAAAATACTAGGGTCAATCTCTGAGAGAATAAACGCGGCTTGCTCAGCGGCTTGCAGTAAATAGTCGCGACTTTTTTGAGGGTTGGCTGTTTGACTTTTTAAAAGGACAAATACGTCATTCGCATCCAATTGGCGATTGTCCAAGCGAAACTGTTGAAATGGAATATGGACAATAGATTGGGCTTGATCTGATTCTACCTGATTGGATGCTTCCTGAATCGATGTTGCTATCATCGCTGTAAGCTGCTCAGACAGTTTTTGCTGCTGGCTTTTATTGGCATCTATAAGCTGTTGTAAAGTCACAGTAGCGCTATCTAGCGATGATATAGTCATAGATAAATCCTAAACAGTTAAAACGTGTCAGCTCAGTAGAGCTGGACATTTAAAATAATCGAACGCTTACTGCGCTTCCGTTTTTAGTGGCTTATCCAGAGGCACATTATACAATCGCAATGCTTCTTTCATCACATTATGGAAGACAGGTGCGACCGTTAGACCAGCATAAATCTGACCACGTGGGTCTTCGATAAGCATCACGCCTACCAGCTTTGGATTGGATGCAGGTGCCATGCCAGCAAAGACGTTACGATACTGGTCGGTATAATAACCACCATCTGGATTGATACGGCGTGACGTACCTGTCTTACCTGCCACCCGATATCCATCGATGGCAGCAGCTTTCGCCGTACCACCAGGCTCAGTCACGCTCTCAAGCATCTGTACGATAGACATTGCTTGCTCATGCGCCATAATGCGTTTGCTTGGCTGCGACTTGTCATCTTTGATTAAAGTTAATGGATGCATGACCCCACCTGCTGCTAGGGCTGAGTACGCCTGTGCAACCTGTGCCAGTGTCACTTGTAGACCATAACCATAACTGACCGTCGCACGGCGCGAGGTTTCTTTCTCTTTTGGCGTAACGATCAAACCACTACCCTCACCTGGGAACTGCAAAGGTGTCTTTGAGCCAAAGCCAAACTGTCGTTGCATATTACTAATAGCATCGGCTGGCAGTGATAGCGCAATCTTGGTAGAGGCAACATTACTAGATTTCTGTAGTAGCGTTGCCATGTTAATCATGCCCAAGTTGTTATGATCTCGAATGGTATAGCCACGTACGCGAATCGAACCGGGATTGGTATCAATTAAAGTGGTTGGCGTATATTTACCCGAGTCTAGCGCTGCTGCCACGGTAAACGGTTTCATCACCGAACCCGGCTCAAACACATCTAACAGTGCGCGGTTACGCTGGTTTTCACCCGTCATCTCGTTAAGGTTGTTCGAGTTAAACGATGGCCATGTTGATAGTGCCAGCACTTCACCAGTTTGCACATCAACGATCATACCCGTTGACCAACGTGCTTTTTGCAAACGCCCAGCTTTTTCTAGCTCTTTATACAGCAAATACTGTAAGCGCGAATCAATCGTCAAAGCCACATCTTTACCGGGTACTTCTGGCTCGATTTGTTTGATTTCTTTTAGACTGTTTTGTTTGGCGTCTTTTAGAACCAGTACTTTACCGTCATCACCCGCCAGATCTTTTTCATACTGACGTTCAATACCAGCACGGCCTTCGTAACCGCCTTCGGGATCTTTGGCGTTTTGACCCATAAATCCTAGCAACTGTGCATTAGACTGTGGCTGTGGATAATAACGCTGAAAGAAATTCTTTTCGTAGACACCAGGGAAATCAAGTGAGCTGACGCTTTGGGCAATCTCAGGTGTGACCTTATTAAGCAGTGGCAAATAGTGCGATCCTGCGCCAGATGGCAAAGCAGCTTTTACGGCTTTCTCATCGGTCACATCGATACTGTCATCAATAGCAGTGACTTTCTTTAGTTCATCGACCGAGATATTGGCAGCAGCGGCTAGCTTTGTCAGATCCATATTATCTAAACGCTTTTGCATACGCGCCTGTAATTGTGGACTGCTAGGGTTGGTGATGATAATGCGCTTTAGCTCATAGTATTCACGCGAATAATCATGCGGACTAAACGAAACTGTCGCGAGCGGTGCACTGACCGCAAGCGGTAGATTATTACGATCGGTAATCATACCGCGATAAGATTTTTGGGTGCGCTCACTGGTAATGAGCTCATTACCTTTGTCTTGATAAAACTGTGCATTAGCAACCTGAATATAATAGGCGCGGCTAATCAGTAGCGCTAATATAACCAGCGCTAGACCCCAAACCATACGGAAACGGTTTTTGTCTTGTTCGAAACCACCAAGAGCAGAAGCACCTGACGCTTTACTCGAAAAAACCATTTTACTTTTGCGGTTTTTTACACTGGTATAAGCGCCTTGGGTATCGCTTTTTTTGATGCGACCAAACAATTTGGCCTTACGATTGCTTGCAGCTTTATCGGGCTTGCTACTCGTCTGACCAGACTTAGCCGCACTGGCTCGGCGGAGAGGTTTGGTTACCTTGCCGCTGGCTGGTTTCTTGCTAGTGTTTTTTGCGGTGGATTTAGGCTTTTCTTCACTCATTGTCCTGCCTCCGTCGCTGGTTCTTCAGGAGAGATGTCAGTAGAGGCACGTGGCCCAATCACGTCAGTTAAATCTTCATCTGAGTCTTCCGTAACCACTGGCACCAATGCAGTAGCGACACCAGGCTGGATAATCAGCTTATCCTTTAATGTTGGCGAATACATACCCAATTCAGCAACTGCTCGACTGGCAATCTGCGGTGTGGCGCTAAAGGTTTGCTGCTCAATCAATAGACGCTGATGCTCTACTTGCAGCTTACGTTCTTGTTTTTTCATGTCTTGCAAGGTTTTGTAGTCCTGATGATATTGCTGAACTTCTTCGGCAGTTTTGATACCACTCCATACAATCGTGGCTGCCAATAGCAGTAGCACGACCACATAAATGCTCACCACATTAAACCGGCGCACGAACAGCTCGCCGACATCGGTATTATAAGGTGTAGCAGTGCGGCGATTCGCAGGTTTGTCAGATATTGCCATGACGATCTCAAAAAGGTGAACGTAAACGATAGAGTAGATAACGGATTGCGAAAGATGAACGTGTCATTATTCAGTCATACCATCGATAAATATAAAACCAAAGACACTTATAAGTGTAAAAACCAAACCTAAAAAAACGAATATAAAAATCACATCCGATAGCTGATATATTCAGGAGCCACAAGTCATCACAACTCATGGCTATCAATATGTCATACCAAAACCAAACACGTTGAATGGCTGTACTATATAAAACCATTCAACTATTAAGCAGATAAAAACTAACTGCTGAGCCTAACAGACAATATTTACAGATTTTTAACAGTGGCGTAGCCATTAGGACATTTGCGCATCATTTAGACAAACATTAGCAATCTTAGACAACTCACCAATCTTATTCGACTATGACTTGTAGCATCATGTTGTTCTATGATTTTGTTGTCTGCTCATAAGCTGTGTCAGTACGCGTTGCCATACGCAGCCATGCACTACGCGCGCGCGGGTTCTGACTCGTCTCAGCTTTGCTTGGGCCAACACGTTTTGGTTTGCTAAAATAGCGTGGACGATTCGGCGGCATTGGCAGGTTTTCGTCTTCTGGATACTGCCCTTTGCTATGGCGCTGCAAAAACTGCTTGATACGGCGATCTTCTAATGAATGAAAGCTAATGACCGCAAGCTGCCCACCTGATTTTAAAATAGGAATGCTTTGCGCTAAAAAGTCGTCAACATCGCCCAGCTCATTATTAATAAAAATACGCATGGCTTGAAAGCTTTGTGTGGCTGGATGTTTACCGCGTTGCCAGTTGGGATGCGCCACTTTGATCACTTCTGCCAACTCAAGCGTAGACTCGTAGCTTTCCATCTGTTTGATAGCGCGGGCAATACGGCGGCTATGACGCTCTTCGCCAAACTCATAAAGCACATTGGCCAACGTTTCATCATCGACTTTTTCAAGCCATTCCGCAACTGATTGGCCACGACTGGTGTCCATACGCATGTCTACTGCCCCGTCGCGCATAAAGCTAAAGCCGCGACTACCATCATCAATCTGCGGTGATGAAATGCCCAAATCTGCCATTAATCCATCAACTTCATTGATGCCCATAGCAGCCAGACTGTCGGTCAACGTTGCAAAACTATCATGAACCACACGCACACGGCTGTCTTTGCTTGCCAGCTCTTGCGCCACGCTAATGGCTGTCGGATCTTTGTCAAAGACAACCAGTGTTGCGTCATCGGCGAGTTGACTTAATAGCAGTCGGCTATGGCCGCCACGGCCAAAAGTCGCATCAACATAGATACCACTTATATTTAAGCTATGTTGGTCGCCTGCTTTTTGCTTAGGCAAGGATTTTACACCCAGTACTGCTGCGACAGTCTCTTGCAGTAACACCGCATCATGGACAAAACTCAATTCATCAGACGTGATATCGCCCTCATGACGGGCGTGAGTAACATCCAGATCGACATCTTGCGTAGACGCATCCTTTACAGCAGAAGGATTAGACACTGACTCAGAGAGATCAGCGGCGGCAGAAGGACTGGCTTTCGATTTTGGCTTAGACTTTGATAGGGACACAAACAACTCAATAGATGACGACCATACTGGCCAGTAATTAGATGAAAATAAACAAGTTATGACTTGCTTAGCATTATTATCGCAAGGATACACCTGTAGTCAAGCACTAGAAGGGCTTTTCATTAAAAATATCACATGTCTCTGTTATACTAGCGCTATATTTTACGCTATTTCTTAACATCGACTTCATATCTTTCATCGCTATTTATACTGATAGCTTATATCGATAGCAAACTTTGAGACTTTTACCATGCAAACCTCTACTGACAGCACGCGCCCTGTGCGCACGCGTATCGCCCCATCGCCAACTGGCTTCCCACACGTAGGTACTGCCTATATTGCCCTGTTTAACTTGGCTTTTGCCAAAGCTCACGGTGGCGAATTCATCTTACGTATCGAAGACACTGATCAGACTCGCTCGACTGAGCAATCAGAACAAATGATTTTGGATGCCCTACGTTGGGTTGGTCTGGATTGGAGCGAGGGCCCAGATATTGGCGGCCCACACGCCCCTTATCGTCAGAGCGAGCGCAGCGATATCTATAAAAAGCACGCTGAGATACTCATAGAAAAAGACCATGCGTTCCGCTGTTTCTGTACCAGTGAAGAGTTAGATGCCATGCGTGCTGAGCAAATGGCCAATGGCGAGACCCCTCGTTATGATGGTCGCTGTGCCCATCTTGCCCCAGAAAAAACCGAGCAATTGGTAAGCGAGGGCAAACCGCACGTGATTCGTATGCGTGTACCGACCGAAGGCACTTGTCAGGTACAAGACATGCTACGTGGCACCGTTGAGTTCCCTTGGACTCAAGTCGATATGCAAGTACTGCTAAAAACAGACGGCATGCCAACGTATCATTTAGCCAACGTCGTCGATGACCATTTGATGGAAATCACCCATGTCATGCGCGGTGAAGAGTGGCTGAACTCTGCGCCTAAGCATCAACTACTTTATGATTATTTTGGTTGGGAAATGCCAACGCTTTGCCACATGCCGCTACTGCGTAACCCAGATAAGTCAAAGCTGTCTAAGCGTAAAAACCCAACCTCTATCACCTACTATCGTGATGCAGGCGTGCTACCTGAAGCATTGTTAAACTATCTCGGTCGTATGGGCTACTCAATGCCTAATGGTGCTGAGCAGTTTACGCTAGAAGAAATGATTGCCAGCTTTGATATTCAGCGTGTGTCGCTTGGTGGCCCTATCTTCGATATCGAAAAGCTAAACTGGCTCAATGCAGAATGGCTACGTGCGCTTAGCCCTGAAGAGCTAAAGAATAAAATCCTTGAGTGGGCCAGCAACAGTGACAAACTAACCGCTATCGCAGCCGCAATTCAGCCACGTATCGAGCTATTGTCTGATGCGGTTAATTGGGGTGGTTTCTACTTCCAAAACCTACCTGACATCAATGCTGAGAGCTTCACTCATAAATCACTCACGCCTGAGCAAATTATCGAGATGCTGCAATTAGCACTTTGGCAGTTAGAAGTCTTGCCAACGTGGTCAGAAGAAAACATCTATGCCACGCTAAAAGGCCTTGCCGCTCACCTTGATATTAAGATGCGTGACTTTATGGCGCCGTTCTTTATCGCTATCGCTGGTAGCACCTCATCGACACCAGTCATGAACTCTATGGCGATTATCGGCGCTGACATGACATTGACTCGCTTGCGTCATGCAGTTGATGTATTAGGCGGCCTCGGTAAAAAGAAACTGAAAAAACTTGAGAAACAAGCGGCAGAATTGCCAGATTTCTTAGCTGCTGCTGAATAGTTTAGAAGCTGAATAGCCAGTTGGCTAAACTTGTCGAATGTAAAAGGGTCAGGCCAGTTCTGACCCTTTTTCGTTGTTAGTCAGTACAACTACCCTCGTATTATTAGACATCTTTTATTAAATATTTCAATTGGAAATAAACATGGCCGCCAAAACCGTCACGATAGTAAGCAAAGACTATGTCTTTAATACCCTAAAAGAAGCACAGAAATACTATGATGCCATCATAAAGGAGCTTTTTGACGCAACTTTGACCCTGACCAAGGGCCAAGACTTCGAAGATTTAAAATGGATATACAGCACTTACTGTGGTTACACCAAGCATAATCTAGATAAATTGGGCAAATATGACATCATTGGCGTCAAAGGTATCAGAACGATCCGAGAAAAAGGCGGTCAATATATGCCAACTGAATGCTGTGCGATTATTTTTTCTGATGGTAGCGAAGAAGAGTTTTATACCGATAAAGCCATCAAAGAGATCGCGCTGAAGCAAAATCCACGCTAATTTGGGCTTATTGAGCCTTTAAAATAGGCTAAATCGCTTTTTTTTGCATATTTATGCATTATTTTTAAAATAGTTGTTGACAAGACTGCCGCTCTTACATAAAATACGCACACTCTTAGCGAGGGGCTATAGCTCAGTTGGTAGAGCACTTGCATGGCATGCAAGGGGTCAACGGTTCGACTCCGTTTAGCTCCACCATACTTATTTATAGCAACGCTCAGTATTACTGAAACGTAATAATAAATACTCGCTAGTAGGACGATATCAGCACCTAGGCAATGCTTATTTACTAAGCTATCTGATATTGTGAAGTACCGTTGTAACCACTGGTTATAACACTCTATGCGTCCCCATCGTCTAGAGGCCTAGGACACCGCCCTTTCACGGCGGTAACGGGGGTTCGAATCCCCCTGGGGACGCCACTATTCGGCGTCACTTACTAGCACTTTTGCTTAGCATCAGATTAGACTAGTAAGCGAACAATAAAAAAGCCCAGTCATCATACGGTGACTGGGCTTTTTTATGTCTGTCATTTCTCAACATCCTCTATTCTATTGTCGTTAGCTTATTATTAATCGCTGCTAGCTTACTGTTGATAGCACTATTGCCAACCTATCTAATACTCGTTAATATCGACCTGATAAGCATATTTATAAAATACAGCCACATACTATAAATGATGGGCTTAGCGTAATTAGAGGGAAGTGATTGCGATGTTTGGTATCGAGAATTATCTGGGGTTTATCTTGGCGGCTATTTTGTTAAACCTAACGCCAGGTACGGATAGCATGTACATCATCACCCGTAGTGTCTCACAGGGGCAAACAGCAGGGTTTTATTCTGTTCTTGGCATTACTTCGGGTATTTTGCTACATACGTTATTGGCGGCGCTAGGATTGTCCGTATTACTTGCCAACTCCCCTATCGCTTTCATGATTGTTAAATATATTGGGGCCAGCTATTTGTGTTATTTAGGCTTTAAGATGCTGACGAGTAAAAACTCTAACTCGATAGCAAACAATTTATCCAAAGATCAGAACGTGACTAGCCAAAAGGCTGTAGATGGTTGGCAAATATATAAGCAAGGTGTGTTAACCAATACTTTCAACCCAAAAGTCGCTTTATTCTTCTTGGCGTTCTTCCCGCAGTTTATCGATACTAGTTATGCTTATGGCATGCTGTCATTTTTGATATTGGGGCTGACTTTTGCCACCACAGGCTTTATATGGTGCTTGAGTTTGGCGATGTTGGCGTCAAAGTTCAGCAAAAAGTTAAGAGAGAATCCAAAAATTGAATCCATGATGAATAAAATAAGTGGTGTCGTATTTATGGGGCTAGGAATTAAGCTGTTGACTGAAAAAGCTTGAAGAGTAAAGTAACAAGAAAAAAACATCTTCCATAGAAAAGCCCAATCCCCTACTTTGAAGGAAATTGGGCTTTTTATCATACAAAGATTAACTAACTACTAGCCTGCTTCTTTGCTCTCAGCAGCCAATTGACGTAGTACATAGTGCAATACGCCGCCATGACGCACATATTCGCGCTCTTTTGGCGTTTGTAGACCGACATTTACCTCAAAGGTTTCTGCCGTTCCGTCAGCACGTGTAGCCGTAACCGTGGCTGTTTTGCTCTCACCATTGTCCAGACCCGTGATGCTAAGCACTTCTGAACCATCTAGTTTGTAAGTCTCTGCATTTTGACTATCTTTAAACGTCAATGGCAATACACCCATACCGACTAGGTTTGAACGGTGAATACGCTCAAACGAGCTGGTCAACACCGCTTTTACGCCGAGCAAGATAGTACCTTTAGCTGCCCAGTCACGGCTAGAGCCTGAACCATACTCTGCCCCACCAAGTACGACGAGCGGACGCTTATCTTCTTTATACTTCATCGCTGCGTTATAGATAGGCATTTCTTCTCCATCTTGTAGCGTAGCGCTGTCATCTTTGAAGTAGTAGGTATAACCGCCTTCTTTACCGCCCATCATGGTATTTTTGATACGGATGTTGGCAAAGGTACCACGAGTCATGACTGCATCATTACCACGGCGTGAACCATAGCTATTGAAGTCTGCTTCCATCACACCGCGCTCTTGCAAGTACTTACCTGCTGGTGAGTCTGGATCGATATTACCTGCTGGCGAAATATGATCGGTGGTGATGGAATCACCAAACAGACCTAGGATACGCGCGCCTTCGATATCAGGGATACCTTCTGGCTCCATGGTCATACCATCAAAGAACGGTGGGTTTTTAATATAGGTCGACCCTTCATCCCATGGATATAGTTGGCTATCCGCTGAACTAATTGCGTTCCACGCTGCACTACCGTCAAATACTTCGCCGTAGTTTTTGCGGAACATATCAGCATCAATATTGTTGGCAATCAACTCGTTGATCTCTTCCGAGGTTGGCCAGATATCTTTTAGGAATACATCATTGCCATCTTGATCCTGTCCTAGCGGATGGGTCGTTAGATCGATATCGACTGTACCGGCTAGCGCGTAGGCAACGACCAACGGTGGTGATGCCAAGTAACTGGCTTTGACATGCGAGTGAATACGACCTTCAAAGTTACGGTTACCAGACAGTACTGCCGCCGCGACCAAATCATTTTCTTCAATGCCTTTTTCGATCTCTTCTGACAATGGTCCTGAGTTACCGATACAAGTGGTACACCCATACCCTACTAGGTAGAAGCCCGTTTTTTCTAGCTCATCCATCAGATGGGTCTTTTCTAAATAGTCGGTGACCACTTTAGAACCCGGTGCGAGCGATGTCTTAACCCAAGGCTTGGCTTTAAGCCCTTTGGCAGCCGCTTTTTTGGCCACTAGACCTGCACCAATCATTACTGCTGGGTTTGAAGTATTAGTACAAGAAGTAATAGCAGCAATAACTACCGACCCGTCTCGTAGTTTGTGTTGTTTGTCATCGATGCTGACATTTGAGAAGACATTGTTTGCTGGCGCATAACTTGCATTGTCATCACTGGTATCAACTTCGATATTCGGCTCAGCAGCTAAGTGTTCAGCTTGCTCTTGCTCACCGCCTTCTTGATCAAAGCGTACTTTGGCTTCTACTTCTGACTTGCGATCTTTGGTCATTTTCTCTAGCGTTTCACCAAACTTCTCATGCATATCAGACAAATTGATACGCTGCTGTGGCAAGTTCGGACCAGCAAGTGCTGGCTGTACTGACGACAGATCTAGTTCTAACTTGCTTGAATAAGTCGCCGCAGGTGTATCGGCATCGTGCCATAAGCCTTGCGCCTTAGCATATTTTTCAACCAGCTCAATCTGTGCTTCGTCACGACCTGACAGACGCAAGTAATCAATCGCCATTTGGTCAATTGGGAAAATACCACAAGTCGCACCATACTCTGGTGACATATTGGCAATGGTAGCGCGGTCCGCTAGCGGCATACTGTGTAAGCCTTCGCCATAAAACTCGACGAACTTACCTACCACACCATGTGCACGCAGCATTTCAACCACACGTAGTACCAAATCGGTTGCCGTGACGCCTTCAGTTAGCTTGCCTTTTAGCTCAAAACCGACCACTTGTGGAATCAGCATTGATGACGGTTGGCCTAGCATCGCAGCTTCAGCTTCGATACCGCCCACACCCCAACCAAGTACACCGATACCATTAATCATCGTGGTATGGCTATCTGTACCAAATACTGTATCTGGATAAGCTGTCAGCTCACCATCGACGTCTGCCGCCATCACCACACGGGCTAAATATTCAAGGTTAACCTGATGCACGATACCTGTCGCTGGTGGTACCACGACGAAGTTTTCAAAGGCTTGCTTGCCCCAATGCAAAAACTCATAGCGCTCATTGTTACGCTTAAATTCAATTTTTTCATTCAAATCTAGCGCATCTTCGCGGCCATAAGCATCGACCTGTACAGAGTGATCGACGACCAGCTCACTAGGGATAAACGGATTGATCTGCTCAGCCTTTCCACCAAGCTCGACAACTGCATCACGCATCGCCGCCAAATCAACCACCGAAGGCACACCAGTGAAATCCTGCAATACCACACGCGCTGGCATGAAAGCGATTTCTTTTGACGCCTCAGCCCCTGCATCCCAGTTGGCAACCGCTTCGATATGGTTTTTGCCAACCGACTGGCCGCCATCTTCGTTACGCAATAGGTTTTCTAATACCACTTTCATACAAAATGGTAGTGTCTTGATATGCTCGTAAGTTTCGGTCAGCTTTGGCAGGCTGTAGTAGGCATGCTCCTTGCCAGCAACCGAAAGGGTGTCTTTTACATCAAAAATATCACTCATGATAGCTTCCTTATCGTTGTTATAAATCCTGGACATAAATTATTATAAGTTTATGTATGACTGGTGGCTCAATAAATGATTGATCTGTCTTGAATCAATATCGCAGTTTCGCAAAACTGTCTGATATGAGTCAGTGTTAACAAGAGAGATAATCATATCTGTAGTGATTAACAGAAACTCCCTTTTACCATAACAAACATACAAGGCTTTGTTAACGTCTGGACGTTGTCGAATCGTGGCACAATCGTAAACGTAACAACGGTTTAGCGAGCTATCTTTAAGTAACTTCTTTCTATTTAGTTTTTGTCTTTTTTACGTCGTCCACTGCGGAACACGTAGCTGTCTTCATAGAAGTCAGTATTGGCATTTTCTGCCCAAAAATGCGGCACCCCCAAGATAGGTAACGGCGCAAGCTGGCGCGGTTTGACGTCATCATTGGATAATAATGTATCCATGTATTTGGCAACCTTGTCATCCAAATAGCGCATACGTTCAGCTAAGGATAAGGTAAAGAATTCTTGTGCAACGTGAATGACAATGCTGTGAGCGCATAGAGGTTTACGTGGGTGTACCAACTGCTCAAGCAGGGCATGGCCAAAGATATAGACTGCGGCTTGAGCGCTGTTATCAGGCTGAGTTGGGTTGTTCCATTTAGCACGTGGTTTCACCAAACTTGCCTGCCAGTCAAAATCAACTAATGCTTTACCGATACTAGCATCAGAAGTCACTAGCACTGCGCCATTCTCATCAAAGACAGTAATAGTGTCGCGCACACGCCCTCGACGCTCACTGATGCCTTGCTTTTCGATTTCTAGCATATGATAGTAATTGAGCACAGCCTTAGTCTTCGGATAGGTCAGCCAAATGCTGCCATTAAACAAGTCATGCAAATTATCCCGTGTTGGGATATTGCCAGTTGTGCCGATGAAATGCTCATAAGCCTCCCCTTCAGGCAATGCATTTTGAGAGACGAATTGTAGCGTTTGAGATTTGTGGTCATGAGCAGGTTTGGTACACGGTAACGGCTGTTGCAAGTGATTAACCTGCTGCGTCATCGCCGTTTTTAAGACTTTGGCAATCGTGTCAGGCGTATTGGTGCCAGAAGCATTTATATTGTGCTCATATAGACTTTTCACATTATCCAAACCTTCTGAATCATTCAAACCATCCAAGCTATTTCTCTGTGATTTCGAGCGACTAAGCCGCTCAATCGTGTTGCTGATATAACTCAATTGAGTAATATGCGACAACCAAGGCACTTGCCAGTCAATGGTAGCAAAGCTGTTATCAAGCTGACCTTCTACTACAGGTAGCTGCTTAGTATGAGTGTCAGAGTTAAGTGTGGCGGGTAAATCATTGGCAGGCATAGAAGCTCTCTCTTACAGGCTATCTCTATTAGACGTATGGACGGTCTATGGTATCATGGTGCGCTTTTTTACTGCTAGATACGCCGCTCGAAAGGACTTTTTGAGCGCTATGGATGAATGATTTTTATGGCAAATTTTAATACCCACTTAAATGTCGCATTTATGGTCAGCGGCACACTGAGTTTGACGGTTTATAAAGCTGGATTGATTGATGATTCAGGGTTTTTGGTGTGCGTAGCGCTTGGTACTATTGGTGGGTTGCTGCCAGACTTGGATTCTGATAATTCAACACCGATTAAGCTCGGTTTTAATATCACCTCGTTTATATTTGCCTTTGGGCTGGTCATGCATTGGCGTAGTGACTTGAGCTTACTGGCATTAATAGTATTGTGGCTGGCAGGCTACGGTTTTATGCGTTACGTGGTTTTTCATATTTTTACTACTATGACGGTGCATCGCGGCGTCATCCACTCTGTGCCGTATATGGCGATACTGGGATTGGGTCTGACGTGCCTAAGTTATTATGGCTTGCACCTACCGCTGACGACCAGTTGGTTTTATGGGCTGTTTTTATTTGGTGGCGCAATGGTGCACTTATCATTGGATGAACTGTATAGCGTCAATCTGTCCAATATGAAAATGAAACGCTCATCGGGCACAGCAATGAAGTTTTATCAGCCAAAAGATAAATGGTGGTATCTGCTCTTGTATACCATTCTGGCGCTACTGGTGTATGCCGCCCCACCTTTTGAGATGTTTTGGTCACGACTAAGCGATCCTTCTGCATGGGCGCAGCTCAAAGTCGGCATATTGCCAGAATTAATAAAAAGCATGCTGCAATAAAGTTAGCACAAGGTTACTAAGCCTAAACGAATAAGCCCAAACAAAAATTAGAGTAAAACATGCAATCTTACCCAGATACTTGCCCTTGCCAAATCAATCTAACAGCAGAGACGGCAGACGCTCCACTATCCTATCAAGACTGCTGCCAGCCTTATCATGATGCTTTTTATAATGATGAGGTTGGCAAAGCAGATGGTATAAAAGCGGAGACAGCCGAACGGCTTATGCGCACGCGCTATAGTGCCTTTGCATTGGTGAAACCAGAATATATCGTCAAAACCACAGTGCCTGCTCAGCAAGCATTACTTGATGTTGCAGCGATTGAGAGTTGGGCAAAAGAAACCGATTGGGCAGGATTAGAAATCGTAGAGCACACGCCAAAGCTTGGTAAACGTCATGCACAGGTTGAATTTAGGGCTTACTTTAATGCCAAAGATAATGCAGTTGATTTAGCAGAAAAAATACAGGCGCATCATGAGCTGTCCACCTTCGTAAAGGTAAAAGACAAGGCTAATAACGATATACGCTGGTACTTTTTAGATCCGACGGCTGCGATGACTATGACGCAAAAGCAACCGTGTATTTGTGGATCTGGTGAGAAGTTTAAGCGGTGTTGTGGAGAGTATGTGTAGCCGACTGAACATCAATAAGCTCTAAGCTTTTGACACTTTCAATAAAAGACACAATCTCATTGGTGGTTTGTTCAATCCACTGTTCTCTGTCGTCTTTATCAACCAATTTATATAAATTGCTTGGTTTTTTAAAATTTATTGGTGTGTTCGGTAATATATTTACGCCTAAAAACCATTTACTCTCACTCATACGACTATTTGGATATGAGTTACTTATTCCACTCGCTAAATCGATAAGAGAACTTGGATATTGAAGACGCATCTTATTTTGAGAAATAGTCATACCGTAGTAAATGTTTTCATTAATTTGTATAAAGCAATGAATATCATATGCCTTTGTCGTACCAATTTTACATCGTATCCCATATAGCTTCGAAGAATTTCTGGGTTTGTAGTAATGCTTGACCGCTACTCTAAAATCGCATACTTGTAATTTTTTATCACAAAATTCAAAAGTATAGCCTTTTGCTTTTAAAGCCTCTTGCAGGCCTTCCCACACTTTCCTTTGTAAATCAATTTGAAAGTTGACGAACGACTCACTCAGCTCATGTGCCAGCTTAAAATTTTCTTTTTGGTATAACAGTTCAATATGCGCTTGTTTCATTTTTGCCGACCTTGTATCACCTGTTAATTTGCCCACCAGCCTTCTATATTGCAATAATGTTTGCTCAATATGTGGATAGGGTTTTGCCTCAGCAATACAAGCATCTAACCAGTTTACAATATCCTCTTTATAGCTGATTTGCACAAAATCAATATCTTCTAACTTCCCTCTACCATAAGCACTAACTGGATCACCATATTTATTTAAATATAAGATATAGATATTTTCTGATGTATAGCCCATATTTTTACAAGCTTCATAATAACGTTGGAGCTGTTTTTCTTGGTCATAAGCGTGGATTTTGTTTTCAATAACGATGATATTTTCGTGGTTTTTTAAAACGATATCTATGCGACCAGAGTTTGTGATAGCCACTTCAGTCTGACACATATAAGGCTGATTTGGACAAAGTGGCAAACGTTCCCACTTTTGCGTTTCGACCGCTACGTTTAATACTTGGTCGATAAATAGCTTTTGAAAGGCATCCATGCCGTGGCTACCTGTAGGACTTAAAAGCGCCGCTAAAAACTTAGAATGCAGACCCACTTCTTCATCATCTCTTCTTAAGATGGAGAATACATTAAAACCATATTTTGTATTAGATGCGTCTTCTGTCGCTGCCTGCTCGATTTTTTCCAATGCTTGAAAAAGATTGTTGTAGACCATAGTCACTCGTTGTTTTTAATAGGTGCCAATATTAACTGCTACGCTTATCCTAAACACTCGCTCCAACGGCTCGTGCAATCGCAATGCCTTCGTCCACTGTTAAAAACTTGCGCTGACTTGGGCTGTCTTTATAAATGACATCACCATCTTGAAATATTAAGCATTCATTGACGGCGAGCTGCTGCCATTTCTCATTTTCAGTAAGGGGAACAGTTACCAAAATAGTGACTTTATCCGTATCTGTAGTCACATCACCAAAGTTAATCGCCATATCATCATCAGCGAGTTTGGCTTCACCAAATGGCGCTTTACGCGTGAGATAAAACAATAAGCTACCTGCATAAGCCAGTTGCCACCTACCATTGGATATTAAGCAATTAAATAGACCATTGGCCGATAGATAACGACATTGCGTGGTCAAAAAATTAAACAGCGTCTTGTCATCAGGACGCGATTTAAAGCTACTCTTTAGACGATTAACCAAATAACAGAATGCCATTTCAGAGTCAGTTGAACCGACTGGCTGACAGTGTGAGGCATTACCGTTGTCTTGCAAGCGCTGACAGCGTTTGATAAATTCGCTATTCATCTGTCCATTATGAGCAAATACCCACTGCTCGCCCCAGACTTCACGGACGAATGGATGGGTGTTTGCCAAGCAGTTCTGCCCTTGTGTCGCCTTACGAATATGCGCAATAACATTCATGGCTTTGATTGGGTAATTGTTAACCAAATCAGCGACTGGCGACAGATGGCTTGGGCGATTATCATGAAACAGACGCAAGCCCGTTGAGTCATTTGCCGTCTCATCGTTCGTTTTGTCATTATTGCTACATTCGCTGCGCTCAAAAAATGCAATACCAAAGCCATCTTCATGACTGTCCGTCATCCCGCCGCGCTTGCGAAAGCCTGCAAAGCTAAAGCCAATATCCGTTGGGGTATTACAGTTCATTCCTAAGAGTTGACACATTTAATCGTTACCGCCATTGTTATTATTAAGCGAATCATCGTTTATGATCGGTTCATCATTTATTGTCGGGTTGCCTTGGGAAGTGTTACTTTGAGCAGCAGATAGCGCATCAAAGTCAGCATCACTCATCTCATCAAGCAAAGCGGCACCATCAGTTGGGATGGTATCCAAAATGCGCTGAGCTTCTGCCAGATCGGTACTTTCTACCCAGAGAACGATACCAGAGTTCATACCTGGGATAGCGCTTAGCGGCTGCAAGGACACGGTAATGCCGTTATTACGTAGTAGGTTGGCGTGCAGTTCACCTTGCATATTGGTATCGTAGCGCGCCAGTTTGTGCCAGTTATCAACTTGATCGGTCATGGGGTCGCCTCTAAGGTTTCGGTAATAAAATTAGTACTAGCATTGATACTAGAATAAATGAATCAGCAATGCTTAAGACAATTGATCTAGCGTATATTCTTTGATTGCAAACTCACTACTATTTAATGTTTCCTGCGCTTGCTCAGCTTGCGTAATACTGCTAAATACGCCGACTATCTGATTGTTTGGTTTGTTTAATAGTACAAATACGGTATTTTGCGACTTTTCAACATGCGCCCAATGATAAGCGGCCAAACGTTTCATCAAGTCAGGGTTCTTGACCATGATGTTATCACCCGTACGACCTTCGGTACGATTGTAGTGAATCACATTTAGGCGTAATAACCAGAAAATCACTGCTGCTTTTGCCAGCATAACAGGTAGTGCACGCTTTTCATCACTGTTTAGCGGGCGGATCGATTCATAACCTTGTAAGAACGCCGCCATTTTACTGCGATCAAAGTTAACGGATTCGCCTTGTTCTGCAACGCCCCACGTGGTACAAAAATCATTTATGGTAATGGCAATATCCATCACATAGTGCTCGACACTGACTTCAGTAAAGTCCAATAGACCTGTCAGACGCGCTTCGCCTTTTTGTAAGTTCCATAAGGTATTGTCAGCAAACATATCTAAATGACACAGACCTTTTGGCAAAGTTGCCAGTGGTAATTCTGAATAAGAGCGCCAGATATCGCTCATCAGCTTGGCTTCGTCACCTGGCATAAACTGCATTTCACGGTCACGCACCTCTGCCCATGGGTACAAAGGCACGCCGTACTGCTCGCTTGGTTGTAGTGCTTGTAGCGTTTCATGCAGCATTGCTAATGCCGCGCCAATATCATGACACATCGCTTGCGTGGTTTGATCAGGATGTGAGCCTACTAAACATGGCACTAGCGTAATCGCTTTGTCTTCATAGTGGATGACATAACGCTTATCGTCGCCATCCGTTTGCGAACCATTTGATTCAATGACGGCTAATGGTGCAGCGACTGGTAACTTGCCATTCAATTGATTAAGAATAACGGCCATTTTTTCGATATCAGCGGGCGGACGCTCTTCAAACAAAGTGAATACGTAAGAGTATGTGCCATCTACATCGTCAGTCGTTTGAATAAACCAGTTTGAGTTTTTAATACCTTGAGTGATCGGAATCGCGCGGGCAAAAGACACGCCAAAGCTTTGGCAAAAGGCGGCAAACTGATCATCGGTTAACTGGGTATAGACGGACATGACATCTCACTTATAGCAATTGGATAAGAAGTTAAATAGGATAAATTTATGCGGTAATGACAGCAATTGTACCGCGCATGATAAAACTATGGTGAAAAGCGTAATAATCTTGCGAAAACCTGCCTGAAATAGCAGTGATTTTGCTAGACTAGCGCCTATGAATTGATTATAAGGTGAAAGACCCTATGTTAGCAAAGCGTATCATTCCTTGCTTGGACGTTGACAATGGCCGCGTGGTCAAAGGCGTGCAATTTGTCGATATAAAAGACGCAGGCGATCCTGTCGAAGTAGCCAAACGCTACAACGAACAGGGCGCTGATGAGATTACTTTTTTGGATATTACTGCGACCAATGATGAGCGCGATACCACTTATCATACTGTTGAACGCATGGCAGAAACGGTATTCGTTCCGCTGACCGTTGGCGGTGGCGTACGAAAAATCGCTGATATCCGCAATTTGCTCAATGCTGGCGCGGATAAAGTGGCGATTAACTCAGCAGCCGTATTTACGCCGGAGTTCGTTGGTGAAGCCGCACAGAAATTTGGCAACCAGTGTATCGTCGTTGCTATCGATGCCAAACGCGTCGCTGATATCAACGTCGATGGTATTGTCGTGCCACGTTGGGAGATTTTCACTCATGGTGGCCGTAAGCCAACGGGTATCGATGCCGTTGCTTGGGCGAGCAAAATGGCAGAGCTGGGCGCTGGTGAATTACTGGTCACCTCGATGGACGGTGATGGCACCAAAAAAGGCTACGACTTGGCGCTCATGCAGCAAATTACGAGCCGTGTTAATGTACCAGTTATCGCCTCAGGCGGCGTCGGTAACCTGCAACATTTAGCAGAAGGCGTACTAGAAGGCGGCGTAGATGCCGTACTTGCCGCCAGTATTTTTCACTTCGGTGAGTACACGGTATTGGAGGCCAAAGAGTATATGGCAGCGCAAGGAATACAGATGCGTCTTTAGCACGCTCGTAATATGCAAATAAAACCCAAAAAAATGCTATCATAGCGCTAACCATTTATTTTCGTTCAATTAACTAGGGCAACGCCAAAATAATAGGCGACCGAATCGATTGAACGCATCAGACTATTTAGCTATTTATTGACGCCTATATTTCAATTGAACGCTTATTAAGCAAAGGATTTTTTATGTCGAATTTACAACAGCAGCGCAACGACGTGACTCATATCGATGGTAACCTACATCAAAACGCTGATGCTCGCATTGGTATCGTTGTTGGTCGTTTTAACGGTTTCGTCGTTGAGTCATTAGTTGATGGTGCAATCGATGCCCTACTCCGTCATGGTGTATTGGGTAGCAACATTACTGTTATTCGTGTGCCTGGCGCATTTGAGCTACCACTTGTGGCCCAACGTGCTGCTGAATCAGATCGTTTTGATGCGATTGTGGCACTGGGTGCAATCATCCGTGGCAGCACGCCGCATTTTGATATTGTAGCTAGCGAATCTGCCAAAGGTTTGAGCGCTGTGGCAATGGATTATAATATCCCTGTTGCTAACGGTATCATCACTACTGATAGCATCGAGCAAGCCATTGAGCGCTCTGGTACTAAAGCGGGTAACAAAGGCTCTGAAGCTGCGATGGTCGTACTAGAAATGATCGCTGTTTTGTCACAGCTAGATATTGATGACAGCATCGATGAAGCATAAGCTTTAAAGCTCAAATTTATTAGTTTAACTGGTGCTGCTATTTAGTAATAACAGCACCTCATAGCATTAGCCAGCTATCGAAACAATTGGCTACTTTTTGAATTTTCGCCGTATTTCCATACCCTTTAAAGCTTTGAATCAGCATAGCTAAAAAACTACTTTGCTAATTTATATTTTGACTGGGTAACATCTCAAAAATTTAGGTACAGACCCCCTATGACTGACCAACTCAAGCGCGCTATTAGCGCTGCGAAAACCGCACAAACCAATGATGGACAAGCTGAAGCTACCCGTATAGCGAGCAGCAGTGCGGGTGATCAAACATTCGATATGAGTGAGTCTTCTTACAAGACCAGTCACACTGCTATCCGTAAGGCACGTCGCTTTGCGATGCAAGGCCTATACGAATGGCTCGTCACTGATCGCCGCTTTGATGTAGATGGTAAGCTTGGCTGGAAAGCCAATGCTCCGCATGATATTGCTGCTCGCACGCGTGCAACCAATGCCATGCATACCGTCCATATCGGTTATTATCATGAAATGATGCGCGACATTCCAGAGCAGATTGAAGCTCTCGATGCGCTTATCAGTCAGCATCTCGATCGTGAGGTTGATAAGCTAGATACTGTTGAGCACGCTATCTTGTTGATTGGCGCTTATGAGCTACAAAACCGTGTAGAGATTCCTTATAAAGTCGTGCTTGATGAAGCAATGAAGCTAAATAATCATTTTGGGGCGACTGACGCTCACAAATTGATTAATGCAGTACTGGATAAAATGGCCGGTGAGCTGCGCGCTTTAGAGGTACAAGCAGATACCAATGCCAATCTACGTACGTCACAAAAAGCGGCGGCTAAACAGTCTGAAGCAAATCCAGTGGATAGCATCGAAACTGCTGCTGAAACAGAAAGCGCGATCGTCGATGAGCCGACTGCATCAAACAAGCCGCGTATCAGTGCTAACAAAGCCAACGTCAAACGCAGTAGTGCCAGTAAAGCCAGTGCAAATATCAGTGACTTTAAGGCGAGCAAGAAAAACGCTAACGATACCAAAGACTAAGACTAACCATGAACGAGTTTGAGCTGATTGAGCGTATATTCTCACAGATGCAGGCCACGCATGCACCATCCACTGGTATCGAAAAAGGTATCGGTGACGACGCAGCTGTGATGGCATTGCCAGCAGGATCACGCTTGGTTAGCTGTATTGACACACTGGTTCAAGGTCGTCACTTTCATGCTGACTGGCAAAGAGTTGACGAGTTAGCGTTTGCGATTGGCTATAAAGCCGTGGCGGTTAATGTCTCAGACATTGCAGCTATGGGTGCGACGCCGCATAGCATTATGCTAGCGTTGGCACTACCTGAACGTCTAGCAAATCACGAATGGCTCACTGAATTTGCCAAAGGGCTGTTTCATGCGTGCCAGTTGTTTGGTGTGACGCTGATAGGTGGTGATACCACGCGCAGTGAGCGTTTAGTACTTAGCATCAGCGCGCAAGGGTTGCTCGCCGAAGATACACCAGCCATTTATCGCTCAGGCGCGAAAGTTGGTGACAAAGTCTATGTCTCAGGCACACTTGGTGATGCCGCTTTCGCCTTACAGCATCCTGACAGCGCACAAGGCATAGAGTTGGCGCATCGTCTACATATGCCAACGCCGCGTATAGCGCTAGGTGCAGCATTGGCAAAGATGGGGGCAACAGCGATGATAGATATCTCCGACGGCCTTTATCAAGATCTTGGTCATGTCTGTCAGCAAAGCTCTGTAGGCATGCGCATCCATTTAGACAAGCTACCGAGTAGCGAGTCATTATCTACTGTCGATTTGTCTGATCGCTTGTTAGGTCAGCTAGCGGGCGGCGATGATTATGAACTGGCATTTACTTTGCCTGCTCATATCAAACCGCCTATAGGCAACACACCTGTCACTTGTATCGGCGAGGTAATTGCACTATCAGATCCTATAGCGATAGATACCAAGTCTTCTGATAACTCACGTCTTGAACTGTTTTATCAAAATCAGCCAGTGACGCCTACTCAGCCCGCACCGTTTTCAATATGGCCCAACCTTACTGGCTACCAACACTTTACAGGCTAATCCATGACTGATCACGACTTATCTAAGCCTGACATCCATAAAGCAAATGACTGCCCACCATTACCGGTCGGTGCCAGTATGCTTGACCGTGCAGTCTATTGGCTTGGGCTAGGTTTAGGTAGTGGTTTACCACGCCGTGCACCTGGTACTTGGGGTACCGTTGGTGGACTGATTGTGGGCGTGCCCCTCATGAGTCTAGGTTTTATTCCTTTTTTACTGCTGACTATTTTATCTTGTTTGGTTGGTATCTGGATCTGTGGGCGTACTTCTGAGTTAATGCAGGTGCACGATGATCCACATATTGTGTGGGATGAATGGGCAGGCATGTGGATTACCTTATTACCGTTATCTTACATTTTGTCTTATTTATTTCCTAAGCCTGAAAACACATTGTCGTTAATGATGATGCCTATGTTTTGGGGCTGGCTACCGACCGCCTTTATCCTATTTCGCGTATTTGATATCTTAAAGCCGCCACCGATTGGCTGGGCAGACAAAAAAGTTGCTGGCGGTCTTGGGGTCATGTTAGATGATATTATTGCAGGCATCATGGCAGCGGTCATTTGGCTGGTTATTTACATCATTGTGATGACGTTCATGTCTTTTTGATATTAGCGCACAGAAATATTTACTACAGTTTTAGCTATCTTATATATTTGATTTTACTTACTTAAGTTATTGGTACTCAAATTACAAAGCCTGCACATCACAGCGTTTTTATAAATGAGCATTTGCGCTATAATCCAATATTATATTTTGTTACATTTGCGAGCCTATTATGACATCTCCTCTTTCTGTAATTATTCTAGCTGCCGGTAAAGGCACACGTATGCAATCGGCAAAGCCAAAGGTATTGCAGACATTGTCTGGGAAGTCTTTATTAGGTCATGTGCTAGATACTTGTCATCAGCTCACTGTTGATGAAACCATCATTGTTCATGGCTTTGGTGGTGATCAAGTAAAGTCAGAAATTACCAATCAATATACACAAGCATCGATTACTTGGGTTGCTCAAACTGAGCAATTGGGAACTGGCCATGCGGTCAAAGTGACATTATCTGATTTACCTAAGTCAGGACAAAGTCTCATTCTTTACGGTGATGTACCATTGGTCAGCTGTGAGACACTAAAAGCATTAAAAACTGCCAATACTGATGGCATGTCTATGCTGACGCTGACAGTCGATAATCCGTTTGGCTTGGGTCGTATTAAACGCGACCAAGCAGGTAATATTGAAGCCATCGTTGAACAAAAAGATGCTGATGCTGAAGAGCAAAGTATTAAAGAAATTAACAGCGGCATTTACTGTGTCGATAATGCGTTATTGCACAAATACTTGCCTGAGCTTTCTAACGACAATGCACAACAAGAATATTATCTGACGGATATCGTTAAAATGGCAGTCGCCGATGGTATTACTATCGCGGCGATTGAGCCTGAGCATACGTTTGAGATTGAAGGAGTTAATAATCGTCAACAGCTTGCTAGTCTAGAACGCACTTGGCAGCGCAAGCTAGTTGCTGACTTACAAGAAGCTGGCGTACAGTTTGCCGACCCTACTCGTGTCGATATTCGTGGTACGTTAACCGCTGGTCAAGATGTGTTTATTGACGTTAATGTGGTATTTGAAGGTGACTGTACCTTAGGTGACAACGTCTATATCGAAGCGGGCTGTGTTATCAAAAATGCCAAGATTGGGAATGCTTGCTATATCAAACCTTACTGTGTGATCGATCGCGCTGATATCGGTGCTGGTGTTGATATCGGGCCTTTTGCGCACTTGCGTCCTGATACCGTACTATCTGATAACAGCAAAGTTGGTAATTTTGTCGAAATTAAGAAATCTACTATTGGTCAAGGCAGTAAAGTAAATCACTTAAGCTATGTCGGTGATGCAACTGTCGGTACAGGCGTGAATATCGGCGCTGGTGTCATTACTTGTAACTATGACGGTGCCAATAAATCGCAAACCATCATTGAAGACAATGCGTTTATCGGCTCTAATGCTAGCTTAGTCGCGCCAGTGACGATTGGCGATACAGCCACCGTTGCCGCGGGTTCTGTGATTACCAAAGACGTTGATAGTAGTGCCTTAGCGTTTGGTCGTGCGCGTCAAGTACAAAAAAATGATTTCCAACGACCCACTAAAAAATAATTGCTCATTGGTGGTTTAGTCAACCTCAGTCATTTTTGAACCAATTTAAGCAGTACGGCAATCTTTGTGGTACTGCTTCACTATGTTTATCGGTTAATAACTCATCATTAATGACCAACCAAATTATTTGATCTTGCAACATTATATATTGAACTACTAAAATTTGAATCTAAGGAATAGCCATGTGTGGAATTGTAGGCGCCGTTGCTGAGCGAAATATCGCTAATATCTTACTTGAAGGCCTAAAGCGTTTAGAGTATCGCGGCTATGACTCAGCTGGCCTGACGGTTATTCGTGATGGTGAACTACACCGTGAGCGCCAAGTGGGTAAAGTACAGGCACTGGTTAATGCCGTTGCTATCAATCCAGAGTTTTTTGATGGTCATATTGGTATTGCTCATACGCGCTGGGCAACTCACGGTGAGCCAGCACAACGTAATGCGCATCCACACGTGTCAGGCAAAATTGCGGTCGTGCATAACGGTATCGTCGAAAACTACGCTGAACTAAAAGAAGAACTAATAGCCAAAGGCTACGTGTTTACTTCACAGACAGATACTGAAGTTGTGGCGCATCTAATCCATGATATCTACAAAAAGACACCTGACTTGTTAGAAGCGGTCCGCACCATTATCCCGCTACTGCACGGTGCTTTTGCATTGGGTATCGTCCACGTAGACTGCCCTGATGAGCTCATTACTGTACGTCTAGGCTCACCTTTGGTTATTGGTGTCGGTATCGGTGAGAATTTTATCGCATCAGATCAGTTGGCTTTGCTGCCGGTGACCAACCGCTTCATGTATCTAGAAGAAGGTGATATCGCCAAATTAACTCGCAATAGCATTCAGGTTTATGCAGATGGTGTTGAAGTCCAACGTCAGATACATGAGATTGATGCAACCCAGCATAATGCCGATAAAGGCGAGTTCAAACATTATATGCTCAAAGAAATTTACGAGCAGCCAGATGCCGTCGCTCGTACGATAGAGATGGCTTTGGATAATGGTGAAACGACTAAACTACGCGACGATTTTTTACAGCGTCATGAGACACTGTTGTCAGGTATTCGTCATGTACAAGTGATTGCTTGTGGTACCAGTTATCATGCCGGTATGGTCGCAAAATACTGGTTTGAGAGCCTTATTCGCATACCTTGTTCCGTTGAGGTTGCCAGCGAATTCCGCTATCGCAATCCTGTCGTCGTCGATAATACTTTGGTCATCTGTATTTCTCAATCTGGTGAAACGGCCGACACCTTATCAGCGTTACGTGATATCCAGAAGCAAACGCCAGCAGGCTTAGTCAGCTTGGCATTATGTAATGTACCGACGTCATCGCTGGTACGCGAAACAGATATCTTCTTGCCAACGTTGGCAGGGCCTGAGATTGGCGTCGCCTCTACCAAAGCATTTACCACTCAGCTTGTGGCTTTGATATTGTTGATATTGAAAGTTGGCGTTACGCAGAAGCGTATGACTGACGAACACTTAAATACGTTATTAAGTGAGTTACATCAATTACCAGGACAACTCTACGCCAGCTTAAACCTTGATGCTCCTATCAAGACCATGAGTGAAAGCTTTGAAGATAAGAAAAGCTGTCTATTCTTAGGTCGCGGGCTACAGTTCCCGATTGCGCTAGAAGGTGCACTAAAGCTGAAAGAAATTTCTTACATTCATGCAGAAGGTTATGCGGCAGGTGAACTCAAACACGGTCCATTGGCATTGGTCGATAAAGACATGCCCATCGTCGTATTGGCACCTAAAGATAGTATGTTTGATAAATTAAAAGCCAATATGCAAGAAGTGCATGCGCGTCATGGCGAGCTATTTGTCTTCGCTAGCGAAGCCAGTCAGATGGTCGCTGAAGATAGACTGCACTTAGTATATGTGCCCGATGTTTGCGAGACGCTTGCCCCTATCGTCTACAGCGTGCCTGTGCAGCTGTTGTCATACCATGTAGCAGTAATGCGTGGTACAGACGTCGACCAGCCACGCAATTTGGCAAAATCAGTCACGGTAGAATAAGAAGAATTACTCTACGAGAGCTCTGAAAAAGATAAGTATTTACCCCTGCTATTGTGAACTCAGTAGCAGGGTTTTTTTATAATTTTAAAACGACTTACTAGCAGTTTAGAAAAAAGTAGTAAGAACTACATCAGTAAAGAATCAAATAAAGATACTTAGGCCCAGCTCAAATAATCCGCATATTTTAAAAACTGGTGAAAAGCAGAATTACGATACAAAAAAATAGTGACACTCTATCTATTAATTAGACTATCACTATTATTGTGCTTATTTAGTCGCCTGTAACTACGTTTAGTCTCTTTCTAGGACCACTCTATAGCGAGCATTACCACTCTCTAGTCGCTCAAACGCTTCATTAATCTCAGACATTTTATAAGTTTCAGTGACTGGCTGAATATTATGGCGAGCAGCAAAATCTAGCATTTTACGTAGCGTCGCTGGTGAGCCAACTGGTGAGCCTGATAGACTGTTCTGAGCCATAATCATTGGTGCAGCCGATATCTCTAATGGCGCTTCTAATAGTCCAACAAAATGCAGCTTACCTTTTGGTCTTAGCGTCTTAATCACGACATCCCAGTTCATATCAACGTTCACTGTTGAGATGATTAAATCAAAAGAACCTGCGGCTTTTTCAATTTCGCTATCATCTCTTGAGTTTAGTGAATGGTGAGCGCCCATCTCTTTTGCTTCTTCCATTTTTGATTCACTGGTAAATGCTGTCACTTCACAGCCCCACGCATTGGCAAACTGCAATGCCAAATGACCCAAACCACCAATACCAATTACAGCCACTCTAGAAGTTGGTTTGATGTCGTACTGCATAAGTGGGTTAAACACTGTGACACCACCACATAACAGTGGTCCTACCGCGTTAAAATCAAGCCCTTCAGGTATCTTGATGACGCTAGTATCTTTTGCGCGTACTTTATCTGCAAAGCCGCCATGATTACCAATGATCGTACCTTCTTGCTCAGGGCATAGGTTGTGGTCTCCATCAATGCATAGATCGCAGACGTTACAGTATCCTTTATGCCAACCAAGTCCGACTTTATCGCCCAATTCTAGATGCTTGACGTGCTTGCCCTTATTAAGAACTTTACCTGCAACCTCATGTCCACCGACAAACGGATATTGAGTCATACCCCATTCGTTTTGCCACATCGATAAATCACTATGGCAGATACCGCAGCTATGTACTTCGATTTCTACTTCGTGATCGCCTAGAGTACCTGGGTCATATTCATAAGGCTTGAATTTTCCACCTTTCTCTTTTGCTGCATATGCGTTAATCATAGTTATTCCTTATTTTCTAGTTTTTTTAGAGATTAGTTTATAGCGATTGGTTTATAGCTCTAGCAGCTACTTATCTATTAGTAAAATTAAAATAGTGCTATAAGATATAAACAATTTCTTCAATTAATTTGGTTGGACAGACTATAGCAAAGACTGACCCAAATAATCCATTCAACTTACCAGTTTTAGACTAACGTCATACAAAGAGTCATACTTAGTAGGCAGTCACTTATCAAAAACACTGCTTGTTATCAGCAACATTGTTTTGCTAATTGTTTGATTACTTATATAGTGCACGCCTTCCTCGATAACCTGTCAGTTTTGGCGTCTTCATTACCTGCAATAAAAGACAGATTATCATGAGTGACATTCCTAGCCAGCCGATAGGAGAGAATGTTTCACTGATTATAATGATAGCCAATATAGTAGCCACGATAGGTTCTAGTAACGTGATAAGCGTCGCTTTGCTCGCCTCAATTACTCTCAACGCTTGACCAAAAAGTAAATAACCAAAGAACATCGGCGCAATTGCCAGATATAGGGCAACGCTTATATGTTTTGCATCTAAAAACAGGTTTTCCCCTGTTAATAATAATGATGGCAACAATAAGATTGCCGACAGACCAAACATACTGGCCATCGCTGATTTTGAGTTTACCCCGTTCTCTATCATTTGACGTGCTGACCATGAATATGTGGCATAGGTCAGTCCTGCAACTAATCCTAACAACACGCCTAGTATTCGATTATTTGCTTGTGTGTTTATATCTAAATATTGGGTTTTCCCTAAAGTCAGCAAAATAACGCCAACCACACCAAATATAAAACTTACCACCCATCGACTAGTGACTATTTTATTGCTAATCAGACGCTCCATGATAACAGTGAAAAATGGTGCACTGGCAATTGAGATCACTGTACCAATAGCGACACCAGCCAATCTCATAGAAGAATAAAAAGCCAAAGGATAGATAGCAACGCATAGGCTACCAATGAATAAGAGACTGGGTTTAGAAAGTAGTTTCTGTCTATCGCTTAATAAATTATTCTTAGCATTCAATACTAGCAATACACCGCCTATCCCCATCGAAAACGCACCAACGGCTAATGGACTAACGTCAGGTATAGAAGCAGACGCTGTACCTGTCGTTCCCCAAAGGACACTGGCAGCTATCACACATAAAATAGCACTTAGACTAGATTTATTCTGCAGCATAGTAGCTACCTCTAACGTTATAATAAATAATATTATTATAGAGAGTTATAGACTACTATTTGTGCAGATTAGACGGTTTGCATGTCTGGTTAGACGTGTTTTAATTTGGAAGGGGCAATACCAAAATATTTAGAAAATCGGCGGCTAAAAGCACTAACATCCGTATAACCAACCAGTTCGGCTATGATAGCGATAGGTGAATCAGTATGTAGTAACAAAGCTTGCGCCTTTTGCATTCTGATCTTTGTGATGTATTCAGTGACGGTTTGGTTTGTTTGCGATTTGAAGTTCTTTTTGAACTGTGTAGCACTGAGACAAGAGATATTCGCCAACACTTCGACAGAAAGGTTCTTAGCAAAATTGTGGTGAATATATGCTACGGCTTCTCTAATTCGAGCGTCATATTGGACAAATAGATTTTGTTGTTCTAGGAGCTTATAAAAGGTATCAAACATCAGTCTCTCAACTTCAGTATTGATTTGATACCTTAACTGACTCTCTGAAAACTCCAAAAATGCCAACAATGGCGAACTGATAGGAAAAACAATTTGTGATGAATGAAGCACATTTTCTGGCAATAAATCTGTATCCACAACGATAAACTTTGCATTCTCTTCAGCGCTAAAGTAGTGTTTTTCATTTGCCTTGACGACAACACATTCGCTTGGGATAACTTTTCCAGTATAGCTCCCAACTTCAATATTTATTGCCCCTCGCAAAGGCAAAACAATCTGATGAAAGTCATGAGAATGCCCTCTAGTCTGACGAGTGTATGACCTAATCGAGAGCGTATTAATCATTCAGAATTTTCCACATTGCTACTATTACGTCGTGTCTTGGCTAACTATTTGGTTAGCTATTTGGCTCTCTATGAGAAGTGACTATTAGAAGTCACTAGGTTTGCCATGTGGAGCCAGCCATTTAGCAAACCATCCCGATAGATCATCCATCAAGGTATAGACGACAGGAATAACAACCAAGCTCAATAGCGTAGAGGTTACCAGACCACCCAGTACCGCTGCTGCCATCGGTCGCCTAAAAGTAGGATCTGCATCGCCCCAACCAAATACTAGGGGCAACATACCTGCACCCATCGCAATGGTCGTCATGATAATAGGCCGTGCACGCTTGCGACATGCATCTACGATAGCCTCAAAACGCGCGAGCCCTCGGCGCTGGGCAATCAACGCGTAATCGACCAATAGAATAGAGTTTTTGGTCGCAATACCCATGAGCATAATAAAGCCAATCATCGAAGGCATCGATAAGCTGCTATTAGTAATAACTAAGCCAACAAACGCCCCACCGATCGACAGAGGTAAGGCCATTAGAATGGTAAAAGGCTGCAACAAACGACCAAATAGTAGAATCAGCACACCTAAAATACAAACGACACCGACAGACATCGCAATGATAAAGCCACTAAAGAGGTCTGCCATATTTTCAGCTTGACCCTGATCGATGATGGTAATCAAAGGCGGCAATTGTTGCATGGTCGGCACTGCTTTGACCGCTTGTACCAAATCGCCAAGTTCACCACTCGCAGGTTGTACCGTAATACTAATAGCACGCTCTCGATCCAGTCTACTAATCTGCGCAGGTCCAGTGCCAAAGTCTAGCGTAGCAACCTCACCGACGCGCACGCCTTGACCTGCAGGCATAGTGCTCGGCACGTACAAACCTTCTAGCTGGCTAACATTTTGCTTAGCCACATCAGGTAGACGTACGACGATTGGTACTTGGCGCGTATCAAGATTAAGCTTAGACAATTGCTGCTCGTAGTCGCCTACAGTCGCCACACGTAGAGTCGTAGCGATATCTTGCGTGGTCACCCCTTTGTCAGCCATTGCCAACCTATCTGGCGTTACTGTTAGCTCTTGACGAGGCAAACTGCGATCACTGGTCACAGCGCCTGCACTTGGCAGCCCTCGAATCTCAGACATGATTTTTTGTGCAGTTTGTTCAAGCAGTTGCGGGTTGGTACTGGTTAATGAAAAGTTATAGCCACTTTCACCACCACTCGATAGCCCGACAGTAAACCGTGCTCCTGGCACTTCTGTCATCAGCTTACTAATTTTGCGCTCTATCTCTTGCTTGGTGCCTCGTTCTGCACGCGGGGCAAGTACGATATCCAAGCCTGCGATGTTTTCAGCCTTACCGCCGCCACCATCCGACGCACCCATTGATGCCTGCGCCTCTCCCACTGAGGTAAAGATATTGGTCACCTCAGGCATGGCCAAAATGCGAGCACTCGCTAGCGCTGCCACGCGCTCAGTATCTGCCAACGACACGTCAGGTGTCAGCTCAATAGCCACTCGAGTTTGATCGATATCGTTGTCAGGGATAAATGACGTCGGTAGCAGCTTAACTAGAGCTAGCGATGCTACAAATAAAACAAGTGTTGCACCCATGGTTATCCAACGATGATGTAGGGTCCAAGACACAATCTTAAGATAGTACTTCATCATCGCGCTTTGTTTTTCGACGTGCTTTTTCTCAGGTCGTAAGATATAAGCTGCCATCATCGGTGTAATCAGGCGAGCTACCATCAGCGAGGCAAAAATTGATAAGGCAGCCGTCCAACCAAACTGACGGAAAAACTGTCCAACGATACCGCCCATAAAGGCCGTTGGTAAAAACACCGCAATCAAAGTAAAAGTAGTCGCGACAACGGCCAGACCGATTTCATCAGCGGCTTCCATCGCCGCTTCATAAGGCGTCTTACCCATGCGTAGATGACGTATGATGTTTTCTACTTCAACGATTGCATCATCGACCAGCACCCCAATGACCAATGATAATGCCAGTAGTGAGATGATATTAAGACTAAAGCCAAACAGATACATACCCAAAAAGGTTGGAATGACTGATAGCGGTAAAGCGACTGCAGCGACGATAGTCGCTCGAATATTGCGCAAAAATAGGAAGACTACCACTACAGCCAACAGCCCACCTTCGATGAGCATTCTTAACGAAGCTTCATAATCTTCTGCAATGGGTGTGGCTCGGTCATAGACTTTCTCAATACTGATATTGCCGACATCAGCAGTCAGCTTGGCAAGCTCCTCATCGACCAGCTCCATCACGTCGACTTCACTGGCACCGCGCGAGCGAGTGATGTTAAATGCCACCACGGTTTTACCGTCTAGCTTGGCAATCGAGCTTGGATCTGCTGCGCCGTCAGTGATTTCTGCCATACGACCTAAAGCTTGTGTTCCCCCCGTAGGGACAGCCACTTGCAAATCGTTTAGCTCATTTGCTCGCTCAACAGCACCGAGAACACGGATGGTCTGAGTCGTATTGCCAACTTCCGCCTCCCCGCCAGAGCTGTCTTGCTGGATACCAGCGATTTGCTGCGATAATTGCGAAATAGAAAACTTTAGACCACTTAACGCAATCGGGTCGGCAGCAACCGTGATTTCACGCTGCAACCCACCAACGCGGCTCACGGTACTTACGCCTGGTATGTCAGATAGCCGTTTAGTAACGGTATCATCGACAAACCAAGATAGATCCTCCACACTCATATTTTCAGCGGCGACAGAGTACGTAACCACTGGAAACCCAGCGGTAGATACTTTGGTAATAATAGGATCATTAGCGGCAGCTGGTAGATCACCACGTACTTCGCCGACTGCTGACCGCACATCGTCTACCGCTTCTTGAATGTCTTTTTCTAAAGTAAATTCAGTGGCAATGGTCGCCGCACCCGTTTGTAGCGTGGTGCGAATATGACTCACGCCTTCGATACTGGTCAGTTTGTTTTCAATCTTTTTGGCGATATCGTTTTCAAGCTGTGAAGGCGCAGCACCCGGTAGCGTGACCGTGACTACCACCGCTGGCAAATCTATGTCCGGAAACTGCTGGACTTTCATTTTCATGAAACCGTAAATGCCGCCCAACGTCAGCAGTACAAACAGCAAGATAGCAACGAGCGGGTTCTTTATCGAATAAGCGGAGACGTTTAAGCTCATGGTTGTGCCTGCACTGGCTTACTGGTTTGAGTTACACCATTAACAACACGCACTAGGTCACCGTCATTTAAGAAGCTACCGCCCTGTTTTACGATACGACTGTCACTTGGCAAGGGCTCTAACACTGCTACGCTCTCACCCAATCGCTCACCCAATGTCACTCGCTGCTGCTTGATACGTCCCATCGACCGATCATCTCGAGTAGTCGATTCGGTAACGAGCATCACATAATCATAACCATCATTACTGACTACTGCGCTATTAGGAATCGTTTGCGTACTGGTACTTCCTAATAGGAATTCGCCTGTTTGATACATGCCTGCACGTATCTTTGAGTTGGCAGCTAGGCTAGCATAAATCGTAATTTGACGGTTGTTGTCTGCGGTTGGTGCGATGCGGTTTACTTGCCCCATCACTGTATCACCACCCGGCAGACTGACTTGTACAGGCGTACCGACATTTATATCACCGACAAGCTTAGGATCTATATCTGCTCGCCATTCCAAAACCCCGCCTTTGATAATCGTAAATAGTGGATCCCCGCCTGCCACTTGACCGACTTCTACCAATTTTTCACTGATAATGCCGCTGACAGGAGCGACGACTTTTGCGTTCTCTAACGTTAAAAGCTGATTGCTCAAACGGGCTTTGGATGCTTGTAAAGAAGCTCTGGCACGGACTTCCGAGGTACGGTAGCGATCGGCTTCTTGTTTGCTGATGGCATCGATATCGATCAATGGCAGCACACGTGCAGCATCAGCGCTGGCATTGGCAAGGGTGGCTTCCGCTTCTGCGACATCTGCTTGCGCCTGTAGCACTTGCTGCTCCATGGCATCAGTATCGAACACCGCTAAAACTTGACCCACTCTGACGCGGTCGCCTTCTTCGACCAAGATACGCTCAATAGCCACACCATTGACTTTTGCACTGACGTTCGCAGTGTCTTTAGCATTGATGGTTCCATCGGCACTGAGCGTGCTACCGATATCATCTTGGCTTGGACTGACTGTTTCTACTGAGAGTACTGATTGCTCAATACTGGCATCGCTACCAGTTGCCTGATCGTTTGCGACAGAATTAGAAGTTGCTGACTCATCTGTAGCTGCATTACTATCATTGCCCCAATACTTGCCAAGCAGCACCCCTATCACTAGCACGGCTGCCAACACGGGCCACAACCATATTGGTGGTTTTGCAGATGGCCTTTTAGATACAGTGTCAGTTTGACGATACGGCGGCAACTCAGATTCAGCTGACGGCTTAGAATGGGTTTCTTCAAAATCGCTCATGATAACTCTCTGTAGGTACAGTCAATATTGAAATACTCGATGTAGAATGACTAAAAATATCAATCAGTCACAGCAATAATAAAAAGTGGCACACAATCGAAGCAATGTTTGGACAGCCTGATATATGGCTATGAGCGTTACTTACAGAGAGTATTACGATGTTCTCTAAAGCACTGTTTATTATTATAATAGTCCATCAAATTATCGAGAATAGCATATATTTGGTCATCATCTTATTTTTATATATAGTGTCTAGCGTTCATAAATTTAATTGAAACTTAGACCGAATATATATGCAGTATTAAAGGCATATTGACCAATTTAAAGAAATAAGAGCGCGTGCAGCCAGCTGTTGAATATCTGATGTATTCAACGACTGACTATGGATTGAGTATCGTCTATAAATAACTTTAACCTTGCGGCCATGCTGTTTGATTATATCCAGAGCTAGGTTCAATGACATACTGAACCTACTTGCCGATACCGATACTAAGCACTAAGCACTAAGCACTAAGCATTGATTACTAGACACTGGGTACTAAACACTGTTTACTAGGCACTAAGCATTGGTATAACGACTTGCCTCAGGCATCCAGCGATGAATCAATTGGCTGACATCTGCTTTTCGCGCAGGGTCTGCTATCAAATGCTTCGCTAACCGCTGAGCAATGGCAAATAATTGCTCATCACGGATCAAATCAGCCAAATAGTAGCCAACGTTACCCGTTTGACGTTTGCCTAACAGCTCTCCTGGCCCACGTAGCTCTAAGTCTTTTTGAGCAATAACAAAACCATCGGTACTATCACGTAGGACATTTAGTCGCTCAGTACCTGTCTCCGATAGCGGCTTTTGATATAACAGTACACAGAAGCTTTTGGTCGAGCCACGTCCGACTCGCCCGCGCAGCTGATGCAATTGCGATAGCCCCAAACGCTCTGCATTTTCGATAACCATGAGTGATGCATTGGGCACATCAACCCCTACCTCGATGACAGTTGTCGCAATCAACAAGTCTAAATTACCTGCTTTGAACTCCTGCATAATGGCTTGCTTATCAGCAGACTTCATTTTGCCATGCACCAGTCCAATACGAATATCTAGACGTTCATTTAAGTCTTCATAAGTAGCTTCGGCTGCCTGCGCATCCAATACGCTAGACGCTTCTACCAGTGAGCATACCCAGTACGCTTGCCTGCCCGCTTCGCAATTGATCGCGATACGTTCTATTACTTCATCGCGTCGATTGCGATCGATGGTTACTGTCGTAATTGGGGTACGCCCCGGTGGCAATTCATCAATGATTGAGGTATCCATATCGCCATAGACACTCATCGCTAAGGTTCTTGGAATCGGTGTTGCGGTCATGATTAGCTGGTGCGGGGTGCTATTAGCCACGCCTTTATTGGTCAATGCCATACGCTGCTCAACACCGAATCGATGCTGCTCATCAATAATAACTAAACCTAATTTAGCGAACTGAACTTGCTCCTGAAACAATGCATGAGTACCGACCACCACTTGTACGGTATTTTCTGCGACTGCATCCAATGCTTCGCGGCGCTGCTTGGCCGTTTGCTTACCGGCGAGCCAACCGACACCAATGCCCAATGGCTCAAACCATTGCTTAAAATTCAGTAGATGCTGCTCTGCTAGAATCTCAGTCGGTGCCATTACCGCGACCTGCCAGCCACTATCGAGCGCATAACCCGCTGCTCCTGCTGCAACCAATGTCTTGCCAGCACCCACATCTCCCTGTACCAGTCGTAGCATCGGAATTGAGGTCGCCATATCCGCAATGATGTCTTGCATCACTCTTTTTTGCGCACCCGTTAAATCAAAAGGCAATGCAGAAAACAGCTTGTCAGCAAGAGGACTATTGATAGTGCATTTGGGCGCTTTATGCTGATGTAGCTGCTGGCGACGATATAGCAAACTGAGCTGATGCGCAGTCAACTCTTCAATAATCAAGCGCTGGCAAGCAGCATGCGTACGGGCACTGAGTTGGGTGAATAGTTTGTATTGCTGAGACGCGCTGGTATAAGTAGGCGGCGTATGCAACAGTACCAATGCTTCAAATATCGTTAAATTATAGACATTATGCTGAGCAATACTGGCAGCGACGTTATGTATGTCATTATCTGCCTGATAGGTAGAAGGATTGGGTTTATATACGCTATTGCCAATCGCATTATCAGGCACGCTGCGTGCTAACGTTGAGAAAATATCTTCGGTATATTCGGCCTCTGATACTGTTGATTTAGATGGCTCAAAAGGCACTAATGGCAAATCGGATACAACTGAAAAATCTACAGCCGTAAACAATGTCATCGGCAGACCTTGGCTCCGAACCGTTTGCAATGCCAGTTTAATTAAAGTGCGCAGCTTGTTTTGATGTAAGCCTTTGACAGTAGGATAAATAGGCTGCAATCCCGTATCGGTCATGACTGTATTATCAGTGATAATTTGATATTCAGGATGATGTATCTGCTTACCGTAGCGGCTGACTTTGACCTCACCAAATAGCTGTAAGCGTGTTCCCAAATTCATGGTCTGTACCAGACCACGATAGACCTTAAAAAACCGCAACGATATCGTACCCGTATCATCGTCCACAGTCACAGTCATCCCACTGCGCTTGGTATCGACATGGACGATGTGACCTGTAATTAGCGCTGATTGTCCATGCTCTACATCGGCGATTGATACCAGTCGACTACGATCCTCATAATCACGAGGCAAATGTAATAGCAAATCGAATATCCGCTTGATATTTAACTGCGCCAACTGCTCTGCCACTTTTACCCCCACACCTGCTAGCGCAGACACTGGCATATCTAGTGCTGACAGCGGCATGTCAGATCTAAAGTGATCTAATGAGTTGGCTGAGGCATGACTCTCCGATATTGGCATTAAAGATCCTAACAATATTATTTTTAATTTTCGTATGCTAAATCGAGCATTTTTAGTAGGCTGCATATAATGGCTTATGCCATAAAATAGCGATAACAATAGTATGCATAAAGACGTCGACTCATTTCATTATAGCTGACAATACAATTGCTTATGCTAGGCTATTTAGTAAAATAGCATCTATACAGTCCATCTACTATAGATAAACCGCTTCTTCTCATCATACCAATAACTGATGTCTTATTTTTTGAATTCTGGCAATTTCATAAGGTGTTTTTCTATGCTTGTTTCTATTTTGCCTCGTCAGTTTCGTCACAATCTGATTCGTCATAATTTAAAACTACTGAGGTTGAGCTTAATACCCATTCTCGGTTTTTACATTAATGCCTGTAGCATCTTGCCATCGACTACTCCCGCCACACCAGAGCCTGTTATTAAAGCCCCTACTGTCGCACTGGTGTTGGGTGGTGGCGGTGCAAAAGGGTTTGCCCATGTAGGCGTCATCAAGGCGCTAGAAGAAAACGGTATCAAACCAACATTGGTAGTCGGGACGAGTGTGGGTAGCTTGATTGGTAGCTTATATGCCAGTGGTTACACGCCGGCACAGCTTGAGCAATTGGCACTGACCACTACTGATAGCCAGCTCACAGACTTTACCTTGTCCAATCAAGGTTTCATCGAAGGTATTAAGTTAAAAAACTTTATCAATAGCAAAGTGAATGCGCGAGCCATAGAGGATTTCCCCATTGCTTTTGCGGCAATCGCAGCAGAAAAACACACTCTGAAGAAAACAGTCTTTACCACTGGCGATGCTGGGCTTGCCGTGCAAGCGTCCTGTAGCGTGCCTAGTATTTTTATTGCCCCGCGCATTCCTGAAAAGGTCGGTAAAAAATATATCGATGGTGGTGTGGTCAGTTTAGTACCCGTAGATAGCGCCTATGACTTGGGTGCGGATATTGTCATTGCTGTAGATGTGACGGGATCTCAAGGCAGTGATAGTACTAATAATCAAATACCGACTATGAACTCATTGAGTGACTTTTGGGGCTTTCTCGAAACCAATATTCTAGCTACCAACCTGACTGCTAAGCGCTCCTTATCAAGTCAGAGTGAGCGGGATCGAGCGGATATTGTTATTACTCCTAATATCGGTCATAACAGTTCGATAGATACTAGGCAGCGACGCAGTCTAATACAAACAGGTGCTCAAGCTACAACGCCACAAATCAATGCCATTAAACAACTTATCCAAGAGAAATCTAGTAGCAAATATGCCACGCTGTAATTGAGTATTATTAATTACTTATCAGTAAAATTATCAAACGTCCTGACACACCATAAAAAAGCACCGCAGCTATAAACTGTGGTGCTTTTTTATTGATAGCTTTCAGTACTAAATGGATAGTTTTAAGTGCTAACTACATCAATGCTAGCTAAATTCTAATCCAAAAATTCAGGACTATTTAACGCGCGCGCGATATTTTACAGCGACCGTATCATTCAGACCTACGCCTTCTAGGTCCCAACGTACCGCTTTATAATATTTAAGCGCGACGTCTTGTAGCTGATTATCTACTTTGGTACGTAATGGCATACGAGCAAAATTATTGCCATCTACACTGCCATATGGGAATTCAGGAGCAACAGTCTTTAGCAGTTCTACCTGCTCTGGGATACTCATCGTAACGGTCATTTTACGTACGCGATCTGCATTGGTATTGGTAAAGTATCCTTGATACTCCAATACATTGCCTGACTGCAAACGAGTATTGGTATCCACAGGGACGAGTACTTCTTGACCATTAGCATCAACGCTGACCAACGACGCCGTAATTCTGCTGTTGACCGCTTGAGCACTTGAATTGCTGCTCTTGTTAGCATTTGTCTGAATAGCCATTGAGCTATCAACCGCTTGCTCTGGTGTTGGCAGCATCGCTGAGGCTTGTGTAACTACCATTGCACCAATAAGCGTACCGGCAACAACGTGAAATAAGCGGTGGCCGCTCCAAGCACTGAACGGGCTAGCAAACTGGTTACTTTTTTTCATGATTTTCATTATCCCTGGTTGATATATCGGTAAAACACAGATGGTGCAACTTAAATTATTTTTATAATTTGTTCAACAGATAAAACGCATTACGATGTACATAAGATATCGCTGTGAAATAGTTCATGCAATCTATGAAATGCATGAGCTCACTTATCTAACCTGATTATCTTCGCTCAGCATCTGTAAAGCAATAGCGCTTAGCATAACAAAAAGCATTTGTACGTACATTAACCCAGTGTTGAGGTTGTGTATATCAGCGATTGGCAATAAGAATGCTTGAATACAGCTGAAATAAAAGATAGCTCATAACCGCGTTTTTTGCTATGGTAAATCTTTAGCGTTAGGCATTTTTTTGCTGCGCCCCTTTTCTTATTCTAACGACTACTGCTCCCATTATGACTACTAGCTCCATGCCCCAGATTAACCCTGAATACGTCCATTGGTTCCGTAACTCTGCACCCTACATTAATACCCATCGCGGCAAAACTTTCGTGATCATGTTTGGTGGTGAAGCGGTCAATCATGCGAACTTCAGCACACTTATTCATGATTTTGCCTTGTTGCATAGCTTGGGTATCAAGCTGGTACTGGTACACGGGGCACGACCGCAAATTGAAAAGAACTTAAAAGACGCTAACATTGAATCGCCGCTACATCAAGACATCCGTATTACGCCACGTGCAGCGATGCCATCTATCTTACAAGCCGTTGGTGCTATTCGTTTACAGATTGAAGCTCAGCTATCAATGGGGTTGGCCAACTCTCCGATGTATGGTTCACGTATCGATGCGATATCGGGTAACTTCGTGACAGCGCGCCCATACGGTATCCGTGAAGGTATTGATTACCAAATGACGGGTGAAGTGCGTTCTATCGATGTAGAAGCCATCAAAAATAACCTACTTCACGACCATATCGTTGTACTAGGCTCGATGGGCTACTCTGCGACTGGAGAAGTATTCAACTTATTGGCGGAAGATGTTGCCCTAAGCGCTGCCGTAGCACTTGGCGCTGATAAGCTTATCTTCTTAGGTGAAGAAGCAGGTATTAACGACGACGATCGTTTATTACGTGAAATGATTCCTAATGAAGTAGATCGCTTCTTACGAGACCGTGATTTAAATTGCGAAATCAATTATTTCTTGAATTGTGCAAGTTTGGCCTGTCGTCAAGGTGTGCATCGCACGCATATTATCTCGTACGCTAAAAACGGCGCATTACTAGAAGAACTATTCACACGTGATGGTTCTGGCACGCTGATTAGCCACGACCCTTATGAAGAAATTCGCCGTGCCAATATCGATGATGTGGTCGGACTTATTGAGCTACTGTCACCTCTAGAAGAACAAGGTATCTTGGTCAGTCGTTCGCGCGAGCGCTTGGAGCAAGAGATTGATAATTATAGTGTGATTGAGCGCGATGGTATGATTTTAGGCTGTGCAGCATTGCATACGCTAGACTCAGAGTCAGCGGAAGTTGCCTGTGTTGCCGTACGTCCTGAGTATCGTAGTGGTAGCCGCGGTGCAGATTTACTAGCGTTTCTAGAGCAGCAAGCGCGCAGTCATGGTTTGTATAAGCTGTTTGTTTTGACCACTCGTACCGCGCATTGGTTCGTTGAGCAAGGCTTCGCTGAAGTTGAAGCCAGCGCTTTGCCTGAAGCACGTTTAGAAAAATACCATAACGGCCGTAACTCTAAAGTCTTTCAAAAGAATCTATAATTTATCACCAATTTGATATCGGCTTTATAAGCTCGGTATTAATCTGAGGTAAAATATTAGTCGTAAAAAAGCCTTCATAACTATATGAAGGCTTTTTTAGGTTAAGTATTTAAATCAAACAATTCTGCTTTAGATACTTATTTTACTTTTAATAGCTCAACAGTAAAGATAAGGGTGCTGTTAGGCTCGATACCAGCGTTACCCGCTTCGCCATAAGCGATATCTGATGGGATATAGAACTCGTATTTTCCGCCTTCTTTCATCAACTGTAGACCTTCAGTCCAACCAGCGATTACTTGGTTTAATGGGAACTCGATTGGCTCACCGCGCTCATAAGAGCTGTCAAATACCGTGCCATCAAGCAATTTACCTTCGTAGTTTACTTCGACCACATCAGTTGCTTTTGGTGATTTACCAGTACCTGCTTTGATAACTTTATACTGTAAACCAGACTCTGTTTGCTTCACGCCTTCTTTTTTAGCGTTTTCTGCTAAGAATGCAGTACCAGCGGCTTTATTTTCTGTCGCTTTGGTTTCCATATCTTTAACGAATTGCTCTTCTTGCTCTTTTTGATAGTCCATCAATACTTGTTGCATTTGCTCTTGGGTCAATGCTGATTCATTGCCTTCGTAGCCATCACGGAAGCCTTTTTCAAAAGTATTTAGGTCTAGATCTTTGACAGCGTCTTTGTTGCCTTCTGCCATCATGAAACCTAAGCTATAACCTACTTTTTCACTAGCTGAGCTTTGTTCAGTAATGGAAACGCTTTGAGCGGCTGTTTCTTGATTGCCATTGTTGGTGCTACAGCCTGTTACTAACAACATAGCGCTAGCAAGTGCACTAACGCCTAAAGTAGTGATTTTTTTCATAAAGTACTCTCTAATTGTAAGAATAGTGGCGAGATGTCACATTCCTCTATAATAACAAATCTTAGTTTTAGGAACCACGCTTTGCACGAAATTATCGGGCCAATGTATAGTCTATGTTAATATCTTCTATCATAATAACAAGTTATCACACAAATATAGTAACAGGTAAAGCTTTCTGTCTTTAAATCCATCAATACATCAGCTAAGCTGAATTAGTTAAGGAGATAAGTAACCGAGCGTTAATTTTTATCAAAAATAAGCAGATATCGATAGCGAAGTCACTGTAATATAAATAAGAGATACTGCTGATAATAGTTTATGCTCAAAAACGATAATATCTCTATATAACTGATTCTAAAAATACTATTTATGACAACCATCTGTATGTCTTGCTCACTAATCGCTGTATGAACATTGTTTTTGGCGAGTTATATAAGATGCTTCAAGGAGGATAAGATGAACCCAATGTACACATCTTTTAACGGCTATCTTGGTGGACCTATCGGTTCCATCATTGGTGCTATTCTGATATTCGTTATTGGTTGGCTAGTAGCCCTTGGTATCGCAGCACTGGTACGCGGCGTACTCTCTAAAGTTAATCTCAATCAACGTATGAACTCTTCAACTGGTAAGACCTACGACCTTGAAGGTATCATCTCCAAAATTGTTTTCTGGTTTATTTTCATCATTGCTATCTCAGGCGCACTTAGCCAATTAAACTTAAACTCTATCTCAGCACCATTCGCAAATATGGTTAATCAAGTATTGGCATTTATCCCTAATCTTATCGGCGCTATCGCACTTGGTGTGATTGGTTGGGTCGTGGCTACTGTTGCACGCACAGCGATCAACGCAGCTCTTGCAAAAACCTCTATGGATGAGCGTTTAAGTGCACAAGCTGGTGTAAAACCAATGAGCAGCACGATTGCTGATATGGTTTACTGGTTCATCTTATTGGTTGTGTTGACCATGGTACTTGGTCAATTAGAACTTGATGGTTTGTTTGCACCATTAACTAATATGGTCGACAAAATCTTTAGCTTCATCCCTAATATCTTGATTGCTGGTGTGGTTTTCGTCGTTGGTTATATCATTGCCAAAGTCGTACGCGGTATTGTGACCAACCTTGTTTCTACTTTTAATGTACAAGAATTGGCGTCAAAAGCAGGTTTAAGTGAGCAAAATAGCTTACCTAATATTGCAGGTTCATTAGCATTTCTTGTAGTTATTATTCCAACCATTATTGCTGCTTTAAACGCATTGAAAATCGAAGTAATTGCTCGCCCTGCGACCAATATGCTTAACAAAATCATGGAAGCCTTGCCAAATATCTTTATGGCAGTCGCTATCCTAGTAGTAACTTTCTATGTTGTACGCATGGTTGCCAACATCATCAAAGGTCTGATTGAGAACACTCAAATCAATCAATTACCTGCGAAAGTTGGTCTACAAGAAACCATGGGTGATAAGAAAATTTCTGACCTAGTTGGTTATGCGATTATCTTCTTCGCTATGCTATTTGCCGCTATTGCAGCTGCTGACTTGTTAGGTTTCGAGCCTATCTCAGCTATTATTACGATGTTTATCGCATTCGGTGCAAACATCATCCTAGGCGCAATTATCCTATTCATCGGATTCTGGCTTGCCAATATCATTGCAGGTGTGGTTGAACGTTCTGAGCAAGGTTCACAATTCCTAGCAAACATCGTACGTGTATTAATCATGGGCCTAGTATTAGCAATGGGTCTAAAAGCGATGGGTATTGCCGATTCAATCGTTAACCTAGCATTTGGTCTAACACTAGGTGCGGTAGCCGTTGCCTTTGCCCTATCATTCGGTCTTGGTGGTCAAGAAGCTGCAGCTCGCTTCTTACGTAAAATGCAGGACAAGATGGATCATGAACGTACTGAAGCGAAAGCAAAATCTGCGCTACAGCCAAGTTCATCAACTCAAGAAAAGGTTGCTGATTCAGTTCGTGAAAACACGCCATCTGCTGCTAGTACACCTACCACTGATTTACGTACTGATGTAGTTGATACACCACGTGTTAATACTAATGACATCTACAACAGTGATGACGTACTTCCTGGTAGCGGTCTCAATGACGATATCAATAAATAAGTATTTTTGATTGTTTAGTTTAGATACGAAAAAGACAGCCTAGGCTGTCTTTTTTTATGTCATTAATTATATTAATAAATCTGTGCTTATTCTTATTAATAAACGGGTAGAAAGCTAACTACGTCTATCTACTGCTTATCTTTACGCGCTGGAATCGTTAAACTCATCTGTACTTGAGGTAGCTTCTCTTTTTGCGCCTTTGCAGACTTACCATCCTCCACGTTACTAGCAGGTAGCGTATTTTGTTTATCTAATTCTTGTTGTTTTAGTTTCTGCATTTGCTTAGTAAGTTGGCGCTCCCTTTGAGTCATCGCATCAACTGGCTGAATCCACAAATCAATATCGAAAAAATTCTCATTATTCTCAGTGATAAAGTCGATACCAAGCACGACTACATGATGTAGCTCAATAATTGGCAAACGTGTGGCAACGTCTTGTGCGATCTTCGCTAGCTTTGGTTGGACAGCGGCTTTGCTATTAGGCCCTTTAGACTCGTGACCATAAAACACCAGTACATAATGTCGTCCCAAACTTTCATAAGAATGTTGATGTACCACATAGCCATCTTTTTGCAGCGCTGCGCTTTGTTTAGGGTGTCTATATAGCGTACGGATAAGCTCATGACGTGAAAACAAAGACTCATCTAGCAGTTGCTGTTGCCAGTGAGCGAGCGGTATTGCTGTTTGGTCGTCATTATTAGCTGCGTGCTTTTTACCATACGTATCTATCATCTGCATACTTAGCTGAGACCATATCGTAGCTGCTTGTATCATATGCTTATGGTACATCTGAGCAGTTGAACTTTGGTTCTTGTAGGCAAGCGTAATGGCGACCAGTGCTGAGTTAGGTTCGTCTTGTACTTCATTTTTGATGAGCGCATTGTCGACTACAATAGCAGGAGCAAACAGGTCTGGGCTTCGTAAGAAGCGCTCAACCAAAGCATCTTCCGATTCAAAACTTGGAATATGATTTACAGCCGACTGCTGTAGCTGCTCCAGATGATAAGCTAAGAAACGCCATAACTCACATGGGGTTCGTACTGCTGCTGCTATCGAGTACCAGTCATCCCAGCTAAAGACTTGCAGCTGCTGCATGCTTTCGCTCATGTCGACAACTAAGTCTTCTAAAAAGTAACGAACCCCAAAATTGTGTTTAAGCCGTTGTAGAGCACTGTTTGAATTGTTTGCACTGTCACCGTTATCATCTTGATTGAGACTGCTACTTCCTCCGACAAGCTGAATGTCAAAAATCATAGCTTCATAACCAACTGAAGTATTGTCTCCATCTTGAGATGATAATGACCTGTACCACGTAAGTGCTGACTTGACCGCAGTCATACGTACAGCCTCAATATCAGCTGATTCTGTATCATAGGGTAGATACAGTGTCAGCTCCAACAGCTGTAGCTTGCCAAGTGGCAACTGATATTGATAGTGACGAGCGATATACTGAGCATTGTATTCATGCTCAATCGTATGCATGCCTGCTAAAGTCACTGCCATGGCATCTGCTTGTAAATAACTGACTAGCTCAGTCGTCAGATAGCCCCAGTCGGGCATGGTAGTAATCGAATGGGACACAAGTTCCAACCTTCTATTATCGTATGATGAATATCGCACATGCCAGCTCGTGATAAGAACAACATGATTGTCACGTATTACAAATATCTGAATGATGCAAAATTATGCTACATAAGCACTATCAGAGACAGTCGCTTTCAAAGCGATCACTTGTTATGATGATATCAAAGCAGTATTGCTTGCGTGCAAGTTTATGGATGACAAACTGTACTTAGTTGTATTTATCGAAACCGTAGTCATTGAAATTTTAATCATCGAATTTTTAATGACTATTATATAATAATAAGGATTAAAAATTATGAAGCGTTTTAAAGAAAAGACCGTCGTTGTAACGGGTGCAGGTTCTGGTATTGGCCGTGCAACCGCCATTCGCTTTGCCGAAGAAGGCGCTAGTGTGGTTTTAGTAGGACGTACGGCAGCAACACTAGAAGAAACTGCCAAAGAATTACCGCAAGATCGTACTTGGATTCATACCGACAATTATCTCATTATTACATGCGATATCAGTGTCCAAAGCCAAGTACAAGAGATGGTTGAACGCGCTATCGACAAATTTGGCAAGATTGATATCTTGGTAAACAACGCTGGTAAGGCAACCCAAGGTAAAATTACAGAACTATCTGCTGATGATTGGCGCTCTGCTATCGATGTAAATCTAAATGGGACTTTTTATGTCTCTCAAGCGGCTATGCCTCATTTGATTGCATCAAAGGGTAATATCGTCAATATTTCATCGCTCTCAGGTATGGGTGGAGACTGGAATATGGCTGCTTACAATGCCGCTAAAGCGGGGGTAACCAATTTGACCCGTACATTAGCATTGGATCATGGTTCAGATGGTGTTCGCGTCAATGCGGTTAATCCAAGCGTCACCAAAACCGATATGACTACGGCTATCCAAGATAATGAGTCTAAGACGGATAAGTTCTTAGCTCGCTGCCCGCTTGGACGTTTGGCAACCCCAGAAGATATCGCCGCTGCCATTACCTTCTTAGCAAGTGATGATGCCTCTATGATAACTGGTGTCAATCTACCTGTCGACGGTGGTGTTAGTGCTTCTAACGGCCAACCACAGTTTTAGACTTTTGCACTGATAAACATTCGAATATTATTCAAAAAAAGCCCCTGATACCATCATATCAGGGGCTTTTTCAAAATTAATCATTAGAACTTAGTTGTAGACAGCTTTGAGTTTTCATACCTGCCATACAACCAGTGATTTTAACTTAACTAATGGAACTAATATTTAGCTTATTCAGCTGCATTATTGATATCTTGTAGTGGCTGTGACAAACGCTCAAGGTGTCTTGGCAACACCCCTTTATACTGAGAATATATTTTTGGCAAATCTGCTTCGATATCACCTGTAGGATAAACCAGCGACATAAACCGTATTTCTTTAGTATTGTAGTCCATCGCTACTGGCAAAATCGGTACACCAGCACCCACCGCTAAATAATAAAACCCTGTCTTCCACGACTCAGTATATTGCCGTGTACCTTCTGGTGATAATCCTAAAAATAATGGTTCACCAGTTTTGAACTTATCAATACTGGCTTGCAGCACAGAGCCTTTATTACCACGATCGATAGGAATGACCCCTATCCAATTCAATAGCTGTGCAAACACAGGTACTTTAAATAGCGTGTGCTTGCCCATAATGCTGATTTTGATATCTAATGCAAACAGACTTGGAATCGCATAAATACCATCCACATTAGAAGTATGGGGCAGAGCAAGCACTACAGCTTGTGAGATATTTGGAATCTCGCCTACCGTACGCCAACCTGCTGCCTTTAACAGCGCGGATGCAATAACAGGCGCAAACTTGTTGCCACGCTTTGGAACCTTGTCTCCCAAATGCTTCTTGCTAAGTTTTGGGAGTACTTTGGAGCGCGCAGGTTTAGAAGTAACAGACTTAGAACGGTTAAAAATCTTCGGTATCATGACAGCACAATATAATGAAAGGTACTGACATAATACCATTAAGCCTTTGTGGCTAGGCTAAATTTTGCGTGCTTTTATTATGTGATAGATCGTTTAGCCATAAATATAAGTAATGACCTATTCCGATATTTTGCACACATACTTCTTTAAACTTATTGCTAAGTATTAAGAAATATCGGCCAAATCACCTTTACTCTCAAGCCACGACTTACGATCAGAGGCACGTTTCTTAGCCAGTAGCATATCCATCACACTATTGGTCAGTACCATGTCATCCATATCTAACTGTACTAAGCGGCGTGTATCACGGCTCATCGTCGTCTCACGTAGTTGCTCAGCACTCATTTCACCAAGTCCTTTAAAGCGTGTAATCTGAGCTTTTTTATTGCCCGGTACATTTGCTAGGATATGTGCAAGCTCTGGCTCATCCAGTGCATAGTGAACTTCTTTACCCACATCTACTCGGTACAATGGCGGCATGGCCACAAATAAATGACCTGCATCCACTAGTGCAGGGAAATGCTTTACGAACAGCGCGCAGATCAATGTCGCGATATGGAGTCCATCAGAGTCAGCATCCGCTAAGATACATATCTTGTCGTAACGCAGCTCGGACAAATCATCAGAGGCAGGATCAACACCGATAGCTATGGCAATATCATGAATCTCTTGGCTTGATAGCACTGTATCTGATGATACTTCCCATGTATTTAGGATTTTGCCGCGCAGAGGTAATATCGCCTGATAATGACGATCTCTTGCTTGCTTAGCACTACCACCTGCAGAATCACCCTCTACTAAGAATAGCTCAGCGCCATCACGCAAGTCACCACGGCAGTCTGCCAATTTACCCGGCAATGCGGGTCCCTGAGTAATCTTCTTACGAGCGACTTTTTTGGCAGATTTCAGACGACGTCCAGCTTTATTAATCGCCAATTCAGCGATTTGCGTGCCCATTTCCGCATGCTGGTTTAACCATAGGCTAAAGGCATCTTTTGCCAATGTCTGTACAGCACCCGCCGCTTCACGACTAGATAAACGTTCTTTGGTTTGACCAGAGAACTGCGGCTCAGAAAACTTAAGAGACAGGATATAGTTCACGCCATCCCACACATCTTCTGCGGTCAACTTCACACTGCGCGGCAGCAAATTATGAATGTCACAAAACTCGCGCAATGCCTCTAAGATACCCGTGCGTAGTCCGTTGACGTGCGTACCGCCCTGAGCTGTCGGAATCAGGTTTACATAGCTTTCTTGAATCGGCGTGCCACCATCAGGCAACCAAGACAAGGCAAAGGTAATAGCCGCTCGTTCACCTGCTTTCGCATCATAATTATAATAAAACGGTGCTTCAGGTAATGTTTCCAAACCATCTAATTGTTCGCTTAGATACTCGACTACCCCATCCGTAAACTGCCAAACGACCTTTTCATCATTGATATCGTCAGTGAATTCAATCGTCAGTCCAGCGGCCAAAACAGCCTTTGCTTTTAGATTGTGCTTGAGCTGTTTTACATTAAATTTGGGCGTATCGAAGAAACTACCATCCGCCCAAAAGTGTACTCTAGTGCCACGTTTACGCTTATTTGAGCTGACTGCTTCCGTTAATGGCGTAACTGGTGCACCATTTTCAAATGCCATATCAAACTGTGTGCTATCACGCCATACCGTAACCTCAACGCGAGTTGATAGCGCATTGACAACAGAGATACCTACACCATGCAGACCACCTGACACTTCATAATTAGAAGTCGAAAACTTTCCACCTGCATGCAAGCGGGTCAAAATCAGCTCAATACCAGATTGACCAAACTCAGGGTGAATATCAGTTGGCATACCGCGCCCGTCATCTTCGACAGACAACGATCCATCACTATGCAATTGCACCTTGATGGTTTTAGCATAACCAGCCAACGCTTCATCAACTGAGTTATCAATGACCTCTTGCGCCAAATGGTTCGGGCGCGTGGTGTCGGTATACATACCTGGACGACGACGGACTGGCTCAAGACCTTCTAAAACTTCTAACGATTGCGCATTATATTGACTCACAAATGCATCCTTAACTGTTCGCGTGCGTTTAATTCTATTAAACCATTATAACGAAAAATAGCGACGTTAACGTCAATACTCCATCGCTTACGTCATATAATGTCGTCTATTTAAGGTTGTACTAAACTCTGTAAGATATTCATCACCATCGGCAACTGCTCATCAAAGTCACTGAAGCGATGATCACCACCTACTTGCACCGTTACCGATGCGCCGTGACCTTGATAAAAATTTTTAGACAATTCAGAATTTAACAGCTCGTCGCCTTCTTTTAGTAGTACAGCAACTTTATTAGGATAATTTACTGATAAAAGCTGATGATCTGCAAACCACTGTAAATCTGCAGGCGTAATACTCCAACCACCCGCTGTCGTATGCAGGACTTTGCTAGTAGATGACTCATCTAAATTATCTTGACTTGACACTGATTGATTAGAGAAACGCTGTAAGGTGATATGGGGCTGAGTACTAGGATTGAGCAGTAAAACTGGGCAACCTATCTGATTGCTTATCAAAGTAGAAAAATACCCACCTAGCGAGCTACCGATTAATACCGTATTTGATAACTCAGTCTGCTTATCTGCTGATTTTCTATCTGCACTATTATTTAGTGATTTGATTAAAGACAGTAATTGCTCACACACTTGAGCAGGGGTTTTATTTAAATCAGGACGCAGCACATTAATATCAGGATGATGAAGCTGGCAATATTTTTCTAACAACACCCCTTTAGTCGAGTTGGCATCACTGTCCAATCCATGGATATAAATCAAGTTCACGTATCATCTCACTTATTAATTTTGTTATGATTATCTTATAAAGGCTATCAAAGCTAAGCATATCACCCGCTAGACGAAAATAATAACAATAAAATGGCACGCTATTAGTCAGTATTTGCGACATAATAATGTTGTACAGTGAGTTTATGCGGGTCAAAGGAATGACGGTAGTCATTATGGAGGAGTCATGAATCAACAGTTTGAGCTGTTCGAGATTGCCAATCCATGTATTGGTCTTTGTCAAAGCAATAAGAAGGGTTATTGCTTTGGTTGCCTGCGTAGTCGCACTGAGCGCCAGCTATGGCACGATATGACGACAGAGCAGCAACGCGAGGTGCTACGGCTTATCGCAGGACGTAAGCTACGTATAGAACAAATGAAACAGCGTAAAGATGAACAGTTCGGATTTGATTTTGAAGAGATACCTGAGATAGGTGAGTTATTTTAAGAAGTAATTAATCAGGCCAGACAGGCTAATAGTATTCTTAGAATGCATTAAATTTCGCCAAAATATATACCCAATAACCTAATAATAGAATCAGTAGTACCCACGGTATGGCGAAACACCAATAATATAAATCGCTAGTAGTAAATACGTAAAAATAAACAGCCATTCCAACACTAATTACAAGTGTAGCTGAATATCCAATCAGCAAGGTAAAGAGAACATTATTCTCAATTTTGGTTAAGCTTGGGCTTCCCTCTGCACATATATAGAAAAGAAACCCGAAGGCAAAAGCCCCGCCAATAGTAATATGCAAAAATGATATTAAAACTAGCAACCAAATTGACACGTATACTTCCTTATTAGTCTAATGACGGCTTTGTCTTTAATATAGTGCTTTCTACAAGTTATAAGCGCTTTTAATAGAAAATAGCATACCTTCAAGTTTTTCTATAATCAATACTGCAATACGCTTGCTAGAGTAAATTAGGTAAAGCATCCAGCACCTAGATCCGTCACCAAACCGCGCGCAAAGAAAATCCCCCGACAAGCTAATGTCGGGGGATATTTCAGAATAGAGAGCTGACGATGACCTACTCTCACATGGGCGAACCACACTACCATTG
>NZ_JBAKAY010000008.1:0-158804 GCF_038155145.1 Psychrobacter proteolyticus
AACTCTCGACCCCAACCTTGGCAAGGTTATGCTCTACCACTGAGCTATTCCCGCTTAGTATCAATCCGTAGCGTTGTTAACAACTACTCCGTCTCGATAGGCTGGCTATTTTAGCAAATATTCTGTGGGTGTCAACACCTTTTTTAGAATTTATTTCTAATATTTTTAGCTAAGTGCCCTTTTTATCGGATAAATCAACATAAGCAATTGATTTAAAAACAGGAATTAATTTTAGCTAAATGAAAAATATTTCACATTAATTATAGAAATTTAAGTCTGAGCTTTACTTCCCTTAGCTTTATAACAGTCATAAGACAATCGATAAAGGAAAAACTCACTATTTTCACTCTAATAAAAAGATATCGCACTTACAATCATACGCTTTATTGTTACTTTTCCTATCTTGGTTTTAGGTGGTTAACATTATTATACTTATGTCCAATGGCAGTTAAGGTAGACTTTTACTGTTTAAGTGGATGAATGAGCACTACTAAAAGATCAATAAACATGGCTCCCACATCTGCTGCACTATTCTTTAACTTGTTTGACTTTATGTTTTTCCATCTTATAGAGAGGATATTTTATGAAGAAGTTATTAACCACGACAGTGATGGCCGCTTCGTTGTCAGCACTGACCTTGACTGGTTGTACCAGTACGACCAATTCTGGCGCAGTTGGTGTTGATCGTCAGCAGTTGCTATTAGTGTCTAGTGAGCAAGTATTGGCGCTATCTGCCCAAAGCTATGCCAAAACAATACAAGACGCAAAATCAAAAGGTGTGCTAGATACCAATACCGCTCAGCTAAACCGTTTAAAAAATATTGCGAATCGCTTGGTTGGTCAAGTTGGCGTCTACCGCGCAGATGCAGCCAAATGGCAATGGGAAGTACACACCATCAAGTCTAACGATCTAAATGCCTTTGTGGTGCCGGGTGGTAAGATTATGTTTTATTCAGGCATCATCGATCGTCTGAACCTCACTGATGATGAGATTGCTGCCATCATGGGTCATGAAATCTCTCATGCATTACGTGAGCATTCACGCGAGCGTCTATCACGCGAGTATGCGACGCAAACTGGTATCGGTCTGGCTGCTAGTATATTTGGCTTATCACAAGGACAGGCTGAGCTAGCAGGTACTGCTGGTAATTTAGGCTTGAGCCTACCCCACAGTCGCACTCAAGAAAGCGAAGCCGATCAGATCGGTCTTGAGCTGATGGCACGTGCAGGTTATAACCCTCAGGCAGCTATTACCCTGTGGCAAAAAATGCAAAAAGCAAGCCAAGGTGAGCCACCACAATTCCTCAGCACTCACCCAACGAGCAGCAGCCGTATCGCAGAGTTACAGTCATTGATGCCAAAAGTTACGCCTCTATATCAACAGTCGCGCCGCTAATTAATTAGCTAATTAGCTACCTTTACACTTTAGCAGTGCGTATTTAGATATCATAGAAGCAAAGTACAGCCACAGTGTTGTGCTTTGCTTTTTTAATTATAGCCAGACATTACAGGTTTTATAATTAGCAAGCATTGTAGTTGATAAGCACTGTAATTGATAAGCATTGTAATCGGCAGGGTTTGCAATTGTTCGATTTGGCAATCGCACGCTATCCCGCTTATCGTGTCTGTTATAATGCCGATAAATATTATTTGCAGATTGCTCAATCAAATTGTGCAAAATACATTGAAGGATTGTTATGAGTACCACACCTACTGCCGACGCACTTCATGCCGAATTACAGGCGCTTGCGCCGCAGCACATCGAACTGCTCAATGAGTCGATGTCGCATGCCGGTTATTTTGAAGGTAAAGAAAGTCACTTTAAGCTCACTATCGTTAGCGATGCATTTGAAGGTAAACGACTGGTCGGGCGTCATCAGCTGATATACGGCCTAGTCACGCCTTTACTCACTTCGCAAGGTGGCCAAGTACATGCCCTCGCTATCCATGCCTATACTCCGACAGAATGGCAAGGTCAAAGCCCTGCGAGTCCCTTATGTGCTGGTCAAAACAGATAGCTGATTATGTTTGAATCGCAACTAACTATTCTAAATTAGCCTATATACTGCAGTTTTAGAGGGAGCAATATTCAATGAAACACCTACATATGCTGATGGCAGCGCTGACTGTTGCGCTATTTTTATATCAAAGCTACTTAGTACTCAGCGCAGATAGACGCGCACCACGAGCAGTCAAAATAGCCACACATATCATCTATGCCCTGCTTATCCTGTCAGGTGCGATGATGCTAATGCAATTGATGGGTGCCAACGCTCCTGTCCAGTGGGTGTTTGCCAAAATCATCTTACTGATCGCTGCTATTAGCTCAAGTATCAAAGCGTTTAAGGTTGATGCGACACCTGTGCAAAGAAAAACAGGTATTCTTATTGCTGCCGTTGCCTATATCGGTATTGTGATACTTGCCTTTGCCAAGCCAGCAAACTTATTTTAATAAGCGATTTTTTATTTTAATAAACAATCGTTTTAGAAAGCTGTCGATATTTTGATGACATGATGCGAAAATTTTTCATCATCGATGGATTTTCAATATCTTAATCACGCTATTTTTGCTATCTTAAATAGATATAAATACAATCACTTAGCCTACTGGAGCCATTATGAAAACGTTTACGACAGCGACACTACTAGCTGGCATTTTTGCGCTCTCAGGCTGTGCCTCTACTGGTAACATCACCCCACAATATGTACCGCCAAGTACTTATCAAAACTATAATTGTCAAGCACTTGGACAAGAGTACACTCGCGTCAACCGCTATGTCGAAGCGGCTCGCAATGAGCAATCGACCCTATCGGCATCAGGCGTCGGTGTAGGCGTCTCTGCAGGACGTTGGGGTATCTCGCCGAATATCAGCTTTGGTCTAGGCAAGAGCAACAATACCAAAGCACGCGATGCAAAATTATCGCGTCTCTATGGTGAGCGTGATGCAATTGTCCAGTCAGCGCGCATTCAGCGTTGTAGCTTTGCCAATGGCATCAAAATTTATGGTGAATAAGCTTAAGCAAGTGCAAGGCTATCTGCACGACCAAGATGGTGTATGACACAGTAAAACAGTACATGACACAGTAAAACAGCCAATATGCAGATCGCGTATTGGCTGTTTTATTGCTGCGGTTTTTTATAAGAAAACATAAGTATTTGGATAAATAGCTTGGATGATAAACAGTCTTATCTGGCTCATGTTACGACTGTAAGCTTTGTACCCACTGAATGATTTGATGACTTGGTAACGCGCCTGATTGTCGCGCGACTTCTTTACCATTTCTAAAAGCAACCATCGTTGGCAAGCTGCGAATATTGTAAGGCGCGGCTGCCTGCTCATATTTATCCGTTTGCACCTTGGCAAAGACCACTTGTGGTAATTGACTAGCAGCGCTCTTGAACTCTGGCGCCATCATGATGCAAGGCTGACACCAGCTCGCCCAAAAATCTACGATAGTCAGTACATCGTTCTTTTGGATAACCTTATTGATTGTTTGCGCATTGAGCTCATGCGGACTGGCAGTCAATAATGGCTGACCACATTTACCGCATTTTGGCGCAGCGCTTAATCGTGCAGCAGGTACACGGTTGGTTGCTTGGCAATGTGGGCATACTAGATGAAAACTTTGCTCACTCATTATTTAATTCCTATTCTAATCATTTTGTTATTTCAAATACTGTTCATGAACCATTTTATATAAAAGCTAGTTACGTTAATTGATTACATGAATAATTTTAGCATAGTTAATTGGGCTTATCCTTTATGCCAGTTGCTGTGCCACACCGCTATACACATAGCTCATCGGTCGTGGACCAGGCAAATACGCTTCGCTCAACTCATCAATAGCAAAACCACCTTCTCTAATAAGCGCCGGAATATCGCGATCTAAATGACACCCACCTGCTATAGGTTTCCAAAAAGGTGTCAATCGCTGCTGCCAACGCTCAACAGAAGAATCTGGTGCCAGTCCATGCTCACAAAACAATAAGCGACCGCTAGGTTTTAGCACGCGCGCCATTTCTCGAAGCGCCGCTACTGGATCATCAATACTGCACAAGGTAAAAGTCATCACAATCGTATCAAATTGATCCGTATCAGCATGGATACCTTTTACATCGACGGCTATCACTTCAACCGGAATGCCAATGTCAGCTGCACGCTCACGAGCCAGCGACTGCATTTGAGCCGCTGGATCCACACCGATAATAGAAGAGACTTTATTAGCATCATAAAACTGTAAATTCAGACCGCTGCCAATGCCAATCTCCAACACCTTACCGAGCGCTTGCGGAACAATTTTAGAACGCGCTTTCATCACATTGCCCGTACTACAGGCAATATCTATCATCTTTGGTAACACATAGCGCTCGTAAGGGTTCATTGCTCTCTCCGGTTATTGCACTGTTTAACTTATCCACCAAGGACATTGATCGGTACTTTTAGATAACGGGTACCATTGTCTTCTGGCTCGGGGAAATGTCCGGCATCGATATTGATTTGTACAGCAGGAATGATAAGGCGAGGCATATCTAGAGTCGCATCACGGCGCTCACGCATCTGCACAAACTCCGCTTCGTTTATACTGTCTTTGACATGGATATTCTCTAGTTTTTGCGCGGCTACTGTCGTCGTTGGGCAATGCTGACGACCTTTGCTTGGATAATCATGACACAGATACATGACGGTATCTTCAGGAAGTGCTAGCAGCTTCTGAATAGACTGATAAAGCGTTTTGGCATCGCCGCCAGGAAAATCGCAGCGCGCTGTACCGACATCAGGCGCAAACAATGTATCTCCAACGAATACCACTGTTTTCTCATCATCAGCGGCTAGATAGGCCATATCGGCACGTGTGTGACCGGGTACATACATCGCAGTGATAGTAATATTGCCAAGCTCTAAGGTCTCGCCTTCGTCTGTCAAAATATCAAACTGGCTAGCATCAGTGCGGAAACTCGTGTCAAAGTTAAAAATTTGCTTAAAGATTTTTTGTACTTCGGTGATATGCTGACCGATGACTAACTGTCCGCCAAGGCTTTCTTTTACATGAATGGCCGCTGACAAATGATCTGCATGCGCATGGGTCTCGATAATGTACTTGAGCGCCCAATCCTGCTCACGTACAAACTCAATCACTTCATCGACACTGCTGGTATTGGTTCTGCCTGACTTAGCATCGAAGTTCAATACAGGATCGACAATGGCGCATAATTTTTGCTCAGTATCAGCAAGTACGTGGGTATAGGTTTCTGTATCGCTGTCTAAAAAAGAATGAACTTGCATGGCGGCCTCTTTAATTATTTATACATAAGTTATTTATACATATTTTGGTTATAGGGATTTTGGTTATAGGGATTTTTATCTTTAATTAACCCTTAAGTATGATATTCAGTCGTATATAATGCGTTCCTACGACTTATCTAATGCCACCAATATAACAACCACCATACAATTTATCAATTTATATAATGTAATTAATGATAACTTGCTATGTGGCGTGATATCATTGATAATCAACTATATATTGCTCAAAACATCATGGCATTTGTTACCATCTAATGTAAGGAATTTGTTCTGACTACTTCTATTTCAGCCGAAGGTACACCTACTCGCAGTACCACTGACGATGGGTCATCTGATACTGCAGATTTAGTACCTGCCGATCTTGCCAAGCAAATGCAGCAAGCATCGCTACAAGCCAGCCAACTATTAAAGTCGCTATCGCATCCTGATCGCCTACTTCTTCTCTGTCAATTGACCCAAGGTGAATATTGCGTCGGTGAGCTGGAAGACTTGGTCGGGGTTGGACAGCCGAGCTTATCGCAGCAATTGGGTATATTGCGTAAAGACAAGCTGGTCGCCACACGCCGCGAAGGTAAGCAAATTTACTATAGTATCGCAAGCGAGGATGCGCTAGCTGTACTCGATCTGCTGTATCAACGTTTTTGTGCCAAAGCAGAATAACGCCGCCCTCGCCTAATTATTTGTACTATCTACTGTGGTGATTGATATGTCCTCTATCGTCGCTCGTCTGATTCCAGCTTGGCTGCGTCAATACCAGCTCTCAGCGTTGCCGACTGATCTCGTCGCAGGCATAGTGGTGGGCGTGTTGGTCATACCGCAGAGCCTAGGTTACGCGGTGCTTGCAGGACTGCCGCCTGTCTATGGTCTATATGCAGCGATCGTACCTGTCCTCGTTTATGCGTGGCTCGGCTCTAGCAACGTACAAGCCGTAGGTCCCGTTGCCATTACCGCCATTATGACAGCCAGTGGCCTACTGCCTTATGCTGAGCAAGGTACTGAACAGTATGCACTGATGGCCAGCCTATTGGCACTGATGGTAGGTGCACTGCTGTGGATAGCAGGCAGATTAAAACTTGGCTGGATCATGCAGTTTATCAGTCGCGGCGTGTCTGCAGGGTTTGTAAGCGGTGCAGCGGTACTTATATTTGTCAGTCAGCTCAAATATCTGACCGACATTCCGGTCACTGGCAATAGTCTGATTGGTTATCTATCTACCATGCAACGCTATGCCAGCCAGCTGCATCCATTAACCTTAGCTATCGGTATTACCGCATTTGCGCTACTGGTTGTCAATCGCTATGCAAGTGAGTGGATATGGCAGACGTGGCTATCATCGTCGTATGCCAAATGGGCAGAGCGCTTATTCCCGCTTATACTACTCGGTATCGCTATCGTACTCAGTATGGCACTGCATTGGAGCACACATGGTGTGGCGACCATCGGTCGTATTCCCCAAGGGCTGCCGAGCTTTACGTTACCGCATATCCCTGATCTACAAGAGGCGCTGAAACTCTTGCCAACCGCAGGATTGATGGCACTGATCGTATTTGTGTCGAGCAGTTCAGTTGCCAGTACTTATGCTCGCTTGCGTGGTGAGAGTTTTGATGCCAATCGTGAACTGACTGGACTTGGGCTAGCCAATCTGTCTGGTGGACTGTTCCAAAGTTTTGCGGTTGCTGGTGGTTTTTCGCGTACGGCTATCAATGCCGACTCAGGCGCGAAGACACCACTTGCCAGTCTCGTCACCGTACTGGTAATGATGGCCGCGCTCATAGCCTTTAGCAATGCACTTGCCCCACTACCCTATGCACTACTGGGCGCAACCATCATGGCCTCCATCATTGGCCTGATAGATATTGCGACGTTGAAATCTGCATGGCAGCGCGATCGCTTAGATGGTGCTAGCTTTTTAGCAGCGTTCGTCGGTGTTCTGATATTTGGTCTAAACACAGGGCTGGTCATTGGTCTAATGGTGTCATTCGCCAGTCTTATCTGGCAGTCAAGTAAGCCTCACGTAGCTGTCGTTGGACAGTTGGGCGGTACAGGACATTTTCGTAATATCAATCGCCATGACGTCGTAACTTTTAGCAATTTATTGATGTTGCGTATTGATGAGAGTTTATTCTTTGGTAATAGTGAATCTGTACATCGACGTATCCTCAATGCCATGCAGCAATATCCCGATGCCAATGAAATCATATTGATTATGGCCGCCGTCAACCATATAGATCTGACCGCCCAAGAAATGCTTTGTACCTTAAACCACGAATTGGCGTTACAGAACAAGCGCTTACATTTTAGCTTTATCAAAGGTCCTGTGATGGACATCATCGGTCATACCCCATTGATTAGTGAGCTATCAGGGCAGGTCTATCTGAGTACCTTAGATGCTGTCGATGCATTAAAATAATCTATAGTTTGACCGTAATGAAGTCGCTGATACATTAATTTCACTCAATCTCAATTACTATTGTCGCCTACAACACAATATCGCTATGATAGCGCCTGTGTTATGCTAGACGCACTAAATAGGAAATCAATTAACCTAGAAATCGACCTAAAAAATGCTGATTTATAGTCCTTTGATATTCTTAGCCCAACCCTCAATAATAAATATACCTTAACAAATATAACTGAACCTATTTTATGACCGATGATTTAACGATTTATAAGCAAATATACCCAAGCCAATGCGTTAAGATTGCTGAGCTTGGTTATCGCTCAGTGCTTAATATTCGCCCAGATGCCGAGATTGAGACACAGCCTAATAGCTGCGATTTGGCAACGGCTACCGAACAGGCAAATCTAGCGTATCAGCATCTGCCTTTTGATGATGAGCGCTTAAGTATGCTGACGGTCGAGCAGTTTGCCGATTTCTATCACTCAATGCCCAAGCCTATATTAATGTTTTGTGGCACTGGTGCACGCGCCAAGCTACTGTATCAAGGTGCATTGATGCAAGGCCTGTTATAACAACCATAGCTCGAACTAACACGTTTTATAAACCCAACAACACCAATAAAAAAAGGAGCTCTTATGAGCCATGAAGTTAGCTTTACCGGACAAATCACGCCTGACCAAGTGCCTATGATTGCCGAAAATGGTTTCAAAACCATTATTAACAACCGTCCTGATGGTGAAGAGCCAAATCAGCCAACCAGTGCCGAAATCGAAGCAGCAGCCAAAGAAGCTGGTCTTGCTTATAAAGAGATTTCTTTTGCAGGTAATGAGCTGAATCAAACTCACGTCGAAACGTTTGCAGATTTCTTTAATCAAGCTGAGCAGCCAATGCTGATTTTTTGCCGCACGGGTAACCGCTCAAACGGTATCTATGAAGCAGCCAAGCAAATGGATTTACTAGATGACTAATGCAACATGAACAGACTAGACAGTTAGCGTATTTAGCCCACAGAATCTTGTGGGCTTTTTATTGCACTTATCATTATGCTCAAATTTTCATTAGCCACAAACAGCTCTATCATTGCCCAATCAATACCTAACCGATTCCCGATAGCTTCCAACAACCTCGACCAACCTCAATAGTCACGACAAGTGGGTTACTATACGAGCGTAATACCGCTATTATCATTTGATAGGCTTGATCTAGCTTGGTGGTTGAGACACCTAAATAGCTAGACGATTAAATACCAAAACACAGGGATTGTGAGCAGCTGTATGGTGACAAGGTTGCCCCGCTGCTATTTACTTTCAAAAAGCCATCTTGATATGGCATTTTAGTTTTACAAGGAATGTTTGATGAATAATACCGCGCTAGCATTACTGCCACTAGCCCTTGCCTACATTATGTTCACTCTAGGAGCAGGGCTAAAACTGAGTGATTTTAAGGTCATTGCCAAATATCCAAAAGCGTTCTTTGTTGGTTTAATCAATCAAGTTGTGTTGGTACCGTTGGTTGCACTCGCAGTCGTGTTAGTAACGGCTCCGCCACCAGCGATTGCTTTTGGGATTATGCTGATTAGTTTTTGCCCCGGCGGTGTCACTAGTAACATGCTGACCTACTATACCAAAGGAAATGTCGCGCTCTCTATCGCGTTGACCGGTGTGGTCAGCATACTATCAGTCATTACATTGCCTATCTTAATTACGTTGGCTTTTGATCATTTCATGAAAGATCAGGCTAACTCTATTAGCGCGATAAAGATTGGCCTAGTCATGTTCTTATTGACCACATTGCCCGTATCTCTTGGTATGCTTGCTCGCCACAAATTTACTGACTTTATGGTACGTCGCAGCAGTCTTCTAAACGGCTTGGCCAGCATGTTTTTTGTACTAATTGTCTTTGCTGCTATTGCCTCTAACTGGCAACTACTACAATCACAGTTCACTCAAATTGGTTTAGAACTTATCTTTATCATTGCTATTTTATTTGCTATTAGCATCTTAATTTCTAGAGTCCTAAAGCTTAGCTGGTTTGATACCAAAACCATCTCGATAGAAACCAGTATCCAAAATAGTACAACGGCTATTACCTTAGCTCCTATCATCATGGGTGTGAGCACACTGCCAGTTATAGCACTGCCTGCTGCTTTGTACGGTGTGCTGATGTATGTCGTTGCGCTGCCCGTTATTTTCCTAATCAAAAACAAAAACTGATGATAGCGAATGTAAGAAATAAAAAGCGCCCTTCTCAATAAGTGCCCGTCTAAATAAGCGCCCTTCCAAACATTGGAGGGGCGTTTTTTTTGAAATATGATTTAAATGATAGAAATATAGCTCAGTTTATAGACTGGTCAATACTCAATATTGAGTACATAATAAAATGCTACTGTTATCGCTTAATAGGACTCTATGATGCAAAAACCGCTATTAATTATTGGTAATAAAAACTACTCATCTTGGTCGCTACGAGCGTGGCTGTTGCTCAAAGCATTCAATGTTGATTTTGATGAGCAACTTATTGAGTTGTTTCATCCATCAGCACGTCCAACGCTCGAAGCGCATTCACCAACGGGTAAAGTGCCTATTTTAGTCTACGGTGAAAAAGATAATAAAGTAACCGTTTGGGACACCTTAGCGATTGCTATGCATGCTAATGAGTACTTTACGGATATTGATATTTGGACAGGTATTGATAAATCTAACGCTGAAAAACGCAATAATAATCTAAGTAGAATAAATAGCGCCTATTGCCAAAGCATCGTGGCTGAGATGCATTCAGGACTGACAGGTATTCGTAACGAGATGCCGATGAATATACGAGCAACGGCTAAGATACAACCAAGTAGCGCTTGCTTAGCAGATATCACTCGTATCGAAGACATCTTTGACGATTGTTTAAAAACTCGCTCAGCAGACAGTTTCTTATTCGGAGATTTCACAGCAGCTGATGTGTTTTTTGCTCCAGTGGTGCTGCGATTACAGACTTATGCTGATGCAGCTAATATTACTTTGCAGCCACTTACCAAGCAGTATTGCCAAACTATGTTAAATCATCCACACATACAAGCGTGGCAACAATCAGCACTGACAGAGACTCGTATTATTGAAGAAGATGAAGCAGGCGAGATACTGTCTGTCGTTGGCGTATTGGCGAATAAATAGTATCTTGCATAAAAAAACCACTTCAACTCAGTTAAAGTGGTTTTTTCTTTCATGAGAAATAAAGCCTACGGGTACTACTGTTTTTGGTCTAACGCTTCTTTTACTGCTTTTTTACCCCATGCGCTCAAATCGAGATCCAACTTTTCATACTCTTGTGCATCAAACAACGGCTCTTTAACCCCTGATCTTAACTGACTTGCAAAGTCGTCAAGTAGACGCTTAGCTCGTGGAAACAACATTATTAAGGCCAATAAGTTTGCTAGCGCTAGCACACCCATCAACGGATCAGCGAAGAAGAATACTGCGGTTGCTGCAGGAGCCACTGCACCCAAGAATAATACCGCAATCACCACAACTCGCAAAATCAGAGTCGCCATTTTGATATTCTTTTTAATCAAGAAATTAATGGCATTTTCACCCATATAATAGTTATACATAATAGAGCTTAGGGCAAATAGCAATATCGATATGGTGAGAATATACTGTGCCCAATCCCCAAGCTGGGTCGTTAGCGCCTGCTGTGCCAGTACAATACCATCGATTTCAGCACCTGGTTGATACACGCCGCTCAGTAAAATCATAAATGCGGTGGCACTACATACGATTATCGTATCAATAAACACAGATAATGACTGTGAGATACCTTGACTAACAGGATGAGTAGCGTAAGCGGTGGCGGCAATATTAGGCGCAGAACCTAGACCTGCTTCATTAGAGAATAAACCACGCTTCATACCTTGCTCAATTGCCACACCAATACCACCGCCCACGACAGACTCAATGCCAAAAGCATTTTTGACAATCATTACCATCAGTGCAGGCAGTTCTGTAAAGTTAAACGCAATAATAATAAGTGCCATACTGATATAGATTAATGCCATAACAGGAATGACAACGTCGGCTACTTTTGCAATGCGCTGAATACCGCCAAAGACAATAAATCCACCTGCAATCACCAGAACCAGACCCGTTATCCAGCGGTCAATCCCAAAGCTTTCAAGCGCTGAGCCTGCTACCGTGTTGCCTTGGAACGCCACAAACCCGATAGAAAAAGATAGGAGTAACGAGATCGCATAAATAACAGCAAGCCAGCGATAGTCTTTACCTAACCCATGTAAAATATACGTCGCAGGGCCACCGCGAAAGTTACCATCATTGTCTCTACGCTTATAAAGCTGCGCTAAGCTACATTCCACAATGCTGGTCATCATGCCAATTAAGGCCACAACCCACATCCAGAATACCGCTCCCGGACCCCCTAAAGAGATTGCAACAGCAACGCCGGCAATGTTACCGCCGCCTACACGTCCACCGATAGAAACGAGCAACGCCTGACGGGCAGAGATTCCGTCGTCTCCTACCTCATCCGTTTTGAACACACGGAACATACGTTTAAAATATCTAAACTGAGCGAACCTACCTACGATGGTAAATAATAAACCAAAGATAATTAGCATAGGCACGAGCGCCCAGCCCCACGTTAGATCCCCGACTAGGGCGAAAAAAGCTTCAATGTATTCCATGCCTATTTTCCTTATAGTTCATGACGCTATGATAGGTTTTGTTGCATACATTATTGCATCAACAACACGAGTTTGTAATGCAAATGTCGAATTTGTAACGTAAATACTGATATCTTCTGAGTGAAATCGCGTTATTGGCTCATGCAAATGGCTATTTCCTAAATATTAGGATTTGTTCTATATAGACATATTTATGCGATAGCATAAAAAAACCACCTCAACCGAGGTGGCCTTTTATACTGAAACTAAACTGAACAGCTTACTGCATAACTAAGTATTCAAACGCTGACAATGCTGCTTTACTACCTTCACCCATCGCAATGTTGATCTGTTTGAATGGTACGGTGGTTACATCACCACAAGCGAAGATACCTTTACGATCTGTACGGCAGCGCTCATCGATTTCGATCTCACCAAAGCGGTTTAGATCAACGAAGCCTTTGATGAATCCAGTGTTTGGCACTAAACCAATCTGTACAAACACCCCTGATAAGTCACGCTCATGAGTCTCACCTGTGCTGCGATCTTGGTAAACGATAGACGATACTTTACCATCAGTCGCTTTGATTTCTTGCGTTGCTGCACCAGTAATGAACTCAATGTTGGTTTTCTCTTTGGCTTTATTGATCAGTACTTGGTCAGCTTTCAATTCATCAGCGAACTCGAGTACAGTAACGTGATTGACGATACCTGCCAAATCTAGTGCTGCCTCAACGCCTGAGTTACCACCGCCGATCACTGAGATATCTTTACCTTTAAAGAATGGGCCATCACAATGCGCACAGAAAGCCACGCCTTTACCGATATTTTCTTCTTCGCCCGGTACACCAAGCTTTCTCCACTGAGCACCTGTCGCCAAGATGATACTACGAGTATTAAAAGTCTCACCAGTATTTAGGTGGATACTGTAGTTCTCTTCTTCAGTCTCGCCAATTTCTTTAACGCTCACATGCTCTTTTAGCGTGATGTTGTATTCAGCCAAGTGCTTAACAAAGTTGGTCGATAAATCCGTACCATTGGTTAGCGGCACTGAAATCAAGTTCTCGATATCTTGCGTGTCTTTTACTTGTCCACCGATACGGTCAGCGACCATCGTAACTTTTAAGCCTTTACGCGCTGTATAAATAGCAGCAGCAACACCTGCAGGGCCAGCACCGATGATAGTGACGTCTTGCTGCTCTAATTGCTCAGCATCGTCTTCTACTTCTGACAATAAGTCAGGGAACTGCTCTTGTAATTTTCCGATCAATTTAGCAGTGTCGATTAAGCCGTTAGCAAATGGCTTACCGTTTAAAAATACAGCTGGTACGCCTTGGATTTTGTTCGCTTCTACTTGCTCTTGGAACAATGCACCATCGATCATCTCATTGCTGATACCATCATTTAATAGCGCGAACTGGTTCAATGCTTGAACGACTTCTGGGCAGCTATGGCATGACAATGACACGTAGGTCTGGAACTGTAATGGCTTATTAAAGCGCTTAACTAACTTTTGTATGCCTTCATCCAACTTTAGCGTATGACCACCCGCTTGCAGAATCGCCAAAATCAATGACGTAAACTCATGACCACCTGGGATACCGCTGAATACGATACCAGTATCGTTTGATGCGTCATCAATGTGACTGACTACTTTGAAACTAATTGCACTAGGCAAACTATCGTCAGTTGCTTCTGCATCGAAGTTGATTTTGTCTGTTGTTCCAGCAATCTTGGTCAAAAAATCTACCAATTCTGCACGTTTTGCATGCGTACCATTACCTAATACAAAGGTAATTGGGCGTGTCATGTTTTCGCTATAGCTCTTAACGGCATCTAATAAATTCTGATCTATCATGTTTGTTCCTCATTATGACTGAATATGTAACGGTAGCTGTCATGCTACGCGTCTAAATATAAAATAGTTGGTGTTAATAATTTTGTATAAAAGGTTATATATAATAGGCTCTTGCCCTTTGATGTGTCTATTATCAAGCGTTTAGCGAATTTCAGCAAGCTGAGAAACTCAAACTTTATGTTTTATAAAACCAATCGTTTATTAACTTAAATAATTAAATATAAATACATAAGCAAATGATAGTGATGGTACATGGTCTATTTTTTCGCTACAATCGAATGGTATTGATAGCAATATGCATTATCAATATCGTGAAGTAACTATCTTTATTACCATTAAACTTTCACCCCTTCCAAACAAAGTCTCACCATCATAAGCGTCTTAACCATAACGTGCTTACGCTTATTCTAAGCTTGCACTAAATAACAAGGATGACAACATGACAATGACAGACACATGGCAAGATCACAGTGATATTATCGATGAGTTAAAGCAAAAGGACACGCATTTTGCGAGTATCTTTGATGAGCATACAACTCTAGATAGACAAATTAATAAGCTTGAAAACGATGTGGTCAAGCATGCCAGTCGCGACGAAGAAATCGAACAGATGAAACGACGAAAGCTACAACTCAAAGACGAGATTTATAAAACCATTGATAAAAATAAAGCACAGTCTCGCGCTTAATATTGCGTCTATGCTTAGAGATATGCTGAAAAAATAATACTAACATTACCTATGCTTAAGACGTAAAAAGACCCCATTAACTTATGTTAATGGGGTCTTTATTTGTAGCCCTGCCTTAAAGCAGATGTTTAAGATACAGCGCTACTTTTATCTAAGTATAAAATAACTACTTAGATTTTACCAACTAGGTCAAGACTTGGCTTCAATGTGTCGCCGCCTTGTTCCCAAGCTGCTGGGCAAACTTCGCCGTCGTTTTCACGAACATACTGTGCTGCTTTCACTTTACGTAGCATGTCTTTTGCACTACGGCCGATACCGCCAGCATGGATTTCAGCTACTTGGATCAAGCCATCAGGATCTACTAAGAACGTACCGCGCTCAGCCAAGCCTGCTTCTTCAATCATGACATTGAAGCCACGAGTGATTTTACCAGTAGGATCGCCGATCATTGGGTATTGTACTTTACCGATAGCTTCTGAAGAATCATGCCATGCTTTGTGCGTGAAATGCGTGTCAGTAGATACTGAGTATACTTCAACACCAAGACCTTTTAGCTCGTCATAATGAGCGGCCATGTCTTCTAGCTCAGTTGGGCAAACGAACGTGAAATCAGCTGGGTAAAATAGGAAAATCGCCCAGTTGCCTTTTACGTCTTCTGAAGTGATGGTTTTGAACTCACCGTTTACGTATGCATCTGCTGAAAATTCTGGGATTTCTTGATTGATGATAGACGCCATGGTTGGCTCCTCTATAGTTGAGTAAATTGGAAATTATTTATATGGTTTTTTCAATTAGCCCTCTAGCTCTCTGGGCTACCTGACAAACTATACGCGAATTCTACGGTTAATCCAGTTAAAAGTTTTTAATGTGATGTTTTGTTTTATTAAACTTGTTAAACTATTATCTCTACATTTTATCATTGGTGCTTAATTGGTAATTTGATACCTTATAAAGGTTGACCAAACATAATAAATTGCATTAAAAACCCACTAACAGAGAGGTTTTATGATTACTTTACGACAACTTGAGTTTGCCCTAGCCGTTGCCAAACATCGTCATTTTAAACGTGCTGCTGAAGATTGCAATATCTCGCAGTCTGCACTAAGTCTGGGTATCGCAGAATTAGAAAAACAGCTAGATACTCAGATTTTTGAGCGCAACAATAAACAGGTATTGATTACCCCTATCGGTCAAGACATTCTTACGCGGGCGCAGCGAGTGTTTTCTGAAGTGAGTGATTTGACCACACGTGCCCATAGCCATCAGACGCCGCTTGCCTATCCTATGACTGTCGGTATTATTCCGACAATTGCGCCTTATTTGCTGCCAAAAGTACTGCCTGCGCTACGTGCTCAATATCCAGAGTTCCGTATGACCATCGTCGAACAACAGACAGAGCGTCTGCTTGAGCAAGTACGCTACGGTCATATCGATACGGCTATCATTGCACTACCGTACGCGGTAGATGGGCTACACAGTTTTGAGTTTTGGAGTGAGGACTTCTTTGCTGTATTTCCAAAAGATGACATACATGCCAAGCTTGATACTATCAATGCTGACGAACTGGCAACTGCCAATCTCATGTTACTTGGCGAAGGACACTGCCTAACCGACCAGACGCTGTCTGTCTGTCATTTCGACCGTGCACAAATGAAGTCAAGCTTCTCAGATGCTAGTTTAAATACTTTGATTCAAATGGCACTTGCCAATATGGGCACAACGCTAGTGCCTGAAATGGCACTCGATCAGCTACACCTGCAAAACCAAAATGCCGTCGCCATACCACTGGCTGAAGAAGGACCGCATCGCCATATTGCCTTTGTCACCCGTCTGAACTATGCGCGTGTCGATGATGTTAGCTTGCTTGGTGAAGTGTTTAATAAAGCATTTAAAGATGCAGTGGCTAACAAAGAATAACCAAACCATTTTTACCACGGTCATAGTGAAAAAATGACATATGAAAACTGTCTCAAATAAGCATGATGAGCTTGGCAAGTACTTTGCACAGCACTTGTCAGCTATGACCAGCGATATCTCGCCAAAGCAAATAGATAGGCTTTGGCAAGATATCGTGATGCGCTATGGCGAACCACAACGTGCTTATCATACACTCAATCATATTCAGCAGCTCTTGATACAGCTTGAAAGTATTAAACACCATCTTGCTGAGCCGCATATCATTGCATTGGCACTGTATTATCATGATGTGATATATGAGCCAACACGCTCCGACAACGAGTTGCAAAGTGCAGAACTTGCGACAGATGCCTTGAGCCCTTATCTAAGCACAGAGCAATGCCAGCAGATCTACGCTCTCATTATGATGACGGCTAATCATCAGATAGATGTATTGATAGACAGGGACAAATATAACGATGCGGCGTATCTGTTAGATATGGATTTGAGTATTTTGGGTGCGCCTCGGTCTGCATATGAGCAGTATGCAAAGGCGATACGTCAAGAATATAAACATGTCGCCGATGACAGCTACCGTGATGGGCGCACTGCAGTGTTACAAGGATTACTAGCACATCCCAAACTTTATCTGACTGACCATTACTATGAGCAGTTGGAAACACAAGCTCGAGATAATATCAAGCGCGAGCTTACTTCGCTTGCAGCTTTATAAATAGCTCACTGCCTTGCCGTGCTGGATGTGAATTATAGCTGGGCTCCATAATATCGATATCAAAATAACTTTGAAAACGCTGCTGGTACTCTTCCTTGCTGCCGCCGAATGGTGGCTCTTCTCGTCCAAAATCCGTGTCAAATAACAACCCAACCAGCTTACCTTGTGGCTTTAATAGCCTTGCCATCTGTTGCACGTATTCATCACGGCGTGATGGATTGATCGCACAAAAAAAAGTCTGCTCAAGTATCCAATCAAATTGATACTGCTCAGCTGATAAACTAAAAAAATCCGCACAGATCAGGTGCTCAGAAGGGAAACTAGGATAGCGCTCTGCAAATGTCTCAATCGGTGCAGGGGCAAAGTCAACCAGCGTGATATTGGTAAAACCTTGCTCATATAAATAGCCCACTTCATAAGCATTACCCGCACCTGGCACTAGTATCGCTTGATCTTTCGCGCTCTCAGGTAGCTGGTCGATATATGCTTTGAGCGGTGGTGATACCTGTCCCATATCCCAACCGATGCTGTTTTTCTCATAACGCTGTTGCCAAAACTCCGCTTGGTTGACATTTTCCATATGACATCCCTGTATATAAAATTATTGTTTAAACGAAACGATTTGTACCGTTATTCTTTATCATATCAGGCTTATTCAGGTGTGTCCTTATTTTAAAAATGATGATAAAAATAGGACTAGGTGCTCTGCATAATGAAGGTGACGCAGATGATATCGAGGTGCTTACTAGAACTATTTAGCTGATTAGAAAGTTAGATAGTTAGATGGTAGGTTTAGTCCAGCTGTCCTGTCTTGCCCGCTAGGATATTATGCCATTGCTGGTAATCTGGCAGCGCTGTGGCAACGGTTTGCCAAAACGCTCGGCTATGGTTGGCATGATGCAAGTGGCACAGCTCATGAACGATTACGTATTCGGTGCATTCGATAGGATAAGCAGGAAGATAAACCGATAGCCAAATTCGTTTTGTGCGCGTGTTGCAGCTGCCCCAACGCGTGTGCATTTTTTTTAATCTTATTTCATTGGCATAAGCGCCAACGATTGGCTGCCACTTATCAAATAGTGCAGGTGTGACTTCGGAAAGTTGTTGCCGATAATATGTCGTTTTTTGATCGTGGCTGAGCGTAAATGACTGCTCTGCACCCCATAATAGAACTGAGTTATTGACAGTTGGAAAGTCTGATGACGTATTCTGTCTACGTCTATATTGTTCTAATACCTGTGGGTGATTTGCAATCGCCCAAGGCACCCGCTTAGCCACAGCATGCAACATTTGTGATGCGCTGACATGCATCGGTGCAGAGACCATCAACGTATAAGGCTTTAAGCGAAAATTGATATTTTTAACACGCTTTTTACTGATATGTAGCTCGATGCCTGCTTGTGCAAGTTGCTGTCTGACAGTATCTAAATTGGTGTCTAAGCTAATGCTCTACTCCTTGGCTGACTATTACTGTCATTCTAGTGATAGTCATTATTAATAGTCATACCTATTCAGCTGTCGCTCTTGTTGAATGTCACGTATCACAGTGCTTGCAAATGGTTGTCAAACGACATCATATGCAGTTGACTGTCTTTGATAATCTGATAATGAGGTTCAACGTCGTCTACGTCTAACTTTACTTCTGGTAAAACAGTTACTTTTAGCGCTGTTAACTGCCCTTGACCATCACTGACGATAAATCCTGTCGGTTCGGCATGTTTATCAATTTCACCCACTGAAGCACTAGAATTAACTAACACCGAAGCCCCTGCACAATCTGGCAGGCTTACATCATCAATCAGCTCGCGAGTATGCAAATCATAAATCGCCGCACAGCCGCCGATCGGTGTGGTCACACACAGTAAGTTACGCTCACTATCCACCGCCACGCTAGCGATATATTGGTGAAAACGTTGCCATTGATTATTTGGCATAGTGAGTGGTGTAAAACTGGCATCACCACGTTTATGAGTCAGCACTAACGGTACATTGATATGTTTTTCACCTTGGAACTGAATACCGATCATGACAGTGCCATTATCATGCATGGCTAAGTGGCGCACACTCATCTGATTATGCTCTGGAGTCACTTGCTCAAGCAATGTGCCATCATGACGATTCAAGTAAACTAATGATGGTCGCATGGTATCTAGATTTAGCTCTTCGCGTGAAGCCTGCTCGGTTTTGATACCACCGTTTGCAATGATCAGCGTTTCGCTATCAGGATGCATAATCAGTTCATGCGGGCCAATACCATATGAGTCAAACTCTGCTACTTTTTTATAAGAATCATTGGCATCATAGATACCAATTTTACCTGCCAAACTCACTGTGTCATTCTCAGTTACATAGAGCAAGCTGCCATCTAAACTGTAGCAAGCATGACCATAAAAGTGACGGTTTACATCAGCTGTAATCGCATGTTGAACTTGCCCATTTGATGTATTAAGCACCCAGAATTTTTCGCTTGGACGACGACCCATGACGACGACATCACGTCTTTGATCCACATTGCTATGCTGAGTTTGAGCTTCAGATACATTGACAGATACAGGCTGAACAACGATGTCGTGGACACGCTCAGGCATAGTTGTCTGCCAAACGATTTGTCTGTCAGCATCAATACCTACCACGCCAAAGTCGTGCTCACTCTGGCCTGATGTAGCCTGATCTTTTGGCAGTGATGCGACGCCACTGACCCAGCTGACTGGTCGTGCCAGCATCGTTGTCGTATGCATGACAGCAAAGTCAGGCGTGTTACTTTTATCATCACCTACAGCGTGATAAGCCTGCTTCCAGGTTGCCGCTGCTTGCTCACAAGCATAACGCAAGCGCGAAAGCTTCGGCGTTGAATCAGGACCAGCTCGTAATACCTGCAACTGCGTACGAATACCATCTACATAATCTTGTAGACTGGCATCTGGATGCTGCTGCTTACGATAACGATGGTGAATACCAACCAATGCTACCGTACCAACTGCTGTCAGTACGGAAGTTGTCAAAAGCTCATGAGCTGACGAAGTTCTCCCAGACCGATTAGACCTGTTCATCTGGTCATGAGTCTGGGCTACTGACACTGCTGTACTCGCTTCGATAGTAGACATTGTCTAATCGCCATCAGTGCTATTAAAGCCCACACGGATACCAAGTGCTGGGATTAACTGGCGCTTAATAAGACGAGTGACATCAGTCAAATGATCATACAACGCTTGTTGATCGTCCTTATTCGCCTCTGATAAATCTTCTGGCATTTGTGCTAATAATGCAGTCGTGTCAGCTAATGCAGTTGATAGATTATCCGAAACTTTGTTTTCGTCATTGCTGCCAAGAATAGCTGTCAGTACAGGGTCAGTCATGGCTTTATTGATATTATCTAACTTAGCATTGATAATAGCGCGGCTTTGACCAGCAGTAGCAGCAGGCAAATGGCCTTTTGCTTTACCTGTTAGACCGAGTGGCTGATCAATGGCATTAGACTTCATGGTCTCAATCAATGACAGTAGAGAGTTAATCCATTGATTTAAGCCTCTATCGCTTTCTGCTGTTTTGTCTATCGCCAATAAATCAGTCGCGTTTTGCTGCCAGTTTTTCTCGATATCTTTTAGACGCGTGCTCAACGCACTACTGGCGCTAATCACATAAGCACACTGACCAGCATCTAAACTATCGTTGGCAAACAAAGCTTCTTCCAACCCTGGTACACCTTGTACGATAGCACTCTCGCCAGCAAGCTGCTCTGGCGTTAGTTTTGGATTGGCAGCGATTAAATCAGCCACACCACTATGTACGAGTCCGCGCTCATCAGGATAGTAGTTAATGTATAGATTGCTCATGCTAGCAGTCGCAGGACCGAAGTTGACCATCTCAGCACTTGACCATGCTTGTGCCAACACTAGCCACTGTGCACGTAATGCTTGTAGCTCATCGCCACTTACTGGCGCTTGGGTACAATGCTTCTGCGCCAATTCATTCAACAGATCGCTTTGCTTGACTGCATCAGCATACGCCGGAATCACGATATCGTCTGCCACATGCGTCAAATACGTTTTTGCAGTCTCAGGGCTGATATCTACTGCAACGATTTGCTCAGTACTTTCTTTGCTGTTTTCTACTGAGCTGTCAGTAGCTGCACTGTCTTGCACAACTTTTTGGCTGTCTACATCTGCAGTTTTATTGTCATCGGCAGGTTTGACACAACTGATCAACAGTCCAGCACTCAATGCAGATAGCGCCATTGCCAAAGCGTGGTTTATTTTCATAGGTTTCTCGGTAATGTTATAGATAGTAATTTATAGCGTTTTTATACTGATCTTATAATAGCGACTTTATTACAGTGATTTTATTATAGCGACTTTAGGAACGCATTAAGCTCTGCGCGACCTTGTTTGTCTAACTTTAATACTTGTTGCTTTTGCTTTTCGGCTTCTCCGCCATGCCATAAAACAGCTTCCATCAACGTACGGGCACGGCCATCATGCAAAAACGTCGCTTGAGGATCAACTGTCTGCGCAAGCCCCACGCCCCAAAGTGCTGGCGTACGCCATTCATAAGAGTTGGCTAAAAATTCAACTTGGGCATCTTTTGGTGGTAGTTTGCCAGCAATCGTACGATCAGCGAGATCATCGCCCATATCGTGCAATAGCAAATCTGTGTAAGGATAAATCACTTGTCCATGCTGCTCAAGGTGATCATCGTCGGTTTTTGGCAACTGATATCTTGGCGTATGGCAGCTTTGACAACCCATGTCATAAAAACGCTTTTTGCCAGCCAGCACAAGCTTATCATCCGCATCGCGGCGATGAGGCACTGCTAAATTGCGAGTATAAAACTCTACAAATTTCGCGACCTCATCGTTTACTTCCACAGGTGACTTACCATTGCCCTGCTCATCAGCACCTGTCGCTGCATTTAGGCAAGCGGTCTGCGTTGGCATACAGGATTCATTAGGACGGATGTTGGACGTCAGACCCATGTCTTCGTTAAAGGCACTTTGGTTCTGAGTAATCAGTTTGGTTTGACCCGCTTTCCATCCAAATCGTCCAAGTGCACGCTTGCCCGTTTGCGGATCCATGACCCAGTTAAACTTACCACTGATATCGCTATCATTACTGTCTCTGGCTTGTTTTTTAATGTCATCATCAGGTATTTGCTCTAGCAGCCCAAGCCCAATCATTGGTAGCGCCACACGCGGTGATACCATCATGTCATCATCAAAAGCACCGTAGCCAGGTTTGGTCAAATTAAACGTTGGCGCACGTAGCGTCTCGACATATCCATCAGCAAAGGTAACTGGTTTGTCTGTCCACTGCACCGCAATTCTTGCTTCAGCAGGCACTCCCTGAATACCCCGATCTTGTAGCTGGCCACCATACATAGGATGAACCACTTTTTCAATCAGCGAGTCCTGTAGCTGCTGACGTTGCTCATCGGTCGTCGCTGGCATAGACAGACGAATTAACAAACTATCAGCATCGTCATCGGCAGTCATCGGCGCATGACCTCGCCCATCTTTGACATGACAAGACTGACAAGCGGCCACATTAAATAATGCACCCAGTCCATCACGACTATCAGTACTGGCAGGAGCAACGACCCATGGCTGCTTAAAGAACGCATTACCAATAAAGAACGACCCTTTTCGAGAAGCTGCTAGATTCGATGAAGGCTTCGAGTAGCTCTCAGCACTGCTAATGCTAATACCAGAGTCACCGCCCTGCTTGATCTCTTGAGGGTCAAAGCTTACCAGTTGCTGCATCGGCACGCCTGCCAGTGTTTCTATATTTTTGGCATGTTCGGACGACAGCGCTTGGCTTTTTTCACTGCTGCTTTCATTACTTGAGGCCTGCTCTGAAGTAACATCAGAAACATCGTCAGAAGTGTCGTCAGAAACGCTATCAGATGGTTGACACGCACTGATAGCCATTGCACTCGCGATAATTAGCGCAAGCTTAGAAGGTATAAGTCGTAGGATTTGAGTAGCAAGAGGAGAATCAGAGGGGTTAACATAATTGGCGTTCATAGAAATCAATTGCCTTAGCGCTAGAGTAGAACCATTAAAATTTTGTCATACCATCTCATTCTATATCGTCACAATCATTGTTCATCGACATATAATAAGGTGGTACACCGGCCAATTGGCTTATTTAATGCTCGTAAAAATGCGTTGCCAACGGTGGCTGACAACGCACGTATTATATCTAATCTAAGTATCTAATAAACAGCGGTTACTGACCTATAACGACTAATAAAACGTCGCAAAGCCCATTAAAGGCTTTTAAATAAGGGCCGCTAGCTTAAATTTTTTCTTAAAACTGTGACCCAGCATCTGCGTCTAGATTATCGATTCCAACTGCTTTTGCAGCATTTTCGATACTGGCCGTCAGCTCTTGTAAGCTAGTAATACCCGCTTCAACCCATCCACGACGGACGTTTTGCTCTTCAGCAGAGATACCTTCTTGGCTTGCCTGACCGACAGTTGCAATCATCTGGTCAATCTTGATGCCGTCTTTTTCGCCTTTTTCAACGATAACGTTGAACGCGCCTTCTACTTTGTTGAATTCAGCAGCCAATTTATCAGCAGCTTCTGTATGGCCGTTATCCGTTAGATAGTCTTTGATACCGTAGCCGCCCACTGTTTTACCAGCGACTGTTGTATAGCTACCGTTAAAGACATTTTGGATACCGCGCGCATTATTGGCATAGCTTAAATGAGTCAAGTCACTAAAGCATTCGTGCTCATCTTCGGTAGAACCAGTAACGAAAGCGACCTGCATACGCTCAGAAGCAAGCTCACCTAATGCTAAGCTGCCCATTTGATACATAATTTGGCGTAGACCATTGTCATATTTGCGCGCTATCAAATCACTACGCAAGGTATTCTCAGTGTCGGGCTGCCACTGAGCTTCCATCGCGGTCAAATCATCAACCAATAGTTGAGTTGCAGCAGTTAAGAATTCACCACGGCGCTCACAGATACTGGCATCTTCATTGACGGTCTCACCACTAGTACATTGTCCGACTTCAGTCGCATAGTCAGTGACTGGACGATTACCTGCGCCTTCTTTTACACCGTTGTTGTCTTGACCCCACAGCATAAACTCAATCGCATGATAGCCAGTGGTTACATTAGCTTCACTACCACCGATTTCATTCATTTCTTCGAGTAGCTCAGGCGTAATCGTACTGGTATCTTGCTTGATACTACCCACAGTAATGCTGTCGCTATTGATGATGTTCTCTTGGCTGTTATATTCGCCTTCGTAGTCATCACCAACATAATCAATCAGCGCTTCATCAAGTGGCCAAGCATTGATCTGCCCTTCCCAGCTATCGATACTGTTGATAGCACGTTTGTCATTGGCAGTCACAAAGCCTTCATCAAAACGGAAAATTTCAGTTTGTGAATATGGTTGGCGTGCCGCTTTATAGGCAGCTTTTGCAGCATCAAGGTTTTCTTGTGTTGGAGTGGCTACGTAAGTTTCTACCGCAGTTTGTAGCGCTTTAGCCGTGTCCAACGAATCTTTATAAGCGGCGTGTGCCATATTTGCATAACTGATAATCAATCTATCAATATGTGCTTTTTCGGCAGCAGTCATCTCTGTATTATCAGCCGTCTCTGTGTTTGCTACTTCTGTTTGCGTTTCTGTCGCAGCATTGGTGTCTTCATCGGCTTGCTTTGTACAGCCCGACACCATTAACAATCCTGCAAGTGCAACAGCTAAAGTAGTTGGTAAAAGCTTACGGCTCGTTACTGTGGTAATCGTCATACATATCCTCAAGAAATATAGCAAAAAATTCGTTTTGGTTAAGTAGCCTCAATTATTTTGATAATCAAGCCATGTTACAGCAGGCTATCTTAGCCATGCACATTGAATCTCAGTGCGCACGATAAGACGTTTAATATTGCATTGATAGCAAACACTGACAAATTATAGTGTTATTGATAATCATTATCAATATTTAATTTAATATTAACTATATCTATCAATCATCACTGTTTTATTCAAACTGAAAATACAAAAAAAGAGCCAGCATATTGCTGACTCTTTTTGAAATATATGTGCTCAAATATCTAGCACATACTTAATAGCTATATAGCTATTTATTAGTTATAGCTATTTATTAGTTTACGCTCTGTGGTGCGTTAACTGTTAGCTCAACACGGCGGTTTTGACCACGGCCATATTCAGTGTTGTTGTCTGCGATTGGACGTGACTCACCGTAAGCAACGACATTTACACGGTTTGAAGCAACACCGCGAGCTGTTAAGTAGTTAGCAACTGAGTAAGCACGATCACGTGACAGACCCATGTTATAAGATGCTGAACCTTTACTATCAGTGTGACCAGCGATAGTAATCGTGTTTTGGTTGTACTGGTTCATTGTTGAAGCAAGCTTATCAAGCGTTGGCTTGAATGATGAGCTAAGGGTTGCATCATCAAATGAGAACGTGATGCTACCTGGCATAACCAAATCAATGTTACCAGTGGTTGGGTTCTGCTCAACAGTTACGCCTGTACCAGCCATTTGCTGCTCAAGCTGACGAGCTTGACGCTCCATGTAGTAACCAACACCTGCACCTAGTGCTGCGCCGATAGCTGCATCACGACCAGTTTTGTCGCCGCCTGTTGCTTTTGAAATAGTTGCACCACCTGCTGCACCAACTAAACCACCTAAAGCAGCTTTATTTAGACGCTGTTGTCCAGTGTTTGGATCTGTTGTACAACCGCTAAGTGCTAGACCTGATGCTACTGCTGCAATCATTAAAGTATTACGCATAATATTTCCTCTTAAGTTTAAAAAATCTTGCTTTTTATAAAGATTGTCCATTAATCTTTTTTAAGTACTTATCTACATTCCCCATTATTATGGCAACTACAACCTATCTCTGTGTAATATTTTGTCATACCTATGTATGAGAAGTGCAGGTTATATTTCAATGATTTTATAGGTCAAACCTTCGCGCCTTGCTACCACTAGTCACGTTTACAACCGTACACTACAACATGTTTCTGCTAAAATTATATCGCTGAACTTGTCGGCTTTAAATAGTCATGATTTAAAGCTTTACGTTCATAATATTCCTGACTTGACTAGGACAGATTCAGCGACATACGGCTTATTATTAATCAGATAGACTGAAAAGGATTGAGCATGCGATTGACATCTACCATTCGAAAAATGCATAAACGTTCGCCTAAATTGGGCAAAGCTGTGTCGCTTGCAACAGCTACTGGTGTCATCGCCGCCAATAGCTTCGGTGGTAGTATTCCTTTATGGCTAATGGGCGTCGGTAAAGTCATTACTGGTGCCTCTATTGCAGACAAAGCCGTCATCAAAATTGCTACTCACTGGATCAGTAGCAACAGTGCCTTGATCGATAACATGTTGCCTCGCAAAGATTGGCGTATCAACCTACCGGACGATATTCATACCAATGGTAAATACCTGCTAGTGAGCAACCACCAATCATGGGTCGATACTAGCATCGTGCAGTATATTGGCGAAAAACGCTTACCACTCACGCGATTTTTTACCAAGTTTGAGCTGATTTATATCCCTATCGTTGGTCAAGCTTTTTACTTTTTAGATTTTCCAATGATGCGCCGACACTCAAAAGAAGCCATCGCCAAAAACCCTGCGCTGAAAGGCAAAGACATCGAAGAAGCCAAACGTGCCTGCGCCCTACTAAAAGACAAACCGTTTACCTTACTAAATTATTTGGAAGGTACTCGTTTTACCAAAGCCAAACAAGCTCAGCAAAAATCGCCCTATACGCACTTATTAAAACCTCGTGCAGGCGGATTATCATTGGCTATCAGCGCATTAGGTGAAGATATCGATGGCATATTAGACATGACAATCGTATATCCTGATGGTGTGCCAAGCTACGGCGACCTTTGGAAAGGCAATATTAAACGTTTGGGCGTTGACTTGCGCTACATCGACATACCAGATGCCTTGTTCGAAAGTATCAAGCAAGGTGGCTACGAAAATGATGAAGACACAAAAGCTCAAATGTTCGACTGGGTTGAACAGGTGTGGCGTCAAAAAGATGAACGAATTAGCACTATGTTGGCAGATTTTGAAACCAATCCCAAAACGCAAGATGCCTAATAAGGATACTCAGCAATATTAAACTGGCTGACTGTTAAATTTTATAAAATACCAAGCACAGTCTATGCAAGCGTACTAAGTAGTAAATATCGATAACGAGATAAAAAGTTATTGAGGAACAAAGTTACGGGTACGAGTGTCACAATAGTCATATCTTACTTGTGATGTTTACTGTTAAAACAGCCATGCATCATAAGTAAATTTTAATCAAAGATGGGTTGTTTTTTAGCCTTATTCATTGATAATGTGACTAATCATGAACTCATAGATTTTCGATGTCTACTTTGATAGTAAATGGTAGCAAATATCGATTTCTGACCCATTTTTTGTGCCATTTATTACTTATAAGGTATGACTGTGCCCACCTCTACTACTAGCTCGCCGTTAGCTACCGAATCTGTTTTGAGTCAGCCTCCTTATCCAATAAGTGATGAGCCACCAAAACCTAACCATCCAAAGCCGAGTCGTTTTAAGCTCACTTACGATATTGTCATGATTATTGCCATCAGTATTGATCTACTATTGATCAGTATCGATGCTATTTTGATGAGCAATTTTAGTAGTAATGCTGCAGAATGGCTAACCATCAGTGAAGCGCTCAATTGGTATCAGAGCACTCTACATGATCCTCTACGCACTGCTGGAGGTTTTTTTACTATCTTTTTGGTCGTTGAGTTGCTATTGCGCTGGGCGATTGCCATTAAACAAAAAGTCTATTATCGCTGGTTCTTTTTCCCATTCGTTCATTGGTACGAAGTATTAGGCTGTTTTCCGCAGCTACGTGCTTTGCGACTACTGCGAGCGGTCGTTATTGGACGACGTCTATATCAGCTTGGCTATCAAGTACTGCCGCAGACGTGGATCAACCGAATCAAGTTTTACATTGACCTACTGTTAGAAGAGCTCTCCGATCGCGTTATTTTGACAGCGATACAGAACTTTCGACAAGAGCTAACCAGTTCAGACACGCATAAATCATTCATTGAGTCGACGATTGCAAAAAATCGAAATGAGATTGAAGCGGCCGTATTGTCCGTGCTGCGTACAGAGCTTGCACCGAAGCTGCAGGAACTGACTGCCTCATCAGGTGGCGGCAGTATATTGGCGAGCGAAATGGGTAATGCTATTGAAGAAGGATTGGCCAACACACCTGAATTGCGCCGCTATCTACGCATGATACCTATCGCGGGCAGTCTGATTGAATCACAGCTACATCACGTCGGGCACAATATCGGTGAGAACGTCGTAAATGCATTAAACAAGCGACTTTTAGACCCTAAGCGCTTGGATATATTAATGACGGAAATTGCTAGCGGTATTGCGCAAATAGATACCAATAATACAGCGCTAGATACTTTGATTTCTAGTATCATTGATGACAGTTTGACTGCGTTTGAAGCGCAAGTAAAAGTGCAACAATGGAAGCACCAAGATATGCTAAATCTATAGTTTAGCTATCTAATAGCATGATGTAATAAGAGACATAATACCGTGACAGAATTATTTTTAAGGGTTTGTATATGACAGTTTCAGCTAACGATAACCAGACTGCACCAGCGCTAGCTTTCTATGGCAAGATGCTGACGTTTTCACGCGTACAGTTTAGTACAAGCGATCTAGCAGCTATAGAAGCTCAGCTAACTGAAACGCTCAGCAATAAATCGAGCAATATTCCTATCCTTATTGATAGTGACGTTGAGCAGGATTTATCAGCACTAGTAGAGCTGTTATGGGCATGGGGATTGCAGCCTATTGGCGTAGTGACAGGTATGCTTGATGCGCAAGCACGTGAGCAGCGCTTAGCGATATTTCCAGCAGATGGTAAGCGTATTGAGCGTATATTACCAAGTAAAAAAGCGCCTATACCTATCCAACCATCACCAGAAAACGATAACGCCGAAGCAGTTAATGCTCATAGCGTCGATGATACTTCTACCACGAGCGAACCTGCTACTGAAACCACACTATCTAATATGCCCACCGAGACATTGGTAAGTACTCAGCATATTACTAGCTTAATCTATGATCAAATGCTGCGTTCAGGACAAAGCCTCAATCACGTTGGTGGCGACTTGATTTTGACCAGTAGTATCAATAGCGGCGCTGAAGCGATTACTGACAATAGCTTGCATGTATATGGTCGTGCACAAGGGCGTTTGGTGGCAGGCGCAACAGGGGATAAAGATGCCCGTATATTCTGCCAAGTCTTTAATCCGTCACTGGTATCAGTAGCAGGGACTTATTGCTTACGAGACAACTTACCTGAGCATGTCATCGACAAGTCGGTGCAAGTAAAATTCGTAGAAGGTGAAGGCTTAGTATTTACCGTGATGGATGAAGCTTAAGACGCCATTAAAAATAATACACCGTGAAGTGACTTTATAGAAAACTAAGGTAGTTAAGCTGCTCTATTCGACAAGCCAAAAACCATAGTTATAACCCTACCAATACCACGCAGAGAGGCTAATTGAGCGATACATAGGTTGTTTTTCTGCTTTAGTATCGGGCTGCTATAAATTTTTGTTTATTTATGCTAGGCTAGCTTCGAAGATAGTGTATATATGTTAGGTGAATAACATGTAATTTTGCTATTTATATAAAAGATATCCCATTGATTCATAGGAGTGTGCCATTGTGGCGAAGATAGTTGTAATCACTTCAGGTAAAGGCGGTGTGGGTAAAACCACGACAAGTGCTTCTTTTGCCGCTGGTTTGGCGTTACGTGGCTATAAAACGGTTGTTATCGACTTTGATGTAGGTCTACGTAATCTAGACTTAATCATGGGTTGCGAAAACAGAATTGTTTATGACTTCGTTGATGTCATCACTGGAAACGCGCGCTTGTCGCAAGCACTTGTCAAAGACAAACAGCTTGAAAACCTGTATATCCTGCCAGCCAGTCAGACACGTGATAAAGATGCACTGACAGACGAAGGGGTATCAGAGGTAATGGCTGAGCTCTCAAAGCAGTTTGACTATATCATTTGTGACTCACCTGCCGGTATCGAGCGCGGTGCACAGCTAGCGATGTATCATGCAGATGAAGCTATTATTGTCACTAACCCTGAGATCTCTTCAGTGCGTGACTCAGATAGAATCATCGGTATTCTGCAGAGTCAGACGAAAAAAGTAGAAGAGAACCAAGGTACTGTTCGTGAGCATTTGATTATCACTCGTTATAATCCTGAACGTGCGGCTGCCAATGAGATGATGGATATCGATACTATCTCAAATGATATTCTAAAAGTTCCACTACTTGGGGTTGTTCCTGAGAGCCATTCAGTGCTTGAAGCGTCCAACCATGGCGAACCAGTTATTCATTATACCGACTCTGTTGCTGGTCAATGTTATGAAGACATTGTCGCCCGTTTCTTGGGTGAAGAGCGTCCACTACGTCATATTGACGTGAAGAAAAAGAGTCTATTACAGCGCTGGTTTGGGGGATAATGATGACTAAGAAAAAAGGATTTTGGAGTAGCCTATTTGGTACTGACGACAACAGTAACGCAGGTAGCGCAAATTTAGCAACTGAGCGTTTAAAAGTTATCGTTGCTAGCGAAAACAGATTGAACAATCGCTTAACGGTTGATCGTATCGAAAAAATGAAACGTGAAATCTTAGAAGTTGTGAACAAATACGTTAACGGTGTGCAGATTGATGATGTCAATATTAATCATCGTTCTGAAGACAGTCTAGACGTGTTAGAGATGAATATCAATTTACCTGAGCATAAGAAATAGCGTTTTAATAGTACGTATTTCTACAATGAATAAAAAAGCCCCAAGTTTGATACTTGGGGCTTTTTAATGTTTATCGATTATTTCATACGGGCAATAAGATTGTCTTTTTTGACAAACTGATGGTATAACGCGGCTGCTATATGCAAGACCGTAAAACCAATAATCATTGGCCAGATAATCTCAGTATGCAAGTTATTATAAAAACGAGCCAAGCTTCTATCTGGGGTCACGAATACAGGGATCTGAAAGATACCAAAAACATCAACTGGTCGACCACCATATACTGTCATCAATAAGCCAACCATTGGCATAGCAATCAGTATGGCATATAGAGCAAAATGTGACAGCTGGGATACGAGCATTTGCCATTTTGGCATGGCTAACGGTGGTGGCGCCTTAGTAAAAACACGGTTGATGACTCGGGCAATCATCCAAAATAATAGGCTCATGCCGAACGCTTTATGATATCCAATAAACACATTGCTATCTAAATTCTCATATAGCAGTATCATTATCCATGTGACTAACAGTAAAGCTGCACTAATCCAATGAAAAATACGGCTACTAACCGACCACTTTGATACATTCGAGTTGGCATTATTCATGAGGGACTCTACTACCTTTATCAGGAATTATCTCTAATCAATTTTATAACCCAGCTAATGCTCTTCAAGAGATGAAGTCATTAACATTACTGGCTTACTATTTATAGAATGGAGAATACCTGAAATAGCGATAAGAATCTAGCTATCCGAATCAATCAGGTGATGGGCAATTTTATCCAAATCTGGCACTAAGTAGATTTCGTCATCAATCATCACTGTTTGATATAGGTAGGATGAGACGTCATTTTTATCAAAATACTCTTCCCTATCTTCGCCATTGGTAGTACTAAACTGTTCCGGTGTCTCTACATCTTTCACTTCAGAAATTCGTGCTTGCAGCTGACGCAAATCACCTGCTGTCTGTAAGGCAAAACGGTGATCAGTCGTATTACCTTCCAAAACAATCATTTTGTCTGGAGCTTGATCTTGCAGTAGCAAATTAAGTACAGCCAAATTTTGCTGTTGCCAGTCGTATCTAGAAACCTGCTGTTGGAGCTCATCCACACTCAAAATTAGGCTACTTGGAATGATCCAGTCTGGCTGGTTAACGGCTGGAACAATAGTGACGTCAAGCATACCGTTGTTGGTAGTCAACAGACTCACAGCCTCAAACGAATGTTTCAAAATTTGTGTCATACGTCACTCGCAATAAGTTAATGTTAATGGCTATCTGCCCTTTCACCAATGTAATCGGTTAGTTTTTTTGCTAAATCGGTAGGGCTACCAACAAAATTGCAATACCCTGAGTCAATGATAGCCTGAGGTTGACTTGGACATGCACTCAAGCTCGGATCTTGTGCCCATAATTGACTGTTATTGTCTTGGATTAGGTCCAAGTACTGAGAGCCATCATTACCCATACCTGAAAATATAATATTAATAAGCTCGCTACCATGAACATCACTGGTATTTTTGAGCAGCTGCCCGATTGCAGGCTTATATTCACCATGCCAATCTTGATCCAATAGTATCACGCGACCTGTTGAATCACAGACAACCTGCTTATCAATAGGTACTATCAGACACTCTCCTGCTCGTAATCGCTGTGAAGAAGCGATAATCTTACAGCGCCAGTCATTATGACGATTAAGTATGCGGGGCAACGTACCAATCATAGCCTGATTAAAATGATGTGCCAATAAAATACAAATTGGCAGTGTGGCTGGTACGTTATCTAAGAATTCTTTAACCGCACTAGGGCCACCCATAGAAGCACCCAAAAATACGACATAATGCCAGTCAGTATCAGCACTCTTGTAAACTGGAGCATCTATCAGTGTTGGCAAGTCAAGCAGTTGGGCAAATTTACGCTTTAACTTACGTTGCCACTTTGCATATTCTTGCGATTCGTTTAGATACGGTGCTTGACTGAAGCCAACCAGTACTGCTGCTGGTTTGGATGCCACCGTCGCTATTGCCACACTGTCATCATAATCACTGTCTATCAGCCAAATATCGATAGCTGAGTTAGAAAGCTCACCTGTTTCCTGCCACTGTGTTCGTGACACACAGCCGACCAGCGTAAAGCCAAAACCACGTACCGTATCTAAAAAAGCCATGCGCTGGCGGTGATCTTCTGCCACCACCATCACTTTAATATCGTTTCTATTTTTTTTTCGCAGCGCTAAAACACGTGCATTATCCTTCATTAGTCAGGCTGACCCCTTCACCTAGTAGTTTTTGCATTTTATCAAGCAGCTCTTTTTCTTGGAATGGTTTACCCATATAGTCATTCACACCAATCTCTAAGGCACGCTCACGATGCTTTTCGCCAGTACGTGACGTTATCATAATAATCGGAATTTGCTTTAAACGATTGTTATGTCGGACTTGAGTGGCGACCTCGAAGCCGTCCATACGAGGCATTTCGATATCAAGCAATATCATATCTGGTGTCATATCTTGCAATATCTCAATTGCATCAATACCATCTTTAGCGACTGCCACATTGAACCCTTGGCGTTCTAAGAAACGTGAGGTTACTTTACGCACTGTCACTGAATCATCGACGACTAAAATGGTAGATTTAGACTCTATACGTCCTCTTTTAGCATCAGCAGCTTTCGTAATATTCTTGACCAATTGCGCATTACGCATAAGAGCAATCAGATCTAAGATGAGCATGACCGAGCCATCACCCATGATAGTAGCAGCTGAAACTCCTGGAATATTTGACAATTGTTGGCCTAGAGGTTTGACAACAACTTCTATGCGCGAACCTGCAATCTGATCCACTTGCAAAGCAATATTCTGTCCGGTACGGTTTTTAATAATGATAAGCGGTAAGCTGGTATTGGTATTTACGACTAACTCATTTAACTTATTGCCTGATAAAATCTCATTTAGGTAGCGTACTCGATACTCAGTGTCTTCGAAATTTAATGTAGCATCATTTGATTGATAATAGTCATAGAGCTTCTCTGGGTTCACTCGAACCACGCGCTCAATCTGTACCAATGGAATTGCATAGTAGCGATCTGCAGCACGAACAACCAATGCGTCAGACACGGCTACCGTCAATGGTAGGCGCATTGTGAAACTTGAGCCTTTACCCAACTCTGAAACGACAGATACCGATCCACCTAGTTGGCGAATCTCACTAATAACAACGTCCATACCAACGCCACGTCCAGAAATCTGAGTTACTTGCTTACTAGTACTCAATCCAGCGTTGAAAATATATTGCATAATATCAATGTCTGACAGACTATTATCGTCTGCATCAATTAGACCCTGAGAGATGGCTTTACTACGTACTGCTTCAACATCAATACCTCGTCCATCATCTGTTAATTGAATGACGATTTCACTACCTTCACGACGGACCTCAAGGGTGATACGGCCACTACGCTCTTTTCCTGACTTCAGACGGGTTGACGTGGTTTCAATACCATGGTCGACAGCATTACGTAACATATGCTCAAGCGGTGACGTAATGCGCTCTAGGATGGTTCTATCCATCTCGTCATCAGCATTAACAATGGTCAGTTCAACAGACTTATTAAGCTCGTTAGCTGTTTGACGTACGATACGTTCAAGACGTGGTGTCAAGCGTGTAAATGGCACCATACGTGAATTCATCAAACCATCTTGCAGTTCAGTCTGGGTACGAGACAACTGTAGCAGTAGGCTTTCACTATCACGTGTCTTTTCTAATAACGTATGGTTAATATCAACCAAATCCGAGGCCGACTCTGTTAAAGATTTAGACAGCTGATTCAAAGATGAGTATTGATCCATCTCTAGAGGGTCAAAGTCTTCATTATCGATGAGTTCCTCATCTATCTGAGACAGAATTTGTGCTTCTAACTCGATCTCCATACGACGTAGCTGATCTGCCAGGCGTTGTACTGTCGTACCCATCTCTTCGATACTGTTTGTTAGACTACTGATACCCATATCGATACGAGCACGGTTTATCGCTGACTCACCAGATAAGTTAATCATGTGCTCAATTAAACCACCTGAGATACGAATCATCTCATTGCTACTAGCGCTCTGATCTTCCTCGTGAGTATCTCTAAGCATAGACGGCATTTCACTGATATCTTTTGCAAGATACTGCGAATCTTGGTTTTCTTTTGCAATCAAGATTGCTTCACGCTGGGCTTGTAGAGACTCTTTAGGTATCGTTTTTAGGCTATCAGGGTTTCTACCAAATTGCTCCAACGCTTCAATTAACAGCGTAGGCGTTGGTGGATTAACATGTTGTTGAAGAATAAATACTGCATCAGCCAGCCAGTCATGACTTGCAACCAGTAACTCTAATACTTTTTTGGTGGCTGGACGTCGATTACTGACAAAATCCGTATAAACTGATTCCATTTCGTGAGCTAAGTCAGCGATACCAGAGGCAGTGACCATACGTGCGCCACCCTTTATGGTATGCAAGTCACGTTGGAGCGCTTGTAACGCTGTGGTATTACTCGTGTCTTTTAAGAACAAGTGCAGATACTTATTACGATTGGTAAGCTCTTCTGCCTCTTCCAAAAATACTGCTAATATATCAGGATCAGGGAGTCCGTTAGCCCATGATTGTTTAATCATGCTATCCAGACTTAGGGTACTAAATACCTCATTATCGCTGTCAACAACATTGGCAGCAATGCTACGCTCTGTAGGTTCAAAATGATTTTTTGGTACTGGTATGACTAGATCGACTACCTCTGGTAACGTTTTTGCTTTTTCAAGCTGGCGCAACTGTTCAATCAGCTCTGGAGTAAAGAAAGATTTCTTATGACTCACAATATGCATTACTTGCAGTGACATGGTATCTTGCACCATTTGCATGATTTCAAGCCACTGCGCGGTTGGCGCTTTTCGGTTCTCTACAAACGACTCATAGACGCTTTCTGCTTCGTGAGTCAAATCACCAATACTACGGATACCAGCCATCCGTGCGCCGCCTTTAATCGTGTGCAAATGACGCTGTAGAACTTTCAGCGCATTGATATTGGTGATATCGGCACGCCATTTATTGAAGCTTTCATCTAGTGCAGTATCAAGCTCTTGTGCTTCTTCTAAAAATATTTCTAACAGCTCGGCATCAGTGTCAATCGTTTCAAGCTGTAGCTCAGCTGCTGGAACAACTTTAACGATGAAACCGATATTCTCATTGTCATCACCTTCTTGATAAATACTTCGTAGCTCATCAATGACTTGTTTATCTATTTTTAAGGAGGTACTTCCGGCTAAAGCATCGAACAAGCCTATCAGTTGAGCGTGACCTGCATGTAATATTGCTTGAATGTCTTTATCTTGAGCATTATCGATATAATTACTCAAATAACGGTATGTGTTGCCAAGTTCATCAAGAATTGTGACAAATTTTGGAAATGCTTGCGCCTTTTCCATGAGAGCAGCTATTTGTGAAACTTGCTGCTCTACATAGTTCTGGACATGCTCTATTTCAGTATGGTTAAGTGCATCTTCCAATTCCCATTCAGCATCTAACAAGGCATCAATATTACTATCTAATAGCTCTTCTATCGACGGCTTCCTATCTGTCATCACGGTAGTATCACTAACAACATATTGTTCGTCTAGCATTGCTTGTAATGATGCTATATCTTGTTGACTTTGCGAATCCTTGTTCTCTACTGATACATCATGCTGTTCTGTATTTTGTTTATAATTATTTAAATAGCCATCTATTAGTTTCGCTGACTGAGCCAACGCCTCTAGGTGTTGAGCATTCATCCCAGTATCCTGCTGCTGTAATAACTCTAGGCTATGTTCAATAGTTGCACTGACTTCGCTGATAGCGGCCAAGGCACTAGAACCAGAAGCGCCGCGCAAAGTATGGAATGCGCGTACGATTTCATCTGTGATTTCTATACAATGTTGCTCTCTGTTGTCTTTGACAAACTGTTCGATACGATCAAGCAACTCTTCTGCTTCATCAATAAATATCTTACAAAATACTTTCTCTTCCTCGCTTTGAGGGGTAAGAACAACCGCTGCCTCAGCCATTCTTTCGTTAACTGAATGAAAGGTCTGTAAGGTAGAATCTATTGCTTCATTACTGTTGTCATCATAAGCATTGTTAGTCTCAGCCGTATCAGACCATGGCTTCGTTTCCTCCATCTCATCTATAGAACTAACTACTGATTGTGCAAACAAAGCAGAATAGCTAAATCCATTACCCTGCTGTTTGCTATAGGCATCAGCACACGCAATCCACACTGGAACTACAGCTGGATAGTCTTGAGTACCCTGTTCAAATGCTACAAGCATCTTGGGGTAAGCTGCCAGTACATCTATAATCAACTGACGCATATCAGCTGAGATAGCGACACTATTATCCAAAACACGGTTAAGCATGTTTTCTATAGACCATGCTAGTTCAGCTGTATAGTTAGCGCCTACCATGCGGCCCGAACCTTTTAAGGTATGGAAACCACGGCGAATATCCTTTAAGCCCTCTAGATCGCTCGGTGTTTTCTGCCAGTTTTCATATAATGGCACAATTTCTGCCAATACTTCATTGGCTTCCTCTATAAATATCTCTTTGATATCAGGATCTGCATCGTTGGCATCAGCTGGTAGTTGATTGGTTTCTTTAATAAAAGGTGCAAGAACTTCTGGAATTTCCAACTTAGATAAAGATTCGTTTACATCTCCTTCTCTACTTTCAGAGCTAATGATTGATTCAGTCTCATCAACTATTAAAAGTGATGCTTCCAACGCTGCATCATTTTCTAGAACAGAATCAGTAATAACCAACTCTTTATCACACAACCTAGTATCTGTTGGATTAGGCTCAGCTAGCACCAGTCCAGTATTAAGAGGCTGTTGGCGCATTAGATTGCTACTTTGTAAGATAGTAATCGCAGGATCAAAGCTTGGTAAGCGCTGCGCTTCAAAATCTGTTACCAGTGTTGGTAAGCTTTTTGTCGTATCAATCACTAGGCTCACAATTTCATCTGTTACAGGCAGCGTCTTATCCAATAACCGATTGAGTAGATTTTCGATTGACCATGCTATTTCACTGATACTAAAAGCACCAACCATACGACCTGAACCTTTTAAAGTATGAAACCCTCTCCGCACTTCGGTCAGTGGTGTCAAATCTTGTGAGTCTTGCTGCCAAATTGGTAAAAAGTCTCTTAGATCCGCAATTACTTCTGTCACTTCTTCAATGAAAATATTATGAATTTCTACATCAGTCTCAAAACTGTCAGATTTGACTTGCTGACGAGCCTGTTTCAACAAATCACTTTCGATACTATTAGACAAATGCACACTATCTTGACTAGCCAACTGCTCCGCATCTCTATTGACAATAGGTTCAACCTCACCACTATCGTCATAACGCACAACATCGTTCGCTGACAGTTTTTGAGTAGGCACTGTCTGATCAAGCATCTCTGGTGTTTCAATATAAGTATTTAGAAGCTGTGTTGCTTTGGCTGTATGTTCATTTGCCAATGTAAGTAACTGCTGATCGAAAACCTGCTGTGCGAGGTAATCAAGCAATAGCTCAATAGAGGTTAAGCTCTCAGCCAATGCTTGAACCAAACTCCAACTTGGTGTCGTAATTTGATGAGTGTTCAATCGTTCAAATATGTTACCTATGTCTTCTATTGTTTGACGAATTACTGGCAGCCCCATATCATCAAAAGCTTGACCAATACTAATAAAATCATTATTAGCTGGTATTAATAGAATGTCTTGACGCTGTATATACTCATTGAAACTTTGCTTTATTTCTTCTACTTCGATTCGTAGCTCACGTATGCCATCATCGGTTGGAATAATTTTACTCTTACCTATCGGGTTGCTCTCTTCGCCATCCGTTATATCTGGCACAGTAGTAAAAGAAGTCGCTCCCCCAATTTTGAGTGAAATTGTTTTTTCAGTACTATAAATAGCGTTATATAACTCTTGTAGCTTGCGTTCAATTTGCCATTGCTCTTGCGCAAAGCCCATTTCGGATGAAAAAGCTTGTTCTAAATCTGCAAGAATTGATTCCACTTGAGACACGTAATAAGTCCAACCTCGGTTTTTAAGTTGGCTTTTGATGCTTTCTAAAGGCATTACCAAAGTATCTGGCTCATCTAGCTTGAAGATAAGTTCTTCAAGTTCATTCAATAATCTTGGTAAAAAACGTGGGGCTGTCGTTGCATTTCGTGTTACTTCATCCAAAATAGATTGAGTGCGTTTGCTACTATAAGTTAGATAGCTTAGTTCTATATATATTTCCGTAGTCAATCTGAAAATAGTACCTGAAGGCAACACATCTGAATAGATATAGGACTCTATAATTTGATCAAGCTGACTCAACAATGGTGAGTAATGCTCAGGTATCGGTGTTTCATTGTGAGTAAGATCACTTAGCATCAGTTCAGTTAAGTACCAAAGTCTCTGTAGTCCCTTATCATGTGCAGTCTGCCATAAGTATTGACTAACTTTTTCTAGAGTACTTAGTAAAGATGATTGGTTTGTATTAGTGATCAATAACTCTTGTACTTGTTGACGCCATACGAGTAGCAACTGCTGATACTGTTCATTAGTTAAAGTAGAAGTAGCTGGACCCGTTGGTACGACCACTTCAATACTATTGATAATATTTTCGTTATTAGCATATTCATGCTCAATATCGTTAACTTTTATAGATAAGTTAGTTTCTATATCTCGTTGAGACAAAGCTCGAGTCAGTTCATGAGTAGCTTTAGTTACTAAGCCAGTATGGTAACTTCCTGTACGTGCATATTGGTTGATCTCACGTTGCAGTAACCGGTGAGAAAACTGGCCTACACGACGCTCTTTGATAGAAAAGTCATCGTTACTTGCTAGTGTTGCAAGTTGACTCAAATTGCGAGCGATACTTGCCAACAAAGGAAGGTTAAGTATGATTAGCGCACCACTAATCTGGTGATAATGTGATGTCAGTTGCTTATGATCAATATTGGACTCACCCAATTGCCAACCATCAGATACCTGTGATAATTGCTGATTAAATAATGGTAGTAACCATTCAAGTGTCACTATGTCATTGGGCTGTTTCTTCATAGGGTTATCCTAACTCGTCTATGCACTAATTTAGGCACTAATTTTTTGCCACACATTAACCTGTGGGTGCGCAATACGGCGCATATTTGAAGGACGCCAGAACAACGCCTCACCTGGAGCCAATATAATATACCCCCCTAACGTACACTGCTCTGCTAGCCGAGTCAAAATATCACGCTGATCGAATTTTCGAAAATATAGCAGCATATTTTGACAAATAATCACATGTTGAGGGTGAGCGGTAGGTGGGGTTTTTTCAATAATATTATGTACAGAAAAACTAACGTGTGGGCGTAATTTAGGCTCTACTTGCCAGTTTGGCTGTATATTATCATTCACTTCTGGCGTAGGAGACAAACTATCATTCGTATTATTTGTCTCAGTTTTAGTTAGAAGCGGTTGAATAAATTGCTGACACAGTTGCGGAATTAAGCACTGTTGGCGTTTGTCATACTGTCCAAGACGTGCATTTTTAATTGCCTCTTCACTAACGTCCGTTCCTAGTATTGAATAATTTGAAAATTGCTGTGCTGATAGACTCATAGCTAATGACCAAGCTTCCTGTCCACTTGCACAACCCACACTCCAAATACGGAACAAGGCTTTATTATTGTCTACTGTTCGATACTGCGATGCACATTTTATGACAAAATCTATAGAAGGCTTATGACGAAAAAAACGACTTTCATGAATCAGTACCTTATCTAATAGTCGCTGACGTAACTCATTGTCCTTCGGTAGGTTATACCATAGCTGCTCAGCAGTTGATCCATTCGATTTTGCCACACACTCAATTGCATTAATGAACCACTGTAGCTGTATATCTGGAAGCACAAAACCGATTTCTTTCTCTATGTACTTTTGCCACTTTTGTACGTCAAAATGATCGTATTGCATTAAGGCATTGCTCGATGCAAATTCGACTGTACTCAGTGGCTTTTTATCTGATTTAGTAAGTTTATTCACGTTACCTACTGTAATTTGTGCTGCACATAATTAAACTTCTCACAGCATTACTTTATGGTAAAAGCTAGCATTAGACACTTTCTGATAACTCATGCTCAGTATTTAGCATTTCATCATCTAACAGCTCGTCATCATTCGTTACTTTAAAACCAGTCACTGACTCCTGTAGCGCTGCTGCCATTTCACTTAGCTCACCAATAGAGCGGGCTGTCGCCATGGTACCAGATGAGGTTTGTGAAGTAATATCTTGAATGATATTCATGGTGTGAGAAATATGACCAGCAGACTCAGCTTGTTGTAATGCAGCGTTTGAGATGTTTTGAATCAAGTCAGCCAAAGTATTAGAAACGCTCTGTACTTCTTCTAGTGCTTCACCCGCATCTTTCGCTAAGCGTGCACCGCGCACAACTTCAGAAGTTGTTGATTCCATTGACATAACTGCTTCATTGGTATCGGCCTGAATGGTTTTTACCAATGTTTCAATCTGCTTAGTAGCGTTCGCTGAACGCTCAGCCAGACGCTGAACCTCATCAGCAACAACCGCGAAGCCTCGGCCCGCTTCCCCTGCCATCGATGCCTGAATAGCGGCGTTCAATGCCAAAACGTTAGTCTGATCGGCAATATCATTAATTAGTCCAACGATATCACCAATTTCTTGCGAAGACTCACCGAGACGTTTGATACGTTTTGACGTTTCTTGAATCTGATCACGAATAACGTTCATACCTTCAATAGAGCGCTGTACAACTTCTGCTCCATTATGGGAGATAGCAACTGAGCGCTGGGCAACCGTTGCAGATTCTGCAGCATTGTTCGAAACCTGATCAATTGAAACAGTCATCTCATTAATAGCAGCCGATACACCAGCAATTTCTTGTGCTTGGTGTTCAGAAGCTTCAGCCAATTCAACAGCATTCATCTGCGTTTGATCTGAAGATTGCGATACGCGATCAGCAGTGCTGTTAATAACCAAAACCAACTGACGTAATTGGTCAATTGCAAAGTTGACCGAGTCGGCAATCGCCCCTGTAAAGTCTTCTGATACAGTTGCATTAACGGTCAAATCACCTTCTGCCAAATCACCCAACTCATCAAGCAGACGTAGAATAGCGATCTGATTACGTTCGTTCTCTTCTTGAATTTGGCGAGCTCGTTCAGACTCAGCTTCTGCTTCTTGACGACGACGCAGCGTTTCTTTCTCAATAAGCAATCGCTCTGAACCACCTCGCTGCTTCAATAGCTGATACGAAGCAAATAAAATACCTAACGCCCCAAGGGCAAATATAGCCGCTGGTATGATAACCGACTGATTAAAGCTACTAAAATACTGACTTACTGATGATAGAGAGTTAATCAACCAAATCAGACAGGCCAAACTTAATAAAACAAAAAATCCTAATAATAGTTTCCACGTACCATCAGCATCTTTGCTGTCTGCTGTTGTGTTAGCCATACCAGCTACAGGTTTCTTTATAACATCACTCATCTTGCATATTCCTTTCAAACAATCGTCAAAGTCTAATCGTGACCGACTTTGAAAATCTTGTTGTTATCTAAACAATGATTAGCAAAGCCTGTATAAATGCTGACATCAAACTGTATCTTGTCAGTTGCTATTATTCTGTCGTTACTTAAAAGACAGGTATTCTATTATCGACAATTATATTGCAGCATCTGAATACTGAGTATCCTGCGCAAGCAAGCTTGGCATAAAAACATACCAGTCTTGGTCATTTTTAAAAAACTTACCATGATTATAAGGCGCAAATGGCGAGTCATGATCGATGGCTTCTGGACGGTATTGGTCATGAGTAAACTGTTCAATACCAAGTACTTGATCAACCAGAAGTCCTGAAAAAATATTGTCATAATCGATAACAATAACCTTTCGTTGGCTCATTTGTGTCAAGCGACTAGGTACTTGCAAAAAATGTGATAAGTCCGTTAGAGGCAGTAGGCGTCCACGAATATTAGCTATACCTAGCATCCATGGCTTGACTAGAGGTAAGCTAGTATATTCTGGCATAGTTAATACCTCTGATACTTGACCCATAGGAGCAACTAAGCGCTGACCCCCTATTTCAAATACCACACCTTGCCAGTCAAACTCTTGTCCACCACGGCGGCCACTTTTACGTGCACGTGCCAAGTCTGCTAGACGCAGAAGCTCAATAAACCCTCTAGAAGCCACAAGTTACTCCATCACTTTGCGAATCATATTGACCAATCCACTTTCATCAACTGGCTTGTTCATATACTCTTTAGCGCCTTGACGCTTGCCCCAAACTCTATCTGTCTCTTGATTTTTGGTGCTAATCATAATGACAGGAATATGAGCAGTAGTTTTACCACGAGTAATCTTACGCGTGGCTTGAAAACCATTCATTTCAGGCATTACCACGTCCATCAAAATAACATCTGGTAAATGATCGGCTGCCATTTGGCAGCCTTGCTCACCGTTTGTCGCTTCCAATACTTGGAAGTTATTTTTGGCAAGCATATCGCGAAATTTCGCCATTTCTGATGGCGAGTCGTCAATGACTAAAACGGTAGCCATAGGAGTTTCCTTTATTTTCTAAGATACCACGAGGATATATTGTTCAATTAAAACGATTAAAACGATTACCTAAAATTTTATTGTTAGCAATTTCTTAATCATGATTCCTCAGTATTGAGCAATCTATGTCAATAATAACAACCAACGTATTTAAGTCTATATTTAATCGATTAGCGGTATTGATTAATGGCATCAAAAAGCTCATCTTTGCTGAACGGCTTAGTTAAGTATTCATCAGAGCCAACAATACGGCCACGTGCTTTGTCAAACAATCCATCTTTGGATGAAAGCATAATCACTGGCTTATTTGCGTAATCAGGGTTGTTTTTTATTAATGCACAAGTCTGATAACCATCTAAACGTGGCATCATGATGTCAACAAAAATGATATCTGGATTGTTATCTACAATCTTTGCTAATGCATCGAAACCATCTATAGCGGTTACTACTTCACAGCCCGCTTTTTGTAATAAGGTTTCTGCAGTACGGCGGATGGTTTTTGAATCATCAATCACCATTACTTTCAAACCATCAAAATTATTTTCCATTCTCATTGTCCTATAAACGGCTATTTATTCGTAACGCTATCTACTAATATAAATTTTAAATAACTATCCTAAACTGCTATATCACATATTATTAGACAAATATGAGTGATTGGATTTACATTAAAATTCACCACAACAGCGAGTATTTGCTTTTAGTATCTGCCTACTAAGCACAGTGTAAACATGAGCTACTATACGCACTTTATTATTTGTAAACTCAAAAAATCAGGTTTTGAGCTTATAGTTTTGGACATAATACTCTACATTCATAAACCTCAAGTGAAATAATATTGACGTTAAGCATATACAAAGTACTTTCAAAACAACCTTCGTTAAAGATAAAAGGTTCAATTAACGAGACAAACAACTATATGATATTTCTGCATTATATATAAACGATGAAAACATTGCAGGATAATTTTCATTTGTAATAAAAATGTATCAAGATATTCTATAGTGTTTGTTTTAGCACAGTTACTTTCACTTTGCCAGTGATTAGTGAAATTATGTTCGAACTCGCTAGTATCATAAATAGCTATTCTTATTTATAAAGGTGTAACTGCAACTCTGCCTATTGTTTGGATCATCAACTTTCTTAAGTTTAGTAAATATTTTACAGTCGTTCCACCACATTGCAATTCACTATATAATGATATGACGATTATAATGGTGACTGCTATGACAGCTTCTAGATATTTAAGAAAGAGCCTCTATTTATTCAGCGTGCTATTTATCGCTGCTTGTCAGCCGTCACCTATAAATGAATCAGCTGTTACTGACACTGAAGAAGAGACCGCAGACACGCCACTTATCATCACAAGCGACAGTGTCACAATGACACCAGAACATATCTTGAGTATTAAACCTTCAAGGTATCAGCCGAGTCTCGGATTACAAGGTAATATCGAACCTATCAAGCAGACCACATTTGTTGCGGTACATCCGATTCGTATAGAAAAGACACTGGTTAGTGAAGGTCAATGGGTTGAAAAAGGCACGCCATTGCTTGTCTTTAGGCGTGTGGGTACGGCTAGCAAAACTGAAGATTTAAAGAAGCCTGAACAAGGTAATGTAGAATCAAACGATGTTAACAAAACCAATCCAGAAAATACGAAAAACTCTGATGCTAACTCCGCACAAGCTGCGCCAGACACAGACATTGCTGTTGTAAGAAAAACTGATAGTGACAAAACGTTAGAAGCAAACTCTGCGATAGATACTGATAGCAAGAATTCTATTAATCAAAATGCAAACGTTAATACTTCTAAACAAGATACGCAGTATAATTCGATTACCATTCATGCCAGCTTTTCGGGTCGGGTAGAAAACTTATCTGCTAGTGCAGGACAACAGCTAGCGGCGCGCGCGTCTCTACTACAGATCAGTGACGAAACCAAGCTGCACTTTATGGCTACCCTGCCTATACAAGCAAAACCACAGCTCTCAGTTGGCCAAACGGTCAATTTTACCGCCGAAGGTATCTCAGACAAGTTTACGGGACAGGTCAGCAAACTGGTATCGACCAGTCAGCCAAAAAAGCTCTTGGTCTATGTTAATGTCATCGACAACGAAGTAAGTCGTGATAAGTTATTGCCAAATATGAAAGTCACAGGGCGCGTCAACTATGGTCAAATAGATGTAGGCACTATCGTACCTAAGCGCGCGCTACATGACGTCGACCTAACAGAGTTACAAACTCCTCCTTATATGCCACTACAACCATTGACGGCAAACGTTTGGATTATAGGCCAAGATCAGCGTCTAACGCGTCAACCTATTGAGGTAGTGGAATACGATCCTACTACGCAGCAGTATTTGATAGCAGGGGTTAGCAATGATAGCTTAATTTGTTTGGCGGACTTACCTGTTGATTCTAAAGGTAAAAAAGTCGTTGTGTCATAATAGCTTATGCTGACAGTTACATTTGGTAGAAACATTAACAAAGCTTCTCTTGTTTTGTAACAGCATAATTAGGCAATATGGCCCTACTATATATAGCATTATCCGAGTATTGAAATACTACTCGCACTTAATTATTCGCTATTCTGTATATTTGAAAACGTAGAGGCTTAATAGTTTAACTATTCATCATTACCAACAGCTCATCATTACCGAAAACGTTATACTTTTTATAAATCACAATAACAATTAGAGGACATCCCATGAGTAAGCAGATTTTATTGATTGAAGACGATCCAGATTTGGCTGAGCTGATCAGCGATTATTTGACCATGAACTATTATGATGTGCATCATGCTGGTCTTGGTCAAGAAGGTCTCGACTTATTAGACACCAAAGAGCGCGATATTGACTTGGTTGTATTGGATCTTATGCTGCCTGATATGGACGGTATGCAAGTATGTCAAAAGATTCGTGGCAACAAGAACAACATGACTAATAAAGTACCTATTATTATGCTGACCGCAAAAGGCGACACAACCGATCGCGTGTTGGGGCTAGAGATGGGTGCTGACGATTATATCGCCAAGCCTTTTGAGCCACGTGAGCTTTTAGCTCGTATTCGTGCGGTTATTCGTCGTCATGAGCAACCAAATCAAGCAGATAGCCAATCAGACAGCCTCACCTTTGGCCGTTTGAGTGTGTTCCCTGATAGTCATGAAGTCACTATCGATGACCAACCGGTACGTCTAACCACGCATCAGTTTCAGTTGTTACACTACTTCGCCACTCATTCTGGCAAGGTGTTGAATCGTGAGCAACTCTGGCAAGCGATGCCAAACGATGACAGCTCAGACAACATTGACCGTGCGATTGATGTACATATTTCGCGTCTACGTGCTTTGATCGAAGACAATCCACGCCAGCCAAAACGTATTATTACCGTACGTGGCGTCGGCTATCAATTTGCCACTGATCAGGTGTAATCATAAAGGATGCCTAATTAGCTGACTCATGGTGTAAACTCTATACCATGAGTCAGTACAAGCGTTTAATAATAGAGATCGTTTAATGCAGCAATTGGGTTTTCGTTCCGTATTTGCCAAACTATTTGCCAGCGTTATGCTGGCACTTACGTTATTTGCTGTGGCAATGGTGCTGTTGACCCAACTTGTTCATGATAAAGATGCGGGTATTCGCTCAGAGATATTGGCCACACAGATTCTGGGGCAAATCGATCCATTCTTGCACGAATTGAATATTTCTATCAGCAAAGACAATCGTTTGCAGTCTCGTTTTATGCTGGCTGTCGTTAAGAAAAGTTTCGATATTTTTGATGAATCACTACAAGCAAAAATGGGATTGTATGACAGTGAAGGTCGGCTGCTTATGCAAACTGATAACAGTGACCTACCCCTAGAGCTTCCCCCTACTCCGTCTTTATTCTCGCGCGTTTTTCCATCACTTGCAGATACATCACCTACCAAGCAAGCCCAAGTGTATAGCAGTACGGGTTATACCTTGCTATATGAATCACGTCTCACTCCTAAAAAACCTGTCCTTTCTGCAGCCTTGAACTTATTCACTGGTACGCTACTACTCTTGCTCATTATGGCAGGTGTACTATGGTTGATTGCACGGACAATGACATGGCGTATCGACCAGTTGAGCCAGCAAATGACTCAATTGGGTGATGGTGATTTTACTGTCCGAGTGAATGCGCGTGGTAATGATGAAATCGCTGCATTAGCACGCGGATTCAACCAAGCAGCTCAAAAAATTGAACACTTAATTGATGCCAATAACTTGCTACTGGCACATGCTTCTCATGAGCTACGCACACCGATTACGCGTATCCGTCTACAGATTGAAATGATGGATATGTTGGCTGGTGCACTACCAACTGATACCAAAGCAAAGTTTGATAAACGGGCACAAGCGATCAATAGAGACTTATCAGGTCTTAATGACTTAGTAGAAAGCATATTACTGGTTAGCCGTTTGGATGCAGGTCATGCCTTACAGCAAGTTGAAAACCTCGATTTATACGACTTGGTAAACCAAGAACGTCAGCACTATCCTGAAGCCACGCTCATTGGTGAGCACATCGTGATAGATGGTCAATCATCAATGCTGACTCACTTAATTCGTAATTTACTTACCAACGCTATGCTACATGGCAAGCCACCTGTTACGGTATTGCTATACGGTGTTCAGAGCATAGAAGAAGCCGGAACTGTGCCTGACTATCTATTACAAACAGTGCTATGCAGCAGCTTTGTCGATTACAACAGTTTAGATTTTGACGATTATGAAGAAAACGCTGATGCCAAGGTAATTGAAAATCATACCACTAAACATGAAGCTACTAGTTCGGTTGATAAGAATAAATCCGAAACGACTGACTCAATAGCAGAGCTACCGACGCCTATCATCTACAAAAACGGTGAAGACATAGCTGCTCGCAATGAAAACAACGAGAGCAATGAGAACACCAGTATTGATAATGGCCTTTCAGATGAAAGCTTGATAGACAGTGCTAGCAAACCCCAACCCACTACTAGCGAATCATCACTGCTTGCTGACTATTACAGCTTTACCAGTGAATTAACTGACAGAATTAAGAAAGTTATTTGGAAAGCTGTTCCAGATTCTACTGACCTTGCTAACGATGCTAATAGTATTAATAATACTGACAACGCTGGCTTGATTGAAGTAGCTAAAACAAACTCTATAAGCAAAGTAGAAAGCGAGAATACTGACACTTTTGTCAATAATAGTGCTCAAAAATCAGATAAATCTGCTACTGATACCGCTACTAAAAATAACGGCTCAAATAATACGAAAGATGACGCTAAATCTAATAGCTCAAACAATGAGAACTCAGGCGCAGTCGTGCGTAAAGAAGGCTTGTTTGCCAAGCATATGAAAAAAGCCAAAACTGAGCCCGAACGTCCTCTGCCAAAATACGCCGTGCTAGCTGTAATCGACGAAGGCACTGGTATCCCTGAAGGCAAGCGAGAAGAAGTCTTTAGCCCATTTGTACGTTTGCAGCAAAAAAACAAAGGCTCTGGATTAGGGTTATCCCTAGTTTCACAAATCGTCACCGCCCATCAAGGACGCATTATTACAGATACGCTAAATGGTCATACTAGATTTTTGGTGACTATCCCAATTCATCACGATCCTCATTACAACTATCACGAGTAATCAGTCCCCATCATTATATAGACAGCTATCACGCTGTCACCTTCACACTTGCCATTTTAACCGCTTATTCTTAATAGCTATTAATCATAAGCCGGACACGTATGTGCATATCCAAAGTACCTGATAATATGCTATATTATCGCCCCTTATTATACGGTTATTGACTGTTGTCGTTTTGACAAGCTTCTTACATATTGAAAGAGGCCTGATGACGCGTTTTTAACTATTAAAAAATTTATTAAATTTTGAGCCCTCCATGAATGACATGATTGTCTTAAACGATGTGACCAAAAGTTTTTTAAGCGACCGATCAATCAAAGACAAAGACGGCAAACCACATTGGTTTACCGCTGTTGAGCCGACATCTCTGACTATCAAACAAGGCGAAATCTTTGGTCTAATGGGTTATTCAGGCGCAGGTAAATCTACCTTATTGCGCCTAATCAACATGCTTGAACGTCCAGATTCGGGTCAAGTCGTGATAGACGGTATTGACCTAACCACGCTGTCTGCCAGTGAGCTGCGCATTGCCCGTCACAATATCGGTATGATTTTTCAGCAGTTTAATCTGATGTCTAATCAAACGGTCTTTGACAACGTGGCATTTAACTTAAAAATCTCGGGTTATCCAAGTCGCGACATTCATAAACGCGTCATGGATTGTCTTGCGATTGTTGATTTGACCGATCGTGCTGGTCACTATCCTGCGCAGTTGTCAGGTGGACAAAAACAGCGTGTGGGTATTGCTCGCGCGATTGCCCCTAGTCCAAAAGTATTGTTGGCCGATGAGCCAACCAGTGCGCTTGACCCTGCAACGACCCGTAGTTTGCTGACTTGTCTGCGCGATATTAATGAGCAACTTGGCGTGACTATCGTCATCGTGACCCATGAGATGAGTGTTATTCGTAGACTTTGTGATCGCGCAGCATTATTGCATCAAGGGCAACTATTAGAAGTTGCGGATGTGCGAGACGGTCTGATTCAAGCAACCACCCCGATTGGCAAAGGCCTAGTCGTCGAGGACTAATGAGGCAGGAGAAATAGATATGTTAACTGGTACTGAATTATCCGCCTCTATAGACAAGCTACTTGTGTTACGCAAAGAGATCGTGAGCGCGTTTATTGATACGTTTGTGATGCTCGGTATTTCGACCACAGTCGCAATCGTCATCGGTGGACTGTTTGGCGTATTCTTGTTTTTGTCTAGTGATCGACAGTTCTTGCAAAACAAGACGTTGTACGGTGTGCTTGGCGGTATTACCAACTTTATGCGTGCTTTCCCTTTCGTGATTTTGATGATTGCGATGAGTCCGTTTACCAAGGCCATCGTTGGTACGGGTATCGGACCAATTGCTGCATCATTGGTACTTGCTATCGCAGGTTCGTTTTATTTTGCGCGTTTGGTTGAGCAAAATTTACGCGAAGTGCCGCGCGGTATTATCGAAGCCACTGAATCAATGGGTGCACGACCTTTTACCATTATTAAAGTATTACTTAACGAAGCGCGCTCAGGTTTAGTATTGTCAGTCACTATTCTTTGTATCAGCTTGCTCTCTTATTCAGCGGCAGCTGGTATGATCGGTGGTGGCGGTTTGGGTGATTTGGCCATTCGTTATGGCTATTATCGCTATCAGACCGAGGTAATGATTTTTATCGTGATTGTATTATCAATCATGGTCGTCTCGATTCAAGCCTCTGGTAACTGGCTCGCCAATCGTTTAGACAAACGTTAAACCGCTTTAGAGAATACTTGACTTTACGAGCGACTAGGTTTATTTTTGGCAACACTCAACCCTTATCTCAGCTCTTACAATAAAAGCAGCATTACTATTTATAATGTTGCTTTTTTAATGTTCAGACGATAAACGTTTTACTCAACCCCATTCATTATTAAGGACATATTATGAAATTAACAGATATCAGCCGTCAGTTAGCTACCGCATTTGCCGCTGTTGGTGTATCAGGTCTAGTTTTAGTTGGTTGCAGCAATTCATCAGCGCCAGAAGCGACTAAAGAGCCAGTAACCGAAGGTAGCACTGCAGAAACTGCCGCTAGCGATATCGATCCTGACCATACCAAAATCGTTATCGGTACGACTGAAGGCGATTTTGCTGATATGGTTCGTAACCAAGTAAAGAGCACGCTTGAAGCTCAAGGTTATGAAGTTGAGTTGATTGCGTTTACTGACTATGTCCGTCCTAACCTTGCATTGGCTGAAGGCGATTTAGATATCAACATCTTCCAGCACAAGCCTTATCTTGATAATTTCAAAAAAGAAAACAACCTTGATCTAGTAGAAGCATTCCAAGTACCAACGGCTCCGCTTGGCATTTACTCAGGTAAAAAGACTAGCCTTGATGCTGCTTTCAAAGGCATGAGTGTTTCTGCACCAAACGATCCTAGTAACTTTGCACGTGCTTTGGTTATGATGAACGATCTTGGCTGGATCAAATTGAAAGACAACATCGATCCATTGACAGCATCAAAAGCAGATATCGCTGATAACAGCAAATACGATATCGAAATCGTTGAACTAGAAGCTGCTCAATTACCACGCGCACGTGATGAAGTTGACTTCGCAGTTATCAACGGTAACTATGCTACCGACTCTGGTATCAAATTGACCGAAGCATTGTTCCAAGAGCCAAGCTTTGCTTATGTAAACTGGTCAGCGATCAAATCTGCTGATACTGGCAAAAAATGGGTTGAAGATGTGACCAACGCTTATAACTCAGAAGCTTTCAAAAAGTATGCTCATGAAACGTTCCCTGGCTACAAGTACCCAAAAATCTGGGGTACTGATCATAGCGCACATACGGACACTGCCGCTAAAACTGAAAGCGCTGATGCTCCAGAAACTGCAGAAGCAGCTGCTCAATAAGACTTTAAATCAAAAATACCTAATTTTTAGGTGTTATGATTGATAGAAACGCCCATTACTTAGAGTAATGGGCGTTTTTTTGTTTTTAATTTTGGGAGTGCTGTTTTCCAATACCGTTATCAAAAGACTAACTATGCATTAAATAACTATCAAATAACTATCAAATAACTATCAAAAATCACGTTACAGCCTGTTTGCCCTTTGTAGGAAACCGTCACTCACGCTTCCACTTGTCCTTGGTTTTTCTTATAGTGGACAGGCTCAATAGTAATTTACTCGTCAGACCATACTATTGATGATATTTAAAATTGGTAAAAAATTATAAGATACACATAACAAGGATAATAATATGAGCGCTAAAAACTATAATATTCGTACCGCTGGAAAAGCGAATATCCCAATCCTAGGCCTAGGTACTTGGCAGTCAACTGGACAAGATTGCGTAGACGTGGTCAAAAAAGCGTTAGAAATGGGTTATGAGCATATCGATACCGCTCAAGCTTATGGCAATGAAAAAGAAGTTGGCGAAGGTATCAGACAGTCAGGCGTGGCTCGCGATAAGTTCTTTTTGACTACTAAGATTTTTCCAGATGATATGAAGTTTGAGCCAGAAAAACTGGTCGCAGCAGCAAAACGCTCTTTGGAAGATTTGGGTACAGATTATGTTGATCTGTTGCTATTGCACTGGCCTGATGACCGCGTACCGTTATCTGAGACCATTCCTGCGCTGTGTGAACTACAAAAGCAAGGCTTGACGCGTCATATTGGTGTTTCAAATTTCAATATCGCTAATATTATTGAGGCCAAGAAATATGCTGATGTGCCTATTGTCGTGAACCAAGTAGAGTTTCATCCGTTCATTAAACAAAACACATTACAGACCTTTTTGAATAATCATCACATTCTACTAGAAGCCTACTCGCCATTAGCGCGTGGTGATGTATTTGATAACGAAGTGATTAAAGAGATTGCAGATAAGCACAACGTAACACCAGCACAAATCTCACTAGCTTGGATCTTATCAGACAAGCATCGTGTGGCTATTCCAAAAACATCTAACCCTGATCACCTGCAAGGCAATCTAGATGCCATCAAAGTTGATTTAAGTGCAGATGAGTTAGAAAAAATCGGTAACTTAGCTAGCTCTGACGGTCGTAAAATTGAACATCCTGACTATAGTCCAGTATGGGATGACTAACAGGGTTAATAAGTAGGATTAATTGATTAGCTAAACAAAGCGCAATAAAAAGCCACCGATTATCGGTGGCTTTTTTATATGGTATGAAAGCTCAAAATCATTACTGTTGTAGCGTTTCGGTCTCATGAATTTTTTCAGCAGGATTATACTGTTCAGAAGTAGGTATCGCTCCGCTACGATTATTTTCTTTCATAGACTTAGCAACTTCTGGTGGCATATAGTTTTCGTCATGCTTGGCCAACACTTCCCCAGCGACAAAAGTATCGCCCTGCATTTTACCCGTAGCTACGACGCCTGAATTTTCAGCAAATAGGTCTGGCAGAATACCTTGGTAAGTCACTGGCACGGTTGATTGAAAATCAGTAATCGCAAACTCAACATTTAATGGATTGTCTGCTGCACGCTGCACACTACCGGCAACCACCATACCACCAGCACGAATACGTTTGTCTTGAGGCGCTTCGCCTTGGGCAATAGCGGTTGCATCAAAGTAGTAGTCAGTTTGCTGCCCGATGGCATAGATAACCAACATAACTGCTACGGCCGCACCTGCCAGCGTAAACATAACCCACGTCAATTTTTTCCGACGAACTGCATTCATACCACTACCCCATTAATGAGTCACTGTTTTATAAATCATAATCAATCTATAAAGCAGAAAAATTTGAAGAAACCACCATTAGAAAAACGTTTTGAAAATGTCTTTCTAATCGTACTCTTCTAATCGCTATATGGTAGCATTTTTCGGACAAATCAATAAGCCCCATCGCTACTCGCAAGGTCATATTTTTGTCAGTGTAAGGATACGGATCCTTACGCTAAAACCCTGATATTAATATGATTTTTATTCAGCTTGTTTGGTTACAGGCGTTGAGGTTTTGGTCGTTCGTTGTGCTTGACGAGCTTGCTGGATGGTCAGCTGTTTGATAAGTGACTGTCGTTGTTTGCGGCTATAGATAATAAATGCCAACATCACGCCAATCGTTATCGCCCAGCACGACCACACAAAAACCCCATGCTTACCCATGGCGAAAAACTCAGATACGCTATAAAAGTAAGGCTGCATAGTATTTTCCTAGCCGTTATTTGTGTTGACCACGAATGTATTCTTTGACCCACGCTTTGCCTTGATCACGGTATAAAATCAGCGTGTTAGTACGATAAATCGCTAATGTCGCGACCAGTAAATAGCTGCCGATAATCATCAGTAGCAAGGGCATCCACATATCTGCCGACATCTTCGGTGCGGCGGTCAAGCTAAAGGTCGCGCCTTGATGCAAGGTATTCCACCACTCTACTGAGTACTTGATAATAGGCAGGTTCACTGCACCCACGATAGATAAAATAGCAGCCGCTTTACCGCGATTGGCCGTATGCTCAAAAGCGGCAAACAAAGCCATCACGCCCGCGTATAAAAACGCCAATATCAGCATTGACGTAAGACGTGCGTCCCACACCCAATAAGTACCCCATGTTGGCTTTGCCCAGATAGAGCCTGTAAGCAAACTGATGACGCATAGCAAAAAGCCCATTGGGGCAAGTGCCTGCGCGACCAAACTGGCTGTCTTAATCTTCCATACCAAATAGATCACCCCCAGAACCGCAAGGGAAAAATAGATAGAAATGGCAAGACTGGCCGCTGGAACATGGATAAAAATAATGCGATAGCTATTGCCCTGAAGATAATCAGGCGGCGCAAAAGCAAGGCCCCATACACTACCAATGAGCAAACAGAGGCTGGCCAATATCGCTAACCACTTGACCCAAGGGCTAAAGATACGAAAAAACTGCTTGGTACCCACAGTGGTCAAGAAACCCTGCCAAATGCGCTGCCACAAGCTAGGGGATGAGACGTTATTCAGGTTGGGCATGGGAAGAAACCTATTACACAGCTTACTGGCGATAAAGGATGCGGTCTGTAAAAGCACCACTATCAACTCACCTGCTGGCGTTAAACACTGGATAGAATCTACAAAGAGCTGTTTACGTATTCAATTGACTATTATAGCAAAATTGCCAGTTTTCACCACGATGTTAATACATGTGATGCAGATAACTGGATTTCGATGGCTAGGTTTAGATAACTATATTTAGATAACTGGGCTTAGATAATTAAATTTCGACAACTGGACTTTAGGATTACAAAGCGCAAATCGCTTAATTGAGCCATGACATTCTTAAAGTGGTAGCAATCACCCAAGGCATAACTAGGACAGAAACAATACTTCCTGCCAGCAATAAAGCTAAAATAGGCAAACCGTTCATCCCAGAAGCAAATAAATCAACTGCACCTGTAGCAAAAATCAAGACTGGCAACTGCATCGGTAAAGCAATCAAAGGCACCAATACTGCCCCATTCTTCAATGATAGCGTCAAACTACTGGCAATCGCGGATAACATTAGCAGCATTGGGCTACCTGTCACGATAGACGCCATCAATATCCACGCTTCAAACCAACTGAGCTGAAATAACGGCACGGCAAGCAAGCTAAGCGCTGCCACAATACCACTACTAAAAATCCAATGAATGACCAGTCTAATCAGCACCCATAGCGGTAGTGACGCTTTGGCCACGACCAATTGCGCAAGCGTACCATTATCAAGCGCAGGCTTGAATAATCCATCAACACCCATTACCAGTGACAGCAACGCAGCAATCCACACTGCTGATACGCCCAGACGCTGCAATAGCACAGGCTCACTACCGACTGCCAACGGAAACAAAGTAATAATCACTAAGAACAGTACTAACGGATACAACCATTGTACCGCTCCTTGCTGCTTGACTTGCCATTCACGGCGCCACAGCTGCATAAACTCAATACTGCGAGGCGCTGCAACAATAGCTTTTGGACTTTTATTCATAGCGGCTACTGATCCTACTTGTATTGGACTGTCTGTCATTATTTGTCCTTGCACATATACTGATGGTACTGATAGCAATCAAACTTATACCATATAATCTGACAAATCGAGCACCTGATTGGCGACACCGACTGCCTGATGACTGGTCATTAGTATCGACCCGCCAGCCTGTGCAAATTCGCATAACCGCTCTTCCATACGTGCCACCATATCGACATCCAGCGCCGTGAAAGGCTCATCAAGTAACCAGAGCGGTGTCACGTCAGGAGTTAACAAGTACAATCGTGCCAGCGTGATGCGCCGCGTTTGCCCAGCGGACAAATGACTGGAGCTGATCGTTTCAAACCCTTGTAGCCCAACCCATGTGAGTGCATCGTCAATATCAGCAGCGCTTGACGTGATGCCATATAAGTTCAGTAGAAATGTCAGATTCTGGGCCACTGTCAGATTTGGATGGATGCCCAACTGGTGCGAGACATATAAAGGCTGGATGGGTAGGCACGACTGTCCTTGATAAGTAACTTCACCTGCCAGAACAGGTAACAATCCAGCCAACTGCATCAATAGCGTGGTCTTTCCCGTCCCATTTGCCCCAATCAAATGGCAAATACTACCAGCAGATAGCTGCAACGCAACTCTTTCGCACAGCGGTATCTCACCGCGCTGAACCGTCAGCTCATCAAGTGCAAGTAAAGGCGTATCCAAAACCGTCATCAAAACCTCTGGTTATTTATCAAGCAGCAGTCAATATTCATCACAAACAAAGGCAATGTTCGTGGCATAATACCCTATGCTCGCTACAAACACACAGTATAACAAATTGTCGATTACTCTGACTTCAAAAAGTACGACCTCAAAAAAACATGACTTTACAATATGACTTCAAAACCTATGCCGACTTCACAAGATAGCCAAACACAAATGCCTGATACAGAGACTGACAACGCAGATACTAACTTGTCAAAAGAGCTATCAGCCAGCTGTTTGACAGTAGATAGCTTGATTGATGCTCAAGTCAACTTTATGCAGCAGTGGTTGCACAATCAAGCTGAGCCACTAGCGATGGAAGCTTGGCAATGGTTTGGTGCGCAGCCTTTAAGCAAATATATTACCTGTGACCATTTACAGCAGCTGATGAAAGACTGGCTGTTAAATCAGCCGATGACTGAGGTGATGCGTACAGATATTCGTGATATTTTGCATACCATTATTTATCATCCAGTCAATGACAATGTGCCTTTGTCTGAGCTGGTCGATGATGCCCAAGTCGAAACGCTGGCCAACTATATCGGTAGCCATGAGCAGCAGCGTAACATATTGATTCATACGCTGGTCGGTAACGAAACCTTTGCAGATTTATTGACCCAAACACTCTATCACGCTATCAATGACTTTATGGAAAGCACGCTCGATAAAGCAGGTGGCGTTGGTAAATTGATGAAGCTTGGGCGCAGCTCTTTTGAAAAGGCAACCAACAGAAACCTCGATGAAAAACTACAAACCTACCTGCATCGCAATATCAAAGATTTGACGCGCAAAGCCGAAGCCAATGCGCAGGAACACTTATCAAATGAAGAAGTGGCACGCCTGATGGTAATGGGCTGGGATCGCATCAAAGACCAACCGATCAGTGAGCTACAAACCTATTTAAGCGATGAGCCTGGTAATAGTAGCATTGACCATATCGAAGCCAGTATCCAACAAAGCTATAATCGTCTGCGACTGTCACCATATCTGCACAGCTTAGCCTCGGCAAGCATTGACACTTGGTATGCCAATCATCAGTCTGACACGATGGCGACCATCGCAGCGAGTTTACACATTGACGAAGCTGCCATGAAGCAATGTAGCACTACACTACTGCCTATCGTGTACGATGCTCTTGAGACGCCTTGGTTGACAGCTCATATTCGTGAAATGCTAGCAGCGTTTTATGCACAGCCTGCTATTAAAGAAGGCTTGGCATTCACTCACGATTAATTTACAACCTTTACTTGTCAGCATACTATTATGAGTCAACGCAATAAACTCAGCTTGTGGCAAAAAATCAAACGGTTACTGACTGCTGCCGCACCGCAGTCAGTCATTGATGGTGCAAGCGAGCAAGGGCATGCATCACTTGCTGATAGCGAGATTAATAATACAAAAAATATATCAGCTGATATTTCTGATATCTCTCATGAGTTAGAGGCGAATCAGGGCAGCAAACAGGATAACGCTCAAGCACAAGCAGATACATCTCAACTCAAAACCGATAGCACAAATGCAGAATCTAAAAACCAAAGTGATACGCCTATCGTCGACTGTTTAAAGCAATACTTCAATGACAAACAATGGCACTACACGCATTATCGACCCAAAACCAACGACAGCCAAAAATCGCATCACTTATCCTTGAGAATGCGTCATAAGCAAATAAACTGTGGCTATCTGTTTCGGGTGCAAGAAAAAAACAAACTATTGGCCATCTACGGCATCTTGCCATTTTTGATACCAGAAAGTCATCAAAGTGCCGCGATGCTACTCATCACCCAAATCAACTATGACATGCTAATCGGTAATCTAGAGATGGATGTCAACGATGGTGAGATACGCTACAAAAATGCTATCGATGTCGAAGCGGTTGGTATAGATAATGAGATCATTGAGCATTTACTACAAAGCGTGGTTGCGATGACCACGGTTGCCAACGAGCTATTTGGCAACTTGGTTAATAATCAAGACCCTGCTGAAGACATGCAAACGCTACTTGTAGAGCTACGTCAACAGACAAACGCGCGCACGTTCTTTTTACCGACTCAGTTTGTTCAATAGCTCAGTTCATTCGATAATTAAGTTCATTCGATAAACTCGTTTTTCAGTCAATCTATAATCGACGATAGCTGATACTTGCCCCTTTATTTTTCTATCCAAAAAACCATCAATACTAAGCTAGAAATCTTATGCTAAAAATTGCCTACTCTGACGTCTTTCGCTACTCCGTGCCCGAAAAGCACCGCTTCCCAATGCAGAAGTACATTATGATTCCTGAGCGTCTACTGGCAGAAGGCACTATTAGCCAAGATAACTTCTTTGCTCCTGCTCGCTTAAGCGAAGATGAGATTTTGACCACGCATACCGCAGAGTACTGGTATCAGCTTAAAACCCAAACACTGCCGCGCAAGGCTGCTCGTGCGATCGGATTTGAGATGACGCCGCAGTTGGTGGAGCGCGGTCGTTATATTGCCCATGCAACGTATGAGTGCGCGCTATATGCTCAGCAATATGGCGTGGCCATGAACGTCGCAGGCGGCACCCATCACTCCTTTGCTGGTCATGGAGAAGGCTTTTGTGTCTTCAATGATGTTTGTATCGCTAGCAATTTATTGCTAAATCGTGGACAGGCAAAGAAAATTTTAGTGATCGATTTGGACGTTCATCAAGGCAATGGTAACGCCAGTATCATGGCAGATGAGCCACGCGTTTTTGTCTTTAGCATGCACGGTGCAAAGAATTATCCGTTTCGTAAGCAAGTATCAGACTTAGACATTGAGCTAGACAACGATACTGGCGATGCTGAGTATTTACAGATATTAGAGGACACGCTGCCACGTTTAATCGCTGAAGTTGCGCCAGATATGATTTTTTATCAGTCTGCAGTCGACGTGCTCGCTACCGATAAGCTCGGCAAACTTGGTTTGACACAAGCAGGGTGCAAGGCGCGTGATGAATATGTACTGCAGCAAGCAAAAGCCGCCAATATCCCTGTCGCTATCGTGATGGGTGGCGGCTACTCAGAAGATATCGAAGATGTGGTCGAAGCGCATTGCAATACCTTTCGTTTGGCACAGCAGATATTTTTTGAGGAATTGGTCTAATAAAATATCGCTGAAAAGGCTTATATCTTTAGCTATAACAATGCGGTAATACCTTGCCAGCCAACGCGTATTCCAAGCACGATTAAAATCAATAAAATAAGCTGACGAAAACGCGCTTGCGGTAAATAGCGACGCAAACGGATTCCAACCAAAAGAGTCACTATAGATAGCACACTTAAAAAAGTAATCAGCTGCCACTCACCACTACTCAGTGCCATGATAGGCTCACGCAACACGATAATTTGAGCAATCTTTCCTAAGAAATAGCACATGTTACCGACTTTGGCGATGGTGTTTTTATCGTCACTGGCAGACAATAAATACATCATCAGTATGGTCGACATTGCATTGGTCGAGCCGCCAATCACGCCTGCACCAAAACCAACGGCAATTAACATAGGCTTGGTGTTTGGTAGACGGATTTGTTTGCCGAGTAAGCTACTCACAACGTAGAAAGCAATGACCGCGGCCAACAATAAGAGAATATAAGCGCTATCGACCCATAGCAATAGTTTCGCACCTAAAATGCTACCTAGTAAGCTAGTAAGCGCAAGCAGCCAATAGCGTCTGCCGTAGTAGATAAAGTTTTGCCAAATGGTGCGCTCACCGCCTACTAGCCAGGTCATCACATTGACAACTAGCGAGGGAAAAATCACTAACACAATAGCGTGTCGCAATGGGTACATACTAGCAAGCGCAGTGGTCGTCACTAGCGTTGCGCCAAGTCCGCTAATACCATGCAGCAGTGAGGCAAGCGCAAAAATAATCGTCAGCACTAGCATCTGAGTGCTATCGTTACCAGCTATATTCATCATATCGGTCACACCATTTGAGGCTCAGCGTCTGTATCTACACACTATCTACATGCTAGCTATCAGATTTAGCGCCTGTAGCTCTAACTATCTTTACGTTGACCGATTGCTTGACCGATGATGCTAGCTAGTTGCTCAGCAATTTTATCTTTACTGGTCTTCTCAAGTGTTACCGCGTCACGCTCATAGCGCTCAGAGAAAAACACCTGCATCGCATTGTCATCACTAGCAAAACCAATATCTGCACGTGAGACATCATTGCAAGCAATCATATCCAAATCTTTTGCGACCAACTTACCACGGGCATAACGTTCAACATCTTGCGTCTCTGCGGCAAAACCAACGACAAACAATGCTGGATGCGCAAGAGAAATCGTCGCTAGAATATCAGGGTTTTTAACCAGACTGAGCGTCATGGCATCTTGTGTCTTTTTAATTTTTTGCGGTGCCGCTTCTTCCGTACGATAATCTGCTACGGCTGCGGTCGCGATAAAAATATCTGCTTTTACAAATTGGTTGTCATCATAAGACTGTAGCGAGTCATTATGGTCATTATGGTCGCTTACATCATCATCACCGCAACCACAGTCGCCATGATGATGCTCGTGGAAATGGTTATGAGAGTGGTCATGCGTATGCTCATGAGAATGGTCATGCTCTTCTTCAAGGACAAATTGCAGCTCGCTATGCGTACCTTCCACACATTGCTGCGCCGCTATTAGCATATCTTCGGCAGACAGCACATCGATTCGTGTGACATTGAGCGGCGTGGGCAATGCCACTTTACCTCCAGCGATTAAAACAACGTCTGCACCAGCAGCCACGCAGGCACGTGCCAATGCAAAACCCATTTTTCCTGAAGAGTGATTAGACAAATAACGCACAGGGTCGATCGCTTCTACGGTTGGACCTGCGGTAATGACCACTCTTTTGCCTGCCAGCAATTGCGGCGTCGTATTCATCGCTATGAACAGTAACACCTCATCCAACAACTCCTCAGGCTCAGGCAATCGCCCTGCTCCGACATCACCGCACGCTTGCTCACCACTAGCTGGCTGGATAATTTGATAATTCATATCGCGCAATGTTTGCACGTTTAGGTTGACTGCCGGATGTGCCCACATCTGCTGATTCATGGCAGGCGCAATAATAACAGGCGCAGTAGTGGCAAGGCATACTGTGGTCAATAGATCATCAGCCATACCCATAGCCAGACGCGCAAGCGTATTGGCTGAAGCAGGTGCAATCACGATTAAGTCGGCCCATTTAGCCAGCTCAATATGTCCCATACCTGCCTCGGCTTGCTCATCGAGCAACGAGACATGCACCTCGTTACCCGTTAGCGCTTGTAGCGTCAGGGGTGTGATAAATGCTTGTGCGCCTGTCGTCATGATAACGCGCACATCAAAGCCTGCCTTGACTAAAAGGCGGGCAAATATAGCAGATTTATAAGCGGCGATACCGCCAGTAATAGCAAGCACAATATTGGACATAAGCGTGGCATCAACAAAAAAGTGAAAAGATAAAATTGCGCTTATAGTAACAATTATGAGATAAATTGGGTAAGATTTTCCGTATCTATCTCAGATAACGAGTATCAACCCATTTTCAAGGAGTGACAATGGCGATCAAAGACTGGCACGAGGATGACAGGCCACGCGAAAAACTTTTAAAATTTGGTGCAGCTCATTTGTCTGATGCCGAGATACTGGCCATATTTTTGCGTACGGGTACTCAGTCTCAATCAGCGATTGAATTAGCGCGGCATTTGATTGAACAGTTTGGTAGCTTAGCCGAGCTATTGGCCGCCCCTCAAAAGACGGTTCTTGCCTGCCATGGTATTGGCCCTGCAAAGTACGCCCAAATATTAGCCTCACTTGAGATGGGTACGCGCTATCTGGATAGCCAACTCAAAACTGGACAAGCACTAGGACGCTCACAAGCGGTCAAAGACTATATCAGTACCCAGTTGCGCGGTGAGCATCGTGAAGTATTCGCAGTACTCTGTCTGGATAATGCCCTCAACCTTTTAAACTTTGAAATATTATTCACGGGGGGCATCTCATCATGTTCTGTCTGTATCAAGCACGTACTGCGGCATGCACTAAGCCACGCTGCTAGCCAACTTATCATCGCCCACAATCATCCTCATACCAATGCCAAACCATCGACGGCAGATAACTTACTTACCTATGAGCTAAAAAAAGCCTGTGACTTGTTAGATATCTCGCTTGTCGATCACATCATCGTCGGACGTAACGACACTTTGTCTTATGCCGAAAGCTGCCTTGCCCCTTTTAGTTAGCCCTTTGGCTAGTTCTCGATAATAGCTAGCTATGTAATCCATGTGTCTGTTTGGAAAACCTGCAAACAATTATGTTTGATACATATCATCGACAGAGCGTAGCATTTTGGCTCTTGATAGTTATCGACAACTGTTTCATATTAGTAGCCATTCTTGTCATTTATTTGTCAATTACTTACTAGACTATTAATACTAGTATTTAAAAGCCGTAGAACGTCGTAGAACCGAGCATTTATGGATTAACAAATCATTCGACATATTTATAAGACGGTAAGTGGCAAGACGAAAAATAATTATAGTTAGCTCTTTCATTTACGTACTTTTCGTATCTTTTATTCAGCGCTTTAAAGGAGATAGTCATGGCAATTGGCTTGTTTATTTTGGCAGTCATCATTCAGTTAGCCGTGGTCCTGGCCATCTTTTTGTTGTCCTTATCCCGGGTCACCGGTAGCATCGTCGCCCTGATTACGGTTATCGTCACCGCAATTATCAGCCCATGGTCGCTCATTTTGGGTATACCAATGGCACTACTGTGCTTGGTCTTACTCGTTGCACCGCTTCGCCAATCGTTAATCACTAAGCCTGTCTATAAGGCGCTAGGCGGTGCAATGCCAAGTATGAGTGATACGGAGCGTGAAGCGCTTGATGCGGGTACTAGCTGGTGGGAAAAAGAGCTGTTTATGGGTGCGCCGAACTGGGATACCTTTGCCAATTATCCTTATCCTCAGCTTTCAGAAGCAGAGCAGAGTTTCATCGATAATGAAGTAGAAACCTTATGTGCCATGCTTGATGAATGGCAAATCCAGCATAAAGATAAAGATTTATCTCCTGAGGCATGGCAATTCATCAAAAGTAATGGCTTCTTAGGTTTAATCATTCCAAAAGAATTTGGTGGCTTAGAATTTAGCTCTTATGCCCAAAGTCGTGTAATGAGTAAAATCGCTTCGCGCTCGCCGACTGCCGCTGTGACTTGTATGGTTCCCAACTCGCTCGGCCCTGGTGAGCTATTGATGCACTATGGTACAGACGAGCAAAAGCAGCGCTGGTTGCCAGGTCTTGCAAAAGGTGACGAAGTACCTTGCTTTGGTTTAACGGGACCCGAAGCTGGCTCTGATGCAGGCGCGATTCCTGATACAGGTGTGGTCTGTTACGGTATGCACGAAGGCGAGCAAGTGCTTGGCTTACGCATGAACTTCTCCAAGCGTTGGATTACCCTAGCACCTGTCGCCACTGTGGTTGGTTTAGCATTTAAAATGCATGATCCAGAAGGTCTGCTTGGCAATCCTGAAAAAACCGATTACGGCATTACTTGTGCCCTCGTTCCAGCTAATCACGAAGGTGTCGTAACAGGGCCACGTCATAATCCAATTGGCTCACCATTTATGAATGGTACGGTCGATGGCAAAGACGTCTTTATCCCATTAGATTACATCATTGGCGGTGTCGAGAACGCTGGCCGTGGTTGGCGTATGCTAATGGAATGCTTGGGCGTTGGTCGAGGTATTTCTCTGCCAGCTCTATCGACATCAGCCAGTGAAATGACCTATCTATCTGTTGGCGCATTCGCCAAAGTTCGCGAACAGTTCAAGATATCCGTAGGTAAATTTGAAGGTGTACAGGATGCTACTAGCCGTATGGCGAGTAACACTTATATGTTAGAAGCGTTCCGTCATTTGGTCACTTGCGGATTAAACCAAGGTGGCACGCCCTCTGTCATGACTGCCATGGCCAAATACTATGCGACTGAAACCATGCGTAGCGTCGTCAACGACGGTATGGATGTGGTCGGTGGTCGTGCTGTACAGATGGGTCCGCGCAATTTCTTAGCGACACCTTATCAAGCGATTCCTGTCTCTATCACGGTCGAAGGCGCCAACATTTTGACCCGCTCACTCATGATCTTTGGTCAAGGTGCGATGCGTTGTCATCCTTATTTATTCGATGAGCTTCAGTTACTACAAAGCGAAGATAAAGCGGCGGCTACTGAAAAATTTGACACCCTTTTCTTCAAGCATTTGGGTTACACGTTTAACCGTGGTGCAAAAGCTTTTGTCGCAGGTTACATCGGTGGTAGCGATAAGGCGCCGAGTTTCGCCGATAGCTTTACCCGTCCCTATTACAAACATATCAACCGTTTAAGTGCGAGCTTTGCCCTAACTGCTGATATGGCATTAGGACTACTAGCAGGAGACTTAAAACGTAAAGAGATGCTCTCTGGTCGTTTAGCAGATATTCATAGTCATCTATTTATTGCGACTGCTATTTTGCAATTCTATGAGCACGGTAGTAAGTCAGAGTCTGAACGGTTGCATGCCGAAGTTGCGCTACAAAACAGCTTGTACACGATTCAAGAAGCCTTTGTGTCATTCTTCGCTAATTTCCCGAATCGTATGGCAGCCAATGTGGTTAGCTTTGTAACTTTCCCAAGTGGACGTATCTTCACCCCAGCAAGCGATGAGCTAAAACGCAAGTTGGGCGATACTTTCATGGATGATTTTGCAGCCAACCCGTTCCGAGATTATCTGAAAACCATGGTTTATTACAATACCGATGCAGACGATGTAACTGGTCGTATGGAGCATGCTTATCAGACCTTAGTCGAAATCGAACCATTGTGGCAGAAGTTCAAAAAGGCAGAGCATCAAGACAGCTTTGAAGGTCTAACCTTTGAAGACCATGTGGTACACGCCAGTCAAAATGGCGGCATTACTGAAGAAGAGGCAGAAGTTCTGATTCAATATAATGCCATGCGTTTTGATTCATTATTGACCGATACGTTTGACGAGCATCTATCAGAAGCGCTAGAACGTGACAATCCGCATGCGCTTGAAAATGCAGTTCACCAACTGACTGATTATGCACAGCTCAAAAGACAAGCTCAGAGTAAAAACGGTATCGCTGTAGATACCGATGCAGCTGCCGTTGATGAACTATCCACTAACGAACCAGCTATTAATGATCTAGACAGCACTGCAAATACAGAAAACCATACTGGCGATGCCAATCCTAATCATGGTTATGAAAGTGATGGCGATGTAGAGTTGGTCAGTGAGCAAGATACTGTCAAAGAAGTAAATTCGCAGACAGATTTTGAAGAGTCAGAGCCTGAAATAGAGGCGCTCGATCATCGCCATCGTGATGCTGAATCACATCTTAACGAGCGTATGGGTAACAATCATAATCGTCATATTGCACCACCTGACGAGATCAATACTGAAGTAAGTGATAATGATATCAAACCTTTAGAGCGCCAATCACCTCTATCACGCGAAGAAGACGATAAGGTTTAATAATTTATTCTGTTTCTAACATTAGCATTAGAAACTAAATATTATTAGATTTATAGTAAAACTTTTACTTTTTATTAGCCGGATTATCTATAAACGATAGTCTGGCTTTTTTTGGTCTATTGAAAACCTTAAGCTTAATTAATCATATTCCTTCCTTTGCATTTTGATAATTTAAAATCAACGGTTTGATATCAATAGTTTGACATATTTGCTTACCCTAAAAACTCTTTCATGAATATTTTGTTTCATATGGGAAACAAACCGTTTAGAATAAATATTGACTATATTATGGGCACATAGTTGTAACGAGGAATGTACATTTAGAATAAAATCAGAAAAAAATCTTGCAGTGCCCTTAGCTATTCTTTTATATTGTCCACGAAAATGTGACATCGAGCGACAATCACGGGAACTTAATAGTCATAACAAGCTTTGTAGTAAGGCTGATAAGTACAATCATGTTGGCTAATGAACACTTACTATAAAGCTGTTATGCACACAAAGGATATGAATTATGTGGAAGAATTTGGGACTGACGGGCAAGATCATTGTTGCCATGGTGCTCGGTATTGGACTGGGCCTATTTCTAAACTACTCAGGATTGAACGGCGAAGGTGGCTTTGTTAATACTTACATCACCAATGGCTTCCTTGCCATTGTTGGTAAACTATTTGTCAACTCGCTAAAAATGTTGGTCGTACCTTTGGTGCTTATCTCACTGATTTGCGGTGTATGCGGTATTGGTGATATTCGCCTACTTGGACGTATTGGTACCAAAACGTTCATTATTTATATGATAACCACTGCACTCGCTATTGCGACTGCGATTGGTCTTGGCTCGCTATTCGGTATCGGTAAAGGCATGAATATCGGAACGGAAGCCGAGTTTGAAGCAGCGTCAGCGCCGCCTCTACTTGACGTATTCTCTAACATCATCCCATCGAACCCCATCAGTGCGATGGCAAATGGCGATATGTTATCGATCATCTTCTTTGCTATTTTGATCGGTGTCAGTATCTTGATGGTAGGTAAACCTGCCAAAGGCTTAGTGCAGAGCCTAGAGCTGATCAACGAAGTTATCTTAAAGATGGTCACGATCATCATGAACCTTGCACCATATGGTGTATTTGCGCTATTGACCAAAGCAATGGCAGAGCTAGGTTTAGACTTGATTTGGTCACTACTTGGTTATGTCGCGGTATTGGTCGGTTCATTGGCCTTCCACTTCTTTATCACCATGATGATTGTACTTAAAGTATCTTCAGGCTTGTCTATCAAGACGTTCTTGGCAAAAATGCGTGAAGTACAGATCTTTGCTTTTAGTACCTCTAGCTCAAACGCGACGATTCCTATTACCTTGCGTACGGTTACCAAGCGTATGGGTGTAAACAACTCAGTTGCGTCGTTCACTGTTCCTTTTGGTGCTACTATCAATATGGATGGTACGGCCATTATGCAGGGTACTGCGACCATCTTTATTGCCAACATTTACGGCATTGATTTGGGTGTGACCGAATACTTAACTGTTATCTTGATGTCAGTACTGGCGTCTGTTGGTACGGCTGGTGTGCCTGGTGTTGGTTTGATTATGCTGTCGATGGTATTTGCTCAAGTAGGTCTACCAATCGAAGGTATTGGTCTAATCTTGGGTGTGGATCGTATCCTTGATATGTTACGTACTGCTGTAAACGTCGGTGGTGACGCTGCTGTTACTACTATCGTGGCAAAATCAGAAGGCAAAATGGATCTGGCTATTTACAACGATCCTAACGCTGGTGCAAAAGACGTATTTGATGGTCATATCGATGAAGACAATGAGCGTGAGTTCTCTGAAGTCTTTAGTGATGGCATCATGGGTAGTGAATACGATGATGTTGATCGTCGCCGCTAACCCACTCCTGCTAGATAGAAGTAAATAAAATAAAAAAACCTCAGTCAAATTGACTGAGGTTTTTTTATGATCAATAATCAGTAAATAATAATGGTTGATACGGTTCTATCAACAACTAATTAGCCAAATACATACTTGGTCAACATCGCCAGACAGACCAATACAATCACTGGACGAATCAATTTGCTACCGCCTTTAACCACCATATGCGAGCCAAAATAGGCACCGATGGTTTGTCCAACCATCATCGCTAGTCCCACTTTCCACAATACGTTACCACCCAAAATAAAGAAGATTAACGAGCCAATATTGGTCGATAAATTCAATACTTTTGCCGCGCCTGTTGCTTCGATAATTTGACGACCACGTAATGCCACATTGCCAAGCGCAAAAAACATACCCGTACCTGGACCGATATAACCATCATAAAAACCGATCAACGGTGCCACGACTTTTTGCCATTTGCCCTCTGAGATACGCGGTGCAGCCTCTACTTCGCCAAGCCTAGGGGCAAATAATGTATAGATACCGATAGCCGCGATCAAAAATGGAATGATCTTTTCAAGCAAGTCAGGTGGTGACATCTGTACAGCAATGGTGCCGATAACGGAACCAATAAAAGCGGCGATGATAGCTACTTTGATACGTTGCGGTTTGACGACTCCTTTCCTAATCATAGTAATAGACGCCGCTAGTGCGCCTGATGCCGCTTGCAGTTTATTAGTACCGAGCGTTAATACTGGTGGGATGTTGGCCAGTAACATGGCAGGGATGGTCAACAACCCGCCACCGCCAGCGATAGCATCAATAAATCCTGCCAATGCGGCCACCGCAGTAAGCATTAAAATAATCTCTAACGAGAAAGTTAAGTCCATGACACTGACCTGCAAAATATGATAAGAAGAGAAAAGGAGTTCTGAGATAAGGCTAAAATATCGTTATCGTTATCGATAAGCTGATAGCTTACCAGTGCTAGCAAAAGAAATAATGACACGTTGCACAGCGCTGCTCATTATAAAGATAAAACCGTAAAAAAAGCCAAAAACGTAACAAAGTCTGCTAAATTTGTCTAATAACGTTCCGAATATGCTCAGCCGAATAGCGACTTATTAAAAAGATGTAACGACTTACAACTATTGTGCTCGTCAAATCCTCTTTATAATATTGCTATTATGAATATAAAAAAGTAGACCGTTGGCACTGGCTCAACGTATTTTGTTGTCTATATTGATAAGAGTATGAGAAACTGTTTCTGTCTATTTGCTACCTCAAAATTATAGGTAGCGCAGACATTGATGGATATTTGAGGTTATTTAGTAAATTGTATTTAGCGAATGAGGATGATATGGCAATACGAAGGATTAAGGCATTTTTTGAATTTGAGGCAGCAGGCGGTATCGTCTTAGCATTGGCTGCCATTGCTGCAATGATCATTGCCAACTCCCCTCTTAATGTTTGGTATGAAGGTTTTATTCATGCACCAGTCGCCATTCAGATTGGTGAGTTTGCGATTGCCAAAGACGCTCATCACTGGATCAACGATGGTCTGATGGCAGTTTTCTTTTTCTTGGTTGGATTAGAGCTTAAGCGTGAAGTACTGATTGGCGAGCTGTCCAACGTCAAACAGATAATACTGCCAGCAGGGGCTGCACTTGGCGGTATGATTATGCCAGCGATTGTCTATCTGCTCTTTAACTACAACGAGCCTGAGTTTTGGAAAGGTTGGGCCATTCCTGCGGCTACAGATATTGCCTTTGCACTCGGTATTTTAAGTCTCTTAGGTAATCGCGTACCAAACTCCCTAAAGGTATTTTTGGTCTCTATTGCTATCTTCGATGACATTGGTGCGATTCTGATTATCGCTTTGTTTTATACCAGTGAGCTGTCGTTAGAATCATTGGCAGTAGCTGGTTTATGTTTGCCGTTCTTATATGTTCTTAATCGCCGTAATGTCACTAACATTACGCCCTATCTACTCATCGGTCTGATCATGTGGATTGCCGTACTCAAGTCTGGTATCCATGCAACATTAGCAGGTGTGGTATTAGCACTCTTCATCCCGATGTTCGACCGCACTGATCCTGAGCACTCTCCGCTTGAAGAGCTAGAGCATGATCTGCACAATACCGTCGCTTTTGGTATTTTGCCAATCTTTGCTTTTGCCAACTCGGGTATCTCGCTCGAAGGCGCAGGTTTTGCTGAGTTATTCCACTCAGTGCCGCTCGGTATTGCCGCTGGTTTGTTTATTGGTAAGCAGTTAGGCGTCATGTTCATGTGCTGGTTAATCTTTAAACTTGGTATCTCAACCATGCCAAAAGGTATGGACTATAAGCAAATCTACGGCGCAGCTCTATTGTGCGGTGTTGGTTTCACCATGAGTTTGTTCATCGGTGGCTTGGCGTTCGCTGGCGACACTACTATGTTTGATGAGCGCTTGGGTATTATCATGGGCTCAATCGTCTCTGGTATCGCAGGTTACATCATGCTGAAAATGAGCTTGAAAGATAATGCTAGCGGTACATCGGTTGACTTGACTCGCCCGCATTGATGAATGCTGTGAAATGTAGGGCAGTTTATAGTGGTACTACTAAGACACACCACCACTTATAAGCTGCTCTATTTTGTTTATATATGCGTTATCGGGATATTTATAAGTGTCCTAACAATCAATGACAAGACTATATAACGTGATTTATTGCATCATTTATTTGTGTTCACAATTATCATAGCTATTGGAGCTAACCATGTACCGACCTATATACCCTGCTGTGCGTCAACTGGCATTAGGGTTATCTGTTTTCGGTAGTATCTATCTGCTAGCAGGCTGTGCAACACTCTCCAAGCAAGAATGTCTCGTCGGTGACTGGCAAGCTATCGGCTATAACGATGGCGTGGCAGGTTATCATTCAGACCGCTTAGCATCTCATACAAAAGCCTGTGCAAAAGCTAGCGTCGCGCCTGACTATCAGGCATGGGAACGCGGTCGTAAACTTGGTCTGCAACAGTACTGCACCATCAATAATGCCTATAACATTGGTAGACGTGGTCGTCAGTTAAACAACGTTTGCCCGATCACTATGGCCAATACGTTGCAAGTAGCTAATCAAAAAGGGCTAGATTATTACGCCTTAGACAGTCAGTTAGATAAAGATAATCGCCTCTTAGATACTTATCAATCAGAATTCGATAAGTTAGAAAATGGTGAAATGCTAGACTTTGCTAATGAAAAAGAAGCCCGTGCACGGCTGCTATCTCTATCTGATGAGATTCGTGATACCAAACGCCGTATCCGAACAACACAGCAGCAATTAGATTCGTTGAACCAATCCAGTAATTTTTACGAATGACTGAGATGCGAAGCCATCTCAATGCAAGTTTTACGTTCTAAGGCATGTCCTCACTCTGAAAATGGTACTTGATAACTATGGATAAGAAAATCATCAATACGGCAAGTACTCCAACTAACAAACCTGACTGTCAGTCATCGAATGCTCAATCATCGAACACTTATCAGCGTCATGGACGTACCACTGCTATCGATGACCATAGTGATTTGCAGGTTTTAAAACGCATTAAACGTTATCTATTGCCAAAAGACTTTACGATCTCGCCTGCTCTACTTGATGAGATAGTGGCAGGTTACGATATTGGCGATCCGCTTGCAGACGCGCTAGCCGCTCAAAGCATAAAATTTGCAAAGCCTTTACAGCATACTATTCTTGGCAATAGTCTAAACAATAACCCTGCAAGCAATTATCTTGTAAACAATAACCTTGCAACCAGTTCATCATTTAGCGCGCTCACTGAACAATTTAGCAGCCATCCTGACTGGTTCGACCCAAAGCTTGCTCAGATAGGTGCGGTTGCCTATCGGCGCTATCCACTCATGCTCATTTGGCTACTGCGTAATGTTGCCCTGATGGCCGGCTATAGCATTCCTGCTCTCTCGTTACCGCTCATTCAGACGGGCGCACTGATGCACGATGCGCTACCGCGACTGATGCGTACTTATGCCTATATCTTGGCTGTGTCTGAACACCCTTCATCTAATATGAGTGCAGGCAATCAAAATAAACCTATTGAGCAAGTATTAGCTATTGACTCTGAGGGCTGGCGACAGTCGATCCAAGTACGTCAGATACATACTTTGGTACGGCACAAATTACTCAAAGGGAAAGGCAATGCTGCTACAGGCGTGATACCAAACGCCGAGCAAAATCACAACCCTGACGGCAGTTGGAATACCAACTATTGGGGCATCCCTATCAATCAAACCGATATGATTGCCACCCACTTACAGTTCTCGTTACTAATTATGCGCGGTCTAAGATTGCTAGGCGCACGTATTAGCACAGAAGAAGCTGAAGGTATCTTACATCTATGGAACCTTGCCAGTTATTGGATGGGTGTTGATTTAGATCGTCTGCCAAAAGATGAGGCGGCTAGCTGGGAATGGCTGTATACCTACCTATCGATACAGCAGCTAGATTTTAAGATGGGTCAGCCATTGGCAAAAGCATTGCACGATTTACCACGTCAGCTGATGGGTGAAGACAATCGCCGTGGACGTTTTGTCGAAATGGTCAACGCCAGTGTCACCCGCACCTTAGTTGGTGATGATATAGGTGATGGGCTAGACTTACCAAAGTCAAAGATACGCTTTGGCGTGTTATCTTCAGTGCCGATTCTTTTTGCGCTCGATACTGCACGGCAGCATAATTCGTCTGTTGCTCATAAGCTAGAAGCATTCCGTGCCAAGCGCCAAGACAATATGAACTGGTGGCTGAAAAAGAACGATGATTATTATAAGTAGATGATTATAGTCATCCCACTATAAAAGCATTACTGTGCTAACCTCGTTTGAAGTATCACATATACATCTACACTCGGTTGCCTTGTACTACTTTTAAATTGAATCGACTATATTATAAGTAGATGACATTTATCATCGTTTGTTTTCTACGCGGTAATACCATTCTAGCTGTCGATCAAACCCTGTTTCTAATAGGTTAGCAATTACCCGTCCTGTTAGTCCCCACACTGTCTCGCCATCGACCTGCCAGCTCGGCGTCAGTATGGTAGCCATTTGCTCTTGCATCTTATACTCAATTTCATACTCTACCGTTGGTTGAGTAACTAATGACTCTAAATCTGCCCAAAAGATACGTGATATTTCTCCCGCTTCAGGTACGAGTACCAGACCTGGGGCGATAAGCGCTACGATTGGGCGTACGCTCATACCACTTTTGGACGTTTGGATGGGTAGCTGACCAAGTAATTGGACTTTATTGGGCGGTAGCGCTGTTTCCTCACAGGCTTCACGCAATGCGGTAACGACATTGTTACCATCGCCTCGATCATGTTTACCACCCACACAAGACACTTCACCCGCATGACTGTTCATGTGGGCGGCGCGGCGTGTTAATAATAATTTAGGCCTGCGCTCATGAGTAATAGCGACCAGTATTGATGCATCGGCAATCGGTGTCTGATATAAGCTGTCTAACACACGGCTACTATGAGAGGCGTTATGAGCCTCGTACATCGCCGGACTTGTCAGCGCATTTAAGGTCTCATGTTGCACTCGTTCGGCTAATTGACGAAGCGTCGGATGACGAATAAAAGTAGGTACAGCAACTGACAGGTTATCGAAGCTTACAGCCTCCGGTGGGAGTAACATTATAATTGCCCTATATTTTTATCGTTGCTAAGCGGTATCAACAGCATCTTTCTTATTTTCTATTATTAAAATCGCGACTAATAAATAAAATCAATAATCTATCTATTGTTTTCGACCGCTCGATTTATTAGCGGCTCAACATCAATAACGACTGAACACTCACTAGACTAGCGTAATATAATAGTGGCTGCATGCTATTTATGTGACTGATTCATTGCTTATCAATGCTCAATAACGGCCCTATTAACTAATAATAGTCAGTCTATCTATGAAATGATGCGTTACTGTTATCGTGATTCTGTCCGTCGATAATATGTGCTATCTTAAGACGATAGCTGCTCTTTAGAATAATATCTTATATAAGTCAGGTACGTTTAAGTTAGGTTTATCGTCAGGTTCACTCAGTTTACTGCTTGTGGTACTTGTCTCACCGTCCTTGTATCTAACTTATCTCGAAACGATGACAGCAGCACTTCAGAATATAGGTCTTATAACCTATAAAAAACATCATACACAATAACTTTTATAACAAGGTAGTTGATATGCGCTATTGCCTCCAATGCGGTCATGAAGCAGAACGAAAAATCCCACCTACGGACAATATGCCGCGTTTGGTATGCCCCAATTGCCACTATATCCACTACGAAAACCCAAAAGTTATCTGTGGCTCGCTGGTGGTACATGAAAATAGAGTACTACTCTGCCGCCGTGCTATTGAGCCGCAGTACGGACTATGGACGATACCTGCAGGTTTTATGGAAAATGGCGAGACCATGGCTGAAGGCGCAGCACGCGAGAGCTACGAAGAAGCTGATGCCATCGTACTGAATCCGCATCTATACTGCATTTATGATTTGCCAGATATTGGGCAGATCTACTCTATCTATCTGGCCGATCTAAAAGATGGTGCGTATGGTATTGGCTCAGAAAGTCTCGACTGTGCACTGTTTAGCGAAGAAGATATCCCATGGGATACACTGGCGTTTGAAGCCATTCGCCGTACTCTAAAGAGTTACTTTGCTGATCGTAAGCAGTATAACGAGTTGTCAGAATTTCCGATTCATCAAGACAAAATTGGCAAAGATTTGAGTATCAAGCGATATTAGTCAATTACCTAACCGCAAAAAGCCAAGCATGATGCTTGGCTTTTTTGTGCTTAACTTTTAATCAATAACAAACCTAATCGTCTTAGCTCTTAATTCTACAAACTTCAAAACCAAGACCTTTTACCGTCTCTTCTTTGTCGTAAGGCGCTAGCACCGCGCGTACATGCTTTTGCCCTTGCAGATATTGTTTGGCAACGCGCTGCAAATCAGCAACCGTGACGGCTAATATCGACGCACGCATTTTACGCTGCCAGTCAACACCGCGATGATGCAGGTTTGCAAAGCACGCTTTGATTGCTTCGCCTGCAGGAGAGCCCGGCTTATCCATACCCGAGATAATACCTAAGATAGCTTCTTCCAACTGCTCATCGGTCTGTGGCTCGTTTAATAACCACTCAATACTGGCGTCAAAGTGAGCAAAGGTCTCAGCGCACTGTGGATCACGATAGCTAAAGAATTTAAAGGCACAAGCGTTGGCATCGTAACCTGCACCGCCACCATAGGCACCGCCGCGCTCACGAATCGCACTGTGCAAATAACCGTTACGTAAGTAAGGCGCTAATACCATTAATGCAGCGGTATCAGGATGGTCAGCAGCTGGCACGGTATAAGCACTGGCATTATGATAGACATTGGTTGGTACTAACCATGCTAAATCTGCAACATCTAGCACGTCGTTTTTAACATCGTCGCCACTCTCTAACGTTTTACCCGCATCAGTCGCACCATTTAACGCAGTATCTAATTGCAGGTTTGCAAACTCACTTGGGATATTTGCTGCTGCGTTCGTTAGATCATTAGAAGCGGTCGTCGCTTGGCTGTCTTTCCAGCTATCAACGATTAAGCTACTCAAGCGTTCGGTTTGCTCTGCTTCACAGATAATAACGGCATGCTTAGGCAAACTGATCAGACGTTGATGTAAATCCATCAAGCTCGTAGCCAATTGATCCCACTGAGTATCATCTGTACTAGCATGCGTCAGGAAGTCTTTAAGTGCGTTCAATGCTGGTAGACCACTACGCACATACTCTAGCTGTGCTTGGCGACTCATACCACGACTAGCAGTTTGCATGGCATAAGAGTGACCAGATCCCGCTAAATTTGACTGCCAACCTGCTTGGCGCTGCTGCAAGATTTCTTTGATACGGTCATGCTCAGAAAAGATACTGTGCTCCATGACTTCTTTGAGCAAATCAATCGCTTCAGGCTTACGATTCAGCGCACGCGTTGCCACGACAAAGTAGCTGCTAATTGCTTGGCTATCATCGACGTTGGTACGTTGGCTAATACGAGCGGTCACACCAGAAGAATGCGCTGCTTGCTTAGCTTGCATCTCATGAGCACTAAGCGAGTCAGTACCTAGCTCAGACAATAGACTTAAATAAATAGGCAACAATGGATGATTGATTACATCATTGACTGGTAGCTCATCTGCGCTCGCATTACCAATTGCTTCAGTGAGTGGGACAATCACTTGATAGTAATAAATACCATTAGTGCCCGCTTCATACTCAAATAGCGTGCTGTCTTGCCCGCTCAAACGCACCTGCTTTTGCGTGCCTTCTTTAAAGCTGATATCCGTTGGTACGTCTTCTAGACCTACTTTTGGTAATAAGCTTAAATCATCTGGCGCAGCTTGACGTGCAGCCAAATCTAAGGCTTGTTGCTTCAAAATAGCCTTGTCATCAGCAGTCAAATCCATCGCGATAGTATCTAAACGAGTCTGCTCAGCTGCTGCCAAACGGGCTGTTTTTTCGCTATCAGGGGTCATCGTTACGCGTACGCGATGCTGATTGTCCAATAGATGCGTTTTAATCAAGTTCGGTAGCCACTGCGGATCGACGACTTGCTCACGCAGCCACTGTAGATGCTCATCCACTTCCCAAACGTCGATAGGATTACCATCATGAATGGCGGTACTAAAGCCCTCTAGCATGAGGTTTAGACCATAAGGAATGCTATCGCCGCCGATGTGACGCTGATCAATCTCAATCTGATGCAGAATGGTTTCGATTGTCTCATCATCGACTGGTGAATTGGCCACTTCGGTCAGCAAGTCAATAATGCCCTGCTCGACTGCTTCGGCATGTTCAGGGTTAGAGCCGCGCAGTCCCGTATAAAAGACCATCTCATAATGACTGTCATCAAGACCCAATAGTGGACTTGGCGCTTTACCCAGTGGATGGCTGTCAAGATAAGCACGCAATGGCGAGCCTGCATGCTCAATCAATACGCCTTCTAATAGACGCAATGCCAAACGCTGCTTAGGATCGGTAATCGATGGTAGCAACCAAGCAACCACATGATGCGTCTGATCTGGGCCGGCTTCGTCAGCAGTATAAGTATCAACCGCACTGATTGGTGCAGACAAACGTTGCTCTGGACGCGATACATGCTTCTTGCCTGCTTCAAACTGAATCAAAGCATCTTCGTGTATTTTCGCTTGCGTCTCGGCAACAGGAATATTACCGAAGCTCATGATGACACTGTTTGACGGATGATAATGGCTCTGGTGGAACTCGGTCAGCTCAGTGTGCGTCAAGTCAGGGATATCGGCAGGATCGCCGCCTGAATTATAGTGATAGGTCGTCGTTGGGAACAGATGATGAGCAACCGTATGATATAGCTGATCAATCTCGCCACTCATCGCGCCTTTCATTTCATTAAAAACGATACCTTTAAACTGCGGCTTATCATTTTCATCAAGCTCTACGCGAATACCTTCTTGCGCAAAATCGAGCGGATGAATATTTGGGAAAAACGAGGCATCTAGATAGACAGCGAGCAAATTAAAATAGTCGTTTTTGTTTTGCGTCGCGTATGGATAGGCCGTCCAATCAGCTGCGGTCATCGCATTCATAAACGTGTTTAATGAACGTTTAATCATTGAGAAGAACGGATCACGTACTGGGAACTTATTCGAACCACATAACGCCACGTGCTCTAAGACATGCGCCTCGCCTTTTGAATCCATTGGCTGGGTGCGAAAGCCGACCAAAAACGCATTCTCATCACTTGGGTGTGCCAGATGATAATGCATCGCTCCTGTTTTTACATGCTGACTGATCAGCACATCCATCGATAGCGCCTCAATATGGCGATGCTCAATCAGCTCAAATGCTGGATGCAAGGTTAAATCAGCAGTAAATGGCGTGTCCGTCATAGTTATCCTTATCGCTTATCATGCGTATAGTGCCCTGACTGTCAGGGAAAATAGAGTAATAAATTGGCTAAAAAAGAGTTGGCTTAGCGCTATTAGTGGGGCTGCGACATGGATAAGTCAAGGCAGCAGCCATGCAATAATCCACCACATAATCTACGCGGCTATCAACTTTAGCTATTAAAGCCTTATAGTTGCAATTTCATTAATATCCACAATTTTATTATGGATTTATCACTTAACAAAGGTGATTTGCACTGCTACTATAAAGTTAACTATTAACAGGAGTGGAGTATCTTATGAGCTACCAACACGTTTTACTGGTCACTGATTTTCTGTCCGATGCAGACAAAGTGGCGCTAAAAGCCAAGCGTATCCTCGCAGGCTCTCCTGAAGCCAGACTGTCCGTCTTGCATATAGTCAAAGATGATATGGTGCGCTTTGGTTATGAGCTCGTGCCTGCCTCTAGCCTCTCGGGTGATGTCGATAGTGAGAAGTGGCAAGAAGCACGGACTAAGCTGGCGCAATTTTTGGCACGTAATGAGCTGGAAGCAATCAACTCTGAGGTCACCGCTGCTATATCTAATAGCAAAGGTATCATTAATTACTGCCGTGAAAAAGACGTCGATTTACTTATCATTGGACGTCATGAGCGCCATGGTATTGCTGCTTGGTTGGTAGGAGCCACTGCCGATAGTATCTTGCCAAATGTCCCTTGCGACAGTTTAGTGGTGAAGCTTGATCAGCCTGTATTAGAATAATTGGCATTACTCCAATCCGCTGCTAAAGACGACAAGCTTTACTTAACAGCGCCCTAGAGTAGTGCTATAGTAAATACTATCTGACATGAGGAAGACGCTATGAGTTACGAACATATTTTACTGGTCACCGACTTACTCTCTGATGCAGATATAGTCGCCCAAAAGGCCAAGCGCATCGTTGAAAACCGTCCAGGCTCTAAGCTATCTGTTTTGCATATTGTCAAAGACACCATGGTTGGCTTCGGCTATGAGCTGGTGCCTGCCTCTAGCCTATACGATGAGATTGATGATGAACGCTGCCAAGAAGCACGTGCAAAGCTGGCGCAATTCCTTGAACGCAATCAGCTAAATGCAGCAACGTCGGAAGTCACGACGGCCATTTCTAGCAGTGAAGGTATCGTCAGCTACTGTCATAAACACGATGTCGATCTATTGGTCATCGGACGTCATAAGCGTACTGGTATCGCTGCATGGATCAGTGGCGCGACAGCAGATAATATCTTGCCCAATGTACCTTGCGATAGCTTCGTAGTGCGACTGGACAAGCCTGTTTCAGCATAACAATACGCTTTGATTGTCTTATGTCATCTAGAGCATATCCTAAACAAAGAAGCGCAGCGTAAACTACAACGCTGCGCTTTTTTATGGCTAATAGATTTTAGGTTCATACAATCTCATCATTTAATCTTGTTGAATAATATCTATAAAGGTTTGCCAAATGGGGCTCTGGTGCCGAGCTTTGTGCCAGACCAGCCACCATGTACGCGATAAATCAATTCCCGCTACATTTACTTGTACCAGCTCACCTGTCGCCAATTCCGTCTCAATCACATGCTGCGATAGACAACCAAGACCAATATCTGCACTCACCATGTGTTTGATGGCCTCAGACTGATGTATCGCCTTTACCACTTCTGCATTGGGTAGATACTTAAGCAGTTGCTCATCGATAATCTGCCGTGTGCCTGACCCTGCCTCACGCACCAGTAACGGCAACTGCGCTAGCTGATTAATACTCAGCTGAGAGCAGTCCTCGTCTTCGCTATAGGTAGCCACATTCTTTAGCCACTTGCTATCACGCTTGGCAAATATCACTAGTGTATCGGTGCGCCATTCACGCTGCTCAATGGCTTTCATATCTACCGGACGCGGCATTCCTTCTACCAGCGCGATATCGATATTTAGTTGCTCAACCTCGCTCACTACCTCTTGCGTATTGGCAATATACATATCGACATTGGCATCGGGCAGCGCTTCATATAGCTTGCCAAGCAATGACGGCAGCACGTAGTTGCCGATAGTGGTACTAGCACCGATATGAATCTGTCCTGCTTGATACTGATGATAATGCTCAAGCGTGAGCGACTGACCCAAGATAGCCTGTGCCTGTATATAAATAGGATGAGCATTGGGGTGTTGATTAAGCCTGCGACCGACGCGCTCAAATAGCGGCATCTGTAGTCTAGACTCTAGCTCTGTCAGCGCGTTACTGACCGCTGATTGCGATAAGTGCAGCTCCTCACTGGCGCGACTGGTGCTACCTGTTTGATAAATACTGACAAAAACAGCAAGCTGCTTAAGCGTAATCTTTGGCACTGTCTGCACTGATTTTTTCATGTTATCGATGTTGCCTTATGTCAGTCTTTGCGCTGTTTTATCCGTGATGTTTGTCTTTTTTGATGCTCATGCGCGGTATACCTATTTTTATTATAGATACTAACCTAAAAAATCGATAGTTTATATCTTATTAATCTGTTTTTATTATAAATACAGCGGGCATATACTGTCTATTCATAAGCTTATGCTTATCTTAATATAAGTAATAGGATGCCGCGTTATGCACACATTCGTCCAATCAGTCAGCAACTCCGTTCATAACTATACCCCCAATCACCGTCACTTAATGGGATTGGTAGTCGTTCTGATTGGTAGTTTGTTTTGCTTATGGTTGGATAGTAGTTTGGATATCTGGTCAAACGGACGTATCGTTGGATTGTCCTCTTTAACGCTAGCGATTTTGCTAGGCATGATCTTGGGCAATACCATCTATCCTAAACTCGCTGAACGTTTAAACGGTGGCGTTTGCTTTGCCAAAGGTCAAATCTTGCGCTTAGCGATTATGTTTTATGGGTTTAAACTAACCATGACGCAAGTTGCGAGCGTCGGTATGCCAGCGATTATGACTGACGCGCTCGTATTGACGTCAACCTTTTTGCTGACCTATTGGTTGGGTACTAGATGGTTAAAAGTCGATAAAGAAACGGTGATTTTGATTGGCTCAGGCGCGAGTATTTGCGGTGCTGCTGCCGTCATTGCCGCAGAGCCAGTCGTCAACGCGCAAGCTCACAAGGTCACTATCGCCGTGGCAACTGTGGTGGTGTTTGGCACTATTGCGATGCTGCTATATCCTTTTTTATATCATCTGGGTTGGTTACAACCTTGGCTCAGCGCCCAGCAGTACGGCATGTACACTGGCTCAACCGTCCATGAGGTGGCGCAAGTCGTGGTCGCGGGCAATGCAATCAATACTGAGATTGGTGATACCGCGGTCGTGACCAAGATGATACGTGTCATGATGCTCGCGCCTTTCCTGCTTGTGTTATCGTTTGCGCTAACCAAAGATCGCACCGTAGATGTTTCGACTATAGAAGATAAGAGCAATAAAAACGAGACAGCGTCATTTATGACTCGTGTTAAACAAGTTAAAGTGCCATGGTTTGCGTTTATCTTTATCGGCATTGTGTTGATACATACTTGGGTGCCGATGTCTGAGAATATCGTACACAATATGGTGATGCTAGATGATGTGTTACTGACGATGGCTATGTTTGCATTAGGTTTGACCACGCATCTAAGTGCGATCAAACAAGCTGGCGTTAGACCCCTTATCTTAGGTGCTATTATGTTTGGTTGGTTGATACTGGGCGGCGGTCTGATCAATATCGGCATTAGCTTTATATAATAAGCTAAATGTCCATTCTTAACTGCTGATGTCATTGCATAATATAAAAGGCCTCCAACTATTTATAGTCGGAGACCTTTTTGCATCTGTTATTTGATCTAATATAATTGGCTAAAACCTTTAATCTTGGACTAGTACTAACTTTAATACCAGTGTCTTAGATACCAATCTCTTAAGTACTAATGCTTTAAACACTAATACTGTAAATACCAAGTCTCTAAATACTAAATAGCAGACGAAAAAAAACGAACCCGAAGGTTCGCTTTTCTACATCTATTCATCTATCTGTCTATAAAGACAAATTAGATAGCAACGATGTTATGTGCTTGTGGGCCTTTTTGGCCTTGAGTTACAGTGAACTCAACTTCTTGGCCTTCAGCCAAAGTTTTGAAACCTGAACCAGTGATTTCGCTGTAATGAGCAAAAACGTCTGCGCCAGTTTCTGGAGCGATAAAACCAAAGCCTTTAGCTTCGTTGAACCACTTAACTGTACCTTTTTGAACGTCTGACATAGTATAATCCTACTTTTAAATTTATTAATGGTCTAGTGACCGGTAACGCTTGCAAATAGCTACTGAACGATAAATATTAAAACGAAGGATTATAACTAATACTACGAGGTAATGATTTGGTGCAGAACTGCTCTTAAGCTTGGGCGTATTATAAGGGGTACATCCTAGTATCGCAAGTCTTATCTCATGTTTCGTGTAACCAGAGCCGTTTATTGGCTGATTTTGGCGCAAATTGCAACGGATTTAGGCATTTGGTAAACGGAACAAATATATCGCTACCCCACTACAGACAGCGGCTACCGCCCATGCCATCCACATCATATCGGCAGGCAAACGATAAAATAACATAATTGTTGATGCTGCCATCATAACCGTCGCTAAACACTTGGCATAAAGCGGAACGGCATGATTTGCTTCCCAATCACGGACAAATTTACCAAAGTATTTATGATTGATCAGCCAAAAATGAAAGCGTCGAGAACTACGCGCCCAGCAACCTGCTGCTAACAAGATAAAAGGCGCGGTGGGCATCACTGGCAACAATATACCGATAATACCCAAGATAAAAAACAACCAACCAAGCGTCACAAAGGTCCAACGCAGCATTGGGCTGTTGGATTGATCAGTCTTAGGTCGGTAATAGAACGCTTTTTTATTATCGGTCATATGAGTTGTCGGTCGTGTAAGTTGTCAGTTATGCCAAATGTCAGTTGTTTAGAGTAGCGCCTATTATATAAGCGGTGGCATAGAAGGCTAATCATGCAATATCGCCCGTCTGTGCACAAGACTATTTATATAAGGTTTTTGCTATTGATAGGTATGTTTGGTTAGTAATTGGGTAAGTACCAATGATAAATACTGCATTCTTTTATTAATACGTCGATTGAAAGCGCTTATAAAAAGTTACGACAAGCCGTGATAAGCAACATCTGTCATAAAAAGCGGTTAACGAACATCAGTCATTACCTGTCATCGTCATTCCCGATACGCTTGCATCCCATCTTGTAAGTCGTCTATGATGACGCAGTAACTATCGATAATAGCCATTAGCAGTACGGATTCATTAGCAGTACTGACCAAAAATAATGTAATACCGATCAATCTTGTCGGGGTGCTTTGATTTAACGCTGTAGACACAGCTCACATCATCGCTGAGACACACCCGTGAACCTGAAGCAGTTAGCACTGACGTAGGAAACAAGCGTGACACGCCCTCAGAGGTCTATAAATAAGAGCAGTCTATAGGTGATGTACTGGTGATGATAACCATATCAAACGCCAAGCATATGACAGTTAGCATCGAGACTTTACCTTTCTTATTTGGCCTTCCTTGTTTTGCCTTAATCGTATCAGTCTGATTGTTTTCTATACTTAAAAAGGAAACAACCATGCAGCCGACCACCAAACTTACTCTGACCCTCGAATGGTTTTTAAACCCTGATCACCTGCCCTTTATCGCTGGTGTGACCACGGGCGCATATGAGCAGGCAGGGCTTGATATCACCATTATCGAGCCAGATGACCACTATGATGGCTTTGCCGAATTACAGAACCAAAGTATCGATCTGCATGTCAATGAGCCTATCCACTTGTTTGAGCATTACGCGCCTAACCTACGTGCACTGGGCTGCTTTTTTGAGACCGATGGCGGCATATTGATGCAGCAGTCTAGTATGGATAAATTAAAAAACAATCAGCCTATCCGCATCTGCACCCCTGCCGCTGAGGAAAAAACCAATCGTATTGGCTTTGAGATATTGGCGCGTTATGCCAAGAAAAACGGCTTTACTATCAGCCGTGATAATGTGAGCTTTGTGCAAGAAGACTTTTATCATATAAAAAACCTGCAAGAAGACCCAAGCCTCGATGGCGCATGGCTATGCTTTTATAATTTTGAGGGCGTTGAAGCAACTCATGAAGGGCTAGACTTTACGTTTATCGATCAGAACCTCTCCCCTTATCCGAACTTTTCAGCGTTAGAAATCCTCACGACTGAGGATATCTATAGTGCAAAAAAAGACGCGATAAATACCTTTATTCAAGTGACCAACCAGATGACAGAGCTGTGTAAAAATGAGCCAGCCACCGCCCACCGTATGTATTACGACTACAGTAAAACCGAAGCAGATACGCTGATGGATGCGATTATTGATAATACGCTGGGCAAATTGATCACGCCGATCAAGCCTGATGCAAATAAGTGGGAAGAGCTGCGTGAGATGCTAGCCGAAATCGATATCGTGACCTTGACTGATGAGCAGTATCAATCGCTGTGGGCGCTATAGAGATTTTAGCAGTTAAGATATTTTAAATAACAAAAAACTGCCATGGCATTTACTGTGGCGGTTTTTTATTTAGCTGTAATCGAATAGTGAGGTTAGCGCAGTCATACTTTTATAGTGAATTGACTATACCAAGTTGCTTGGCTTCTTTTAGCCACATTGGGAACTCTTCTAGCATGTTTTCATACAACGCTTCTTCGCTGATATCATCCAAATCATCGAGTTCAAAAAAGTCGCAATTATCAATCACGCGCCCTGTCATGTCGTCTAGTTTTTTTAGGATGCCATAACCACGACCACCTAAGCCCACAAATTGCCAAAATATCGGCAGTTTCGCCGCTTCCGTCATGACTCTTGTGATACCGCGATTGTCATTCACCCCGCCATCACTGATAAATAGCACGTAGATAGGCACATCTAAACCGTCCTTTTGGTAAAACTCCGTCACGGCTTTCATGACCTCTGCTTCGTTATTGATGCGCGGGCCAAGTGCCCATTTGCGCCAACCGCCATGAGCATTGTTAATAAAACCATCATAGTTGCTCAGCCCAATCTCACCCAAATACTGCGGATCTCGGGCAAACGCCCAGCAGTCTAGCGCTTGGTCGTCATCGAAGTTCACTGCCAATGGCAATATGCGGTTGACCACCTCTTGCACGCGGCCTTTTTTGTACTGTCTGTTCATTGAGCCTGAGGCATCTAGTACCAGTGCTACCTTTGCGGTTAATTGCTGCAATTGGCGTTTTTCAAGCGATATTGTGGCTTTTTTGGCCAAATTGACCAGTTTTGGCGCTTTGTCTAGCATCACTTTTTCGAGCGATGGTTTTGCTTGAACTGGCGTGGCGGTCTCTTCTACTGTAGAGCTACTCTCTTCTACGTCACCACCGAAATGCTGTACGATGGCGGCAAGTCCACCATTAAAGCCTTGCGCGACGTTGGATACTCGCCAAACGCCACTCTTACGATAAAGCTGCATTAGCATACTGGCTTGCTGCTGGGCAAAGTCTGCTGCTTGATACTCTGCCTGTACTTTTTGCGACTGCTGCCAAATGCCAATCTCTAGCGATTGAATTTGATTGAGCGGGGTGTCGGCTGATAATACAAAAAACAAGCTGTCTATATTCGCAGCCAGTTTGGATAAGTTGACCTCAAACTCGGCTTGGATGCCTTTATTCGCCGTTGGCTGCGACTCATAATGCGTGAGCTTGATTTGCCCGCATGGTGAGGTTGGCTGATTATAAAACACCATGTAATCATCATTGATCAGTTTGCCTGCTGCGTCTAAGGCAAAGCAGCTGATGTCCATCTCTATTGGGCTTTGACGAGTAAATTTGAGCGTGATGGGTGCGGTATCATCAATAGCAAGGTTGCTTAAAGGCGCGCGTTGTCCAACGGTGAGATGATTCATGGTGTTCCTTAATAAATCATACTTAATGATAGTTTGATTCATATATTTGTAATTTTGCTATCTAGCAGATAGTAGATTTTGTTAACATAAGCTTTTAGTCAAAAATAAAGCAACAACGAAGTCTTGGGTAATTGACTTTGCAGGATAGGGGAAAATTGGTTAGTAAGATGACTATCCTATTATCACGTTGCTTTAATAAACCTAAAAGCACTATTTGACATCTAATTTAATCACTACTTACTTCTCGTTCTCGCAAAATATACTTATATTTTTTATTTAATGAATCGTGTAATACGTTAAAGTTGCAAATTCCCTTACTTTTGCCTAGAAATGAAAAATACTCCAAAAATTGTTCAACACCCCCTACTTTAAGAAATTCAATATCAGTAAAAACATCTTCACAGAAATAGCTGTCAATCCACCTGTTTAGAAAGCTTGTAAAATTTTCTCTGTTACTAAATCCATATTGAATAAAATCTAATTCAAAAATAATTTCTTGATACTTACCGAAAAAATCATCATCCCATTTTTTTATTCTTATTCTGTTAATATATTTCTTTATCAATTGCTTAACATTTTTACTAGATATTGGCATTATAGGTAACAGAATTGACTTTGACTGTTGCCTTTGTAGCTCTTTATTTTTTTTAAAATCAATTTTAAAAGTATCTACAACCTTTTCAACTAATCCTGTATTAGAATACTTGGACTCTATGATACTACCATATTGATAAATATTTTTAAAATCAAAATCAACATCTTTACTATTAATAAAACTAAGCTTTCTATGATATATTTTTAATAGAATAATATCGAAAAAATTAAGTAGTTCCGGTATATCCTTTTTGTATAGCTTATAATTTATTAGTATTAGATTATCTATAGCTCTTAAACATCTATGAGGCAAATGAATCTTATTAAGTGCTTCGATAATAGTTCTAACTATCAACCCCCATTCTTTCTCATTCCAATCTATCAGAGATATTGTAACTACTATATTGACAAAAGATTTAGTTATAACATTCTCATAGGCTGATATTTTAGCTTGCTGTATATACTCAGATAAGTTAGATAAAGACTCTAATAGATAATTTTTTTCATATTCTGTGATTAAAAATATTTCTCTTCCCATACCCTCTTTTTCAATTTCTTTAAACTTTATAAGAATATTAGTATGTATTAATTTTAGAATATCATCGAATTCGAAATACTTTATCATTATAAAAAAATCTTGTACTTTTAAAAGATATTTATCTTCAATTGATTGTATTTCAATCTTACTAGTTACATATAGACGCATTAATGACTTAAACTCTATATAATCATCAATCAAAATATTATTAGTTGAATAAAATTTCAATAACTGAATATATCTATCATTTGAGCGCATTTTTTTATTATCGAAGCCAAATCCACCATTTTTTATATTTAGAGCTAAATTACTAAATTTTTCATGATCATTGCTAGCATCAAAGTAGGATTGATATACCCAATAAAAGTTTAAAGCTTTTACTAATGTATTTAACTTTTCTTTAGTGTTTATTAAGAAGCTACTTTTCAAGTAATCCTCTTCCAAATCAATTCTTTCCTCGATACGTTTTTCTTTATCAAATGACATCGTAAGTATTAATTTGTCGACTATTACATTATGATTAAATTGATTTATCATAGCTCTAGCATGGTCTTGATTCCTTTTATTCTCTAAAATCATTTGATAGATACTGTCTTTCCTATAAACTAAGTTTTCTTCTTTCTTATCATCACCCTCAAGAGCAATTTTGATAGGTAAGAATAAATCTGAATTCATCTTAGGGTCAAACCTAATAAATTTTTCAAAATCCCCTATTATTTTTTGGTTTTTTTCACTTATGTTTTCTTCTTTAAGAATAGTAGTAATATTAATATGTTTATCGTACCTAATAAAAATAACGTTAGCAGAGAGAAATACATTAGCAATATAATTTATTTTATGATTAATATTATTGAATTTATATAATTTATCTAATTTTTCTGGACTCGAAACCACATTGAAAAATAGCTTATAAATATTCCTAATATCTTTATCATAATCCATAGTCATTGTGTCTTTATGAAACCACAATCCGAAAATATCTTCATGATATTCAATTGTACAATTACTGAATATATCTGTGATCTGCTCAGGTAATAGTGAATTGAACTCCGAAAGGACTTTTAATTTTTTATAAAAAAAATCAATAGCATCTAGTTCAGTTACATCTTTCCCTTCTGAGCTTATCTTATTAACTATAGGGTCTGCATGTAGCTGTTTAAAAAAATTATCATATAAATCTGGGAAGCTTGTTATTTTTTTCGGAGATATAACATTTATCCCATGATTTAAGAGATATTTACTATATGCTTCATCTTTGGTGTTATGTAATAAGTATCTAGGAGGAGATATGTTGGACTGTTTCTCAATCCACTTTGTGATCATTTTCAAATCGTTATCACTGAAAGAATATCCTAAAAATAAAACTGTCATAGTCGAAAGTATATGTCTTAAGAAATTTTCAATAAGTGGGCTATTCAGGCTATAATTTAAGTAATCATCTTCTGTAAAAACAATATTATGTGAATCTAGCGACCCATGTATCTTTACTAGCTTCTTTAATCCTGCTGATTTCACTAAATCTATATCACTTTTAACTATATCATAGTTTAAATTATTCTCATTGACTGTTTTTTCAAGTAAGTCATCCCAATTAGTTGTTAAAACATATTTTGGATTTAGCTTAAAAATCTCTCTATGAAATTCTGAAGGAAGAGCATGAAATGGAATAGATTTTTTAACTCTTTGATATAGTCTATATTTCCCAAATGTTAATTCATATAGTTGTGCTACTTTTAGAAAGTCATTTTCGTTAGTTTCTAATTCCTCTTTGAGTTCCTCTATCAATTCAAACCATGAAGGGAAATCTGCAGTATCAGACTGAGAGAATTTTGAGAACCCTGCTCCAATAAAGACAACTAGATTATTACCTTGGCTAGCTTCAACTATTGAAGTGATATTTGACTGATTGAATAACATGAATTAAGTCCATTTTCCATAAATTTAATGATTTTTATATTTGTCTGAATATGAAATATTAGTGCTATTCTAAGACTGTGTTCGTACTTATCTCTGCATAAAATCTACTCTTGCGCGAGGGACGAGCTAAACTTTTAAAGAACACCGCCTCACGCATCGCATATTTGCCCCTTATTAAAGGACTCCGATGCTGAGGCTATGCTTTTTAAGCTTTCACTTTTCTTACAACGCTTTTAACTGCTCCATCTGCGCCGTCATCGCGGTCAACTGCCCTTCTAGCTCAGCCAATTTCGCTTTCTCTGCTTCTACCACTTCCACAGGTGCTTTACTGACAAAGCCTTCATTACCGAGCTTACGCGCGATGCCTTCGGATTGTCCTTTCAACTTATCATATGACTTACCTAAACGTGCCAGCTCAGCCGTTGGATCGATCAGACCTTTCATCGGTACGAGTACCCGTAGCTGACCGACCATACTTGATGATGACAATGGCACCTCATCGCCTTCTTTGACGATCTCTAGGCTCTCGACTTTGGCAAGCGCTTTGAACTGATTTTTGATACGTGACAGACGCGCTTCTTCATCTTGAGAGACGTTTTGTAGTAGCACTGGCAGGCGTACCGCATTACCCAGTTTCATCTCACCACGGATGTTACGGACGCTAGCGATTAGCTCCTGTAGCCACGCCATATCCGCCTCAACTTGCTCACTGATTTGTGCATCATCCGTTTTTGGATAGTCAGCGACCACGATGCTGTCAGTGTTTTTACGACCCAGTAGCGGCGCGATGGTCTGCCAGATTTGCTCAGTCAGATACGGCATGATTGGATGAGTGAAGCGTAGCGCCGTCTCTAGCACATGCAGTAGTACATAACGGATTTGCGCTTTGCGCTCATCCGATACCGAGTCATCATTTAGGCTGGCTTTGGCAAGCTCAACATACCAATCACAGTACTCGTTCCAGATAAACTCATAGATATCTTGGCTGACCATATCGAGACGATACTGAGCAAAATGCTGATGGATATCAGTAATGGTAGAGTTCAGACGACTCATGATCCATTTTTCTGGCAATTCCCATACGTCAGGATTTGCCACTTGGTCGATAGGCTTGGCACTGCCCTCACCATCGACACAGTTCATGAGTACAAAACGGCTGGCGTTCCAGATTTTATTACAGAAGTTGCGATAGCCCTCAACACGCTTTAGATCAAAGTTGATATCGCGACCAGTACTGGCCAATGAGGTAAAGGTAAAGCGCAGTGCATCGGTACCATAAGCTGGGATACCTTCTGGGAACTCTTTACGCGTTTGCTTTTCGATTTTGGCCGCGTCTTTTGGGTTCATCATATTGCTGGTGCGTTTTTCGACCAGTGCTTCTAGCTCAATACCGTCGATTAGATCGATCGGATCTAAGACGTTGCCTTTTGATTTTGACATTTTTTGACCATTGCCATCACGTACCAGACCATGCACATAGACGGTCTTAAACGGTACTTGCGGCGTGCCGTCTTCGTTTTTCACAAAGTGCATGGTCATCATGATCATGCGGGCAACCCAAAAGAAAATAATGTCAAAACCTGTCACCAATACACTGGTTGGATGGAAAGTGTCCATCACGCGTGGATCGGCGTTGACGTCTGCCCAGTCAAGTGTACTAAATGTCCATAGACCAGAGCTAAACCACGTATCGAGTACGTCATCGTCTTGGCGCAGTTTTACATCGTCGCTTAAGTTGTACTTAGTGCGTACTTCAGCTTCGTCACGGGCGACATAGATTTCACCTGTCGCATCGTCATACCATGCAGGGATACGATGACCCCACCATAGCTGACGACTAATGCACCAGTCTTGTAGATCCGTCATCCACGCCATATACATGTTTTTGTACTGCGCAGGGACGAACTCAATGCTGCCGTCTTCTACCGCGTCGATCGCAGGCTTGGCAAGCTCTTTGACCGCGACATACCACTGATCGGTCAACCACGGTTCAACGATCGTACCGCCACGCTCAGCACGCGGAGCTTTTAGCGCATAGTCCTCTACCTCTTCTAGCCAGCCCTGCTCGCCTGCTTGCTCTACAAGGAACTTACGCGCAGCAAAACGCTCAAGTCCTGCATATTCGCTCGGCGTGGTCTCTAACGTTGGCTCACGTGTCTGCAAATCAGGATACACTTCCATCGCTGGCAAGATATTGGCGCGCTCATCAAGGATATTAATCAGTGGCAAGCTATGGCGACGACCCAATTCATAATCGTTAAAATCATGCGCTGGGGTAATTTTTACGCAGCCTGTACCGAAGTCTTTTTCGACATAATCATCAGCGACGATAGGCACGACACGACCCGTAATTGGCAAGGTAATGGTTTTACCGACCAAGTGCGCGTAACGCTCATCGCTAGGATTGACGGCGACAGCGGTATCACCAAGGAGTGTCTCAGGACGCGTGGTGGCTACAACCAGATAGTTTTTACCATCTTGAGTTAGTAGCTCTGTATCTGTGAAATGATAGCGGAAATGCCACAAGCTGCCTTTTTCATCGTGGTTTTCGACTTCTAGGTCAGACAATGCAGTTTGGAATTTAGGATCCCAGTTGACCAAACGCTTACCACGATAAATTAAACCATCGTCAAACAGGCGTACGAACACTTCTTTTACCGCGTTAGATAAACCATCATCCATGGTAAAGCGCTCACGCGACCAGTCAACCGAGCTACCCAAACGGCGAATTTGGCTGGTGATATTGCCGCCCGACTCTTCTTTCCATTCCCAGACTTTATCGATGAAGTCTGCACGCGTCATATCACGGCGTTTGATTCCTTGCGCTTCTAAGCGACGCTCAACAACCATCTGGGTGGCGATACCCGCATGATCCGTACCTGGTTGCCACAGCGTATTGTCGCCATCCATACGGTGATAACGCGTGAGCGCATCCATGATTGCATTGTTAAAACCATGTCCCATATGCAGCGAGCCGGTGACGTTTGGCGGTGGCAGCGCAATAGAAAACGACTCGTCTTTGTCAAAAGTCGGCTGAAAATAGCCGCTTTCTTCCCAGCCTTGATACATACCTGCTTCGACTTCCGCAGGATTATAGGCGCTCTCTAATTGGCTCAACGCCGCTTGGATCGACTGGGTCAGATTGGTCTTCGCATTGCTATCAATGCTGGTATCGGTATTAGGATTGCTCATAATAGGGTGATCTTATTGTTGATAATGAATGTGGTCAAAATGAGATAGCGTAAAACGCTATAAAAACAGGAAAAATAGTTGATAGTGTGATTTTAACGCAGATAGGCAGATTTTGTTAGATGGTAAGGCAATTTATAAAGCCTGAAGGTGATTTATTACTCAAATTGTTAATCAATTAACAACAGCAATCAGAAGAATGGGAAATATAATAGAGATTACTTATGCAACAAAATCATTAGCCTATAACCAGCGAGCCAACCGTGTCCCAAGATACCGAGCATGACCATGATTCTCAGGCTAATCTATCAGACAGCGAGCGTCTGAGCGTGAACACCACCCCTCCTATGCCTAAAGATAATCATACGCTAGAAGAAAACAGCGATTCTTCTAAAGACATTGAGGTAGACAAGGACGCAGACGACACTACAGACAGTCATGCAAACGAAACTTCAGATGGCTACGTAGACGAACCTATCAAAGCCACTGAAGACTTAGAAAATGATGACCTACCAGAAGAAATCAGCGACGAAGACAAAGAAACCATCAAAAAGGTCGCTAGTGACGACAATCTAAGCCAAGCAAAAAGCTACGCCAGTATCTTAGTCGAGCAAGTTATCCACGCGAAAGAAACCTTTGAGCGCTCACTTGGCTCGCTATTTACCAGTGCCTTTACGGCTGGGCTAGAGATTGGTATTAGCTTTTTTATGATTTTATCAGCGTTTGCCCTACTTAATGACGTGATACCAAGTCGCTATGCCATGGTACTGTCGTCACTGCTGTATCCAATCGGCTTTATTATCGTGGTGATTGGTCAATCGTTATTATTTACTGAGCAGACTTCCCTCTTGAGCTTACCTGTCTTAAATAAAATTGAACCGCTACACAAGCTCCTGCGGCTGTGGGGCATCGTCATCGCTGGTAATATCGTTGGCGGCTGTATCTTTGCAGCGTTGATGATTGGTCTAGGACTGCATATGCACCTGTTTACAGACCATGCTATCGATGTTTATGCCGAGCATATCTTAGGTTTTGAGTGGTGGGTTATCTTTGGCAGCGCCGTGCTAGCAGGCTGGATGATGGGCGTGGCTGCATGGCTGGTGACCTCCGCACGTGACACACTTAGCCGTATCGTATTGGTGACGCTTATCACTGGTAGTATTGGGTTTTTAGGCTTGCATCATAGTATCGTGGGCAATATCGAAGTATTTTCAGCATTACTATATGGCAATACCGTCAGTCTCTGGCGCTACTTGGTATTTTTAGTCGTGGTATTGGTGGGCAATACAGTCGGTGGTGTGGTATTCGTCGCGGTACTCAAAAACCGTACGTTCTTATTTGAAATTGAAAAAGTAAAAGAGCAAGCCGCCGAGGCAAGAGCGAAAATGGACAGACGAAGATTCTAGACTTGAGATAAAACTGGTTTGAGCCAAACTTATTTAAGCTAAAGCTGGTTTGAGTTAAAACGAGCATTAAACGCAAAAGCCCATAACACGCTTGATTATAAAAAGCGGATTATGGGCTTTTTTATTGCATCATACATTGTTGATTTTTGCCAAGTATTGTCTCAACTGGCGCAACAGTGCGTTACTACGGTTATTTTAAACCTCTTACATTCTACGTGCTGCCAATACACTGTTTTCTATCTCAGTTCTTTTGGCTTTATTGTGCTGGGCAGTAAATACTCTGACCATGATACCAGCGGTCAAGAACATGATTAGTGTATAAATGGCTGGCGTCATCGACATCTTATAATTGGCCAATAGCGTCAGTGCCATAAACATTGAAAGCGTACTGTTTTGTAGGCCGACTTCCATAGTAATCGAGCGTCTTTGCGCAGGATTTAGACCGAACCATTTACTGGTGTAATAACCAAGCGCCATCGTCGATACGTTCAGTATCAATGCCACAGGGCCAGTAGCGATTAACGCTTCAACGATAATGTCTCGTTGCACATAGCTTAAGAAAAGTACCAAGAAGCTCAAAAATATCACGCCAAAACGAGACACCATCACCTGTCCCTTATCTGCCGCGTTAGGCGCATAGCGTTTGATCAACATACCAATACTGACGGGTAAGATAGTCAGAGCAATTAGGCTGACCATGGTCTTGACCACTGGCAACTGAAACTCACTACCCGCTCCCATGAAGTATACGAGCGAAAAACTGAGGACGATAGGAATGGTAAATACGGTAATGACACTGGCAATAGCGGTCATGGTGACCGAAAGTGCAACATCACCTTTGGCTAAATAGGTAAATAGATTCGATGTCGTGCCACCAGGGCACAATACTAGCAACATGACCCCAACGGCATACTCTGGCTCGAGAGACATGGAGGTTGCCAAGGCAAAACCTACGAGCGGTAAAAATATTAGCTGATTGGTCAAGCCTATGGCGACTGCTTTAGGGTATTTGACGACTCTCTTAAAGTCATTGGTAACTAAGGACAATCCCATTCCCATCATAATCAAAAAGATACTAATGGGAATGACTTTTGCATTTATAAACGTGACTAACTCAACACCTTCCATAACTACATCCTTGTAGATAGAGCCCTTACACGGGCAGGTTTATGACAACCTCGTCATGCTCAATCAGCCAATCCTGCTGATATCTTGGGTAAAAGCCACCGACGTTGTCAGCTCTTTATATGACACTTTTCCATACAGTCGTGTTTTTAAACCGACAATTTTTGATAAAACTGGTTACTACGAACCGAAATAATAACGGAACGACAAAATTCAGTATATCGTTGTAAAAGTGTATGGTTTTGATTTTTCTGACTACTCGTCAGTCAATTATAGGTTTTTACACTTGAAAATAAAGTAGAAATGATTTAAGCGGGGATTTTGTGATTTACAGCAGATGTAGGTTTAATATGGTCGATACTGATAACAGCTGTACCGTAGGCGATGGCTTCGACCATACTGCCTAATTGGTTGACATTGGTTACCTCAAGACGTAACCCGTAGATATGCGTGTAGCCTTTGGCTTTTGCCTCAGTCCGCATACGAACGATGGCTTCACGGCGCGCACGATCTAGCAAAGTCTCATAAGTGGTTAAGTTTTTGCCAAAGACACTTAATACGCGAGCGATGATCATTTTGAAATAATCTTGAGCGATAACGACACTACCAAGCACCAGCTCGCCTTCACTACCCGCTGCTAACTTGGGACGGTATAAACGTTCGCTTGAGACAGTGATATCGCCCAATGCTTGCTCTGCTACTGTTAGCTGTGCCAAATGCTGACGCTCATGGCGCGACCCAAAGAACCAGCCAGCCGCGAATAAGAAGACAAACGGCCCATAATTGATGAGCACTTGCGTGAGTGAATCATTCATAGCACGTTTCTCATCATAAAAAGCATCGGTGCTTTTAACATTGTAGGATTTGGTATTGTAGCTTTTAGTATTATAGGATTAACCAAAAGGATTGAAACGCGGTAAATTATCGGGTGCGACTTGGGTCTGAGTATTTGTGTTTTGACTAGAATGGTTGTAACCATCGCTTGGCGGGGTTTGATACTGCTGCTGTGATATCGGCGCAACCTTGACCGCCGTACCATAGACAAACAGCTCTGAGGCACCTTGGGCAATACTAGAAGTCGAAAAACGCAGACCGACCACCGCATCAGCACCTAACGCCTCTGCTTTGACAATCATGCGATCGATTGCTTCTTGGCGTGACTCTTCTAATAGCTCGGTATAGGCCGTCAGCTCGCCGCCAACGATGTTTTTTAACCCAGCGAACAGATCCTTGCCCACGTGCTTTGAGCGCACGGTACTACCGTACACCACATCTAGGCGTTCAGTAATTTGATAGTTAGGTAAGTGTTCAAGATTAGAGAGTTGCACAGTCATAGGATGACCTTATCGGTGACTTATAAAATACATGGTAAACCAAAGTACTGTAATACAGCGTAGACAGACAGAAACAGCACTGCTAGTAGCAGCGCTGTTTCTTAGCATTATTAATCGTTGGTATGGAACAATAAGAACAGCTCAGTCAAATTACCTTCGATGCTATTGGCCATCTGTACCATTTTGTCTTCGTCTTTACGCATCTCAGACAGCTCTGGATCTTCATCATCGATACCGCTTAGCACGATCATTGGCAAAGTCAATACTGCTACGTCTTCTGCCGTCTCTTCGTCTTCAAACCAGTCGCTTGCCTCATCACCATACATGGCATCGACGAAACCGATTGACCAAGCAACGATGTCTGACTCATCAGAGAAATCAACCGCCACTTCTTCGTTACCAGCATCTTCACCAAATGGTAATTCGATCGGCGTCTCGTTTTTTAACTCAGCCATGATCGAATCGCGCCAGCGTTTAATGCCATCGATGACGTTTTCTGGAATCTCACTTACGTGACCTTCGAACAGGGCATCCATCCAGTTAGGCAGTGGACGTCCGATGACCGTTGCTGTCAAAAAGCCATGTGCCGCGACACTATCGAGCACGAACTGGCTCTCTTGGTTATCCAAATAATCTAGTAATTCATCAAAACTTAGTTGGTTACTCATGGTTTGGTAGTCCTTGAAAGATAAGGGTCATCAACCGCAGTGGGCGATCGGTTAAATAAAAGAGGACGAGTACTTAAGTAGAGACTAAAGGCTGCTTAATTAATGAAACTCAAGCAACCTCTATCAGGTAAGTATTATCGAGATGAATGGGTTGCGAGCAACCATAGAAAGTTAGAAAAGTAGCAAACAGCAGGCAACCAACTTGACTGGTTAAATGATTTTAGTCATTAAAATAGCCACTGCCGTTAAAGTAGTTACCGTCATTAAAGTAGCCACTAGAGCACTTTAGTCCACTGAAACGACTGATGCTGACAAATTAAAAATCGTCATCATCCCAATCATCGCCGTCTTCATCGAAGTTGTCTATGTCGTCTAGATCGTCTTTTAACTCTTTAGCCAAACGCTTTTCTTCTAGCAAATTATCGATTAGCCGACGTTTTTCAAGACTACTTAAACGTGTACGTACGCTCGTCTCAGCTTCTTCAACCATCTTTGCATCATCATCGTCGACAAAATCATCATCAAAATCGTCGTCAATATCAGCGTCACTCATGACAAACTCCTATCATTTTTAGGCAAGGGTATTAAGAATACATCAATATATATATGCCTTATAAAGTCTCTATTGAATGTTGTCAATCCTTTTTCGCAATATGGTACATTTCAACTCTACGATTAAGATAGTCCAGTAGGCTATATAACAGACAATTGTAATATAAATGACCAAATACAGTCGGCATTAAATGTGCAGCTCGTCCTCATCTTCAATCATCAGAACCGCATTGCGCACATCGGCCAAACGCTGAATCAATGAGTCGTTAGCCCCATCAAATATCGCACACTCACGCTCATAGACAGTGGTTGGGCGCATGATGTTATGTACTTGTACATGATTGCTGATTTGCTTGAGACCGGCATTTGGCAATAGTATCAATAGCTGCTCTTTTTTGCCGACACTCTGGAGCAAGTGAGTCATTGGCTCTGACTGCGCATCATCACTCACGCCCGCTTTCGCTGGCAAAGCAAAACGTGACAGCTCAATGTGCTTATCGTGGATAATTTTGTTGAGCATTAAGTATAGCTTGGCAAGCATCACGCCTGCGAGTGCCACTTTTGCATGGCTATTATCAGCCTTTAGTACCACACTTGCGCCATTGTCTTCGAAGTGAGCTTCATTCATCGCACTCACACCCAATAGCAATGGCTGTCTTAGTAGCTCAGTCACGGCCTGATTGAGCAGCTGGGTGCAGAGTGCTAGATACGGAAGACGCTGGGCAGGTGCAAGGCGTTCAAGCATATTGAACTCATCATGGAATGTAACTTGGACTTTGACGCTATCAACAGACCGTGTGGCAGATAGCCTAGACGTATGGCTGGTAACTTGAGAAGCAACACCGTCTGTATCTGCTATTTCGCTTTCGCCACCTTCACTCGCACTCATTAGATTGTCAGTATCACTACCTGTCTCTTGGTTTTGCTGGGTTCTAAGGTACTCATTCACTTCATTATGCACATTAAACTTGCGGGCATTAGTCACTTCGTCATCTGTGGCATTAGCCGTATTATCCGTCGCTACTTGACTGTCTGACATGTGAGAAGCTGATTGACCCGTTGACTGGCGCTCAAGTTCACGGTCGTAGCCGCGTTGATCGACTGGTCTGTATTGGTCACGATACAGCTCTTGGATATCTCGACTTAATGCATTGATTTGCTCTTTGGTCGGACGAGCGAGGTAACCGTAAATCAACCACAGCAGTAAATGTAACAGCATGGTGCCGATAACAAACGGCCATTGCATGGCGATGATCTCGCCTTTGCTAACGTCTTTTAGGGTCAGTGCAACGCTACCGATGACTGCATCGCCATTGGTGGCGATTTGACGAATGGTGTCACCTTGCTGCATCGGCGCATTGCCTACTGGCACCAAGATATCGTCGTTGTTGTCCTTAATCAGTATCCGTGTGACGTCTTGCTCGCTGGTATAGCGGTTGGCAATAACGCTTAAACTCACGCGGTCTTTATTTTCTAAAGACAACCTTGCTTCATCAATCAGCTGGGCGACCATCTGCTCGCCTTTTAACGCACGACTATTGCTCAGCTGTTGGTCAGTACTAATGACCAATAACAGCGTCTGCAAACAAAAACTAACCAGAAGAATAATGGCAAACAACCCTTGCCGCGGCGCTAAATACGTCATGATATGTTAAACTTTTTTGGAGAGAAGAAATTAAAAAACGAGACTACTGCTCATTTTTTGGCTAATTTTTAAACAATTGTGATGTGCGCCAACTGTGATGCGCACATAGTGTTAAAGCAGTCCTGCTTATTAACGACTATCAACAGCATCAATATTGTTGCCAGCTTCGCTATCTTTTGCCTTGCAATCTTTTGCGAAGGCATCGTTAATAAGAAAGCACCTAGATAAACAGCCAGCTTATCTCATCTACTATATCACCATAATAAGCCTTATAGCGTGAGCGCTTTATAAATTTATCATAATAACTTTATCGCATTTTCTATGGCTTCTTACGCCATAAAATCTGTTTTTTAGCATCATTGTTACTTTGCGCGTCATCTATAGGCGCTGCCCAGTAAAACTGTTATTATTCCTAATCTTATATGAGCATACAAGGGACAATTGAGCCATGCCAAAAAATACATCTTATTCGTTACCAAAAGACAGCAAAGCATGGCAACAAGCCGTTGATTCTATTGCGGCATTATTACCCGAAGATACCAATTTGCAAGACTTTGATGCGCTACAGTCGCTACCTGTTTTTGCGCTCATCGTAGTACTGCCGACTCAGGTATCTGCATTAGATATTCATCAATACGTTCAGTCGTGGGTCGATGAACAGCCAAGTTGGCATTTAGTGACCGTTGCCGAAGATACTGACGCTAGTTTCGTCAATATCACGGTATCTGATACAGAGCCTACAGCAGCGGACGCACAGCGCCTACCCTTTACCCATACTCAGGTCTACCGTTATCTGTTAGTGCCAGTCACTGACACACTAATGCACCCTGGCAAAAAAACCGCAGCCGCTCACATTATTGATGATCAGCTGACCGCTCGCCTGCGTCATGACCTAACTGAAGAATATAACAATACACGCAATGCAGATAGCACAGGCAATATAAACGTCGTGGACTGTCATATCTTATCTGTCGGTCATATGTTACGGACGCACAAACTTGCCTGCTTTGATATGGACTCAACCTTGATCGAGCAAGAAGTCATCGTAGAGCTGGCAAAAACGGCTGGGATTGGCGAGGAAGTAGAAGCCATCACTGAAGCCGCAATGCGCGGTGAGATTGATTTTGATGAATCGTTTGCTCAGCGTGTGGCCTTGCTAAAAGGTACTTCTACCGATGTGCTTGATGATATCTGTAGTCGCTTAACGTTATCGACTGGTGCGCGCACGACGATTAGTGCGCTAAAAGCACTGGGTTATCATACGGTGCTGGTCTCGGGCGGCTTTACTTATTTTGCCCGTTATATCGCTGAGCAGTTGGGTATCGATGAAGTGCATGCCAACGCTCTAGATATCGAGGAAGGTGAAGTCACTGGTCATGTACAGTGGCCTATTGTCAATGGTGCCAAAAAAGCCGCTATTGTTGAGCATACTGCTGAGCGCTTAGGCATTGAGATGTCACAGGTGGTCTGTATCGGTGACGGTGCTAATGATTTACCGATGATGGCATTGGCCGATCTGGGTGTGGCCTATCATGCCAAACCCATCGTTCAAGCACGTGCTGATGCCGCTATCAACGTGACAGGACTTGAAGGTACTCTGTACGCTCTTGGCTATCCAGCCCTCGCTCCTACTGAGTAATCGCTAAGTATTCTAGATTATCCGCTAAGCTAGGTTAATGTTTTGTCATTAATCTGGCTTTTATGCTTTAGAGCGTGGCTTAAACAAGAGAAATAGCGTAGGTAGATAGGTAGATAGTACCGATATATTAACCAGCTATTTGGTAAAATTTGGCCATTTTTAGCTCAGTTAGATGACTATTAAGTGAATGGAAGACACGCCCTAGTACGTTACGATCCTTAATAAAATCTGCTATGCACACTAATGTTTAGCTAACGCCTTTTTTCAACTAATACTTACTTTTAGATAACACTTATTTTTAAATGATAAAGGAATGCCCATGACGGCACCACAATCTCCACGGCCAACTCAGCCGTCAGCGCCAACGCCATTAGAGCAAGATACGGTACCTGTACGTACTGATAGCCCAAAGCAGCTGGTAGGTATCTATGTCAGAGGTATGGCCATGGGAGCAGCTGATATCGTACCTGGCGTCTCTGGCGGCACCATTGCGTTGATTGCAGGGATTTACGAACGCTTGATTAACGCGCTTGGCAGTATCGGCCCCAATCTTTGGACGATATTTCGTCAGGAAGGTGGCATCAAAGGATTCGCGGCGATTTGGCGACAAGTAGATGCGACATTTCTATTGTGTTTGCTACTAGGCATTGCCACTAGCTTTGCGACCTTAGCCGGTATCATTAAGCATTTATTGGACAACCAACCATTGCTTATTTGGTCATTCTTTTTTGGACTGGTCGTCGCAACGGTATTTATCTTACTTAGTGAAATTAAGCGCTGGAATATAGGACGTGTCGCGCTGTTTGCGACTGGGCTTATTGTCGCTGTGGTTATCAGTAGTATGCCGTTACTCACGACCACCCCTAGCTTACCGTATCTGTTTTTTGCAGGGGCAATCGCTATTTGTGCCATGATCCTACCAGGGATATCAGGGTCGTTTATTTTGCTATTGCTAGGCGCTTACGATGCGGTATTAGAAGCAGTCGATACGATGAATCTGAGTGCCATTTTCACAGTGATTGCGGGTATGGCGACTGGGTTATTGTTATTCACGCGTGCACTCAAGTGGCTACTCTCACATTATTATCAGGCTACTTTGGCATTGCTGACAGGCTTTATTGCAGGCTCTCTAATAAAAGTCTGGCCATGGAAAGTAGATGCGCTAGGCTCACTAAATACTGAAGCCGTTCATAACGTCATGCCATGGCAATACCCTACTGGCGCACAGTGGTCAACGACAGTAGGACTTATGCTACTCGGTGCTATTTTAGTTTCGCTATTATCTTGGTGGGGTAACCGTACCAATCGAGGCTAAGTATTTAGCAAACTGTCAATCCTGCTTTCTAGTTTGGCTTGGTTTGCTAGCTAATAAACGTCTTCCTAGACTAGAAAAACCATTTCCATATCACTCAAAACAAGCGCCACTCCTCACGGCGCTTAGCCTAACATCTAGCCATCAGATATCGCAAAACAAGCCAAAAAACCAAACGTCAACGGTTGTCGCAAAGTCGCCTGCACCCTCTTCAGCTTTACTCAATAACCTCTCATAATAGTCTCATTGGAATTCACCTTATGAATAGCGAGATGAATGATGTTAATGACTATATTTTCTTTTATCGGTGTAGAGGCATGGAACGGCGCGGCATGGCTGGGTTATGGACTACTAGCCAGTTTAGTAGTGGTGCTTGCCGTATCGTCATATCGTTGGCTACTGCTATATCTGTTTGGCGGGATGGCCTATTGGTTCACCGTTGAGTTGATTCAAAATATATTAGCAGGTCGCCCTATGTTGATGGAGCTATCGTCATGGCATCGCTATATCATCGCTATGGGCATCAGTTGGTTACCGTTGGCAGCTTGGGTACTGTATCGGGCATTACGCTATGATGATGTGAGTCAGACCGTTAGCCAGCAACGTGAGCTAGAAGCCGCACGCTATATAGAACATACTCCTGTTTACGATGATAACTATCAGCCACGTTTCCGTTAAAACTGTCCTATTTATACCTTTGTTTGTCTATATCAATACCTTGCTTACGTCAGTGACATCGAATGTTACAAGATACTTAACGCTCTCTACTTAACTACTAAAGAGTTGGCACCCTGTGATAGTTTATAATCCAGTTATATATTTGTCATAAAAACTGGTATAAAGTACGCTTTATTTTTATGCCTCATTTCTTTAGGAGTTCTGCTATGTTTACTGTTCCTGTATTAGATATCAAATCTGATCCATTAGATGCTTTATTGGCTGTTGTTGGCTATCGTTTGTCTATGTTAGCTGATAGCGATAACGAAGACGTCAAAGCGTTGTTCGCTGATCGTCAAGTTACGATTGAGTTTGCTAGTACTGAGTCAGATATCGCCCGTTCTTTTAGCTTTGACAACGGACAGTTCAATCAACAAAGCGGGCATGCAAAAGAAGCCGATTTGACCATCACCTTTAAAGATTCTATGACTGGCGTTAGACTGCTAACCAAAGGTAGCTTGCCTGCCTTTATGACTGCTGTGCAAGAAGGTAACTTGAGCATCGAAGGCGACTATAGCCTAATGATGTGGTTCAATAAACTTGCTAAGCATATCGTTCCAGCTATCCCAGAAGAGTGCAAACCATATATCCAAAAAGCCAAACCTTACGCTTATAAAGCACAGAAATTTGCTGAGCATTGGGTTGGTATCGCTAAGCATAAACTTGGTAAATAAAAAGAATGGTGCACTGAGCGGTAGTCATTGGTAGAATGGATGATATAGAACTAAATAGCCAAACGTATAGTTACTATTTATGTGCGCTACTGTGACAGTTATACATACTGTCTAGCAGTGTTCTGATTTTCTAAAAAGGTTGCGGTATACTATACGGCAACCTTTTTTGTTACCTTATAAATGACAATAGATAAAAACATTGGTTTTATTTAATACCCTCTCATTCTTATAAAAGGACTTACCTTATGGCAGGATTGCTTAGCATCTCCGAACCTGACGCCACCCAGCCAACTGATCTAGCCACTCAGCCAGATGCGACCAACAGTGATTTTTTGGCCAATCTAGCCACAGACGCGACTCAAACTGATATTAAAGTAGCTACGACATATAGCCGTGAAGAAATCGCGCAACTGTTTGATTTACCTTTAATGGACTTGTTATTACAAGCACAAACCATCCATAGAAAGCATTTTACTGCTAATGAAGTACAGATTAGCACGCTACTCTCTATCAAAACGGGCAACTGCCCTGAAGATTGCGGCTATTGCTCACAGTCAGGCCATCATCGCGACACCACCAAACTACAAGCAGAAAAACGCATAGAAGTTGATAAAGTCATCGCAGCGGCCAAACGTGCCAAAAACAGTGGCTCATCACGCTTCTGCATGGGTGCCGCGTGGAAACATCCAAGTGCCAAAGACATGCCTTATGTGGTTGAGCTGATCAAAGAAGTAAAAGCATTAGGACTTGAAACTTGTATGACGCTGGGTATGCTCGATACCAATCAAGCAACACAGTTGGCCGATGCAGGGTTGGATTACTACAACCATAACCTAGATACTTCGCGTAGCTACTATGAGCAAGTCGTCAGCACGCGCAGCTATGATGAGCGTTTAGATACGATAGAAAACGTGCGTAACTCTGGCATCAACGTCTGTAGTGGCAATATCGTTGGTATGGGCGAAAGCCGTGATGACCGCATCGATTGGGTACTTGAGCTGCTAAAAATGCCAAAAGTGCCTGAATCAATTCCAGTCAACTTACTGGTGCCTATTGCAGGTACACCGATTGGTGATAAAGTATTGGCCGAGGGTCAGCTGTCTGTACTTGAGTGGATTCGTACTATTGCGGTCGCTCGTATTTGCTGCCCGACTAGCTACGTGCGCCTATCTGCTGGTCGCGAAAGTCTATCTGATTCTGAGCAAGCATTAGCCTTTATGGCAGGTGCTAACTCATTCTTTTATGGTGACAAGCTTCTTACTACTGGTAACGCAAGTCAATCAGGCGACGACAGACTCATGCGTGAGCTTGGCCTAACCAAACAGTTTGCCGCACCAAGAGCACCTAAAGTACTGCCTGTAATGGATGCGATGAATGGTCATCAAACACAAGTTGTGTTGGCAGAGTAGGCCTAAGCTAAAAAATACAAGTTAAGCAAGAGAAACTATGATGGCAGATTATTTTAACTGGATTAAAGCGGCACACATTATCTCGATGGTCTGCTGGTTTGCGGCGATATTCTATTTGCCGCGCCTGTTTGTCTATCATGCGATGAGTGACGATAGCATCAGCCATGAGCGCTTTGCCATTATGGAGCGCAAGCTATATCGCGGTATCATGACCCCATCGATGATAGCGACATGGATCTTTGGTCTATGGATGTTAGGGCTGGGATGGGATGTCTATAAAACCCAAGGCTGGCTACATGTTAAATTGCTATTAGTAGTGCTACTGTCAGGCTATCATGGTGCTTGCGGCTTTTATCGTAAGAAGCTAATTGATAATCCACACTATAAAACGCATAAATTCTGGCGCTGGTTTAACGAAGTGCCTGTCTTCGCCTTAGTGATTATCGTCATTCTAGTCGTGGTAAAACCGTTTTAGCATAAGAAAACCAATTAGACATGCAAAATAAAAGCGTCCGTAACTTCAATGAGTTGCGGACGCTTTTTTATTCACTTATAGAACATGGTGTCAAACTGGAAATATCAAACACTAAACACTAGGGCGCATAATTTGATAAACATTGCTTAAGTCATAAACGCGATAACGAGCTGGTTCACGGCGATTTTCGCCAGCATAGCTCAGTATTAAAGCCTGCTTGGCATGCTCATCGACCCAACCGACAAACAGTCCACTATGCTCGACGCCATTGTAGCCATGATTGATATAATAGAGCCAGTCACCTGCTTCAATCTCGCTGCTACTAGCATAGGGGCCTTGCGCATAAGTGCCTTTGTGTATGGTATTACGCGATACCCCTGCCCGATTAAATACCGCATTTAAATAGTCCCAACAGCCACCTTGAATAATTGTACGCTCGTTAAGTGCCATTTTTCGTGCGGTACTGACCACTTCGCGTGCTGCCATACTACTCTGCGTCTCTGCATTACTCAGCAGAGGTAGATACTCGCTATCGACATTGTCATAGTTGCCTGATAAAAACGCTGGTAAGACTGTAGGTGCTGAACGCTGTACCTCAGGATAACGATAGGACGTATTCATCGTTGGTTGAATAGATTTTTGGGCGATAAGCATACTCATACTATCTGCATGGGCTTGTCCTACCATGCCGCAGGTAAATAGTAAAAAACCGCACGACGCGGCGACTGACGGTATAGACAAACGCAGCATGACTAACTCCTTGTCAACTAAATCTCAATGACAGTATCAATAATAAGAAGGATAAATTTTATAATCCTACTTATAAACCATTTGCGCACAAATCTGCAAGCACTATTCGCCTGCGATAGGTGATAGACGGTATAAATATACTGATAGATGACAATATTGGAGAGATACGTCGAGTGAGATTTAAAATGATATTTGAGTTAGAAAGTTAGATAACACGAAGATAATAGCTATACTTTGGTAAAGTATGAAATTAAGAAAAGATACTAATTACTCTTCATTCTGATATTTACATGGCGTTTCGTTAGCGCTTGCCCTTCTAAGATAGCTTTCGCAGCTTTTGCTTCTTGAGCACTCTCGAAACCAGTAATATGATATTTGCGAACGTCACTGCTATCGACAATCTGTAATTGCTCGCCAATCAGCGTTATCTTATCACCATCCGTTAAATGAATATGCTCACGCTTACCTAGATTGTCATGGACCAACTCGCCAGCCCTTACCCATAATGTGCCACTGCTAATCATACCGCTCATGGCTTTTTTATGCTGTTGGCGCTTTTTATTAAAAATGAAGCTACCAATGATAAGCAGTGCAAGCGCACCGATAGCTAGACGCTCAGGCAATAGGCTCATCGCCATGGCGACTGCGACGGCCCCGACCAATAATGCAGAACCAAACCAAAACATGCCATTATCAGCAGCATTTGATTGCCCTTGTAAGGTGATTTTGGCGCCATCATCAGTCAGCTTTAGCATGTGTTGTTACCTATTACGTAATGTACGAATATTTTCTATTAAAAAACTGCCTATTAGCAGCTAACAGGCAGTTATTGACACTAAAAACAAAGACAGTGTGTTGTATTTAAACGCTAGTCTACCAACCAAGCGCCGTCTGTTGCATTTTAATCAATTCAGCAATGCCTTTTTCAGCTAACGACAGCATAGCATCTGCTTGAGCACGAGTGAATGGCTTTTCTTCAGCAGTACCTTGTAGCTCAATGTACTCGCCTTTTTGAGTCATTACGACGTTCAAGTCGGTATCGCAGCTAGAGTCTTCTTCATAGTTCAGATCAAGATATGCTTCGCCATCTTTCATACCAACGGAAACCGCAGCAACCAATCCGATTAGCGGATCTGCTTTTAGTTTCTTGGCCTTTTGGATACTTTCTAGCGCATCGATAAGCGCAATCGCAGCACCAGTGATACTCGCCGTACGAGTACCGCCATCCGCTTGCAACACATCGCAATCAAGATAGATGGTGTTTTCACCAAGTTTACTTAGATCAATCATGGCACGTAAGCTACGACCGATCAAACGCTGAATCTCTTGCGTACGACCTGACTGCTTGCCGCGAGCCGCTTCACGCTGATTGCGCGTGTTGGTCGCACGTGGCAACATACCATACTCAGCTGTGATCCAACCTTTGCCTTTACCTTTGAGCCAGCGCGGCACACCAGATTCTACACTGGCAGTACATAGTACCTTGGTATCGCCAAAACTTACCAATACTGACCCTTCAGCATGCTTCGTATAATGGCGCTCAAAGCTGATCGAGCGAAGTTGGTCAAGCTCACGATTGTCAATACGCATAAAAATTCCTAGTACAATGTTATAAAAGCAGTGTCATAAAAATACCTATCAGTCGTTAGCAAACACATTGATAGGTATGTAGTCGACTAAAATCTTAAGATATCCTAACGTGACAACGGCGCAATAGCAAGATTCACACCTGCCATTACGCCACCGTTATCAATAGAATGTCAGATATAAACTATTCTAACCCTTCCATCTTACGCAATTCCTTACGTAGGATTTTGCCAACGTTCGACTTTGGTAATTCGTCAACGAACTGTATATGACGTGGGCGCTTATAGCCAGTCAGTTGTTTTTTGCCATATTCCAATAGCTCTTTTTCAGTCACATTGCCTTTTTTGACCACAAACAGCTTTGGCTCTTCGCCGCGATCATCGTTCGGTACACCAATAGCACCGCATTCTACGACTGCTGGATGCTCACTCATCGCTTCTTCGATTTCGTTTGGATAGACGTTGAAACCAGATACCAAAATCATGTCTTTTTTACGATCGACAATTTTGATAAAACCTTTTTCGTCCATAATGCCGATATCGCCCGTTTTTAAGTAACCACTAGCTGTAAAGGATTCAGCAGTTTCTTTCGGACGATTCTGATAACCAATCATGACCTGTGGGCCTTTTACACAGATTTCACCGCGATCGCCCATGGCTACTATATTTTCGTCATCATCAATGAGCACAATATCTGTACTAGGCGCAGGAATACCGATTTTTCCAGTAAATTCCGCAATAGTCATCGGATTAAATGCTACGACAGGCGAGGTCTCAGACAAGCCATAACCTTCAACGATAGGCAGACCAGTGATTTTATGCCACTCTTTGGCTACGCTAGGTAATACTGACATACCGCCGCCGATAGACGCTTTTAGATTAGAAAAGTCCAAATCAGCAAAGTTATCTTTGTGTACTAAGCCATTAAACAAAGTATTCACAGCAGGGATAAACGCTGGCTTATACTTGGCCATCTCTTTGATAAGCCCATCAAGATCGCGCGGATTCGGAATGAGTAGCGAGGCATAACCTTGATACATACTACACATACCGCAGACCATAAATGAGAAAACATGATACAACGGCAGTGCGGTCAAAATCACATCTCTACCATCTATATCATCATCAAATGCACTGTTCATCAGCGCACTGACCTGTAGCATGTTTGCGACTAGATTACCGTGAGACAGCATCGCGCCTTTCGCGACTCCTGTCGTACCACCAGTATATTGCAGTAGCGCCACATCGCTTAAGTTCAATTCAGGGCGTTGGTATTTGCTGGCTGACTCAGCATTCAGAGCATGCTTGAAGCTTACACTATTCGGTATGCTATAAGCAGGAATCATCTTTTTAACATGACGAGCCACGAGGTTGACCACAGCTCCTTTAATCGTACCTAACATATCACCAATGGTACACACGACTACATGCTCTACCTGACCTTTGTCTTCGGCCTCTTGATACGTTTTGGCAAAGTTTTCAACGATAAATAGCGCTTTCGCACCACTGTCATGCAACTGATGTGACAGTTCACGACTGGTGTATAGAGGGTTTACATTGACCAAGACCATCCCTGCGCGAATGATACCCAAAGCAACCACTGGATACTGCAAGACGTTGGGCATCATTACCCCAACTTTATCGCCTGCGACCAGTCCTATTGACTGCAAATAGCTAGCAATCTGTCGGCTATATAGATCTAATTGCTTAAAAGTAATCGATGAGCCCATGCAGATATAGGCAGGTTTTTGACCATAACGGCTAAAATTACGCTCGAACACATCAAGTAGAGAGGTATTGTCTTCTGGCATCTCGATAGTAGCATCGATGCTATAGCGCTCATAAGCACTCAGCCACGGACTATCACTGTCGATGGTTGGCATAGTAGGAAACGCATTGCTTTGATAGGCGTCGTTAGTAGTATTGGCTTTATCGTCAGTTGCAGCGCTATTATCTGTCGTTTTTTTATTAATATTATCCGTCATAATTTTCCCTAAATGTTACTGTTAAAAACATTGAATATGTTAATGGAAACACCATTTTTTATGATTATTGCTGACAGCAGAAGCTTATGAATAAGAAATAGATAAGTATGATCGGGTTTGTCATTCATAAGCTTTGCAAATTAAAGTGTGTTACTGGGTCTATGATAAATAATACTACCACTCAGCACGACCAAGTCGAAAATGATATTTACTACCATGATTTCACTAGTTGTCTTAAGTAAAACTAGTACGGTTTTTTGGATAAAAACAAGAATACGTCGATGGGCACTATAGCAGTTTTAATAGATATTCTCTATTAATAGTAGCTGTCATCCGCAAATGTCAAAAGCGATAAAGACAAAAAAATGATAAGACAGCATGGTTGCAGCCTTATCATTTTTGGTTACTACTTTAGTTACTACAGTATTTAATCGAGCGATACTTTCACATGTACTTTTAGTTAATACACGCATCTATCAAACAAATATATAGGTGCGTGTATCAGCAAATTAACCGTGGTTTTTTTCTTCAAGTACGCGTAGATCTTTGCGCAAAATCTTACCAACGTTCGATTTTGGTAGCTCATCAATAAACTCAACACGACGAGGACGCTTATAACCTGTTAGGTTCTCTTTACCATACTCAAGAACTTCTTCGGTAGTCAGACTAGGATCGTTACGGACAACATAGATCTTAGGAATCTCACCACTTTTCTCATCTTCGATACCGATGACGCCACATTCTAAAATCTTAGGATGGCCAGCCATGACTTCTTCGACTTCGTTCGGATAAACGTTAAAACCAGACACCAAAATCATATCTTTTTTGCGATCAACGATGGTCACATATCCGTTGTCAGCCATGATACCGATATCACCAGTACGGAAAAAACCATCTGCTGTCATGACTTCGGCAGTAGCATCTTCACGGTTCCAGTAACCTTTCATGACCTGTGGACCACGAACACTAATCTCACCGCGCTCACCAAGTGCTACTTCATTACCTGCATCATCCAAAATTGCCACATCTGTTGCTGGCATCGGTACACCAATGGTACCTGTGAATGTCTTGCTGTTGCTAGGATTAGAGGTCGCTACTGGTGCTGTTTCAGACAGGCCGTAACCTTGAATGATAATATTACCAGTGACTTGACGCCATTTTTCCGCCGTTGGACTCAATACTGCCATGCCGCCGCCCATCGATTGACGCAGCTTGCTATGATCCATCGCGATAAATTCTTCGTTATTGGCAAGCGCGTTGAACAACGTGTTTACCGCTGGGAAGAACGCTGGTGGATTGGCTTTATATGCTTTTAACAAGCTATCAAGATCGCGTGGATTTGGTACTAATAATACAACACAACCGCGATACAGACCGAACATACCACATACGGTGAATGAGAAAATATGATACATCGGCAATGCCGTCATAATCACAGGTTGCTCACCTCTTTGATCGAAATCATCAAAAGCGGTGCCCAAAAAGGTATTAGACTGAATTAAGTTTGCCACCAAGTTTTTGTGCGTTAGCATCGCGCCTTTCGCCACACCTGTCGTACCACCGGTATACTGTAGGACAGCGATATCATCAAGCGTGATATTGGTTGGGCGCTTATACTTGCTAGCCGTGACTTGCTTTAGTGCCGTTTTGAAGCTGATGCTATTAGAAATACTGTAGTCTGGTACCATTTTTTTGACATGGCGGACGACCGTATTAACCATAAAGCCTTTGAGCGTACCCATCAAATCGCCCATACCCGTAATCACGACTTTATCGACCACATTGCGACCGATGTCTTGATAGGTTTTGGCAAAGTTTTCGACCATGATTAGCACTTTGGCGTCTGAATCGGTCAATTGATGCTCAAGCTCTCTGGTAGTGTACAGAGGGTTGACGTTGACTAAAGTAAAGCCTGCACGTAGTACAGCGATGACAGAGATTGGTAACTGCAAAATGTTGGGCATCATGACCGCAACTTTATCGCCTTTGACCAATCCTAATGACTGTAGATAAGCGGCCATTTGACGGCTGTATAAATCTACTTCTTGGAAGCTTAACGATGAACCCATGCATATATAAGCAGTTTTATCAGCATTTTCAGCGAAGCTTTTTTCGAAAATATCGATAAGTGACGTATTGTCGGCTGGCAACTCAATGTCATACTCCAGACCAAGTTCTTCATACGTTTTTAGCCAAACTTTATCGTCACGACGGGTTAAGTTTCCTTGATTTTCCATAATCTTTTCTCTCCTAGTAATAATACATTACCGTCAACTCACGCCAATCACAGTGTGATAAATATACAAAACGTCAGAGTCTTGCCTATCGTTATGATAAAAAGCAAGGCTGCGACATGTTTGTATAGTGCTGAGCGAACAATATAGCGGTAAATAGCCCTTTGTTCATTAACATACACACTTTATACATAGTACTCAATACAAAAGATTGCTACACCAGTTCTCAAATAGGCTTGACGCTCGATATCTCCATACATATCAATACATTAGATTAAAAATACCAGTCATACCATTAGAAAATATGACCCTTGACTTCTGCTTCCTAATGACCATCCCGACACGATATCTGTTCACTATCGGCTACTTTTTAGCGCACTCGCCAGCTCAGTCAACGTCACAAAATTGCGACGAGTACCATCAGTATCGCTACTTGGTCTATCTGCGATACTACTTTTGGCAAGTTTAGTGCTATCACTGTACTGCCACTCATTAATATAATCGCTTTGAGTCAAGCGTTGACCGAATCCTGCTACTGCCATCGCAAACTGAGTATCGATACTGGCTTTGTTTAAAGCGTGGCTAGCTTTATTAATCGGTTGGCTAATCAGTTTGGAGCTATCACCTGTCGGTGCTTTATAACGAATTTTTAGATAGCCAAGCTCATTGGAGTTCTGTTTATTATCTGAACTAGTATTGCTATTAGCATAACGGCGATCGCTATATAACCCTTTTTGACCTTTTGGTGTCACTTCAAACAAAGCGATAACTGCTTTACCTGCCCCAAGCTCACCTGCATCAATTTTGTCATTATTGAAGTCTTCTTCAGCCAGTACGCGATTTTCATAACCAATCAAGCGCCACTCACTCACCACATCAGGATTAAATTCAACTTGGACTTTTACGTCTTTAGCGACGGTGTTAAATGTCGCGGCTAATTCATCCCCAAAAACTTTTTTTGCTTCAGTTAAGCTGTCAATATAGCTGTAATTACCATTGCCGTTGTCCGCCATCTGTTCCATCATGTGATCATTCAGATTACCACGACCGAAGCCAACGGTAGATAAAGAGATACCGCGATCGCGATGGGCTTTGACCAAATCAAGCATCTCATCGACATCACTAATACCAACGTTAAAATCGCCATCCGTTAACATCATGATTCGATTAATACCATTCTTCTTTAGACCCTGCTCAGCTTGCCTGTAGGCCAATTTAAGAGCATCTTCCCCATTGGTTGAGCCTGAGGCATTCAATCCATCGATTGCAGCCAATATTTTTGCTTTTTGGTCACCACTGGTCGCAGGCAATACCACACTAGTACTACCTGAATAGGTCACGATACTGATGCTGTCTTGAGCGCGCATTTGCTCTGTCAACAGCTTAAGCGACGACTGTGCCAATGGCAGCTTATCGCGTGACGACATAGATCCTGACACGTCTACCAAAAATACGAGATTGGCAGGGGGCATAGATTGCTTATCTGCTTTTTGCGACCAGCTACTATCAACGGCCTTGATACCAACTTTGACGATTTTATTATCCTGATCTGCTCTATCCCAAGGTGAGTCTACTACCTCAGTTGATACAACAAATGGGGCACTACCTAAGCGTTTGCCACCATCAAATTGATAGTTAAAATAATTAATCAACTCCTCTACCCGTACGGCATCAACAGGTGGTAGTTGACCTTCGTTTAAATAGCGGCGCACATTGGCGTAGCTGCCCGTATCGGTATCGATAGACAAAGTGGATACCGCCATATCCGTAGTTCGATGTACAGGATTGGCTGCGTTTTTTTGATAGTTGTCTTTTGCCTCTGGCGTGACTATGATGCTCGGTAATGGGCGTACGATACCTGTCTGCGCCGCAGAACGTATCATCATCTGTTCGCTGATGACTGATGGCCTCACACTGGGTGACGCCATGATAGACTCTGACACCACTGCTGCATCTTGATTGACTGTACTGCTTGTCTCGGCTGGTAGCGTTTTGCTCATTTGTGAAGGGCTACAGGCTGTCAATCCTAGATTGGCTATAGCAGTAATCAACAGCACATTTCTAGTAACGTTTTTCCCTAGGTGCTTACTTTCGTTTTTTAGAATTGTAGAGGCAGAAACTTGAGATAAAGGGTCAAATGACATAACAGAAATTCCTTATTGTAAGATAGTTCAGTAGCGACTGGTCCGTGTCAATATATGGTTAACGCTATTTAAATAGGCAAATCAGCCGCCTTATTCAGTCTATTAGCTGTCATACTTTCAATCATTAATTTTGAAGTAAAACTATTCTGTACCTACTTTCTTTAGACTAATGACAGACAAGATATCCTAAATAAAAAGGATTCAATCTTAAGACATTTATTAACCATATAAAAAACAAATATTAGATTTACTATACTTAACTTAATCTATAAAAGCTATGAATCACCATACTATAAAAGCCCTTTATAAGCGCTTGTTTTAAGCACGTCACGAGATGTCGTATATTCTGACATACGTCTTTTTAATTGGTGCAATATCCTTTACGATAGCACTATCCTATTTGTATGCTTGAACCAATTATCTATACCTATTAAAACTGATAAGTGAATCCTATTTTATGTCTGATGTTATTGATCATACGATCGCCCCAATTATTCCCAATGAGCCGATGGATACTCGTTCAGTCGCAGAGTTCACCGAGCAGGCCTATCTCAACTATGCCATGTACGTCATCATGGATCGGGCGTTGCCAAATATTGCTGACGGTCTAAAACCTGTCCAACGTCGCATCGTCTATGCCATGAGCGAGCTTGGGCTAAAGTCTTCTGCTAAGGCGAAGAAATCTGCACGTACGGTCGGTGACGTATTGGGTAAATATCATCCGCATGGTGATAGCGCTTGTTACGAGGCAATGGTACTGATGGCACAGCCGTTCAGTTATCGCTATCCGCTCATCACTGGTCAAGGTAACTGGGGTAGCCCAGATGATCCAAAATCCTTTGCTGCGATGCGTTATACCGAAGCCAAAATGTCAGCTTATGCCAATACGTTGCTTGCAGAATTGGGACAAGGCACGGTCGATTGGCAAGATAACTTCGATGGTACGATGCAAGAACCAACGACCTTACCTGCCCGCCTGCCTAATATTTTATTAAACGGTACGACAGGTATCGCGGTCGGTATGGCAACCGATATTCCACCGCATAACCTTAATGAAGTGGTACGCGCGGCCATTCGTTTGCTCAAAAACCCAGAGTTGTCGGTTAAGCAACTTACCCAATCGATACCCGCACCTGATCTACCGACACCAGCGGAAATCATCACTAGTAAAAAAGATTTGCAAGCGATGTACGAGACTGGACGTGGCAGTTATAAGATGCGCGCCACCTTTCATGTTGACTCTAAAGAAAAAAACCTCGTCATTATCGATGCGCTGCCTTACCAAGTGTCAGGCAACAAAATCCAAGAGCAAATCGCCAAGCTTATGACCGATAAGAAGCTGCCTTGGGTGACCGATATTCACGATGAATCAGATCACGAAAACGCTTGTCGTATCGTCCTTGAGTTGCGCTCAACACGAGTCGATGTCGATCGTGTCATGAGTCACCTGTTTGCCAGTACTGACCTAGAGAGCAATTACCGCGTCAATATGAATATGATTGGCTTAAATGGTAAGCCGCAGGTGAAAAACTTAAAGGAAGTCTTGGAAGAATGGTTAATCTGTCGCCGCTCGGTGGTCACACGTCGCTTGCAATATCGTCTCGATAAAATCGATAAGCGCTTGCATATTTTGGCAGGCTTGCTGATTGCTTATCTAAATATTGATGAAGTGATTCGCATCATTCGTGAAGAGGATGATCCAAAAGCGACCTTGATGCAGGACTATGACCTGACTGACATTCAGGCCAATGCTATCTTGGATATTCGTCTGCGTCAGTTGGCAAAATTAGAAGAGATTGAGCTACGCCGCGAGCAAGATGAACTCGCTGCCGAACGTGCCATCATTCAAGAGTACTTAGATAATCCAAACAGTCTAACTAATCTGATGATCGATGAGCTTACCGCCGATATGAAAGAACATGGCAATGAGCGTGTATCGCCATTAGCAGAGCGTGAAGAAGCACAGGCATTAAAAGAGTCAGATCTCGTACCAAGTGAGCCGGTCACTGCCATCCTATCAAAAGCGGGTTGGATTCGAGCCGCTAAAGGTCATGATGTCGATGCTGCTGGTATGAGTTACCGCTCAGGTGACAGCTATCAAGCACACGTGCGCGGCAAATCTAACGAGCGAATCTACGTGCTCGACAGCACTGGACGCAGTTACAGTATCGATGCGCATAATTTAGCGTCTGCGCGTGGTCAAGGTGATCCGCTAACCAGTGTGTTAAAGCCGCCAGCAGGCGCTAGCTTTGAGCAGCTATTAACGGGTGATAACGAGCAACGTATTATCCTTGCTAGTTCAGCAGGTTATGGTTTTATCAATACCATTGGCAACCTCGATAGCAATCAAAAAGCTGGTAAAAACGTCATTAACCTAGCAACTGACAGTCGACTGCTCCCTGTTGCACGTATCGATGCGCCAGTAGAGACGGCCGCTAATACCGAAGGTGAAAATAGCAATGTGCGTGTGACACCTGATCATGTTGCTGTCGCGACCAATGCAGGGTATCTACTGATATTTGCTCTTGATGATTTGCCTGAACAGGCTCGCGGTAAAGGGAACAAACTTATTAAGTTGAAAGACGGTGAAGAGGTACTCGCTATCACACCACTTAGTCAGCAAGACAGTCTTGTCATCACTGCTGGCAAACGCCATGTGACACTCAAGCCAAATGATTTGGCTAACTATACGGGTGTTCGCGGTAATCGTGGTGGTCAGTTGCCAAGAGGCTTTCAGAATGTGACGAGTGTTGAAGTTGGCTAGTTTGACTAGTTAAATTTTAGAAATCCTAGTTCAAAATTTAGCTGATAAAATTAAACAGCTCCTATCAAAAAGCCGCCCATACACAATGTGTAGGCGGCTTTTTTACGCCAATCAGAATATAGAAATTATTTAAGACTTATTAGATACAGCATCCTCAAAGATCGCTTTTAGGAAGCTTGTAATCTGAGTGCTTTTCATTAGATACGGATTAAAGTCAGCACCTGCCGAGAAGCTTTTTAGGGTATATGCTTCGTCTTCTGCACTTGATGTTAAATATTTTATTAAAAAACCATCCCACCTACGTTCTTCTATTTCCTCAATCTCATTGAGATGGGGTACTAGGTAAGAGTACTCACTGATCAATTTTACTAGTATTTCATTGATAAGAGGTCTTGGACCTTCAATGTTTTGAATAAAGTAATTGTCATTCACGACAAGCGCTGAGGTTACACCACTTTTTTCATTATTTCTTCGCCATTGCTCAAGCAGACGAGCCAACCCTATTCCATTATTACTGTCACTATTTCTGCCAATATACGTTAGGCTGAGCATGATATGCTCACCCTGTCTTTTTCTATCTTCTAAAAGTTGGCTGGTAGTGATCTGCATAAGAAACCTTATTTATGAAAAATTATCTAAATCAAAAGATACTTTATAGACGGCTTTTTTATGCTGGTTAGAGCAGATGGCCTTTATACTGAGCGCATACTACGCATTTATAATTTCTGAATTAACCATCTTCAAATATCGCTGTCAAAAAGCTTTCAATCTGAGTACTTTTCATTAGATAAGGATTGAAATCAAACCCTGCTGAGAAACTTTTTAAGGCATACTCCTCATCTTCGGCACTTTCCGTCAGGTGTTTGGTTACAAACCCATCCCACCGAAGCGCTTCTATCTCTTCCACCTTTACAACATTAGGAATAATCTTGAAATGCTCATCAATTATCTTCGCTAGAGCAGCGTTGACCGCTGGTCTTGAACCTTGAATGTTTTGAACAAAGTAACCGTCATTGATCACAAGCGCTGCAACTAACCCACTTTCCTCAAAGTATCTTCGCCACTGTTCAAGAGCACGAGTCAACTCTATACCTGTTTTCATTTCGATATTTTTACCGATATACGTTAGGCTAATCAGCAGATGCTCGCCATGTCTTTTCCTATTTTCTGAAGTTTGACTTGTCGTTATTTGCATAAGAAAATCCATTTATATAATAGGTATATAAATTAATATACACTTTATCATAAAGTATAATCAATAAAACTCTTGGTAATTGACCAGTTTCTTATCATTCATACCTTAAAATAACATGACAAAAACAGATATCACTAGGTAATTTTTAGTAGTTAAATCCTGCAAGAGTCAGGTATGAATAGTCACTTATGAACATCCGCCAATATTCTGTCCAATTGCTAAGAAAACATCCTGTACCGATACTGCTAACTTGCTTTCAATAAAAAGCCGCCTATACAAACGTATGGACGGCTTTTCTATTCTAGCTAGGGCAAGTGCTACTAACAACTATAAGAGGCAAATATTCAAGAAATAAATGCCACTCATTTAAAATTAATTAGATTCAGCATCTTCAAATACCGCTTTCAAAAAGCTTTCAATCTGAGAGCTTTTCATTAGATAAGGATTGTAGTCAGAGCCTGCTGAAAAATTCTTTAGGGCATGCTCTTCATCTTCAACGCTTGAGGTTAGATGTTTAACTAAAAACCCATTCCATTGGCGCGATTCTATTTCCTCTATATTCACAATATTAGGGACAATGGTGGAATGCTCGTCAAGTATTTTTTCCAAGGCAGTATTGATAGCAGGTCTTGTTCCTTGAAAACTTTGAACGAAATAACCTTCACTAATAACTAAAGCTGAAACGATATCGTTTTCTTCAAAATATCTGCGCCAGTACTCAAGTGCGCGAGTCAGCTCAATCCCAGAATCTAGATCGACATTTTTGGCGATATATGTCATGTGGATAAAAATATGCTCGCCATGCCTTTTTCTATCTTCTGAAGGTTGGCTTGTCGTTATGTTCATAAGAAACCTTATTTATAATAAATTCATTCAAATCAAGGTATACTTTAAGATAAAGTATAATTAATAACGTTTTTTATCATTTGCTATGATTTTTTTAGATTTATAACATAGAAGTTTCAATGATATAGCATACCGATATCCATAGTAGTAAAATTATACTACAAAGTTGTCACGTTCAGTATCTTGGCATTATTCTAATAGTTAACAAGCCTAATCTATATTCTCCTATAGCCCTGCCTCAACGCACTTATACGACTAAGTCATGTTTACTTATAGACTAAACTCTACAAGCATTTATCAGGGTCTATCATGTTTATTAAGTTAGCGTATTTATAGGTATATAAAACACAACCTACCTTCAATAAAAAGCCGTCTATGCTATGTATAAACAGTTTTGTATAGACGACTTTATTGCATACTAATTGTTGCATACTAATTGTTGCATACTAATTGTTGCATATTAATTGAATAGCTAACGTATCAATACCGTCCCATCTCAACGGTTGTTTCAGCAAGTACCGAGTCGCCTTGCCATGCTTGTACATCTACCGTATACAGATGGTTCTTGCCGCCAGAGCAAGGCGGCTTATATGCACCGCCCGCCTCACCTTTACGGTTACGGTATTCTGCAACCATCTCAATACCTACTGGTACTTCGTAAGTATGACCAAATACTCGTGGCACTTCTGCGCTCGTAGCACCCTCTGGTAATGCGAACTCCACGATACCATGTCCACCATGTTGCATACGTTTGTTGCTTACATCGTTGTAGACGAACACCAAGCTCTCCGTGCCTGCCGGAATGTTTGAGACAGTCATGCTAGGCGTGGCTGGACTTTTACCGTCATAGTTTAGACATTGCTGCCCCTCAGGGATTTTCTTGCCATCCCAAGCAGCATCATTAAAGTTAACATCCATTGCAAAAGCGTTAGCAGATAAAGCCACTGTTGCCAAAACTGTAACCGATTTTAAGGTGAAAAAGTTCATGCTTGTTCCTTTAGGTAGCCGATGCATTAATAAGGATAGACCTTCTTATTTCGTAGATTAATTTTGATAATTGAATATAACTTTATAATAAATAGACACGGTTAAGTTAATCATATCGTTTAGCATTTTTGTTAATCCTCTGGACAAGCAATGAGCGGTTCTACAGGCTATATGCAAATACTGTCTCAATAAGCGTATTTGTAGCATCATAGGTTACTCGATAGGTATTTATCTGATTGGGTATGTTGTAGTAGTATCTGAATCATTGTATCTACACGACTAAAAATAATAGGATCATCATGTTTATCGAAGATAAGATTGCCAAAGAAAGTATAACTACTAAGATTTCGACCCCCAAAATCATCTTTTTTGACATCGATGATACCTTGAGCCGTAACGGCATCATCGCTGAACACAATAAAGCGACGCTTGAGCAGCTTGCAGATACCGATATTAAACTAGTGATTTCGACTGGTCGTTCTAAAGCCATATTGCCTGAAGACATTCTAGCGTTGCTTGATGCAGATATATTGGACGCTATTATTTGTATGAATGGACAATATAGTTTTGATAAAAGCGGCCTAATCAGCCACTACCCGTTAACGGCTGAACAGACAGATAAAATCGTACGCCTGTGTCAGCAAAGTGATTTGATTCATAAGTTTGACTCTGCCACTCATATCGCTTGGTCAGATGAAAATGAACGTTTACGCGAGTTCAATGCGGTCACACCCAATTCGATCCTTGATCCTGAGTACTACAAATCAAATACCGTCTATCAGTGCTCGGTATTTTTTAACAATCAGCAAGAAAAAATGCAAGACATCGACTTTGCTCAGTATGATTTAAAGCTGGTACATTGGCATCAGATTGGTGCCGATATATTGCCAGCAGAGGCATCAAAAGCGCGCGGTATCAAAGATGTATGCGAGTACTATGCGGTAGATGCAAGCGAATGTATGGCATTCGGTGATGGTATGAATGACTTAGAAATGTTCGACTTGGTTGGGTTTGCTGTGGCCATGGGAGATGCACAGCCAGCTTTAATAGAACGCGCTAACTTCGTTACTGGAACGATTGAAGAATATGGTATTCAAACCGTGCTTAATCAGTTAGCAATGAAGTCGTAAGACTGTTCAGGCACATAAAGTCATTAATGTTCATCTAATTAACGTTCATTTAAAAAAAGCCCTTACTAACCGATTAGTAAGGGCTTTTTATTATGGTCTAATTTTATATAGACGACTCAAATAAAAACTGTAGCGGTGATGACTCCAATACCTTGGCGATCATTTTTTCTTCTACAAATTTAATATAGCGTTAAGGCATCAGTTAAGGCATCAGTTAAGGCATAGTCAATCCACCATCGACGGCGATAGATTGTCCAGTAATAGCCATGCTCAAATCAGATGCCATGAGCAATACTGAATTGGCAAAGTCAGCTACCGAAGTCGCTTGGCGCAGCGGAGTCGTAGTCGCGATATAGTCAAATACCTCTTCAGTGGTTAAGCTGCTTGCATCGGTAGTTTTTAATAATCCACCTGCCAGCAAATTAACCCGAATACCATACTGTCCAAGCTCGCTTGCTAGGTTGCGAGTCAGTCCAATCAACGCTGATTTAGCCGTGGTGTAATCATAATAGGTAACCACTGGGTTGTAGACAAGATTGGTCGAGATATTGATGATCTTACCTACTTGCTGCGCTTTCATTTGCGGCAACACCGCTTGTACTGTATTGACTGCTCCTTTAACAATACCTTCCATTTGTTGTGAAAAATGCGTCCACTTTACGGTCTCAATACTGGTGTACGCAGCGCTTGGATTGAACTGATAATTTGGCAAGGCATTATTGACCAGTATATCAATACGTCCATGACGAGTGATGACTTCAGTTGCCATTGCTTGTACTTGCTCAAGCTCGGACACATCCGCCTGATAAGCAAATGCTTGACCGCCTGTCGCGATGATATCAGCCACTACCGCCTCAGCAGCCTGTTTACTGTTAAGGTAGTTGACGCAAACGATAGCACCTGCTTCTGCCATTTGCTGTGCAATCTGTGCACCAAGCCCACGACTGGCACCAGTGACTATGGCGACTTTATCCTTAAGCAATGCTGGTATAACTGAGTGGTTTTTATTCAAGGTGTTTTGAGTTGAGGTACTTTCGGTCATTGTGCTGTATCCCTTATTATTATGGTATGGTTGGTGTCTTAGAGCCAAAGGCTGATATCTGCTTAGATGATGTTCGTCATACTTCGGTCTGCGCCAATCATAGCATGGTTATATACCATCTTTTTTCGATTCGACGTTAGCAGCTCGCTAGCAATCCTACCCAAAATTAGCTGTCATTAAGTTAGTTTTGCTACTCATCTCATTAGCCCAACTGGCTATTTTTATTAGTATTATTAAGTATTGCCCTAATAACAACCCTTTAAATTGTATAAACTAATGACCATAATAGTTTTATTGGCCATGTCAGGCTTTTATCTTTTTGGCTTTTTTATTGAATTTTTCTAATTTGCATTATCTTTATTTAGGAGAGATATTTTGACCCATTTATCATCGTCCCATCCAACTACTCACACCTCGGCTAGTGTCAGTCGCATAGTGCCAAAAGCATTGTTAGCAGCGGCTGTCGGCTTGGTACTTGCCAGTTGTAGCAACTCTGACAATGCAGCGGATGGCAGTGCTGCGGCGAGTAATGAGACGCTGAACCTTTACAACTGGTCAGAATATATGCCGCAAGAGATTTTAGATGGTTTTGAAGAAGAAACTGGCATCTCAGTTAATTACACCACATTTGACTCTAACGAAGCGATGTATGCCAAGCTCAAACTATTGGATGATTCTAGTCAGTATGACTTAGCGATTCCATCGACTTATTATGTCGAAAAAATGGCGAAAGAAGGACTACTACAAGAGCTAGACAAATCAAAACTGAGCAATTTTAAAAACCTTGACACCTCATTTACTAATACCAAAGTTGATCCTGATAACAAATACTCTATCCCTTATATGTGGGGCAGCACAGGTTTAGCCATTAACGGTGACAGTGTCGATCCGAAAACTGTCAATAGCTGGAATGACCTATGGGATCCTAAGTATAAAGGTCAGGTGATGCTGACCAATGACGTGCGTGAAGTATTTGGTATGGCACTGCTGACCCTTGGCTATTCAGGTAATAGTAGCAATCCTGACGAAATCGAAGCCGCTTACGATAAGCTCACCACGTTGATGCCAAACGTCAAAACCTTTAACTCTGATGCGACGCGTATGCCATATATCGAAGGTGAGACTGCGCTTGGTATGACATGGAATGGCGAGGCAGTCATGGCCAATGACGAAGGTTTGACTAGCTTAGTTTATAAGTATCCAAGCGAAGGTGCTATCTTATGGATGGACAACTTTGTCATTCCAAAAAATGCCAAGCAAGTTGATGCAGCACATAAATTTATTGATTACTTATTGCGTCCTGAAAATGCAAAAATCGTCAGCGAAGAGATTGGCTACGCATCACCAAACATAGCAGCGCGTGAGCTGATGGATGAGAGCGTCCAAAACAATCCAACGATTTATCCTTCTAAAGAGGTATTAGCAAAAGCTGAGTTCCAAGAAGATGTAGGCGATGAGGCGTTACAAGTGTATCAACAGTACTGGGATAAGCTAAAGACTGGTCGTTAATAGTTTTGATGTAGCACTTTAAAATAAAGTAGTCTTTGAAAAATAAAAACGCTGATCCTAAATGGTCAGCGTTTTTTTACGTTATAAATGCAAATCCGTCTCGCCGCCCTGCTCTTTCATTCGGCGCTGCTCGCGGCGTTGATAGCCTAGACCGGATGCAGCAAACCAATGCAGCTTCGATGTTTGTAGTAAATCGCTCATCTGCTGCAACTGAGTCTGCAAGGTTTGTGTCAACCAAAAATAGCCCTGCCACTCAAACGCTAGGTGCTGTACGCTTGGATACTCTGAGACGGCAATACGTGTAATAGGTCGGAATACTTCATCACTTGGACTACGTAATACCGCTGCCATGTGTTGCATCGCTTGGGTTAGCTCATGCTGATAATGTACCAATAAAACATGGTTTTCTTCATCAATTTCGATATTTGCCAAGCGCGGTGCCGCACTTAACAGTAGATCAATCGTCCCAATAATATTACGGTGGGTACGTTGAATCGTCTCTAGCGTTTCCTTTTCAATACCTGACTCACTGGCTGTCGCCGCGATATGGGGTCGCACGGCTAGCAAGCGTTTATTGATCTGCTGTAACGCTGTGACTAATGCTCTATCAACGGGTACTTCCTTAACAGGAAAAGCCACTGGGTTTAGCTTTTGAACAGAATCGTCCACTACTCCATCCGTTGCGTCAATATGATGACCTACGCCAGCGTAGAGGCTACTACACGCGTCAAGATTGCTACTCAATAAAAATCGCCACATCAACGTTGATTTGAGCGGCAAAATCAGCGTTACTGCTACCGAAACGCCTGTCCCCAGTAAGATATTTAATGCGCGGTAGATACCATCTTGACCAATGCTATTATTACCTAAATCAGAGACAATCATCAACATAGTGATACCCGTTAACAGTCCTGTATACCCGAGCTGTCTGACGGCTAGATAGCCAATAATGCCACTGAGCAGACCAATAAGCGCATAGTCCACCCATAGCCATGCACCTGCATTTTGATTAAACCATAACACCCCAAGCGCAGTACCGATACCTAACAAAGTACCGATCACGCGCTCTTTTGCCTTGGTATAAATAGCGCCTTGGTATTGCAATAACCCTAGAATGATAAATACGGTAATAGTCGTCCATTCACCGTGCGGAAGGTTGGTGATTTTATTGACCAATAGGGCCAATATCACAGCCGTGCCTAGGCGTGTGGCATGTAGGATATCTGCATGTTGGTAGCGAACATAGGGTTCGACAAATGGAGCAGTGATACGCTGATAAAGGGTGGATTTCACGCAAGGCTACTCTTTTCGGATGGAATATTTAAGTGAGACATTTTAGTAAAGGATTATTAAAAAAGCTCAATAACTAGCGGTAAGTATAAGTTGATATTCTATCAGCAAAATGACGGGCAAAAAATAACGCCTTTTACCTATTATTCACAGGTAAAAGGCGTTATAAAAAATATCCTAGCACACTATATTGAAATCTACGCTATTGAAGATTATTAACCAAATGACTCATCGAATTACGTATCAAGATCTGCGTCAGTATTAATGAGTAATAGTCTATTGCGCTAGCGTATTATACTTCTAGGTAGTCTAAAATACCTTCCGCAGCTTCACGACCTTCCCAAATCGCGGTCACAACCAAGTCAGAACCGCGCACCATATCGCCACCAGCGAAGATTTTAGGATTTTGAGTCTGGAATTTGAAGGTTTGCTTTTCGGCTGCTAATACGCGACCAGAGCTGTCCATCCCCACTTGCTGAGACTCGAACCAATCAGCAGGACTTGGTCTAAAACCAAAGGCCATGATGACTGCATCACATGGGATGATCTCTTCAGAATTAGGAATTGGCTCAGGGCGTTGACGACCACGGTTGTCTGGTGCACCCAGCTGAGTAGTAACGACCTTTACGCCGTTAACTTTACCGTTTAAGCCGATGATTTCGGTTGGCTGACGATTGAATAAGAACTCAACGCCTTCCTCGCGAGCATTGACCACTTCACGGCGTGAACCTGGCATGTTTTCTTCGTCACGGCGATAAGCACAAACTACTTTGTCGGCGCCTTGACGGATACTGGTACGGTTACAGTCCATTGCTGTATCGCCGCCACCAAGTACCACCACCTTTTTACCTTTAAAGTCGATGTACTCTTCAGCGTCTTTTTCCCAGTCATTGCAACGGTTCACGTTGGCAATCAGGTAATCTAGTGCATCATAGACGCCTGTCAGCTCTTCACCAGCAAAGCCGCCGCGCATATAGGTGTAAGTACCCATACCCATAAATACCGCGTCATAGTCAGCCAATAGCTCATCAATGGTGACGTCTGTACCAATCTCTGTCTCTAAACGGAATTCGATACCCATGTCTTCAAAGATCACACGGCGATTGCGCATGACATCTTTTTCCATTTTGAACTCAGGGATACCGAATGTCAGTAAGCCACCAATTTCAGGGCGCTTATCAAAGACGACTGGTTTGACACCATTTCTGACCAAGATATCCGCACAACCCAGACCTGCTGGTCCTGCGCCAATGATAGCGACTTTTTTATCTGTCCAAACGACTTCCGACATATCTGGACGCCAGCCAAGTGCAAACGCGGTATCGTTGATATATTTTTCGACATTACCAATGGTCACTGCACCAAAACCATCATTCAACGTACAGGCGCCTTCACACAGACGATCTTGCGGGCAAACTCGTCCGCATACTTCAGGCAAGGTATTGGTACGGTGGCACAATTCAGCTGCCTGAAATATCTGACCTTCTGTGGCCAGTTTTAGCCAGTTAGGGATATAGTTGTGTACTGGACATTTCCACTCGCAGTAAGGGTTACCACACTCAAGACAACGATGCGCTTGCTGAGCAACAGCTTCGTTTTCGAAAGGCTTATAAATTTCAACAAACTCTGTTGAACGTGTTGCAATGTCTTTTTTGGTTGGATCAAATCTCGGTACATCTAAAAACTGGAAGTTATTTTCTAAGCGTTTTGCCATGGTGCTATCTCTTTTATATAAGGCTCTTTTGCAGTGGGTGGCGACAGTCAGCGATGTTTTTTGTCTAAAATTTAAGACATATATCGCTGCTGTCACGTACCTGCTGAAAACCTGTGAGTTAAAACGTCTCTAAAAACGGAACGCTGGCTAACCTGATTAAAGCGACTGCCGATCCATCAATACAATCCATCAATGCATTCCATTGATACGATAGACAGTTACGTATCGGCTATTGTGGGTCAGCCATGGTAGTTTTAAGAAGGCTTGCAATGTTCGCCGCTTTTGGCTTAACCAAATAGAACTTACGAACATAGTGCTCAAAGTCGTTCAGAATTGTCTGACCCCATGCACTGCCTGTTTTATCTACATGAGCTTCAATCACTTGTTGCAAATGAATGCGATGCTCTTCTGTCTGCTCGCTTGAAATACGGTTTAGATCGATTAGCTCATGGTTGCAACGGTCAAAGAAGTCGCCTTCCATATCGAGTACATACGCAAAACCACCCGTCATACCAGCACCGAAGTTAAGTCCAGTACGGCCAAGAATCGTGACGATACCGCCAGTCATATATTCACAGCAATGGTCGCCTGTGCCTTCGATGACTGCATGTGCGCCAGAGTTACGGACGCCAAAACGCTCACCTGCTGTACCGGCAGCGTATAGCTTACCGCCAGTTGCACCATAGAGACAGGTATTACCGATGATGGCCGTTTCTTGTGCTACAAAGTTTGAGTCTTTTGGCGGATAAATCACAATCTCACCGCCTGCCATACCTTTGCCTACATAGTCATTGGCGTCGCCTTCAAGCTCGATATTTAGGCCGCCAGCGTTCCACACGCCTAGACTTTGCCCTGCGGTACCAGTTAAACGAAGCTTAATTGGCATATCGCTCATGCCAAGGTTGCCCCAAACTTGCGCAATCTCACCAGAAATACGAGCACCAATAGAGCGGTCACAGTTACCAACGAAATAGCTATAATCGCCGCCTGCCCCTTTGCGAATGTTCACAAGCATATCGCTAATCATCTGCTCAGCAAGCAAGCCTTTATCAAACGGCTCATTACGCTCAACCTGACAAGTTTGGGCTTTGCCCACACTGGCTGGGTGACTAAATAGCAATGGCGTTAAATCAAGATGACGCTGCTTGTCCGTATTACCTTCTAAGATATCGAGCAAGTCAGTACGACCGACCAGCTCCTCCATACTACGAACACCTAGCGCTGCCAACCATTCACGCGTCTCAGTTGCGACAAACTTAAAGAAGTTAATCAACATTTCTGCTTCACCAATGAAATGCTCATCACGCAGCTTGGCTTTTTGAGTAGCAACACCTGTCGGACAGTTGTTTAAATGGCAAATACGTAGGTACTTACAACCAACTGCAATCATTGGCGTGGTACCAAAGCCAAAGCTCTCTGCACCTAAGATAGCAGCTTTTACTACATCTAGCCCTGTTTTTAGACCACCGTCAGTCTGGACACGTACCTTATCACGTAACCCATTCACTCGTAGAGACTGATGAGTCTCAGCCAAACCTAGCTCCCATGGCGAGCCTGCATGGTGGATAGATGATAGCGGAGACGCTGCTGTACCACCGTCATAACCTGAGATAGTAATCAAGTCGGCGTAGGCTTTTGCAACGCCTGTCGCGATCGTACCAACACCTGGACGTGAGACCAATTTAACCGATACCAATGCATCTGGATTGACTTGTTTTAAATCAAAAATCAGCTGTGCCAAATCTTCGATAGAATAAATATCATGATGCGGCGGCGGTGAAATCAAGGTCACACCTGGTACTGAATAACGTAAACGTGCAATCAGCGCGTTGACTTTACCACCAGGTAGCTGTCCACCTTCACCAGGCTTGGCCCCTTGGGCTACTTTAATCTGCATGACTTCAGCGGAACGAAGGTAGGCAGGTGTGACCCCGAAACGACCAGAGGCAACTTGCTTAATCTTTGAGTTGCGCAATGTGCCATAACGTGCAGGATCTTCACCGCCTTCACCAGAGTTTGAACGACCACCGATGGTATTCATAGCCATCGCAATCGACTCATGCGCTTCAGGAGATAGCGCGCCTAGTGACATGCCAGCTGAGTCAAAACGCGTCAAGATTTCAGAGATATCTTCCACTTCATTGACATCGATACTGTTGTCAGTTTTCAGTTGCAACAAATCACGCAAAGTAGCGACCGGACGGCTATTAACTAGATCGGCATAATTACGGTAATTATCGTAATCACCTGTACGTACCGCAGTATGCAGGCTATTAATCACATCAGGGTTAAAGGCATGGTATTCTTTGTTGAAGACGAACTTAAGCAGACCGCCCTGATCTAGAGGAGCGCGTCGTTTAAACGCATTGGCAGCCAATTGGGCTTGATCAGCGGCAAGGTCTGCGAAGGTAGCGCCTTTAATACGGCTTTGTACGCCTTTAAAGCATAAACTGACCACTTCTTCTGATAGGCCAACCGCTTCAAACAACTGCGCGCCGCGATAAGAAACAATGGTAGAGATACCCATTTTTGATAAGATTTTTAATAAACCTTTATCTAAGCCTTTGCGGAAATTAACACGAGCTTGAATCGGATCACCAAGTAGCTCACCAGTCGCAACCAAATCATCAATGACATCGTATGCCAGATATGGATACACACAAGTCGCACCAAAGCCAATCAATACTGCTATTTGATGCGAGTCACGGGCAAGACCTGTCTCAATGATTAAATTAGCGTCGGTACGGATACCTTGCGCGATTAGATAATGATGCACAGCGCCAGTCACCATAATAGCGTTGGCTGGTACTTTGTCTGCATCGATATCTTTATCAGATAAGACAATCAACGTATTACCTGAGCGAATGTTATCTGCCACTTGCTCACAAATAGCGACGATAGCATCAGATAGCTCTAGAGTACGGTCATAATTCAGATCAATGCGTGCCATCTTGAACGCTGGATCATCCAAAGTTTCAAGCTGCTGCATTTTGCTAGCTGACAATACTGGCGATGACAAAATAATACGATGAGCATCTCTCGCAGATGGTGCGAATACATTAGTCTCAGCGCCTAAACAAGTCTGCAACGACATCACGATTGATTCACGTAATGGATCGATTGGCGGATTGGTCACCTGTGCAAACTGCTGACGGAAGAAGTCACCGACATGGCGAATTTGCTGCGACAGTACAGCCATTGGCGTATCGTCACCCATTGAGCCGACTGGTTCTTGACCATTTTCAGCATTAGGGCGAATGATTTCTGTGCGCTCTTCATTGGTGATGTGATACATCTTTTGTAGCGCTTTGAGCTTATCACCGCGGCACGCTTGCGTCGCCAACGTTTCTTCTAGACGCTCATCATCACGGACACGCGTCGCTTCTTCACGCAACCATTTACGATATGGATGCGCCGTTTTTAGTAAAGTTGCAATAGCTGTCGTATCTAAAATTTGACCAGTCAACGTATCAATAACCAGCATTTGACCAGGTCCAACGCGACCTTTTGCCAATACATCTTGCGGCTCGTAATCCCAAACGCCTACTTCTGATGCAACAGTAATATAGCCGTTCTTAGTGGTTACCCAACGTGATGGGCGCAGACCGTTTCTATCGAGCATACAGACCGCATAGCGTCCATCTTGAATGACTAGACCTGCTGGACCGTCCCACGCTTCCATATGCTGTGAGTAAAACTCATAGAATGCACGCAAATCCATATCCATGCTATCAACATTCTGCCACGCTGGTGGTACCAAGATAGACATTGCATGGAACAGGTTCATACCGCCAGACATAAGCACTTCGAGCATGTTATCTAAGCTAGATGAATCTGAACCTGTACTATTTACAAGTGGTGTCAGCTCATTCAAGTTAGGCAGTTTGTCTGATTTTAGCTTTGGCGTACGGGCTTTAGACCAGTTGCGGTTTCCTGTAATGGTATTTAACTCACCGTTGTGCGCAAGATAACGGAATGGCTGTGCCAGTGGCCAGCGCGGTAACGTATTGGTTGAGAAACGCTGATGGAAGACTACGATATGTGAGGCCAAACGCTCATCTTGCAAATCCAAGAAAAACGCTGGTAAGTCTGAAGGCATTACCAAGCCTTTATAAATAATGGTCTGACAACTCAATGAACAGACGTAAAATAGCTCATCATCCGTCAAACGCTGCTCTGCTTTTTTACGTGCAACAAACAGCTTACGGTTGAAATCATCAGCTGCTAAGTCATCTGGCGCATTAACGAACACTTGCTTAAAGTCTGGCAATGTCTCGCGACCAATCTCACCAACAATACTCAAGTCAAGTGGTACATCACGCCAGCCAGCCACTTCTAATCCTTGGGCTGTAATCTCATCGCTTAACACTTGCTGGCTATGCGTGGCTTTATCGCTATCTAAATTAACGAACACCATACCGACAGCAAAGTTGTCCGTAATGGCAAATTGCTGCTCATCAGCAATCTGTTTAAAGAAATCGGTAGGCGTCGCTAATAGTAAGCCACAACCATCACCAGTTCTACCGTCAGCAGCAACACCGCCGCGATGTGTCATACAACTTAAACTATGAATGGCAGTTTTTACCAAATCATGGCTCGCTTCACCCTCAATATGAGCAATTAGGCCAAAACCGCAATTATCAGAAAAATCATCTGGCGTGGCCAGGTGTGTTTGTGAGGAAATCATTGACATAGCTTGTCCTTTTAAGTAGACGGGCAACTTACATTTCCAATGCGGAGTATAAGTTGGTACCCGTAAGCAGAACGGGCTGATAGTGGATATTCGTGTGTTTGAATTGGCAAATAGTGCAATGCTCGATAGACATCATACTCTAAGAGAAAGTAAAACCCTTGACCCTCCTGGTCATTAGCTGATGTCTTGACATATGGTCCGTGTATCAAAAGATAGTAAGTAGCAGCCCTTGGCAACGGGAGAATCTACACCCCTAAATGCCAGTTACTCAATCAGTGATATCTAATGCCATTCATTTAAGCATTATTTGTTATGTTGTCATGTCTAGCATTTAGAGCTAAGCATACAACAACTTAATAACGGTGCACTTGTTTATCTTGAATATCTGACGCTCTGTATTCAAGCACTTTGTTTACCCTAAAAAGAGTGACAATAAGAGAGGTTGCGTCACTTACGATAACCTTATTATGGATAGTAAGTAACCGCGCTTGAGACAATAATATTTAGTAAAGAACCCTAAAAACTACGAAAAAACCACTAAATAGTTGTTAAATAGACATTTTTTACGATAACTATACAGAACGTCGCCCACAGTTATATTAGTTAATGATTGTCGAAAAATCTAGTCTTTTCTATCGATTCATCAGCCATAAATTGTAAGAGGACTTATTACTATTGGTTATAAGACAAATAAAACTGCTATTAAAATTTTAATGTAAACCATATAAATGACAGTTAGCAAAAGGCTTTGATAATACCTAGCAATAGTAGCTTGCCGCTTACTGTGACGATAAAACTATTTTGTATAGTGCTAAAAAAACCCACTAACCAAATAGCTAGTGGGTTAAATTAATCAGACAAAAACTAATTACTCTTGTCTTCTATTAGCGCTTTTATACTGTCGCTATTATTTTTGGGAGGATTAGCGTTAGCACTTTTGCCATTAGCATTTGAATTGTTGTTTATGCTACTAGGGGGCTTAGGCGTTGGCACGACTGGTGGCTTCTTACTAGTAGCGTTCTCCGCCGGTGCCGCAGGCTTTTTGTTTTCTAGCGCGGGCTTATTTGCGTTGTTTTCGTCTTTTGGCGATGCTTCAGATATTGTCTGCGTCTCACCACCAACTGTACGCTCTTCGCTAACAGATAACGTGGCAGAGGTATCTACCGACTGACGAATACTCTCTTGAGGACTGCTACCATTAGCGCTTTCTTGGTTACCTCGATTACTGTTAGCACTAGCTGCTTGAGCAGCGGCGTCATCAGCTTCTTCTTGCAAACGAGCAGGCACTTCACGCTTGGTAGGTTTTAAATCGACGGCACGTGTACGTTTTGTACTCAAATCTTTTACTGGATCAGGACGCTCATAATTATCAATGATACTGACATACCGATTAATCTCTTCTGGCAGTACACGTACGTTTGTAGGTAACTTAAAGTCTATTAGCTTTGCGGCTCCTACTGCTTCTTGCGGGCTACTCATAATCCCATAAGTCAGCATATAACGGACTTGTTTTTCATCATCAAGATAACGGAAATAAGCAAATTTATCACGATCTTGACGGCCTTCTAAGTAACTAACAATCACATCATTTTCAGCGACATTCATTACTTGAACAGTCCACTTGCCTTTATTAGCTAGCAGATAACGCTTGTCTTTGAACTCGTCCGGATAATCGCGCAAATCTCGAATCGTTGCATCAAAATTAATCGGTTGCACATCCGTATCTAACTCATGCAGCGATTCAACTTTTAGTGGTTGCTCAAACTCTTCATTCAAAATCTCTGGCGCTGATATTGGTGCATTCTCAATTTTGGCACCCATGGCTGGCGTTTGACTAAACATCCATACTAACGCTGTGACTACCCCTAAAAGTAGAGTCACTATTAGCCAAATCAGTGCTTGACGACTGTATGATTGGCTAGCAGTACGCGTTTTTGTTTTTGATGTTGCCATGAGGCGGTCCTTGGTAAACACATGTTTTACAGCATGATATAAATGCTTATTCAAACAGAGGTACAGCTAACCAGTCGGCTATAAGTACGAGATTTTAGTATAAATATATAAGCGATAATTTATGAGATATTACGCGCTATGTTTTGACAAAACTTCATGCAATAGTTCGCCGTCAAACTCATTAGTCATTACCGCATCGCCTATTGATTTTAACAAAATTAGGCGGATTTGTCCGTGTTTCACTTTTTTATCGTGTCCCATTAAATCTAAAGCAGTGTATACATCGATAGCTGGTGGCGTAATAGGTAAGTTTGCCAATTCTAAAACACGTTTAATACGTACAACTTCATCATCAGTTAACCAGCCAATTTTTTGCGATAGCTCAGCTGCTTGTACCATACCAGCCGCCACTGCTTCGCCATGCAACCAATTGCCATAGCCTTCATGCGTTTCAATCACATGACCAAAAGTATGACCAAAGTTCAATAACGCGCGCACACCTGACTCTCTTTCGTCTTGTGCCACTACATCGGCTTTGTATTGACAGCAGCGCTTTACAGCTTCACCAAGTACTGGCAAATCAAGCGCCATCATTGCAGGCAAGTTTGCCTCAAGCCACGTTAGAAACGCCTCATCCATGATAAGGGCATATTTAATAATCTCAGCTACTCCAGCCGATAGCTCACGTGCAGGTAGTGTCTTAAGCGTACTCATATCAGCAAGCACCATTTGCGGCTGCCAAAAAGCACCAATCATATTCTTACCTTGCGGATGATTGATACCTGTTTTACCACCAACACTAGAATCCACTTGTGACAATAGCGTCGTTGGAATTTGAATAAAATTGACACCGCGCATAAAACTGGCAGCAGCAAAGCCAGTCATATCTCCGATTACACCACCGCCAAGGGCAATAAGTGTCACATCACGATTGAAGTGTTCTGTCATTAGCGCATCATAAATCTGATCAATACTTGCCTGATTTTTGTATTGTTCGCCATCTGGCAGTACGCACACCTTTACCACAAACTGCTCTGCTAGCTCATCTTCTAATACTTTTAAGTATAAAGGTGCCACAGTGTCATTAGTGACGATCAAAACCTGACGACCACTGACATAAGGCGCGATTTGCTTCGCCATACTGCTATGTTCAGTCGTAGATTTTTCAGTAATGACAATAGGATAATCATGACTTTGCGTATGAACTATTAGGCCATCATGAAACGGCATTACCATGTGATACTCCTAAAGCATTTCTAATGAGGTAAAAGTAATTGAGTCTGCATATCAATCGTAGTTGCCAGTCTATTACTCGTCTTCTTGGTGCGCCGATGAGTCCGTAGTGCAATCGACGAATGATTCTAGCTGCTGCATCAATTGATTGACCATATGGCGTGGGTACGTGTGACCAGTAGGCATAATAATATGGGCGACTTGGCGATAGAGTGGATCGCGCGCACTGTATAACTCTTGCAATATTTTTCTAGGATTAGGCTGCTGTAATAATGGTCGAGACTTGTCTTTAGAGGTACGTGCCAGCTGCACCTCGACAGGTGCATTAAGATAAACGACGATGCCACGCTGTTTTAGGAACTCTCGGTTTTCAGCACACATGACTGCACCGCCACCGGTCGCTAATACGATTTGAGAGTTTTGGGTCAATTCATCAATGGCACGCGTTTCACGCTCACGGAAACCTGCCTCACCTTCTTTGGCAAATATCCAAGCAATGTCGGCACCCGTCTGCGATTCAATATACCAATCACTGTCTACAAAAGTGCGACCTAACTGCTTGGCAAGCAGTTTTCCGATTGTCGTCTTCCCTGCTCCCATCGGACCCACTAAAAACACCGACGGTAATTCCTGCCCCATAATACTTACTCAGCTAAATTAGGTATGATACAACGTCATTGTTATTCTGGCTAGTAATGAGCCGTGATTATTGTGAGTAAAATTTAGAGCACACCATTCATCAGTGCCTACATAAATATTGCAACGCTAAAACCACTAATTTCGCGCATAAAAAAAGCAAGCACTATGGCTTGCTTTTTCAATGAAAGATTAAAAAAACTAAATCAGTTAATACGGCTAGTACCATCATTAATAAGCTTTGGAGTCACAAAGATAAGTAGCTCTTCTTTAGTGTTGCTTCGTACATCTTTACGGAAGGCACGACCGATATAAGGCAAATCACCTAAGAAAGGGACCTTAGTTACTTCGTTATTGGTACGGTTCTTGAAAACTCCACCTAACACGACAGTTTGACCATCTTCAATAATGACGTTGGTTGAAATAGAATCCTGAGAAATTGCAACCTGACTATTAATAATAGTCGGAGTACCATTTGTGATTACCAACTTTAAACCAATTTTACCATCTGGCGTTATATTTGGTGTAGCCTCTAAACTTAACGCAGCCTCTTTGAAGCTAGTCGTTGTTGCACCACTTGCTGAGGCTTCTTGATAAGCAATCTGAGTACCAGAAGAAACCTTCGCTGTCTGCTTATCCGCGGTCAGAATCTTTGGTGTAGAAATAACTTCACCACGGTTATCCGCTTGTAGCGCTGACAACTCAAGATCAAGCATTACATCAGACATACTGAGCAAACCAAAAGCGATACTACCTGCTGGGTTGGAAACGCCTAAGTCGACGTTTAAGTTATCAGGACGACTAATGTCATACGAAGGATAAGAAACTGTTTGACCATTGACCGTCGTTGTTTCTACATCGAAATCTTTTAGATCCCATAGGGTTTGATCGCTACCACCAACCAATAAACTACGGTTGTTGGCTGCACCGTTTGATAATATACCCCAACGTACACCAATTTCTTTACTAAAGGTATCAGACGCGCTAACGATACGTGCTTCGATCATAACTTGGCGAACAGGAATATCAATTTTACTGATTAGTTTGTGGATATTTTCAATGCTGTCAGCCACGTCTTTAATAATCAAAGTATTGGTGCGTTCATCAATCGTTACCGTACCACGATTAGATAATAACGTATTGTTATCGTCAGCACTGTTGGAGTTATTGCCGCTATTACTAGATGATCCACTGCCTTGAGAAATAAGAGTCAATACATCTTGTGCTTTCGCGTAGTTCAGACGAATATATTCATTGCGTAAAGGCGCATACGAATCAACAGCTTGCTGCGCTTCAAGCTCGCGAGCCTCTTGCTCAGCAAGTTCAGTAGAAGGCGCAACCAAAATCACATTACCATTTTCACGTTTGCCAAGATTTTTACTTTTCAAGATAATATCAAGCGCTTGATCCCAAGGAACATTGATCAAACGCAAAGTGATGTTGCCAGCAACAGAATCACTCGCAACGATATTCATCTCAGTAAACTGTGCCAAAATATCTAAGACACTACGGATCTCAACATCTTGGAACTCCATCGATAAGGGTTCGCCACTATAGACTCTTTCTTCAAGCGTTGGCTCACGTAACAATTCAGGTTTCTTGATACTGATATTTAACTGGTTACCTGATTGATAAGCCTGATACTCGTAGTCATCCGTCATATTGATGGTGACGACACCGTTTTGACCCTGATTCTTAGTATCAACACTATCAACAAGACCACTATTAATATTCAAACGACGTAATAAATTTCTCGGAACTGTGCTACCAGTCAAACGTATGACAAGCTTTTTACCTTGGCGCTGTACATCTACTGGGATGGCTTCGTTAGCAAGTACAACACTTACATTGCCACCTCCATCACTACCTGCCGAAAAATTGACTGCACTTAGTCCATCATAGCTATACTGTTTGCTTACCTGTGAAGCAGCGAGTTGCGGATTTAATAGTGGGTTTACTCTCACTACCATCGTATCAGCTGGCACTTCATTTTTTACTACTGCCTTGCTCGTAGTACGTACAGGTGCCACTGGTACAGTAGAGGTCTCAACAATAGGCGTAACGACTGCGGTCGTTGTCATACTATTATTGTTATTAAGTACATCTTGAATCGGGTCGCTAGTAATAACTGGACGATTAGGATCAGTAATTGTCAGTAATAAATCATTGCCTTCAATCGCTGTCGTATAGTTTCCTGACTCTTTTAAACCGACAATGAGACGTGTGGTACTATCGCTACTTAGCGTAGTCACATCATTGATTGCACCGACGTTATATTCGTTGAAGCGGCTAGCAAGCCCATTCTGTACTTGTTCGAAATCTAGGACTAAGCGACTAGGATCATCAAGCTGATAGGCTGCAGGCAATACTGGCAATCCTGTAAATCCCAAACGCATTTGAGTCACTGCAGGTGCAGTCTGTACTACAGAAACACTATCAATGCGCTGTGCAGCATAAGCACTATTAGTCACAGCCACCATACTGACTGCCAGTGCTGAAATAGCAAAAGCAGAAGAAACGCGGTTGCTCATCATCATTACCTTGTTATTGCGTACTGTCATTATTTATTCCTCAAAAAATCTGCCGACTTAGCTTATAGGGGATACCAGCGACTGGGGTTTTTCTACAAACCCTGCGCGGCTATCTGGCACAATTTCAATCAAGTTAATCTGGGTCGGCGTGATTTCAACAATACGGCCGTCGTTCATTCCAAGATAATCGCCTACTTTAACACTGGCAACTGAACCGTCGGGACGTTGTACTAACGCATATCGCTGACCTTCAGGCGAAATTACTACACCTCGAAAAATCAGTTGCGACAGTTCGTACTTCTCAAGTGGTTCTTTTATTCTGTTAATATCAGGACGTACACCTTCAATAGAGGTTCTAGCCCCTTGCACACTGACCAAGCTTGGCGGTAAAAAAGGACTACGCTGCGAACTAGCGCTATAAACAAAATCCTCTACTAGTTCAGCTTTGGGTGGCGGCTCAATAGGCTGTGCAGGCTGATTACGGATATCGGTCATTGCCTGCTCTGCCATACCTATACGGTCACTACACCCTGTCATAGATAAAACAGCAATACTTAAAGCCAATAGCATGGGCATTTTTTGAATACTCATTAGTTGCCTCCTGCGTTTGCATCAGTAGCAACGGCTTCATCACCTTCAGGAGCCGCTTCTTTAGAGCGATAAGTCTTAGTTTGCAAGACTAAGTTAAGCTCTGGTAAAACATCCAAAGTAGGCTGCGGGTTACTGACTTCAAAATCATGCATCGTAATAATTCGAGGAAGTGCGGCAAGACCACTAATAAAGCTGCCAAACTGATGATATTCACCTAACGCAGCAATACGTATTGGTTGCTCAATAAAGAATTCATTTTCAATCTCAGGCTCTACTGAAATATCTTGAAAACGGATATTACTACCAACGCCTGTCATGTTTATGCCTTCTACCAATTCTGACACACGAGTATCTTTTGGCAACTGATCTAATAAAGTATTAAACTCAGTTTCCATTTGAACCACTTGCGCCTGATAAGCTTTTAAATGACGAGCGCGCGACTCTTTTTCACGATAGCTATCAAGTAAGGTTCGTTGTTGAGCCTCAGCAGCATTAATTGCATCAATTTTGCTGCTAATCGGTAAGGCCCATGACAAAGCTGCGATAAAGATAATAATAAGGCCAATTACTGTCACTTTTACTGGTAATGGCCAACTGCCATAATTTTCTGAATCTAACGACTCAAAGCTACGGCGAAACTCATTTAAATCAAATTGCTTTTTTGGTTTTAAAGCAGATTTTTTGGTTTTAGTGAGGCTTTTTTTACGGATAAGCTTCATAACTCACCTCCAAGACTAGCACTAGTATCAGCGTCATCAGGGTTAGGTGTCTCTGACTGGACTTTAGTCGTCACTATAAACTGTACGTAACTGTCTTCAGGATACACAGGACGTGGCTGTTCACCTGTCTCAACTGTATTATTGAGAGCTGGTGCAGCTTGATAAGCGGTAATATTCTGTTGAATGTTACTTACTGCTGAGTTACCCATCCATTTGCTACTATCAAGGTTACGGATTAAGCTTGATACAATATTTGGATTATCTGCTAAACCTGTTAAAGTTAAGACATCGCCTTCACGTTTAAGGTTATTTAGATATAGCGCTGGTGGAATAGCTTTAGCAAGATCATCCCATAGGCGTACAGGGACAGGACGTCGTCCCTGCAAGTCTTGAATGACTTGCATACGTGAAATAATATCGTCACGACGCTGTTCTAAACTATCAATTTCAGTCAACGCTGTGTCTAAGCGAGTGTTTTCTTGTTCGATCAAAGCGTTGGCATCAAGCTGTTCATCAAGCTCATTGTTAAAATAACTCCATGAAGCAAAGGCTGCCAATAAAGTTAGCAACGTAACTGCAACTACTAAAGTGATGAACTCTTTGTTGCGACGTTCACGTTCTTCTTGTCGCCAAGGTAAAAGGTTAATACGAGCCATTAGTCAAAGCTCCTCAACGCAAGACCGCATGCAGCCATTAAACTTGGAGCATCAATAGCCAATTGCTCATTATCAATATTTGGTGCAATAGTCATATTAGTAAATGGATTAGCAACACTGACAGTTACACCTAGCTTTTGTTGTGCCATACCAGCGAGACCTGCAATGGAACTACTTCCCCCTGCGAGCACCACATGATCGATGCTGCTATATTGGCTTGATGAGAAGTAAAACTGTAGAGAGCGAGTGATTTGCTGAATAGTGTTTTCTATAAAGGGTGTCAGTACTTCAGGATAATAATCATCAGGCAATGTGCGCTCGCGCTTACTCAGTGTCGCCTCTTGTGCCGATAAGCCATAGCGGTTTTGTATGGCTTCTGTTAATTGAACACCTCCAAACAACTGTTCCCGACTATAGATAAACTCACCATTTTTGGCGATATATAAAGTAGTTTGATTATGACCTATGTCTATCAAAGCCACCAGTTCTGGTACATTTGGGAGACTATCCACCATCAATCCAAACGCACGCTCAATTGCATGCGATTCGATATCCATGACTTTTGTTTGCATCCCACCAAACGTTAAAGCATCTACGCGTTGGTCAACATTTTCCGAGCGAGAAGCAGCAAGCAATACCTGAACCATATCTTCGCTGACCAAAGATGGTCCTAATACTTCAAAGTCTAAGTTGACATCTTCTAATGGATAAGGCACATATTGGTCAGCATCTAGACGTATCTGAGCCTCACGCTCAACATCGCTAAGTGCCATATCCATATCAATGATTTTAGTGATCACTGCAGACCCTGAGACCGCAGTTGCAGCACTACTACCCGATACCTGGCAACGTTTTGCCAGACTCGTTATAATGTTGCCAACTGCCTCTGTATCTGCTAGAAGCTTATCAATGACGACACCTTCTGGTAGCCTTTCAATACCATAAGATTTTAGGTGGAACATGCCTTGTTGGCGCTGTATGTCAACCAACTTTACTGAGGTGGCACAAATATCCACACCAATCAAATGTCGACTTTTCGAAGTAAATAGCCTCACAAACTCTATACCTTATATTAAGTGTACAATCTGATAGTTATTTGTAATAATTGAATACAATACTTTACTTAATTGATAGATTCAAGCATTTAAAAATATATTAAGGCTAACTTACACATTTATTATTACCTGCTCATTTTGTTCAAGGTATAATAATATTGTCTGCTACAAATTCTAACTAATAAGTCTTATTATGGCCAAGAAAAATGCTACCGCTCGTCTCATTCGTTTTTTAGTGGGACTTTTTATCGCTTGCCTAGCATTGGCAGTTGTTCTAGCACTTGCTGTACCTATTGGTTTCTATGGGATGGCAATGTATTTGTCACCAACCCTACCTAGTACGCAAGAAATTAAAACAGCCAAACTAGAAATGCCATTACAGATTTATAGTAGTGATGATAAATTAATCGGCCAATATGGCAATCGTTTATCGTTACCAGTTAGTTTTGATGAGATTCCTGAAGATTTAACTCATGCCTTTTTAGCAGCCGAAGATGCTTCTTTCTTTCAGCATAGCGGAATTAGTATTAAAGGTCTTGGTCGCGCTGTCACCGAAGCAGTCACTGATGACGATGGTCAAACCGGTGGCTCTACCATTACGATGCAGGTCGCTAAAAACTATTTCTTAAGTCCAGAACGTACTTTAAACCGCAAACTAACAGAGTTGTTTTTGGCGCGGAAGATCGAAGACGAACTGAGCAAAAATGACATCTTGACACTATATGTCAATAAGATCTATCTGGGTGAAGGCGCCTATGGCATCCGCGCTGCGGCCAAAAAATATTATAGTAAGTCATTAGACAATCTAACTATTGCTGAAATGGCGATGTTAGCAGGTCTACCAAAAGCCCCTTCTAAGTATAACCCTGTTGCCAATCCTAGCCGCGCATTGACTCGCCGTAACTGGATTGTTGGACGTATGCACGAGCTTGGCTATATTACCAAAGCTCAGTACGATGAAGCGGTCAACTCTCCTATAGGTATCAACCTATATAAAGAAAAGCTCGATGTAAATATGCCTTATTTGGCAGAAATGACGCGAGCTTCTTTAGTCGAACGTTACGGCGATCAAGTCATGCACGGTGGCTGGCGCGTACGTCTCACAGTAGATAGTAAAGCGCAAACAGATGCAGAAGCAGCAGTAGTAACAGGATTAATTGCCTACGAGCATCGCCATGGTTGGCGCGGGGCTGAAGCAAATGATGAGCCTCTCGAAAACTTCCGACGTTACAGCAATATGTCTCCTGCCAAAGTGACTAAAGTCAATTCTCGTAGTTTTGACGCAGTTCTACAATCTGGTGAAGAAGTGACCGTTAATTGGTCTAGTATGAAATGGGCACGAAAATATATTTCTGCTGACCGTATTGGTTATTACCCTAGCAATGCCAGTCAAGTTGTTAAGAAAAATGATATCGTTCGTGTAATACCTACTTCAAATGGCAACTGGCAATTAGGTCAAATACCTAAAATCCAAGGCAGTTTGGTTTCGTTGAATCCAGAGACTGGTGCTGTAAATGCATTGGTTGGTGGCTTTGATTTTAACCACAGTAAATTCAACCGCGCTCTACAAGGCTGGCGTCAACCTGGCTCAACCATTAAACCGCTTGTTTATACGGCCGCTTTAGAAAAAGGTTATCGCCCAGATACTATAGTGTCTGATAAAGCTATCCAAGTAGGTGACTGGAAACCTAAAAACTCTGATGAACGTTTCTTAGGTGATATCACTTTACGTCGTGGTTTATATTTGTCGCGTAACCTCGTATCTATTCGCTTGTTACAAGCTATCGGTATCTCAAGTACGCGCAACCTATTAGATGAATTCGGTCTTGATAAAGAAAAGCTACCAACAACCTTGTCATTAGCACTTGGAGCAGGACAAGCCACACCATTACAAATGGCCACGGCTTACTCAACCTTCGCGAATGGTGGTCATCGTGTCCAACCTTACTTTATTGAACAAATTTACAATTATAAAAACGAGCTGTTGTTTCAGGCAAATCCACGTCAAGCGTGTGCACTATGCTTTAACGAGAAACTTGAAAAAGTTAATAGCAGCTTAGTTGAAGAGTATGAGAAGTCAACTGAAGCGCTTGATGATAGTTCTAATGAAATAACCGCTGATAATTCATCATCGAAAAGTAATGATGATAGCGAAACAACAGATAAAGAGCTTGATTTAAAGGTATATAACGCAGGTCCACAATCAGACCGCCTGAAAGCACCTGCCGTACAATATGTAAGAGCCAAACAAGCACCGCGTATACTGCAACCTAGAGTGGCTTTTGAGATGGCCGATATACTACGCGACGTAGTCCAACGCGGTACAGCGGTAAGAGCAAAGGCATTAGGACGTGATGATATCGGTGGCAAAACTGGTACCACCAATCAGGCCAAAGATGCATGGTTTGCAGGATTTCATCCTACCAATGCAACAGTAGTATGGATGGGATTCGATCAACCATCTACTATGGGCCGCCGTGAATATGGTGGTGTGGCAGCGCTGCCAGTCTGGATGGACTTTATGAAAGCACAGCTGAAAGACACGCCAAGCCAGTGGGTATCCATCAATAACCGCTCAAAATCCAGAAAACAACAGCAAAGCATCATAGAGATGACTGATGATGGCATCCTAGTTAACGATGATGCAAATAAATCAGCCAAGCCAGTCAAGACTCAAACCCAGCAGCGTAAGCCTTCGGTTCCAGAGCCTACTGAGGAGACGAGCACTCCACCATCAACGAAACCAAGTAGCAATCGTAGTGATGACAGCGTACCGGAAAACCCATTAACAGTGACACCCGTTGAAAGTATGCCACCGATGCCAGAGTAACAAACAAGACAATTCTTAGTTAATAAGAAAAGGCTTATTCAGTAATGATTGAATAAGCCTTTTTTATGCGTTATAGATTATGATCTACCCTACTTAATCATCCTTTCAAGTGGTTCAATAAATAGCGATCAAAGAATAAATTTGCTAGTGTACTTCCTATTAGAACTCGACCATACCTGCACGCAGTTGTTCAATCAGCTCTAAAAGCTGATTGCGCCATTCTCGTATTGTGGTCTCATCAGGCAGCCATTGATTGGATAAGGTGACAACATTGACAATCAAGTCTGGCGACGCTGAATGACTGCTTAGCGCTTCATCGACGATAGTATCTGGCGGTACTGCATAAAGACAACGATGATAAGCACGTTCTATATTGGCGATAAAACCTTGCTGCTGTAATTGCTGCAAACGCTGAATCTCAGGAGATATTTGGGTTCGCTCGCTCAGTCCTTGCTCAATATCGAGCAAAGTTGGCGCCGTCATATTTAGGCTATAGAAATGACCGAGCTCCTGAATGAATGCCAATAAAGCACCATGCAAGTGAAAAATAGCAGTTTCACAGTGTGCTTGGTATAACTGCTTATCATTGGTACTTCCTGCAGATTGGCAAGATAAACGACAGAAATATAACTTTTGATTGGTTCGATCTGCTTGATATTTGGCGACGCGAGTTTTACCTGCCATTTGCTAATTATCCTTTTATAAGTAGTGAATTAGAGCCTATTTCCAGTGTACTATTTTTTTAGATAATAGCACCATGCCTTTCTTAGTTTTTTATACGCACAAAAAAGCCAGCAACTTAGGCTGGCTTTTTTATCAAATTAAGAATGAATCAGAATACTTAATACGATTAATTATCTTGATTTAACTCTTGAGCAAATGCTTCATCGAAGCTTGCAAAGTCTTTGCTATCAGTGCTTGCAGTCATATCAAACGCTGCATTCAAATCTTTATCTTGTAGCTTCTGATCTGCTTTTGCTTTGCGTGCTTTATGATAAGCAAGACCAGTACCTGCAGGAATCAAGCGACCAACAACCACGTTTTCTTTCAGACCACGTAGTTCATCTACTTTACCAGTCACAGCAGCCGCAGTTAGTACACGGGTTGTTTCCTGGAAAGAAGCCGCTGAGATAAAGCTTTCAGTTGCCAGACTTGCTTTGGTGATACCTAGTAATTGACGCTCAAACTGTACTGGGAATTTATCTTCCGCTTCTAGCTTCGCATTCAATGCTTTGATATCTGCATACTCGACCTGATCACCTTTGAAGTGGCTTGAATCGCCACCATCAGTGATTTCAACTTTACGCAACATCTGACGAATGATAACTTCGATGTGCTTATCGTTGATTTTTACGCCCTGCAAGCGATAAACGTCCTGTACTTCGTTGACGATATAATCAGCAAGTGCAGTCTGACCTTTCAAACGCAAGATATCATGTGGGTTCTGTGGACCATCAGCGATCACTTCACCACGTGCTACCGTCTCGTTTTCAAAGACGTTGATTTGACGCCATTTCGGGATTAGCTCTTCATGTACTTCACCATCTTCATTAGTAATAATGAAGCGGTTCTTACCTTTAGTCTCTTTACCAAAGCTTACCACACCAGTCATTTCTGCCATAATGGCGTGATCTTTTGGACGACGTGCTTCGAACAAGTCAGCAACACGTGGTAGACCACCGGTAATATCTTTCGTACCAGAAGACGCTTGTGGTACACGGCCTAGAATCGAACCTGCTGCTACTTTTTCACCATCGCTCACGCGGATGATAGTTTCAGCTGGTAGGAAGTAAACTACTTCTTTGCCTTCGTCAGTGTTCAAGATAATCGCAGGACGTAAGTCTTTTGCTGAACTTGAACGGTCACGAGTGGCTAGAATCTCAAATGAGCTCATACCAGTCGCATCATCAACTTTTACTGTTGCAGTCATACCGTCAGTGATGTCACTGAAGCGTGCTGTACCAGCAAATTCTGTGATGATTGGATGCGTATGTGGATCCCACTTAGCGATAGTTTGACCGCCTTCAACCTGCTCTTCGTTTTTCACAAGTACGCTTGAACCGTACGGTACTTTATAGCGCTCACGCTCACGGCCAAGCTCATCGGTCAATGCGATTTCAGCTGAACGCGATACGATGACTAAGTGACCATCGGTATGCTGTACTGTTTTCATGTTTTCAAAGTGCGCTTGACCAGCATTACGTACAGAGATGCTGTTGTCTACAGAGGCTGAGCTCGCTGCCCCGCCCACGTGGAACGTACGCATGGTTAACTGAGTACCTGGCTCACCGATAGACTGAGCTGCCATAACACCGACTGATTCGCCGATATTCACTTTATGACCACGTGCAAGGTCACGACCATAACACTGTGAACATACGCCATGTTCGATATCACACGTAATTACTGAACGTACCCAGATATCATCGATTGCGTTGTTATCAAGGACGTTAACCCAGTACTCATCGATCAATGTACCAGCTGGAATCAATACTTTATCAGCATCGTCATTATAAGTAACGTCACGAGCAGTCACACGACCCAGTACTAGCTCACCTAGCTTCTCAATGATTTCACCACCTTGGATATGTGGTTTCATGAGTAAGCCTTCTTCAGTACCACAATCATCGCTAGTGATAACCAAATCTTGTGCCACATCAACTAGACGACGAGTTAGGTAACCCGAGTTAGCTGTTTTCAGTGCTGTATCCGCTAGACCTTTACGTGCACCGTGAGTTGAGATGAAGTACTGTAGTACGGTCAAACCTTCACGGAAGTTAGCTTTAATCGGTGTCTCAATAATTGAGCCATCTGGTTTCGCCATCAAACCACGCATACCTGCCAACTGACGAATCTGTGCCGCACTACCACGAGCACCAGAATCTGACATGATAAAGATAGAGTTGAATGACTTCTGCTCGTCTTCTTCACCTTGTGCATTGATAACTTTATCTGTTGCCAAGTTGTCCATCATCGCCTTAGCGACTTTGTCATTGGTACGTGACCAGATATCAACTACTTTGTTATAGCGCTCACCAGCAGTTACGAAACCTTGCTCGAACTGATCTTCGATTTCGCGAACTTCGCCTTCTGCCACTTCGATGATTTGCTTTTTAAGTGGTGGAATGACCATGTCGTCGATACCGATAGACACGCCAGATAGTGTTGCTTGAGCAAAACCAAGATACATCAATTGGTCAGCAAACATAACACTTTCTTTTACGCCAACTTTACGGTAGCAAGAGTTGATCAAACGAGAGATGTTTTTCTTCGTCATCTCTTGGTTACACTCATCAAACGTCATACCTTTAGGCATGATGTTCCAGATAAGTAGACGACCAGCAACCGTATCTTTGATACTGATTTCTTTGGTCTCGTTACCATCTTCGTCAATTTGCGTCTCAGTAACACGTACTTTGATCTTGGCGTTTACATGTAGATCATTTGAACCAATTGCACGCAATGCTTCATTAACGGTAGCAAAAATCATGCTCTCGCCTTTGGCATTAATAGACGAGCGACTGATGTAATATAGACCTAGTACAACATCCTGAGATGGTACGATGATCGGATCACCGTTCGCAGGTGACAAGATGTTGTTGGTAGACATCATCAAGGCACGTGATTCAAGCTGCGCTTCTAGCGTCAATGGCACGTGAACAGCCATTTGGTCACCATCGAAATCGGCGTTGAATGCGGTACAAACAAGCGGATGCAACTGGATTGCTTTACCTTCGATCAGTACTGGCTCAAATGCCTGTAGACCCAAACGGTGAAGTGTTGGCGCACGGTTAAGAAGTACTGGATGCTCACGGATAACCATGGCCAGCATATCCCACACTTGTGGCTCTTCACGCTCTACCATCTTTTTGGCAGCTTTAATCGTAGTCGCTAAACCATGAGATAATAATTTGTTATAAGTAAATGGCTTGAATAATTCTAGTGCCATTTTCTTAGGTAGACCACACTGATGTAGACGTAGTGTTGGACCTACAACGATAACCGAACGACCAGAGTAATCGACACGCTTACCAAGTAAGTTCTGACGGAAACGACCTTGCTTACCTTTGATCATATCTGCCAAAGATTTCAATGGACGCTTGTTACTACCAGTGATGGCACGACCGCGACGACCGTTATCAAGCAACGCATCTACTGACTCTTGCAACATACGTTTTTCGTTACGCACGATGATGTCAGGTGCGCTTAGCTCAAGCAGACGCTTAAGACGGTTGTTACGGTTGATCACACGGCGATATAGATCGTTTAGATCTGACGTCGCAAAACGGCCGCCTTCTAGCGGTACTAGAGGACGCAAATCTGGTGGTAGTACTGGCAAGATGTTCATTACCATCCACTCAGGCTTGTTATTAGAATCACGGAATGCTTCTAATAATTTGAGACGCTTAGACATCTTCTTAAGCTTAGTCTCAGAACCAGTTTGTGGAATCGCTTCACGTAGCTCATCAATTTCAAGATCGATATCAATGTCTTTTAATAGGTCTTGAACTGCTTCAGCACCCATCTTGGCTGTGAATTCGTCACCAAACTCTTCAAGCGCTTTGTAATAATCTTCGTCATCAAGCAACTGGTATTTTTCTAAGCTAGTTAGACCAGGCTCAGTAACGATGTAGCTTTCAAAATATAGAACGCGCTCGATATCACGGAGCGTCATGTCTAGCAATAGACCGATGCGGCTCGGTAATGATTTTAGGAACCAAATATGCGCCACAGGACTGGCTAGGTCGATATGACCCATACGGTCACGACGAACTTTAGCAGTGGTAACTTCAACACCACATTTTTCACAAATAACGCCTTGGAACTTACGGCGCTTATATTTACCACATAAACATTCGAAGTCTTTTACCGGGCCAAAGATTTTGGCACAAAAAAGACCATCACGCTCAGGCTTGAACGTGCGATAGTTGATGGTTTCAGGCTTTTTGACTTCGCCGTGCGACCATGACTTAATGACGTCAGGTGAGGCTAAAGTAATTTGAATGCTATCAAACTCTTGGTTACCGTTGCCGGTAGGGCTTTGCATGATATCGAGTAAATCTTTCAAGTTGCTTCTCCGTTATCTTTATAATCATCTGACAGCGTACCATTGACGCAGATAAGATGAATGAAGGCAATGAATAGGGTTGAGACAAATCACTAAAAGCAGCAGCAATAAAGCAGACTGCCTTTAGTGGACAACTAAGTTAAACAACGGGCTAGTTGCTTTGTTTTAACTCAATATTAATACCCAGTGATTTGATTTCTTTGGTCAGTACGTTGAACGACTCAGGCATGCCTGGATCCATATACTGCTCACCATCAACGATGTTTTTGTACATACGAGTACGGCCTTCAACGTCATCCGACTTCACCGTTAGCATTTCTTGCAACGTGTAAGTCGCGCCGTATGCTTCTAGTGCCCATACTTCCATCTCACCGAAGCGCTGACCACCAAACTGAGCTTTACCACCCAATGGCTGCTGCGTTACTAGAGAATAAGAACCTGTTGAACGCGCATGCATTTTGTCATCAACCAAATGGTTAAGCTTGAGCATGTACATGTAACCAACGGTTACTTTACGGTCAAACTTCTGACCTGTACGACCATCATATAACGTCTGTTGACCATCGCGATCCATACCAGCAAGCTCTAACAGGTCTTTAACTTGGCTTTCTCTTGCGCCGTCAAATACTGCTGTGCCCATCGGTACACCGCCACGTAAGTTGTCTGCTAGCGCCATGATGTCATCATCACTCAAGCTATCAAGATCAACTTGCTCACCGCCTACTTGGTTGTAGATTTTGTCCAAGAAGTCACGTAGCTCTTTGATTGCTGCTTGAGATTTGAGCATACCGTCAATCTTCTCGCCCAATCCTTTCGCTGCCATACCCAAATGCGTCTCTAGAACCTGACCGATGTTCATACGAGATGGTACACCAAGTGGGTTCAATACGATGTCAACGGTATTACCATTTTCATCATAAGGCATGTCTTCAACTGGCATGATGCGCGATACAACACCTTTGTTACCATGACGACCAGCCATCTTATCACCAGGCTGAATACGACGCTTAACCGCTAGATATACTTTAACGATTTTTTGTACGCCATGTTGCAAGTCATCACCAGCAGTCAATTTGCGTTTTTTCTCAGCAAACTTCACATCGATGTCTTTTTGCTTATCAACCAAGTAATCAGCGATTTGCGTTAGACGTTCAGAGATTTCTTCTTCAACTGGCTGAATATCAAGCAATGTCTCAAGGCTCATATCTTTCATATCAGCCAAGGCCATAACCGTACCAGCTTTTAGACCAGCACCGCCGCTGACTTTTTGGCCATCTAATAGATTACCAATACGACCACGTGCTGCTTCTTCAAAGATACGTAGCTCTTCTTTCAAATCTTTGCGATAGCTATCAAGCTGCGATTTTTCAATCGCTCTTGCGCGTGCGTCTTTTTCAACGCCATCACGGGTGAAGACCTGTACATCAATAACCGTACCTTTACTTGAAGTTGGTACGCGTAGTGAGGTGTCTTTCACGTCAGCCGCTTTTTCGCCAAAGATAGCCCGTAGTAGTTTCTCTTCTGGCGTTAGTTGCGTTTCACCTTTTGGCGTCACTTTACCAACTAGAATATCACCAGCGTCAACTTCAGCACCGATATAGACGATACCTGCTTCATCAAGACTTGATAATGCTGCTTCACCAACGTTTGGAATATCAGCAGTGATCTCTTCTGTACCTAGCTTGGTATCACGAGCCACACAAGTCAATTCTTGGATATGAATAGTAGTGAAACGATCTTCTTTAACTACTTTTTCAGATAACAAGATTGAATCTTCGAAGTTGTAACCATTCCACGGCATAAATGCAATGCGGATATTCTGACCTAATGCTAGCTCACCAAGATCCGTTGAAGGACCATCAGCCAAGATATCACCCAAAGCAATCTCGTCACCTTGGTTAACGATGATACGTTGGTTGATACAAGTGTTTTGGTTAGAGCGCGTGTATTTGATCAAGTTATAGATATCGATACCCGCTTCACCAGCAGTCATCTCGTCTTCGTTTACACGAACAACGATACGTGATGCATCAACATCTTCAATCACACCGCCACGCTTAGCGATAACACAAACACCAGAGTCACGAGCAACGTGACGCTCCATACCAGTACCTACTAACGGCTTATCAGCACGTAGCGTAGGAACAGCCTGACGCTGCATGTTCGAGCCCATCAAGGCACGGTTAGCATCATCATGCTCTAGGAACGGAATCAGACCTGCTGCAACCGATACTACCTGACTTGGTGATACATCCATATGCGTCACTTTTTCTGGCGGCATACGAACAAATTCACCATAGCTACGCACACTGACCATCTCGTCAGATAACGCGCCATCTTCAGTCATCGGAGAATCAGCCTGTGCAATGACAGTACCTACTTCTTCGATTGCTGATAAATACTCAATAACGTCAGTAACTTTACCATCAACCACACGGCGATAAGGCGTTTCTAAGAAGCCAAAGCTGTTGGTTTTAGCAAATGTTGCTAGTGAGTTGATCAGACCAATGTTTGGACCTTCAGGAGTCTCAATAGGACATACACGGCCATAATGCGTATCATGTACGTCACGTACTTCAAAGCCTGCACGTTCACGAGTTAGACCACCAGGTCCTAACGCTGATACACGGCGCTTATGGGTAACTTCAGACAACGGGTTGTTCTGATCCATAAACTGTGACAACTGGCTTGAACCAAAGAATTCTTTAACTGCGGCCGCTACTGGCTTAGAGTTAATCAAATCTTGTGGTGACAAGTTGTCTGATTCTGCTGAGCTTAAACGCTCTTTTACGGCACGCTCAACACGTACTAGACCAACACGGAATTGGTTTTCTGCCATTTCGCCTACTGAACGAATACGACGGTTACCAAGATGGTCAATATCATCGACATCACCGCGACCATTACGAATCTCGATAAGTTCTTTTAGAACGTTAACGATATCATCGTTAGTCAATACACTGCGTTCGCGCTGGATATCAGGATCATCAGTATTATCAAATTCTAAACCAAGACGACGGTTGAATTTCATACGACCGACGTTTGATAAGTCATAACGATCTGCATTAAAGAACATGCTCTCAAACAGTTTTTCAGCAGTTTCAACCGTTGGTGGCTCACCTGGACGCATTACTTTGTAGATTTCGATCAACGCTTCTTCACGGCTTGAGGTACTATCAGCACGTAGCGTATCGGCAATATAACTACCTTGGTCGATATCGTTCGTGAATAGAATGCTGAACTCTTTGATAGCACCACTGGCTTCAAATGAGTTCAATTTAACCAATAACTCGTGGTCGATTGGCGTGTTTGCTTTAGCGATGATTTCGTCGTTAACGACAATATCTTCTGCTAAAATACGCTCATATAGATACTCATCAGGAACAGCAATCTTCGTCATACCTGCTTCTTCAAGCTGACGGATACGGCGTGCGTTGATGCGTTTGCCCTGCTCGACGATAACGTCACCTTCAGGTGATACGATATCGAACTGAGCCATTTCGCCACGTAGACGATCAGCAACTAAATCAATCTCAAACGTCTCTTCGCCTTTATAAACAGCAACTTTATCAAAGAATAAATCTAGGATTTCAGAAGTTGTTAGACCAAGTGCGCGTAGAATGATTGAAGCAAGTAGCTTACGGCGACGGTCAATACGAGCAAATACTAAATCTTTTGCATCAAATTCAAAGTCTAACCATGAACCACGGTAAGGGATAATACGTGCGTTATAAAGCACTTTACCACTTGAATGCGACTTACCTTTATCATGGTCAAAGAACACACCAGGTGAACGATGTAGCTGAGATACGATAACACGCTCAGTACCATTGATAATAAAAGTACCGTTAGCAGTCATCAAAGGCATCTCGCCCATGTAAACGCTTTGCTCACGGATATCTTTGATAGCAGCTTTGCTATCTTTGTCTTTGCTGTCTTTGTCTTTGATGATCAAACGGATTTTGACACGCATAGGCGCAGCAAACGTTGAACCACGTAAGATACACTCACGCTCATCAAATTCAGGCGTGCCTAAATAGTACTCAACAAATTGTAGCTCTGCGTTACCAGAGTGACTCTCAATTGGGAAAATAGAGGAATACGCAGCTTGCAAACCAGTATTCTCACGAGCTTTTGGCTTTTTGTGCTCTTGCAAAAATTGCTCGTAAGAATCTACTTGAATAGACAGTAAATAGGGAATGTCCATTACAGTGGGCAATTCAGCAAAACTTTTGCGAATACGCTTTTTTTCAGTATAAGAATATGCCATCGAGAGTCCTTACAGTAAACGTGGAAACAAATTAAAAGCGTGGCCAGTATGCATAAATACGATGCAAACGTAGCGACGTAAACGATAATATAAAACGGGTCTTCGTGTTCAGTTCATGTCTTTTCTGTCAATTACTACTTTACTCTTCAGTGCTTACCTAGCACACTTCACTTAATCTCATCGTTGCTTGCTAGATTCATGGTAAGTGAATCAGTCTATATGACTGTTACAACCAAAAAATTCAATATTATATAATCTATAACACATTGCCTATCCGGCTTACTTTACAAATACACTGCTGGGAAATAATGTCTATTAAGATTGCATCCATACCACTTGCCATCTAGACTACTTATTACCGAACTATGTTCCCTACACATACAAACTGTCTATGAGACTAAATATCGACAGTCATGCCACACCAAGTAGGCAACTTATGATCAACAGCTTTTTTAAGAATACCGCTTTTTTCAGGATTAATAATCGGGGTAACTATAACTTTTAGAATCAGTATAAACTATAGTGTTGATAGGAAAGCATGCAGACACAAAAAAATGCCAAACATCTACAGACGTTTAGCTCATATTAACTGATTTCAAAAACTGGCATGTGTGCTTGCATGTATATCGTCTGTCCTTTTGATGGGTATCCACCGTGATGTTGCATACGTATGTTGGCAGACACAAAAGGTCAAGCTACGAATTATAGTAAAAAAAAGCTGGCAATGCAAGGCATTACCAGCTTTTTTTCGTACAGTGTTAAACTTATTTTAGTTCAACAGTTGCACCAGCTTCTTCAAGTTTCTTTTTCAACTCTTCAGCTTCAGCTTTAGATGCGCCTTCTTTGATTGGAGCTGGAGCGCTTTCAACCAAATCTTTCGCTTCTTTTAGGCCAAGACCAGTAGCTTCACGTACGGCTTTAATTACGCCAACTTTCTTCTCACCAAAACTGGCAAGAACTACGTCAAACTCGTCTTTTTCTTCAGCAGCAGCAGCAGCAGGACCAGCAGCAGCAGGTGCAGCAGCAACAGCAGCTGTTACGCCGAATTTTTCTTCCATGTCGCTGATTAACTCAACGATATCCATTACTGACATTTCAGCGATTGCATTTAACACGTCATCTTTAGATAGTGCCATGAGAACTCTCCGTTATCTGATAAAAATTAATTGATTCTAATATCGCCTTGATTGCTTGCCTAATGTGACAATAAAGTGCAACCAAAATTAGCGATGTTAAAGTTACGTTAAAACAAGCAATTAAGCAGCTTCTTTTGCGTCTTTGATTGCCGCTACAGTGCGAACGAACTTGCCAGGAACAGCGTTCATAGTCTGGACAAGCTTGGTCACTGGTGCATTCATAGTAGCCATCAAGATAGAGATTGCTTCGTCGCGAGTTGGTAGCTTCGATACGCGCTCTAGCTCTTCTGGACCATAAACTTCACCACCGACTGATACTAATTTGGTCTCTAAAGCTTTGTTATCTTTGCTGAAGTCGAAAACGACTCGAGCAGCAGATCCCAAATCTTCCATAGAGAAAGCCAAAAGTAGTGGACCAGTCATACGGTCTGACATGCTCTCAAACTTAGTGCCTTCAAAAGCGCGTTTTGCTAGTGTATTTTTTACCACTTTCAAAACGACACCTTTATCACGAGCTTGTTCGCGCAGCTTAGTAAGCTGTGCAACACCAATACCGTGATATTCGGCAGCTACTGCTGAGTAAGCATTAGCAGCAACTTCAGACACTTCAGCCACAACTTGTTGTTTTTGTTCTAGCGTTAATGCCATAAGTTGACTCCTTTAATCTTATCAATCGACTTATAATAAAAGTGCCAAAAACAAGGTTTTTATGCGCTCAAACTGTAAGCTAAGACTGACTTGATACGACACATTACCAGTGGGTTCAATTAATAATAAAAGCATCTACTGGTAACGACTGATTACGGCACCGTTATCAGAATGACGTTGAGTAATAGTTTGAAGGTTATAAATAATCCTATCGCCCTATTCGCTCGTGTCTTAAACTGTGTGGGCCACCGTCTGCGTAGGACAACTAAGATTTTCATCTGTCGTCGATTAACAAAAGTGACTTATTATCATAAGCAACTATCCGAAGATCGCTAACTATGACTATAAACTACTCTCTACCTACGGTCTTAGACAGCGTAGCAAATACTACGCTGACCTAATTCTTTAAAAACTGTTTGTGTTTATCACTCAAAATATTTGAAGATAAAAACTTTAATTATTTAGCAGTACGATAAGGAACGGCGTCGATCGTTAGACCTGGACCCATCGTGCTAGACAAGGTAATTTTCTTAATGAAAGTACCTTTAGAAGTAGCAGGCTTAGCACGCTTTAGATCAGAAAGAATCGCTTGCGCGTTTTGCTCGATTTGATCAGCAGTGAAACCAACTTGGCCGATAGTTGCATGGATGATACCAGCTTTATCAACACGGTACTGAGCCTGACCAGCTTTCGCATTAGTCACAGCTTCAGCAACGTTTGGCGTTACCGTACCAACTTTAGGGTTAGGCATTAGACCACGTGGGCCTAGGATAGTACCTAATTGACCAACAACACGCATTGCATCTGGAGCTGCGATAACAACATCAAAGTCCATGTTACCGGCTTTGATTTGCTCTGCTAGGTCTTCAAAACCAACGATGTCTGCACCAGCTTCTTTAGCGGCTTCAGCAGCAGCGCCTTGAGCGAATACAGCAACGCGTTTGGTTTTACCAGTACCAGCAGGTAGGTTAGTTGCACCACGAACTACTTGATCAGATTTACGTGGGTCAACGCCCAAGTTTACTGCGATATCGATAGACTCTTTGAATTTTAGCGCTGGCAAATCGTTTAGGATTTGAACCGCTTCTTCAATAGTGTACTGTTTTTCGTTATCAATACGGCTTTGGATTTCTTTTTGACGTTTGGTTAGCTTAGACATTATACACCCTCCACGGTAATACCCATTGAACGTGCAGTACCAGCGATGGTACGGACAGCAGCGTCAAGATCAGCAGCAGTTAAATCTGCATTCTTAGTCTTAACGATGTCTTCTAGTTGTGCACGGTCAACTTTACCAACTTTAGCAGTGTTCGGTGTACCTGAACCTTTAGCAATACCAGCAGCCTTACGTAGTAAGTATGCAGCTGGTGGTGACTTCATGATGAAGGTAAAAGATTTGTCGCTGTATACTGTGATCTCAGTTGGGATCGGTAGACCTGGCTCTTGGCCTGAGGTCGCAGCGTTAAATTCTTTACAGAACGCCATGATGTTCACGCCTTTTTGACCCAAAGCTGGACCAATAGGTGGTGAAGGATTTGCTTTGCCTGCAGGCACTTGCAGTTTGATGTAACCATCAATCTTCTTAGCCATGATACTCTCCTAAATGGGTAATAGCGCCAAATCAACGTGGTATATACCTAATTGACTAACAGCTCCCCGGTTGATGAATTTTTTGCTCGTTTAGTCTAGTTTTTCAACTTTACTAAATTCAAGCTCAACCTGTGTAGGTCGATTAAATACGTTTACCGTTAGATGTAGTTTAGACTTCTCATAATCCACTTTTTCTACCAACCCTTTAAAGTCAGTAAATGGACCATCGATGACCAATAACTCTTCGCCTGGCTCAAATAGAGTCTTAGGACGTGGGTCAGTTTCAGTCTGGTTCAAACGGTTTAAAATGCGATCAGCTTCTACTTGCGTAATCGGTGCAGGCATCTCAGGCGTACCACCGATGAAGCCCATAATACGTGGGCAATCTTTTACGATGTGCCAAGTATTATCGTTCATCTCCATCTGGATCAATACATATCCAGGAAAGAACTTACGCTCACTCTTACGTTTTTTGCCGTCTTTCATTTCGACGACTTCTTCAGTAGGAACCAATACATCACCGAATGACTCAGCGAAGTCACTACGGTTAATACGATCAGTTAATGAACGTTGTACTTGTTTTTCATATCCTGAAAACGCTTGGACAATATACCAACGCATATCACGCTCCTGATCATTATAAATAAGTCGTTATGAATAAATGTCTGGCTAATAGTCACTAATACGTGCTATTAACCGATAAAGATACCAACGAACCAATTAAAAAAGTTATCCAATAACCAAATAAAGAAACCAGCAATCGCAATCACGACAATCACTTGCCATGTATATTGAAAGGTTTCGTCTTTACCTGGCCATGTCACTCGGCGAAGCTCAACGGCAGCATCTTTTAATAATATTTTAAAAGCACGGCCTTGATGCGTTAACGCCAAACAGACTAATGCAAATACAACAAGTGCGACAATAATACCAATACGTACCCAAACGTCGTTGGCAGGTTGCCAATAGCCTGGTAAGTATTGATTTACTAGAGTCGCACCGATTAATACAGCTGCAGCAAGTAGCCACAAAATCAAATCTTTTATTGAGCCAGTCTTAGCCACTTCAACAGCAGTAGTACCGCTAGCTGAAACATGCTTATTTTTAGACAGCATTCCACCAGCAACCGCCTTGGCATCAGATAACTTAGTCTCGAGGTTATCTTGATCATTGCTCATAAAGAACTCGCTTCGGAGATGGTGGGGTACAACAAAGATGTGATAAGAAGATGGCAGGCGATGTAGGACTCGAACCTACAACCCTCGGTTTTGGAGACCGATGCTCTACCAATTGAGCCAATCGCCTATGGGTGTAAAGGACAGCATTATACAATATTTAGCATAGAATGCAAGCCCTAGACGGTAAAATTATTAATTTTACCTGATTTCGCACTGCCGCAATCTAAAATAACTGCTAGCGTTAAGTGCAGCGATAATATAACAAGCTATGCCGTAGATTACAATATGCTATCTAACAAATAATTATCTCTATCTCACATATCGTGAGTTATTGTTTCGCTAAAGCTATTATTCTATTTCTAGTAATGATTCACATTCTCCCACAAAAAAAAGGCCACCCTAGATAGGATGGCCTTTTTATGACTAATTCATAAGCTCATTACTGAGACTTAAGGGTTAGTTCAATACGTTAGCAACAACACCAGCGCCTACAGTACGGCCGCCTTCACGAATAGCGAAGCGAAGACCTTTGTCCATAGCGATTGGGTGGATAAGCTCTACGCCCATCTCAACGTTATCACCAGGCATTACCATTTCAGTACCGTCTTGTAATTGGATTGCGCCAGTTACGTCAGTAGTACGGAAGTAGAACTGTGGACGATAGCCGTTTAGGAATGGTGTATGACGACCACCCTCTTCTTTTGACAATACATATACTTCAGCGTCAAACTTGGTGTGAGGAGTGATTGAACCTGGCTTAGCTAGTACTTGGCCACGTTGTACGTCTTCACGCTTAGTACCACGTAGTAGTACGCCACAGTTTTCGCCTGCACGACCTTCGTCAAGCAGTTTACGGAACATCTCTACACCAGTACAGGTGGTTTTTTGAGTGTCACGGATACCAACGATTTCGATCTCGTCGCCAACTTTAACGATACCAGATTCAACACGGCCTGTTACTACAGTACCACGACCTG
>NZ_JBAKAY010000009.1:0-153232 GCF_038155145.1 Psychrobacter proteolyticus
AACCGTCAACACCGTTTTGACCCGCTGGTCCTTGTTCACCCTGAGGACCTTGCGCACCATCTTGACCATTGATGCCGTCAGATCCTGTATCGCCTTTAGGTCCAGGTGTTAGCTCGATCGTATTTATCTGTGTTTGCAAATCTGTCAACTTGCCATCAACTGCAGCAAATGCAGCACCCACGTTATTGTAGTTCGCATTGCTTATTTTATATGTAGGTGCTTGGAACACACTTGTATTACTGAACTGTGCACCCCCACCTAAAGCGGTTGCTACATTACTGAAATAAGAAATACCTGTTGTTTCTAACTTTTTTAACTGAGCAATATTCACTGCATCAGTATCAGATGTGCCTGCTGCTACACCCGTAATTTGGCGGGTTTTCCAATTATTTGAGTCAACACTAGACGTATCGCCAACACTAAGTGCTGCCAAAGTAGATTGCCACGTTGAACTAGTATTACCGTCAGCTGAATAACCTGCTACACTTGCATCTACAGTAGTGACGCTTCGCTCTCCTAGAGCAATGCTGTTATCAATATTAGCGGTCGCGTTTGACCCTACGGACAAGCTATTGGCGCCTGATGCCCTACTAAAACTACCTATCGCTGAACTAGAAACACCTGATGCAATATTGTAGTTCCCCAATGCTGAACTTCTCTCTGCTAACGCTTGATTACTAAAACCCAATGAAGAGCTATCGTTAGCTGAGGCTGTATTATTGTAGCCTACTGCTGAACCACCTAAACCAGATGCTATATTGTTGTAGCCTACTGCTGAACTATTGTTACCTGATGCAGCATTATTGAAGCCTATTGCTGAACTGTTGTTGCTCAAAGCCTGATTATTGCGACCTAACGCTGAGCTACCCTCCCCAGAGGCATTATTACTAGAGCCTACTGCTGAACTATCATTACTTGATGCAGTATTACCATACCCCACTGCTGAGCTACGTTCTCCCGAAGCAGTATTATTAGAACCTAGCGCTGAACTACGCAACTTAGAAGCTACGTTTAGACTACCAACTGCAGTACTACGCTCCTCAGCGGTTGAGTTGTCGCTACCTATTGCTAAGCTATAATCCCCTGCAGAGGTATTGACGAAACCTACTGCCGAACTGAATCGGCCAGAAGCTACGTTCTTATGCCCTGCCCCTAAAGCCATTTGCCCGTTTACTGTATTACTAGAACCTACTGCCGTACTATAAGTATTGTTCACATGGTTTAGTATGCCTAATGCTGAACTTCCTAGGCCATCAACATTGTTTTGCGAACCTATGGCTGAGGTGACATTACCTTTAGCGATGTTATAAGAACCTATCGCTGAACTACCTTCACCAGAAGAGATATTTATAGTACCGACAGCTGAGCTATAAATATTTGAAGCTGTGTTGTCATAGCCTATTGCAGTGCTACGAGTGCCTAATGCCTCGTTTAAAAACCCACAGGCTATAGATTCAGATGATGCAACACTGTTACTTGGCATGAAATTTTCTGTCAAACACACTTCTGCCTGACTACTCATCGCCGTCAATCCTAGCACGCCAGCAATAGCAACCCCTATAGCACTCCGGCGTAGTGAGTTGCCTAGTTTCGCAGCTGGCACTGTGCCCACTTGACCTGATCTATTATTAGACTTTCCACCCGACTTGCTGATTTCACTAACGGCGGTATAGCAACCCGTAGAACGATTAAAAACAACGCGGTAAACATGGTTTAACATGAGAGTATCCTGTATATATAAAGTCGCTATTAGGGCAACTATATGATGGCTATATAAATAGACTGATAGTTAAGCTATCGCTATTAGACATAGACGTTAGTGTTGATAAATAGTTAAACAAGGAAGCTATTAGTTAAGTGTTTCTATGAACGGCCTATCCACTAGAAAATTGAAATATTATTCTTAAAGTTTTGAGAGCTAAAACTCTCATCTCTAGAAATATTTCTGTGTAATTTTTGATATAAAAGGAAACATTACAAATACATAATGAAATATTATATGTTAATTGTAAAGTTCTTGTTTTGAATTTGTAACTTATAAATATATTCTTTAAAGAATATATTATGAGGTTGGAACAGAAAATACTGGCTAATATATATGTTTGACGAGTATTGGTTTGATGGAGTTATCTATTACATGTAAATGAGATTACTCATTAACCTACGTATGACAGTATGCAAGTCATCAAGAGAATAATAATTTTTCATAAGACACAAAAAAGCCGCTTATCAATAGATAAGCGACTCTTGTAAGATATATTTAGGGTTGTTTTAGTATTAACTAACTTAAATGGTTAAAATTTGAAAATAACTCATAGCAATCTAAAATAGCATATGGAAGACATTAAATTTAGTGTTTAAAATTTGCTTTAATCGTAGTCACGATACCTGATAACGCATAAATAATACCGATCGCTAAGATACCAACAGGAATATCATAGAGCACGATGCTCATGACTAGCACCCCAATGATAAGCACTACAAAAGGCACTTTCTTTTTATCGAACTCTTTAAAGCTATAGTATTTGACATTGCTGACCATCAGTAGACCGCAAGTCACGACCCAAGCTGCAAACAGTAGCATGATAGCTGTATCGTATTGACCAATCCACTCATTATGATCGACTGCGACCATCACAGCGGACGTCACCAGTATAGCAGCCAGTGGACTTGCTAAGCCAACAAAGTACTTTTTATCGACAATGCCAACCTGAACATTAAAGCGTGCAAGGCGAAAAGCAGCACAAGCAGTAAAAACAAACGCACAGCCAATGCCGATACGACCCAATGGCTCTAAAGCAAAGCTATAAATCAAAATAGCAGGGGCAACACCAAACGCTAGCATGTCTGCTAAAGAGTCGTATTGCTCACCAAATGGACTTTGCGCATTGAGCATACGTGCGACACGTCCATCTGCGCCATCAAGAATAGCGGATAAAAAGATAGCCAAAGCCGCTTTATAGAACTCGCCTTGGGTACTCGCCAAAATCGAGTAAAAGCCTGACAGTAGCGACAAGGTAGTGATCAGATTGGGTGCCAAATAGACGCCGCGACTGACCACTCGCTTACCTTCAGCTACTTCAGCTTCAATCACCTCAAATGTCAAACCATCATAGCTGTCGTTATCCGCTAAGCGGATATTAAATTCGTGCTCATCAATAAACGGTGGCTGAGTCGCTGCATTATCTTGCAACGAGCCGTCATTTAAGGACGAATTATTCAAAGGTGCATTATTCGGCTGGCCGATAGGTGGCTGAGTCGTCATCTTAATATCCTTATTGGCCGTTATTGCTATTCGCCGACGAGCCAGCGCACATTGGTCGCACTATCAGGCGTCAAGTTTGGCGCGTCTTCTACTTTTAGTACTGGCTGTAAGAAACGTAATATCTCACGTGCATGGTTATCAAACTGCCATGGCGGATTGATAACCAGTAGACCTGTACCGTTCAGACCAACTGCCACATCATTAGGATAAATGTTTAGCTCACAAACCAGCTGACGTCTCATTTCAGTACGTTTGAGCTTTTTATAGAAGAGCTCTACAGCTTCGATGTTTTTGATTGGGAACCAAAGCGCGTAAGTTCCTTGTGGCCACTTGTTATAAGCCGCGACTAATAAGTCGATCAGGCGCGTAAAATCTTTGTGTTCTTGCTCATAAGGAGGATCAAGGAAAATCAAACCGCGCTTTTCTTTTGGTGGAATAACAGCGGTAATACCTTCAAAAGCATCACGATGCTGGATACCAATTGGCAACTTATGTAGCTGATAGTTCAACGCATCGTATTCAGTCGCTTTGGCTTCAAAAGCCTCAGCACGCACGCCAGCATCAGGCTTTTTAGCGGCGGTTTTTTCGACGTGATGGGCCACCCACCATGGCGAACCAGGATAGACTTTATTGTCGTAAGTGAATTTGGCTTGCTTAATGCCTTCCATATAATCTTTGACAGCAGCTGGTGCCTTTTCGGTATCTGCTTTTAGAAAAGCTTGAATACCGCCTTTGGCCTCACCTGTTTTGCGCGCTTCTTCACTGCTTAGTGAATACAGTCCACGACCGCCATAAGCGTCAAGCACATAAAACGGTTTGTTTTTCTGCCCCAGTTGATTAAGCAGTTGTACCAATAAAATGTGTTTAACCACATCAGCAAAGTTACCAGCGTGGTAGGCGTGTTTATAGTTCATAATCTCAAAAGTTTAAATAAGAAAAATTGCATCTATGGTAGCATAGGCAGAGTAAAAGATAATGTGGTTTTAGTAAGTGCTTTCAATAAAAACGTATTGAATGACGGTATATTGACAGCTGATTGATAATAATGAGATGAAATGACGCAGATTATTAGCAACCTTAACAAGACAGCGTTGGTCGTTGATCATCCGATAGGTCAGGATAATCCACCATTACTGCTGCCAGATACTCATAATGAAAGCCAAGAAATTCCTACTCAGCACGTATTGCAAATGTCTGACTTTGCGGTTAACTGGGAAGATAAGCTGACGGATAAACAGCTCGATATCTTTGTCACTGATGGCTGGCTCATCATTGATGATGTATTCAATAGTACTGCCTTATTAGCACTACAAGCAGAAAGCGGTTTTATTGACTATCGTGATGCAGAGCTGACCGCTGGTGTTCGCATCAGTGATATTCGCGGTGATAGAATACGCTGGATCACTGAAGACTTTTTTGCAGGCTATTACTATCTACAACGCATCAATGCTTTGGCCTCGCTACTCAATCGTAGCTTATTTGCTGGTATTCGCCATAGTGAAGCACATTATGCGTGCTATCCGACTGGCTTTGGCTATCAATGGCATAGTGACAACCCTGCTGGACGTGATGAACGTGTTATCTCGGCAGTGTTTTATCTCAATGATGATTGGGGAACAACTGATGGCGGTGCGCTAGAAATCGTTGATAAGCATGGTGTCAATCATGAAGTGATGCCAGTTGCCAATAGACTAATCATTTTTGATAGCGATTTACGTCATCAAGTACAAACTGCGCATCGCCAACGCTACTCTATCGCTACTTGGATGCGCCGTGATGGTCTTGTACCCTTTGTCGAAGTAGCCGTTTAGCATTTATCCTCTACTCTTTATTTATATTTACCATTTCAATTTATTATACAAAAGGCTTATCCATGTCTGACTCTCATAACCAATCAAGCGCATCTCAACACACGACTCATCAGCAAGAAACCTTAGATTTAAGTATTGCATTGTTAGAGCGCCCTTCAGTGACGCCCGATGACGATGGTTGCCAAGATATGTTGTCAGCACGGTTAGAACAAGCAGGTTTTGATTGCGAGTTTATGTATTTTGGTGATAGAAAACAAAGCGGTGAACATGCCGAAGTCAAAAACTTATGGGCACGTCGCGGTACTACCGATCCAGTGATTTGCTTTGCTGGTCATACTGACGTCGTGCCAACAGGTGACGAAAAAAACTGGACCTACCTTCCGTTTACCCCAACTATCGCTGATGGTTATCTATGGGCACGCGGTGCCGCCGATATGAAAACAGGTATTGCAGCTTTTACTGTTGCAGCCGAACGTTTCGTCGCCAATCATCCTGAGCACAATGGCTCGATTGCTTTTTTAATCACCTCGGACGAAGAAGGGCCGTCAATTAATGGTACGGTCAAAGTGATCGAGACTCTAGAAGCACGTCAAGAAAAGATCACTTACTGTCTCGTTGGTGAGCCATCAAGTACTGATACATTAGGCGATATCATCAAAAATGGCCGTCGTGGCTCACTAGGTGCAGAGCTTACCGTTACAGGTAAACAAGGCCATGTCGCCTATCCACATCTAGCATCTAATCCAATTCATGCGGCGATGTCTGCCCTTGCTGAACTGACGTCTACCGCATGGGACAACGGCAATGACTACTTCCCAGCCACGTCATTGCAAATATCGAATATCAACGGTGGCACTGGCGCAACCAATGTCATTCCTGAAACGCTAAACGTTGTCTTTAACTTCCGTTTCTCAACTGAGACTACTGAAGATGAACTAAAGGCAAAAACGCATGCTATCTTTGATAAGCACTTTGCCAACAGTAAAGCGAGCTACGATATTCATTGGAAACTATCTGGTCAGCCGTTTTTAACCCCAGAAGGAAAACTGGTCTCGGCATGTCAGAACGCGATCAAAAAAGTGACCGATGTTGATACGACATTATCAACTTCTGGTGGTACGTCTGATGGACGTTTCATCGCGCCAACAGGTGCCCAAGTGGTCGAACTGGGTGTGCGTAATGCAACGATTCATCAAGTAGATGAAAAAGTGGAAGTCGATGATCTAGGAAAGCTTGCTCAAATTTATGAAAGCATTTTGGAAAACTTACTACTGAAATAAGCTCAATCTCTACACATTAAAAAAGCGCCACTCTATATGAATGGCGCTTTTTTATTATTAATAAATATAATAAAAGATAGCTCTAACCTTTGATATACTCTACAACCATTTTACCTAGAGTTGTCATATGAGTAGTGCGTTTGCTAGCTTCAACTAGTCCAAAGCGTAACAATGTCTCTTTATAACTATCTTGTAAAGCAGCTTTTTCTAGTTGCTCATTCTCTAACTCTTCGTTCAATCCAGTAATAGTTTTAGATATTGGCTTCAGAACATCTGGATGCTTTTCAACCCAATCAGAGTGTGGACCTTTACCCAATCTTGGTTCAAGAGAGTAATATATCAACCATATTATTTCAGGATCAGTTAGCTCTCTAAAAATATTAAGTATTTTTCTTGATTCTTCGTACTTTAGATTTTCTCTACTTAAAGATTTTTCAAGTATAGACGCAAGTCTTTCTTTACGTTCACGACTTATTGAACGAGATGCTTGTAGCATGCCTTCTTCTAGTAAGTCTACCCCTTCTTCACTAGCTAAGTTTACTTTAAAACACTCAAGCTTTTCATCAACTTGAGATACTTTAGAGTCAAGTTCTTGAAGAAACACTACTATACGTTCAAACCTCAGGTTTGGCACGACGTTATCAAGAATTTCTGAAATTAGAGTTCCTACATACGGAATTGTACCTGCTACTGCTTTAGCAACACTAACTAATCTATCCTTAGAGTTTAGATCTAATTGACTCATTATTACTCCAAATTAATAGCTAAGATTTAATATTACTAAGGTTTCAATGTTTCACTGGTATAAAAATTCTACTCAATCCCAATATAGACATCAACTTGACCGTACTCTAAATTGCCACCGATATAATGCTCAAAGTCTACATTAAAAGTACGGGTATGCTCGCAATCGGGCGCATTAAAATACTCCCAAGCACTTTCCCATGCATTCATCACAGTGTTAGGCATATAACCTTCTTCAGAAAATACCAAGTACTTTCCTGCAGGAATATCAACCGTCACTACATTACTAGCATTGGCCACACTGTCGCTTTCTGATTGTGCATCTTGCTCGCTGGCTACTTTCCAACTGGCCACAACGTCAAACGCCCCTGCCAGATCATCGCTTTCGTAATTGTGATAGACACCATAAATGTCTTCACCTTCAGGAAGTTCACCCGCGTGATTTTGATAAAATTTCTGCCATAATCTACCAAGTTTGGCAGTGTCATGGCTTATCTCAGCGTTATTAGTGGTACGAACGCTGATACCGCGACAAGCTATCGCTTCTGGTAGCTCTTTAATTTGTGAGGTCATGATGCGGCCTTTGTTATCTGTTTATTTAGTTTTCTGTTTATGGCAATGCTGGCAGATCGAATCGATTAATCTGCTTCATCAATCCAGTTCATTTGAATGGCTTCTAAGATGCCTTCATTTGATTTTTGTGGATCATCATCAAAGCCTTCAAGCTCAGTTACCCAGCGATGCAAATCAGTAAAGCGAATATACTGTGGATCTGTTTCTGGGAATTTTTCATAAAGCTCAATCGCGATATCTAAGCTGTCTGTCCATTTTAATTTTTGTGGTGTCATAGCGGTACCTTATTTTTAGTCGTTTTGAGAAACATCATTTTAAAAACGATGCTATCGTCCTAATACTGATGATTTGATGGGCTCTATCCTACCAAAATTCAGCAAATGATTATAGCCAAGTTATTTTACGATGTTGTTTTTCAATACTGGGTTTCAATACTGTTTTGCGATGTGGCTTAGGCTGACTTAGTCGATTTTACCGCGACTTGATGCTCATTCCATGTGTTAATAGTATCCGTCAAATGCTCGCCCATCATATCTAATACTTCTGGTGTGCGCATACCTTTACTATCTGTAAAAACAAACTTGGTCATACCAACACCCATCAGCTGATTTTTAACAAAGAACCGATGCTCAAAATATACGTATTTATGATCCCATCCTGCGACTGCACTGCTAAGCGTCATTTTATCCAAAAATTTAATTTGCTTAAGGTAAATCATCTCTTGCATGGCAATCACCCAATTCAGTGACTTAATACCTTTTTCGTGACAGCACGCCTTTACCCAGCGCGTTACGTTGAGCTCAATAAATGATAAATAACGATAATTGGGTAAATGATCGCGAAACCCCATATCATGTGGCAAAATTCGATAATGGCGGACGGTCGGTGCAGTCAATGTTTCTAGACTGATAGTCTCACTCGTCGATTGATGCTTGAGCTGTTGTTTAAGTAAGCTAACCATAATAAAAAAACGCAGTAACATGTTCATAAATCTTTCTCTTATTTCATCGTATTTATAGTTGGTGATTGTCTATCGTTGAAGCTGTTCAAATTGGCTAAAAGGTTAATCAGGCGCATACCGTATAGTGAGTACATAAAGCACAGTTAATATTGTGATCATTAAAAACTGACCGTAACTGGAAATCATCTCAGTCTATAGTCGGCTCATAAATGCCGCCCACTTTAACGCAAAAAAAGCCACCTCAGTGACTTTCTTTATCTAAAAACTTATCTGTAAATAATCATGGTTAAAAACATAGCTTAGAGATTAATGACCGCCGCCATTGATAGTACGTACCATCTCTTCTACCATTTTCTTGGCATCACCAAAGATCATCATCGTTTTGTCCATGTAGAACAAGCTGTTATCCAGACCTGCATAACCGGTACTCATTGAACGCTTGATAACCATAACCGTCTGGGCTTTGCTAACTTCTAGAATCGGCATACCGAAGATTGGCGAAGTAGGATCATCTTTCGCAGATGGGTTCACAACGTCGTTTGCACCGATAACCAAGACCACATCTGTACTCGCAAAGTCTGAGTTAATCTCGTCCATTTCTAAAATATCATCATAAGGGACATCAGCTTCAGCCAATAGTACGTTCATATGACCTGGCATACGACCCGCAACTGGGTGGATAGCAAAGCGAACGTTAACACCTTCTTCTTTTAACAACTCATATAGCTCTTTTACTGCATTCTGTGCGCGGCCCTGTGCCATACCATAACCTGGTACAATGACCACGCTACTAGCATTAGACATGAGAAATCCTGCGTCTTCTGCTGAGCCTGCTTTATAGTTCTTCGGTGCACCATCATCGCCGCCTGCTGCCACAGCTGATGTACCCATCCCACCAAACAAGACATTAAGTAGTGAGCGGTTCATAGCTTTACACATGATGTAAGACAAAATCGCACCTGATGAACCGACCAGAGAACCTGCGATAATCAGCATCGAGTTGCCAAGGGTGAAACCAATACCTGCTGCTGCCCAACCTGAGAATGAGTTCAGTAGTGATACAACCACTGGCATATCACCGCCGCCAATTGGGGCAATCCACATCCAACCAAAGATAACGGCAATCACTGCCATCGCATAAAATGCGGGTAATGAATCAGTGACGAAATAGACGCCACCGAACCCAATCATCGCAATGAACAGTAGCGCTTGGACCGGTTTTACCCAGCCGCCAACCAATGTTTTCGCCCAGCTTTTCGCGGCCAATTTACCAAAGGCAAAGACTGAAGCTGAGAACGTAATTGCACCAATGAAGCAACCGATAAATAGCTCGATGCGAGCAACGGCACCATGCTGCTGTTCAGTGTGTAATACCGTCGCAAGTGCAATCGCAACCGCTGCTAAACCGACGAATGAATGCATCAAAGCAACCGTTTCTGGCATTTGCGTCATCGCGACTGTTTTCGCTTTCCACATACCAACGAGGGCACCCAACACCATCGCACCGATAATCAACCAAAGCACAGGGCCTTCTGCTAAAAAGAAGGTTGTTACGACGGCAATCGCCATCGCTGCCATACCAAAACGGTTACCACGAATCGCGGTCTTTGGGCTAGACAAGCCACGTAACGTTAAAACAAAGAGGATAGCGCCGACTAGATAGAACCAATCTGCATTTGCTGCAATCATTGCTGAAAAGTCGTTCATGCGTCACCTCCAACATCAGTGGTTGCGACTGGTGCTTTTTTCACTTTCGGTTTGAACATCGCAAGCATACGCTCGGTCACGGCAAAGCCACCAAAGATATTGATGCTGGCTAAAAATACCGCAAAGGCACCAAGCAAACTGGTCGGTGTAAACATTGAACCATCAATCGTGACGGTTTGTAGCATCGCACCCACGATGACGATACTTGATAAAGCGTTGGTTACTGCCATCAATGGCGTATGTAATGCAGGGGTAACGCCCCAAACCACGTAGTATCCGACAAAGATAGCGAGCACAAATACAGTGAAAATCGCTACAAATGGTGTGCTACTCATGGCCGCACCGGCTGGCGCTGCAGCTAAAATAGTGGCAATCATCTAATCCTCCTAAAAATTTATTCATTACTGGCAAATGTGTAGTGACAAAATATGTGGTAATAGACTATTCAAACTAGCGTTTGGCCAGTCGTACCTGACTGTCATGTGTCACTGCCAGTGCGCCCTGAATCTCGTCTTCCATGTCTAAGTTAAGTGCCAAGCTAGCCGATGCGTCATCGCCAGCAGGTGCAATCAATGTCGTAATAAAGTTAACAAGGTTATTGGCATACAAATCTGAAGACTGTGCGGCTAGCTGTGAAGGGATATTGGCGGCACCAACGATACGTACGCCGTTGTCTGTGGTGATGGTTTCGTTAGACACGCTGCCTTCGACGTTACCACCGGTACCAGCAGCCATATCGATCAGTACAGAACCTGCCTTCATTTTGGCAAGCGTTGCGCCATGTACCAGACGCGGTGCGTTGCGACCAGGAATCTGCGCCGTAGTAATAACGATGTCAGCGTTGCTGAGCGCTTTATCTACGACAGCCGCTTGATCTTTGACATATTGCTCTGATGGCGTCCATGCATAACCACCGGTAGACTTAGCTGTTTCAGCCTCTTCCGCACTCATCGGCACATCAAGCCATTTACCACCGAGTGATTCCACTTGCTCACGAGCCGTCGGACGTAGGTCACTGGCTTCTACCACTGCACCCAAACGCTTTGCTGTCGCAATCGCTTGTAGACCTGCAACACCAACACCTAGGATAACGACTTTGGCTGGCTTAACAGTACCGGCTGAGGTCATAAACATCGGGAAAGGACGTGAATATTCATTGGCCGCGAGCAATACGGCTTTATAACCAGCAAGGTTGGCTTGTGATGACAATACATCCATATTTTGTGCGCGTGACAGGGTGCGAGGCAATAACTCCATCGCAAAGACTGTCGCGCCTTTGGCCGCATAAGTATCAAGCTGAGTGTTGCGATACGGGTCGAGCATGCCAATGACGATCTGACCAGACGATAAGCTTTCAGTGGCTTCCGCTGGTAGGTCATTGACGGTGGTAATAATCTTAGACTGGGTAATCACCTCGGTGCGACTACTGGCAATGTCGGCGCCCGCAGCCTGATACAACTCATCAGCATAGTATGCTGCTTGGCCTGCACCTGACTGAATGACGACTTCAAACCCAAGTTTACGCAATTTTTTGACTGCGTCTGGGGTTATGGCTACACGGCTCTCGCTCGTGATATCTGCACTGATTACACCGATTTTCATACCGTCTCCTTACTTACGTCCAATGACTATATTTACGTCTCACGACTACCTTTAATACCCTCAACGCACATCTAAAAAGCACAGGGGACAAAACCCATTGATCATGATTAATCCATTACAGCGACCAAAGGTTATCAATTTAATAAATGATAGCTACTTTACCATCATGCCTTTTTATTATAGAGATATCGTTCGTCAAGTTTCATTGTCTAATGATGACCCACAAGTAAAATAAAAATTTAGGTATTTACACCATTGGCATACTTTTTGTTGGTATATTAAAGCCTTTTATTTTTCTAAAAACCGCTTAAGCCTTATAGATACAGGGCTACCTCTATTTATCTCCTAATGTTAAATCCGTTATTTTATTAAACAAATAACGTCAATGAACATAAAATAAGCAAGGTTGAGTCAAGTTCCATCCATGCATACCGTATAATAAGAATACTTGACACTTAAAAAAACCCGTCATCGATTCATTATAATAAGGAATAACCATGTATTTTTTGCTCTCCCCTGCCAAATCCCTGAACGAAACAGACGCTATACCACTAAATTTAGGCAATTATTATAGTCAGCCCGAGCTAATCGAACGCTCACAAGAACTGATGAAAGTACTGAAGTCAAAAGAGCCTGTTGACCTACAAGAATTGATGAGTATATCTGACGATTTGGCTCAGCTTAATGCCACGCGCAATCAACAATGGCATTGGAGCGAAGCGCAGCCATTTACTAACGATGCCTCTGATAATGCCGCCAAGCCTGCAGGCTATTTGTTCGATGGTGATGTCTATACTGGACTTGATATGTATCATATGGACAAAGATACTGCTACTTATGTCAATGAGCACTTAGGCATTTTGTCTGGGCTGTATGGAGTACTAAAGCCGCTCGATCTTATCCAGCCATATCGCTTAGAGATGGGTACCAAGCTAAAAAACGAGCGCGGTGACAATCTTTATGAATTTTGGGGCGAGGAAGTTACTAACGTTATCAATGCGCGTATGGTTGACAGCGATGACAAGGTATTGGTTAATTTGGCTTCTAATGAATACTTTAAGGCGGTAAAGAAAAAAGCACTGAAGGCAAATATTATTACGCCACGATTTGAAGACGAGAAAAATGGTCAATACAAAGTGATTAGCTTTTATGCCAAAAAAGCCCGTGGTTTAATGGTGAAATATGCAGCAGATAATAAGCTGACCAATGCTGAACAGCTAAAGCAGTTTGATTTGGCAGGCTATTATTACTGTGAAGACGCGTCTGATGATAAGACGTGGACGTTTAGACGAGATGCGGCGCATCAGTAGCTTGATATAATTTGAGTCAAAATTATAAAAAACCCGTCATAAACCGAAACTTATGATGGGTTTTTCATTCTCCAACTACTAAACATTTTAGGTCCTATACTCTAAAGCGCAACTTATTCCTTGATACATCAAGTACCACTGTTTCATTATAAACATTATAGGTATGGAGACGATCAATATCAGTCTCCCAATCAGGTTCAATATAACGTACAAAGGTTTCTTTATAAGACGTCGGTGTTAGCTCTTCTACTAGGTATAAAGCGATCCTACGCCCGTATCTAATGGTTCCATCCTGAGCAGTACGAAATAGCTGACCATTTTTTCGAAATAGTGCGCCCGCTAGTCGTGAGCCACGCACATCAATCTTGAATGGTGCACAAGGATGAATGAGCCAGTTATCTGATTCTAAGCTGTCAGAAGTATAGATATGCAGCTCTAAATCTATTGTCATATTTGACACTGAACCATGCGTTGTAAAAAGATACCACAATCCATTGTGCTCTATGACTGCACTATCTGCTGCCTGAATGCCCGAAACTAACTCATTAACTTTTTTCCACTTTCGGGGAAAATCTACTGCCTTCAATAAGTTGATACAATGAGTATCTGCAGCTTCTGGAATCATATATACCGCACCCTTATGCTCAAACACATTGGGAAAGCTTAAATGCGTGCTAATACCTAAATCTGCGGGGCCAGTGTCAATAATTTGACGGTTTTTATTTAGTTCTATCCACTCTATTCGACCAATATTCTCTTTATAGTTCAGACTCTCAAAAAATATGTAACGTCTTGAGTCGTGTTCAATATAAAAAGGATCAGCCCAAAAGCAGCCTTTCGCAGGCGGTATTTCTGTATATGTATGTATTGGTTGATCAACAGATCCAATAAAGAGGCTCCACTGATTGAGATAAAAACTCTTATAAAAAGTTTTGACAGTATAATATTTTAAGAATCTAGGTAAGTGTTTGATGGTCATTGATAAGTCAGGTTTGTGATGAACCGTGTGTTCGTCAGTTGTCTTAATAGACTTTCCGGTATTAACTCCAACTCTATTCCTGTGGAAGTACCAATATAATATCGATGCTGCTATCCCATTTGACTTACGCTTAGTTAAGTTATAATCCCAGTAAAATAGCGTGCCATAACCTTCCCCTACTACTTTATCTACATTAAGATGTTCATTTAATAATTGCAAAGTAACGACACTACTTTCCCATTGTTCAGCAAACTGCCAATATAACGTAGGCTTATCATGTTGTATCGCATTATTGCCATAATGAAAAAAAAGCACACCGTTTTTTGTAATACTTAAAATTTTTCCTGTCAGCGCTCTGAAACCAATATTAAGCAGGTAATCTAAATCCGCAGCTTCGATTTTCTCAATCACTGAATCTTCAATTTCTTCAGTGTACTCACCCTGCTTCGGTATAGACATGATAGTAGGCATTGAGCCATTTTTTGATAAGTCGTGAATAGAATAATGCTTAGCATTACTCTTAGTTCTAGAAAGAGAAGAGAATATTTTTTGATTAATTAGGGGGATAGACTTTAGTACACTGCGTTTCTGTTTTATATTTCGTTGAATAGCGATACAAACCTCGACAACTCCTTCATCCACCAATGACTTAAGTGGTTCAAAGTTGTACCACGCCAAGGTCTTATCTTCTACAAGGATTCCAAGCCTAATCTTCTTCATTGTGATCACATTTAATGGCACACGATATTTTGCGCATTCTGACCCGCAACACGTGTCCAAACTCCTTTTAATTGAATTGTCATCCCATTATATATTCAAATAATAACATATATAGTAGTATATGTTAAAAGAAACTCACCATAAATTAGACACAAAAAAGCCCTGCTATCTTTCGATAACAGCACTTCTAATAGCCAAATAGACTTTATGAAAAAATCATACTTTTAGCGAAACGCGATTCATCAAGAAAGGTGAGAAAATGGTCAATATAAAGTGAAAGGCTGAACAGCTAAAGCAGTTTAATTTGGCGGGATATTATTATAAAGCAGCCTCTGATGACAAGACATAGACGTTTAGAAGGGATGAAGCAAGCCAGTAGCTTGATATAAAAACTATATTTACTACAGTCGCTAGAAGTCACTAGAAGCATTACATTCAGTGCTTCTAGCCCAGTCATCAGATATCTTTTAGTTGAACATATAAACAGATTACAACAACCCTTCTTGTGCCATCATTTCTTGTACCGAGGCACGGTTTAGCATGGCTTGATAGTGTGCATTTAGGTGTGTCCAGTCTTGTGCTCGACTCGTATATTGCTGACTCCAGTGAGCAATCATAAACAAATGAAAATCAGCCCCACTTAATTTATCACCCAACAACCATGGACCCTGATCAGCTAATTCCTTTTCAACAATATTCCAGCAGTGGGTTAGCACATCATTCGCCTTATCTTTCACTTGCTGCAAATTGTGCTTGCCACTGATGTACTGCTCGGGATGTGCCCAGCGATTAGCGGCTTCTTGTAGTGTAGAAGACATCCAAAATAAATACTGGTAATAGACACCGCGCTTAGGACATCCTGTGTCAGGTGCTAGCCCAGACTCTGGGTGCTGATCTAACACATACATTAAAATTGCCGCAGATTCATAAATAACCTGTCCTTTATGCACTAACGTAGGTACTTTGCCATTTGGATTAATGGCTAGATATTTAGCTGATTTTTGCATGTTTTTAGACAGGTCTATTTCTATCATTTCATAAGACACGCCTAGCTCCTCAAAGACAGCATGGGTAGCCATGTTAGCGCCGCCCTTATCCCAATATAAAGTATAAATAGTCGTGTCCTTCTTGCTGTTGCGATTGATGGCTAGAACCATTACCTTGAGCGATAAAAATTATTCTTTAACGTGAAATAATCGACATGATAGCGTCAGCCAGTTGAGGGATTTCCGTCATTTTCAAACCGGCAATATTGATTCTGCCATTTGGCATGCCGTAAATCGCGAACTCATCTTGCAATATCAGCATTTGATTTTCTGTTAGCGGTAATAGAGAAAACATGCCTTTTTGGTGCGAGATGTCCAAAAACTCTGCAGGTGCACCCCTATCTTTTAATGCTGCGCCTAATGCTTGGCGAATAGTATCTACCCTACTACGGTAGCTTGCCAGTTCGTCTAGCCAAGCGTCTGGTTTGTCTAGCAAATAAGAAGCCACTGCGGCACCGTGATTGGGCGGCATGGAGTAATTGGCGCGTGTGATAGTTTCTAAGAGTGTCTGTATATCTGCATGGCGTTCATGGTTCGTCGTCATTACCGTGGCAATACCCGTACGCTCATTGTATAGTCCCATGTTTTTTGAACAGCTGGCGGCGATAAATGCAAAATCAGCGTCTTCAATGATTAGACGAAGCCCTGCAGCATCTGTATCAGGATCATCTCCAAAACCTTGATACGCCATATCAATAAATGGGACAATATTTTTCTGTTTACATTTATCAGAGAACAGTTGCCACTGCTCTAAAGAAGGATCTATACCGGTAGGATTATGGCAGCACGCATGTAATAACAGCACGTCTCCTTCTTTTGCTTTTTCTAGCGCGGCAAAACACGCATCAATGTCTAACTGGCCATTTTTATTTTGCCATGGATACGTATCAACCGTTAACCCAGCACCTTCCATCAGCGGACGATGATTGATATAGCCAGGGTCACTGATCCAAACAGTTGAATCTGGAGAGAGCGTGGCGATCAAATCCGCAATGAGTCGTAACGCACCTGATGCCCCAATCGTTTGAATCGTGCATTGGTTTTTTAGACTTGGACTGTCACCCAGTACAAATTTTGCCATTTGCTGGTTAAAATTAGCGTTGCCCGATAACATGCCATAAGCTTTTGAATGCGCTTGGTGAGCAAGATGTATTTCTGCGTCTTGCACGGTTTTCATCACAGGCGTATTGCCATGCTCGTCTCGATAGACACCAACCAATAGATCTATTTTATGTTTGCGTTGGTCAGCGCGAAACCTACCTAACAATGCCCACAGTGGATCACCATTGATAACAGGCATATTATCTAACATCATGATACTTCCTTAATTAGTTTATGTCGCTCGATTGGACAAAATGACACCAATGGTACTGAGTACGATGCCGCATATCATGATAACTGATAGAGACTCATTAAGTATCAGCGTGGCTAGTATAGCGGTTAATCCTGGGGATAAAGAGCCAAGTAATAAGGTACGAATGGAGCCCAATTGTTTTACTGCATAAGAAAACGCAATGGTTGATACCACCCCTACACCAAGTCCTTGTACTAGGATAAACGGAAGCGCTTCATCAAAAGATACAGAACCTATATTGGTCTCCACAATACCAGACAGAACCATCAGCAATGTCAGAAAAAACGAGGTATAAGAGAGCACGATAGCGATAGCTATTGGACTTAACTTGGTGCTTTTTAATCCCAAGGTATAACCCGCCCAAATCAGGCTTGCCATCAACAGTAACCCCACACCGTACAGAAGACTATTAGGTATTGACTGTGCACGCCCGCCAATCATAGTAGCGATACCAAAGAGAATAAGGATCAATGCGGCAAATTTTCTTAATGATATTCGTTGACGATAAAAAATAAAAGACAATATTGCGGCAAAGAAGACTGGCGTACCTGTCAAAATAGTACCAACGTAAGCTGCTGGTACCGTACTTGCACCAAAAGCGGCTAATAAAAGAAAAGGCACGCCACCAAGTAAAACGAACATGATATCTGGCAGTCTTATATTTTTGATTTCATGCCAACTAGAGAGTACCCAAGGAGTCAACAAGACCAGCGGCACACTAAAGCGAATGAGCATAACATCCGCAATACTTAGCGACGATGCTCCAACCGCTCGCACAGTCAACGCAAAGCCTGACCAAATCAATAAGACAACGCTCATTGCCACATAGCCTTTGGTTAGTGGCGACATTACAAACAAAGGATTTTTGCGCGATGAGGGGTGGAATATCGTATTCATAGTCGTGTCTTATGCTGGTATACAAAGACCAATTATCAATTAAAATACGCGCTTTTATCTCTATTTATTCATTGCAATTTTGCAAATATTTGATGGATAATGCTAATTAAATAAAAATTATTGGCTTAAAAAGCCAAAAGGTAAATTATGGACAAAATCGATCGCCATATCTTGGAAGTGCTCCAGAAAGAAGCGCGTTTATCTACGGCGGAACTGTCCGAGCGTATAGGACTGTCACCGTCTCCTTGCGCGCGACGCCTCAAACGTTTGGAGGACGAAGGCTATATAGAGAACTATCAAGCAAACGTAAATAAAGCCAAGGCGGGTATTGCAATGAGTTTCTTTGTGGAGGTCAGTCTCAACAGCCACCAAGAAGAATCTATCGCAGCCTTCGAACGCGCTCTGTCCGATATGGACGAGGTAATCAATGGACATGTGGTGTCGGGTTCTTATGATTATTTATTAGAAGTGGTGAGCCCCAATCTCGATGGTTATGAGCGGTTCACCCGTAAGCTACACAAGCTTGCTAGCGTAAAAGACATTCACACTCATTTATCGGTGAGAAAGGTAATCAATAAGACAACTTTACCTATTTTTGTGTGAGATTCTTTTATACTAATGAGCAACGTCGAGCACGGCCTTCACTTACGTTAAGTGCATTAAGATAATTATAAATAGCTGGTTAATTTGAATGATTACATAACTTTATTATCGAGCATAAAAAAGCCCTGCTATCTTTCGATAACAGAGCTTTTAATAGTCAAATATACTTTATGACAAAATCATATTTTTAGCGAAAAGCGATTTACCGAGGAAGATAAGCAAAAATAGTACTTGTTGTACATTGAGCGTATCTGACAAAGATAAATCGCTTTGCAGCAGAAGTAAAATTACATCATGCCGCCCATTCCACCCATACCGCCCATTCCAGCACCGCCGCCCATAGCAGCCATACCGTCATCACCTTGCGGTAAATCAGTGATCATAACTTCAGTCGTTAGCATTAGGCCTGCAACAGATGCAGCGTTTTCTAGTGCTGAACGAGCAACTTTAGCTGGATCAAGGATACCCATCTCTAGCATATCGCCATATTCACCAGTTGCTGCGTTGTAACCGTAGTTACCACTGCCACTCTTCACTTCGTTAACCACAACTGAAGCTTCTTCGCCAGCGTTGGTTACGATTTGACGTAGTGGTGCTTCCATCGCGCGACGTAGGATGTTCATACCAGCGTTTTGATCATCGTTATCGCCGCGTAGTTCAGACAATGCATTCATCGCACGAACTAAGGCAACACCGCCGCCAGGTACAACGCCTTCTTCAACCGCTGCACGAGTTGCATGTAGCGCATCGTCAACACGGTCTTTCTTCTCTTTCATTTCTGTTTCGGTTGCTGCGCCGACTTTGATTACTGCTACGCCACCTGCCAGTTTAGCAACACGCTCTTGTAGCTTTTCTTTATCATAGTCAGAAGTAGACTCTTCGATTTGACGGTTGATAGACTCAACACGGTTTTCGATGTCAGCTTTGTTGCCAGCACCATCAACGATAACGGTGTTTTCTTTACCGACAGTCACTTTCTTAGCAGTACCAAGTTGCTCTAGGGTAGCAGTCTCTAAGCTTAGGCCAATCTCTTCAGAGATTACAGTACCGCCAGTTAGCGTTGCGATGTCTTCTAACATTGCTTTACGACGATCGCCGAAACCTGGTGCTTTAACAGCACAAGTTTTTAAGCCGCCACGCATGTTGTTTACAACTAGTGTCGCTAGTGCTTCGTTTTCTACATCTTCAGCGATGATTAGCAACGGCTTGCTCTGTTGCATTACTTGCTCAAGTAATGGCACGATCTCGCGGATGTTGCTGATTTTTTTGTCAACTAGCAAGATATATGGGTTTTCAAATTCAGCAGTTAGGCTGTCTTGCTTGTTAGCAAAATATGGGCTGATATAACCACGGTCAAACTGCATACCTTCTACAACTTCTAGGGTATCTTCGAAGCTTGAACCTTCTTCGACAGTGATAACGCCTTGCTTGCCTACTTTTTCCATCGCTTGCGAGATCAGCTCACCGATTTTGGTGTCTGAGTTTGCAGAAATAGAACCAACTTGAGCGATTGCTTTGTGATCGTCAGCTGGCGTTGATAGTTTATGGATTTCTTTAACCGCTTCACGTACCGCCTTGTCGATACCGCGCTTAAGATCCATTGGGTTCATACCAGCAGCAACTGACTTCATGCCTTCTTGTAGGATTGACTGAGCCAATACAGTTGCAGTGGTTGTACCATCACCAGCGACATCATTAGTGCGACTAGCCACTTCACGTACCAGCTGTGCACCCATGTTTTCAAATTTGTTTTCTAGCTCGATTTCTTTGGCAACTGAAACACCATCTTTAGTGATGGTAGGTGCGCCAAATGATTTGTCGATAACAACGTTACGACCTTTAGGGCCTAATGTTACACGTACTGCATTTGCTAGAACGTTTACGCCGTCCATCATTTGTTTACGGGCATCAATGCCGAATTTTACGTCTTTTGCCATGTTAAATTACTCCACTATTATAAGTATGAGAATACAATTGATTGATTTGATAGTTGCTTATCAAAAGCGATTATTAGAAACTGCTATCAAAATGTGCTGAGTATAAAATAATACTCAAAAGGACTAGCCTTCTAGCACACCCAATACATCAGACTCTTTCATAATCAATAGTTCTTCACCGTCAACCTTTACGGTTTGACCAGCATATTGACCGAACAAAACTTTGTCGCCAGCTTTTACATCTAACGCACGAGTTTCACCGTTGTCACGAACTTGACCATTACCAATTGCAAGCACTTCACCTTGTGAAGGTTTCTCTTGTGCTGAACCAGGAAGCAAGATACCACCAGCTGTCTTTGTTTCTTCTTCTATGCGGCGGACGACAATACGGTCATGTAAAGGACGAATGTTCATCGATATGACTCCAAAAGTTGGTTAATAAAATTAAGGGTTTATTTGAATTAATGGTCTCAATACCAGTATCTATAGGGAACACTGCCAAAAACAACGCTTTATAGATAAGCCTTGAGCTTGTAACAAAAAGTGGGGGCAAGGTGAGTTCGGTTCAAGTGTAAAGCCCAAAAATTTACAAGATTATTTTGCAAAAATTGATCAATCAACATCTCATATCGATGCCTTACGTTTAATAGAGTCGATATGCTAATCAAATGAAGAACAAAAAGTAGGGATATTTGAAGAGATTAACGAGCTGAATTTATATTTTGACCAATGCCAAATTAACTATAGAAACATTTGCTACAAGCTCTACACGAAGCGGTATGACACCACGCTTGAAAATGTAACAGCGTATGACCATTATAGGTCTGGTAAACATAATAAGAACGAACGAAAAAATTGCTATATCGGCAATAACTTAATGAAGGGGTATCTATGAGTTTTTCATCAATGCACAAGAAGTCATCAAGCGACAATGTTGATAATGCTAATAACGCAAAACGCAGTCCATCTAAATTTTTATCTGCCTTAGTAACAGGCATCAGTATCTCTACCGTTGGAGCTTTGAGTATGACCGCACCTACCCTAGCTAGCGCAAAAACTGTTCAACCATCGACTGCCGATTATAGTTTTACCGTTGAGGACAAGTACAAAGGCACAGCAACTCGTACGTTAAGCAAATCTGGTAATACGTGGAAATATAACGTTAAGGCTCGCGTCGCTGGTGTGGCTAGCGCCTCGCAAAACAGCACTTTTACGATTAATGGCAACAATGTCAATCCGACGCAGGCAAGTACTACGTACAAACTACTTGGCATGGGTCGCACGCATAAACTAGACTTTAACCCAAGCAGCAAAAAAGTCACCAGTAACTATAAAGGCAAGTCGACGACTATGAACATGTCGCAACAAGCCTTTGATGACTTGAGCCTTGAGGTACAGATTCGTCAGGATTTATTAAACGGTAAGTTCTCTGGTAACTACTACATGGCGAAAAAAGACAAAATCGAGAAGACGCCATTTAAAAAATCAGGCAGTACTAAGATTACCGTACCAGCGGGTACCTTTGATACGGTACGTGTTGACCGCGTCCACGATGACGATAGCCGTTCTACCAGTTTTTGGTTAGCCCCAAGCTTGGACTATATGCCAGTTAAAGTTAGCCAAGTTAACGATGGTAAGAAAATGGATTTAGAATTAACTAAGATTAACTAATCTACTTATCTTTAAAGTTATAAACAAAAAAGCGGCGCCCCAGATGGAGTGCCGCTTTTTTATGGTTTTAGATTAATGGATATAATTTATTAGGCTCAGATAACTTCAATTATTGACGAGGTTTCTTCACAACGTTGTTCATCGAAGGCAAACGTTTAAGCAAAATAAATAGCCAAACATTGATAGCAAGTAGTAGTAAGAAATCCGCTAAGTATACGGCGATTTCTGCCCAGCTACTGCCATATATGCGAGTAAATAACACCACGCCACTCGCGCCCAAATATACCAGAGTGAACATACTGCTTATTAACAATGCATAAGGTGAACGACCGCGCAATATCCATGGTGTCAGAATCAATGCAGGCACTAGCCATAATGCCTGCCAAGCAATACCGCCAACGATATCAGGGCTACTAGGATTAAAGATACTAATAAAGATAGGCAATCCGAGCAGTCTATAAACGAGCCAAATTAACCACGTAACCTTTAAGCGCTGTGCAATAGGTGCGATAGGCTTAACCGTTTTAAGAGGCTTTGTATTAGAGCGGGTTGTGGCCATTAGATATTTTGATTTCCTAAATGAATAATATACTGCTGAATATGAATAGTTAGTGCTTGCTTATAACCGAGTGGTCATAAGCATTGAATCGTAGATTTTGAAACTTAGACGACTCTAGATAGCAGGTTTATAAAAGTTACTTATCGGCTCCAATTAGCCTGTGCTAATGCAGCCGCAGTAATCGCTAAACGGCGACCCTGCGCAATACCTAAATCTCGTTCGTCAGCAGATATTGGCTGATCATGCGATGCACCGCTGACATGGCTGGCACCATAAGGCGTGCCGCCGCGATGAGTACGGTTCAATGCTGGCTCTGCATAGGGCACACCTACGATAACCATGCCGTGATGCATCAACGGCAACATCATCGTCAACAATGTCGTTTCTTGGCCACCATGCATAGAGCCTGTCGCCGTAAACACCGATGCAGGCTTGTTTTGTAGGTTCCCTGCTAGCCATAAAGTCACGGTATTATCCCAAAAATACTTCATGGGTGCGGCCATATTACCAAAGTGCGTTGGGCTACCAAGCGCTAGACCGCTACAGTCTTTCAGATCATCCATCGTACAGTACAAGTCACCCTCATCAGGTATCGCAGGTTTGCTTGACGTGGTTTCAGGTGCCACTGTCGGTACCGTACGGATACGCGCAGTCATGCCAGCATCTTCAATACCTTGAGCGATAGCATATGCTAATGTCTTAGTCGTACCGTAATTAGAATAATAAAGCACCAAAACATAAGGGTCGGTCTGACTCATTAGCAAAGCTTCCTTATAAAATCGTTAACCATACTAGCCACCAAAAATGCGGCGAAATATACGACTAACTGGCATTGTAGAATATGTGCACATTATGCCCGAGTCATTCACTGTCATGCAAATAACCATGATTGATAACCTGACTTATATTGTATCTGATGTGCCACGCAGTGCATTTTGACACAATTAAACCGCAGATGATAACCGTTCATCTTTGTTACACTATTGTCACTCTTACTTTTGTTTAATGGTCGACATGGAAAAATTATCTCAAAAACTCCCGTTTTTACAACAGCGTTGGTTTCAGTTCTTACGGTTTTTGACTCGGCATTTTTTTGAAGATAATTGCCAGCAAAAGGCGGCTTCACTGACATACACCACTATGCTGTCGATTGTGCCTGTATTAACGGTATTACTGATGATTTTATCATCCGTACCAGCTCTCGCATCGGTTAGAGCGCAGATTTATGATGTCATCTATAGCAATCTGTTACCGCAATCGAGCATGCAAGTTAGTGAGTACATTAATAGCTTTGCTGAAAAGTCATCTAACCTAACCATTATCGGTGCCATGATTTTATTCTTTACGACTATCATGACCTTGACCACCATTGAGCGCGCGTTTAACCAAATCTGGCGAGTAGAAGATCGCTCTGGTGGCATCAAAAGCATGCTGCGTTATTGGACTATCGTTACCCTAGGACCGTTAGTATTGGGTACCGCTTTTATCGCTTCCAGTACCGTACAGAGTCTGAGTTTTCTTAATCGTCAAATTGCAGGCTACGGTATCGACTGGAGCTTTTGGGTACAAATGGCATCGATTGGTATTACGATGGCAGGCTTTATCGGTATGTACTGGTTTATTCCAAAGGCGCGCGTACCAGCAAAGAACGCAGCCATCGCTGGCGTGTTCGTGGCCATTGTCTTTGAATTAATGAAGCATCTGTTTGGTACAGTAATGGCTAACTTTACCAGCTACGAAGCGATTTACGGCGCTTTTGCCGCACTGCCTATCTTTCTACTATGGATTTATCTGTCGTGGAATTTGATTTTATTAGGCGTTGAAATTAGCTATACCTTGACCATTTTTGAGACAGAAGAAGTCTACCCTCGTCACCCGTTACTCAGCTTGCTAGATATGTTGAACTTGGTCTATACCCACCACTTAAAAGGTGAAGCCGTTAGCGAACAAGCACTGCGCAATGTCTTAGGTCGCAAAGAGCTGCCGAAATGGTATACCTATATCAACTACCTACAAGACAGCAATCTTATCACCATGACAGATGATGATGACTATGTGCTCAAAAGAGACCTGAGTAGGATGACGTTATGGGACTTTTATCGTACCTTGCCCTATCCACTTCCTATCAAGGACGAGTTGGATGAGATGAAATTGGAAGGTCAAAAGCCTTGGCTAAGTTTACTGGTAAAACGTTTTGAGAATACTGAAGCGTATGCCAAACAGCAACTGCATCTGCCGCTAAATGCTATCTTTGCCAATAGCGAACCTCGTAAACAATCTAATAGTAAGCATAGCGATGACCATAAATTATTTAGAAAAACCTCTGCCGCCACTGAAAATGTACAACGACATGATAATCTAGATAGACATGGTGAGAGTGCTTACAACGGTAATGATCCACATCTAGAAGCATCACCGCACCTAGAGCCGATGGCTTATGACAAAGACAGTGATATTGAATATGACGATCACGACAATGAGGCCATCATACCTCTAGGGACTAGTGAGAGTCATGCTGAGACAGATATGACCAGACGTGCGCATAAAAACGCTATTATTACAGAAGCAGATAACCCCAAGGCTTATCACAGTGAATAAAAATGATGGAGACAGCATCTGGGCACGTACGATCAATGCAAGTCAAAACAGGCTTAAGCAGTTCACTAAGTTGTGGTCAATACAAACGCTGACCGACTTGCCTAATCGCTTAAATAATTTGTGGCAGTGGCTGATTGGCTCTTATTGGTTTATTCCAACCGCTTGTGTCATCGTCGGTATTTTGCTTGCTCCTTTACTAGTCGCGATTGATCAGCATTTTGATCGTGAAACGGTAAAAGAAATCTCCTTTGCTTTTACTGGTGATGACGAGGCGGCGCGCGCGATTATGACAGCCATCGCTGGTGCGGTACTGGGCGTGGCAGGTACGACGTTCTCGATTACAATCGCTGTCCTGTCGATGGCCTCTTCACAATTTGGTCCAAGACTGCTACGTAACTTTTTAACCGACACTCCAAATCAGTTTGTCCTTGGCGCTTTTATTGGTACATTTAGCTATAGCCTACTGGTATTAAAGTCTATCCATAAGTCTGACGTGGCTTTTGGTGTGCCGCAATTGGCAGTGACCTTTGCTATTATCATGGCGATTATCTGTGCGCTGCTCTTGGTTTATTTTGTACAGCATATGGTACATGCCATTCAAGCGTCACACGTCATTCAAAATGCTAGCAACGATGCAATCGCAAACATTTACTATTGGTATAATGATCGATGTGATATTCAACATCAACGCGATGCTGAGCACCATGATATTGAGCAGTTCCAAAACTGGCCTGCTATGCCGATTTATTCACCAACTTCAGGTTATCTACAGCAGATTTATCTTGAGTCATTGGTTGCGCTGTCACAAGATTATGGTGGCGTGGTACAAATGCATGTCAACCTCGGTAATTACGTCACTGACAAAAACGTCATTGGCTACTTTTATCAGCGGCCTGCATCTCATCCAAATAACCGCCAAAGGACAGCAACCCCGCATCTGGCAGTAATACCGCGAGCGCCTGATGGACTGTTTTGGCAACGTCTTGCAGGTTGCCTACGACTTGAGCAACGATTGGCGCACTCTAACGACATCGCCTATAGCCTAGGTCAGATGACGGAGATTGCTGTACGCGCTCTATCCCCTGGTATCAATGACCCAAAGACTGCGGTCAATTGCGTTCAGTCTCTAACCAGCTGTCTGAGTATTATGATGCGTCGTCAGCCACCGAGCCCTTATCATTTTCACATACCGCAGTCAGACACTAACGATAGCTCTGAAACTACTATCAAACAGAAGCGTCTTGCCATATTGGTACTAGTCACTCATATCCCCAAAATTTCTGACTTTATTAATGTGTCACTCGGTGAGATACGTCGTTATGCAGCTGCTGACCTCATGGTCTTAAAAGCACTCTGTCAGGCAATGGTCAATCTGAACTATGCACGGGTAAACAGCGCACAGCAGCAAACGCTATTACATGAATTGCATCTGATTCAGCGCGCTGGTGAAGAGAATTTAAATTATCAAGAGCTGGTCGATGACTTGGTCGCTATGTGCGAACAAGCCAAGCAATTTATCCTTGATAACGATGCGCAACACAAGCATTTTAATTACGTGAGTGATTTTGAAGCGGATATTCGTCAAGCGTTACAGACACAGTCTAGTTAATGATATGACCAATTAACTGTTTAAATAGATGGCAATATCAGTCTTTATAAACACATTACTTATAATCACAATCCCTATAGCTAGCAACACTTATAACGTCCCTATAAGCCCTGTGCTTTGGTTACTTTTATATTTATATGAGACTTACTTTTTATGGCATCTGCAACCAGCCTAACTATCCTAGAAATCAGCGCCATATTTTTATCGATTACTGCTTCATTAACTTATATCAATCACCGTTTTATTGGTCTGCCGACCACTATCGGTGTCATGGTCATCTCTATCTTACTGTCAATCGGTGCGATATTTTTGGGCTTCTTAGGATTTGATCAGCTGATTGATTACGAAGTCAGTTTATTGGAGCAGCTTGATTTTACCGAAGTGCTCTTAGACGGCATGCTATCGATGTTGCTATTCGCAGGTGCATTACACGTCAATATTGGTGATTTAAGACGCTACAAGCTACCTATCGGCATCCTTGCGGGACTTGGTACAATCATATCGGCGATGCTCATTGCGACCGCGATTTACTTTATGTTGCCGTTGTTTGGTTTTGGCCTGCCGTTTCTCTGGTGTCTGTTATTTGGGGCACTAATATCCCCTACCGATCCTATTGCTGTGATGGGTATTTTGTCGTCAGCAGGCGCTCCAAAGAGCATCGAGACTGTCATCGCTGGCGAATCATTGTTCAATGATGGCATCGGCGTGGTCATCTTCGTCCTACTGCTAGGGATTTTATCTAGCGGTGATATCCCTACTGCCAACTACGTCGCACATACTTTGGCGGTTGAAGCTGGTGGCGGCGTTGTATTCGGACTGGTACTTGGTGCAATTTTGTATTACTTGCTCAAAAGCATTGATAGCTATCAAGAAGAGGTGCTATTAACATTAGCTGGCGTCATCGGTGGCTATGCGCTGGCCAGTCATTGGCATTTATCAGGGCCACTTGCCATGGTCATGATGGGCCTGATGGTTGGTAATCGTGGTCGCGAGCTAGCTATGAGTGACAAGACACGGCACTATATTGATTTGTTTTGGGAATTGATTGACGAGATTTTAAATGCCATTTTGTTTGTGCTCATCGGTCTAGAAGTGGTGATGATTGCTTATTCAGGCAATTTATTTATTGCGAGTGGTTTGACGATTTTGATTGCGCTGATTGCTCGATTTATCGTGGTAGGCATGACGACCAAGACCTTTCATCGTCAGCTTGATTTGCCTACAGGCGCATGGAAAGTTCTGACGTGGGGCGGCTTACGCGGTGGTATCTCAGTCGCGCTAGTATTACAGCTACCAATCGGGGCTGAACGCGAGATTCTATTGGCACTCACTTATGCGGTGGTGATTTTCTCCATCTTGGTACAAGGTCTAAGCGTCGGTAAAGTCGCTAAAAGCATTCGTAAGGATGAAAGAGTAGCAAACGTATAAGCTAAAAATATAACAGGCACAAAAAATCCAGCATAAGATACTTGTCTTATGCTGGATTTTTTGACTTAAATTTAAACGTTATATCAAGCCCTTTCGTTTCATATTGCGATAAACCACGATAATAATAAGCAGATTAGAAACCAGTATCCCAAGCTTAAACCAGTCAAACGGGCTAACGATCAGATAGTAGATTTCTATAGGAATAAATACCCCGTAGCCTAGTACCCCAAACCAATATGCCCATGTTTTGTCATGCCATAAGCCATAGGCTTCGAGGAAGCGCAAACTGGCATAAGCGAATATCAATAATAAAAACATCGGCCAGTTTTTACTTGCTTGCTGAGCAATACGTACGGCACTATCGATTTGCGGGGCAAGCATATGGCCGAAGCTGCGCTGCCAAGTAACGGTTGCCGTCGTCAGCCAATGCTCAAGATTGGTATGCCACCACCATAATGCCCCTGCTCCTAGTAACGCACCAATACCTTTTACTACCTCATAAATGGCCACTGCTTTGATAGACTCACTCGCCGTACTGCGCGATTTTTCTTGCTGACCATTCATGGTAACCCCTTTATCCTTCGAGGATGGCGGCAGACGGTCATCCTGTTGGGGCAAATTAGCCAAAGAATGTCTCCACAACACGTCCTTGCAAATGCTGATTGAAAAACGGCGTGTTTTTACCACTCGATAGCATAGATTGCGCGGTTACTTGCCACTCAAGATTAGGATCGACCAATACTGCACCGCCGATAGCTTCATACTGCTCACTAATACCTGCGATTTTTGCAGGATTTAGGCAGATTTTGTCTACCAGTTGCGAGAGTGTTAACACCTCATCATTGACCAGCTGACAAGCCAACGCCATAAACGTATCGAAGTTTGAAATACCTGGCGTACTTTCAGCAAATGGTGCTTTCTTAGCGGTGCTATTTAGTGGTTCGTGATGACTACAAATAGCATCGATAGTGCCATCTTTTAATCCACGGCGAATTGCCTGCTGGTCAGTATTACTACGTAGCGGTGGTAACACATATGCCTGAGCATTAAAGCCTTCAAGGTTATCATCAGTTAAATACAGCTGATGCATCGCAACATCACACGTAACAGGCAGACCTTTATCTTTTGCCCAGCGCATGAGCTCGATAGAGGACTTACAGGATAACTGGCTAAAATGAGCAGCGATTCCGGTCTCTTCCACCATCAATAGCTGCGTAGACAGTGCAACAGTTTCTGCAATCCAAGGAATCCCCTGCAGTCCATGATAAGAAGCAATATAGCCCTCATGTGCCACCCCATCTCCAGACAGACTTGGCTCATCAGGATAAAAGAATACTTTCATACCAAAGGTTGCTGCGTATTCTAGTGTGCGTAGCAATACTAAGTCATTGCGAAAAGGTCTACGCGCATTGGATACTGCGATACAGCCGCCCTTTTTAAGCCCTGCAATATTAGACGGTCGTTCGCCCTCTAATCCTGTGGTCAATGCACCCAAAATATGCAAATAAATCCCGCCATCACTCAAGGCGCGCTCACGTAAGCCTTTTAAGAGTGAGCCATTTTCTAAAATAGGATTTGTATCAGGCGGCGTCACCACATGCAAAAATCCATTACCACGAGCAGCGCTGCCTTCTGATTTTAGCGTACCATGTTGCTGCTGGCCTGGCTCACGCAGGCGCGCACATAGATCTACTAGTGGTGGTAATAACCACATCTCACGGCCAGAATTGAGTGTAGACAGTTTTTCTGTTGCAGTTTGTGGCAATGCATCTTTAAATGCTTTTGGTAAGTGGTCAAGAATGGGTGCATCAGTATTAAGCATGGTAGACATAACGTTATTACCGTATCAATAAAATGAAATAAATGAGCATAAGTCGCGCGGCAGGCTGTTACTTGCCAGCCGCTTGATGAGCACGTTGACCTTCCATTGCAAGCGACAAGACCGCCATGCGAATGGCAATGCCGTTATTTACCTGCTTTAAGATAACGGATTGCGCGCCATCAGCCACACTAGAGGCAATTTCAACACCGCGATTCATCGGCCCTGGATGCATCACTAATGCATCTGGCTTGGCAAGAGCTACGCGCTCTGGCGTGATCCCATAATGCTTATAATATTCACTTGAGGATGCCAATAGCGGCGAACCAATACGCTCATTTTGTATTCTTAATCCCATGATCACATCACAATCAGTGACGCACTCATCCATGTTTTCATATACTTGCACGCCAAAACGCTCAATGCCTTTAGGCAGTAGAGTACGCGGCGCACAAACACGGATGTCGGTCACACCTAGCGTTTGCAGTGCACTGATATCAGAGCGTGCCACGCGTGAGTGCTTAATATCACCAACGATTGCAATAGACAGCTCTTCAAATGGGCGCGGAGCTTCACGATGAATGGTCAACATGTCGAGCATTCCTTGAGTAGGATGCGCATGCCAGCCATCACCGCCATTGATAATAGCAATATCAGGCGTCACCTCTGTCGCCATAAAATGCGCGGCACCTGATGCTGAATGTCGAACTACAAAGATATCCGCAGTCATTGCCTGTAGATTCCACAGCGTATCGCGCAGACTCTCGCCTTTTTTGGTACTAGAACGTTCGATATCGATATTGAGTACATTGGCACCCAAGCGTTTTTCTGCGACCTCGAAAGTTGTCCGGGTACGAGTCGATGGTTCAAAAAACAAATTCATGACCGTATAGCCGTCTAACTCAGGACGATTGATTAGCTGTCCGTTTTCATCAAAGAAAGTCTCTGCTTTTGCGATAATAGCTTTGAGCTGTGCTTTATTAAGACCTTCAACACCTAAGAAATGCCTGATACTGCCATCGGTATTGAGCTGCGGACGACTCAATGAGGTATTGAGCCTTTGATGAATCGTATTGGGATCAAATTTTGCATAATCAGTCGGTGAGACTGGTTGTGTAGCGCTACTATCGATAGAATTTGACATAATGGCGAGTCTTTATTGTGGGTTTATATGAGTCTATAGTAATCACTTATTCATCTTTGTTCGATCATTTATCACTGATAGGCATAGATACAAAGGACATTTTGACGCTTATTTGCTACAATTTACCGTAATCAAATTCGACCAAAAAACAGCCTCAGCAGACAATCAGAAAGCGTGAGTAGACATGCTGTATTCTCATAGAGAATAATTCTGACAAAACTATAAATGAATAACAATAGATATAGTGTAGCCGATTTTGTGGTCGGGACAAAGATGCCCTATTAGCTATTTAAGAATTTACCTATTTCAGGTGTGCTAAATGCCACCTACTTCTTTACTTTGACACCTATCCGTTCTTTTACTTTCCATACCATTTATTAGGAAGCCTTATGACGACCTTAGCAGACTATCTAAACCAACATGACACTAGCCCTGCACTTAACGATGTGATTACCACTGTCACTGATGTCGGTAAGACGATTTCACAACTGCTCAGAAAAGGGGCTTTAGCAGATATTTTGGGCGAAGCAGGTAATCAAAACGTCCAAGGCGAAGATCAGAAAAAACTAGACGTACTAGCAAATGACTTACTGCTAGATGCATTGGCAAAAAACGCACATTGTGCTGGTGTCGCGTCAGAAGAGCTCGATGACGCGACTCCTGCTAATGACGATGGTAGCCTATTGGTGTTATTTGACCCATTAGATGGCTCATCAAATATCGACATCAATATGGCAGTAGGTACGATTTTTTCTGTTCTGCCGTATGGTCGTCAAGGTCAAACCAGTGAAAACAGCGACTATCTACAGGCAGGTAACAAACAGCTAGCAGCCGGTTATCTGCTATATGGTACCTCTACTGTCCTAGCGCTAACCATCGCTGATAAAGTCGTTATGTTTAGCCTAGATCCAGAGACGTCTGACTATGTGCTGATAGAAGACAATGTTCAAATCGATGCCGATACGAGTGAGTATGCTATCAATAGCTCAAACTATCGTTACTGGCGTGCACCGATGCAACAGTACATCGATGAGTTAATCGCTGGCGAGACAGGCGTACGTGGACGTGATTTCAATACACGCTGGGTAGCCGCTATGGTTGGTGACGTCCATCGTATTTTATGTCGCGGTGGTCTGTTCACTTATCCGTTTGATACCAAATACGCTCACAAAGCGGGTAAACTACGCTTGATGTATGAAGCCAACCCAATGAGCCTATTGATTGAGCGCGCGGGTGGCGGTGCGACAGACGCTGTCAATCGTATCCTAGATATCGAACCGACTGATATTCATCAACGTGTCCCTGTGGTACTCGGTAGCAAAAACGAAGTCAATTACGTGAAAGACTTACACGTCAATTATTCTGAAAAATAATTGATTGACGCACCTGTTAAGAATAGCCAGCAGAATGCTAAATTAATAATAGGTATTCTGCTGGTTATCTAAACAACTCCTTTACTCTTCTCTAAGCGATCCACTATGGTATTAAATCCCACCGAGCTGATTACCTCAGATAAGAACACAACCGTGAAGCTTGTAAAAGCACTGTTGTCCCAAGCACGCCAGCGTAAAAAAAACGGTCAGACAGTCATAGAAGGCGTCCATTTGATAGATGCTGCGCTACGTAGTGACTATCCTTTTGCTCAGATACTACTGTCTGAGTCAGCGCGTAGCCACCCTGAAGTTCAGCAGGTACTCACTCGCCTGCCCACTTATACGCCTATCCTCACTTTGTCAGACTCACTCTATGAGAGTATTCGTAGCTTGGGCACTGGCATCGATATCATGGCAATAATCAAAATACCAACGCCTGGCCTATCGATGATCGATGAAGACTGCCTAATTCTCAATGACGTACAAGATAGCGGGAATGTTGGTACGCTGCTACGCACAGCTGCAGCCGTTGGTATCCGCAATATTCTATGTACCAGTGCGACCGCTCAAGCTTGGTCTCCCAAGACGCTACGAGCAGGTATGGGGGCACAGTTTGCCCTGACTATTTATGAAGGCTTGAGTACGCAAGATATTTTGGATCACGTACAAGTGCCGCTTTTGGCGACTAGCTCACACACAGATACTATCATTTACGAGCACGATTTATCTGCGCCTGTGGCATGGATTATGGGTCATGAAGGCCAGGGCGTTAGCGACGAGCTAATGCAATGTGCCACGCCGATAGCATTACCGCAGCCAAACGGGCAAGAGAGCTTAAATGTAGCGATTGCAGGGTCTTTATGTCTGTATGAAACCTTACGCCAAAGACAATACTCTTAACGTCCTTTATAACTGCTATCAAAACCCTATCTATCAAGCATAAAAAAACCCACTACCAATTGATAGTGGGTTTTTTATACGTCTACTACTAATATAGTTAAAGAAGTCTAAAACGGATACAAGGCAGCCGACTGCAGACTGTACAAGTAGTACATCTAAGGAGGGTAACGCCGTAGCCGTTTAGTAGTTCTGTGACTATATATTAAACCTTGCTAGTTAGCTCAGGCAATGCTTCAAATAGATCAGCTTCTAAGAAGTAATCAGCAACGCTAGCGATAGGTGCTTCTGGGTCATTGTTGATAGCAACGATGACTTTAGAATCTTTCATACCAGCCAAATGCTGAATTGCACCCGAGATACCAGCTGCGATATATAGCTGCGGTGCAACGATTTTACCCGTTTGACCGACCTGCATATCGTTTGGTACATATCCTGCGTCAACAGCAGCACGTGATGCACCAACAGCAGCGCCTAGCTTATCAGCCAATGGCTCAATGTACTTGGTGAAGTTTTCACCGTTTGCCAATGCACGACCACCAGAAACAACGATACCAGCTGATGTCAATTCTGGACGATCAGACTTAGCCATTTCTTCGTTAACGAAGCTAGCTTTACCAGTTTCTTGTACGTTATCGATAGTTTCAACAGTAGCTGAACCACCTTCGCTTGCCACTGGATCAAACGCAGTAGTACGTACTGTTAGTACCACTTTGTCTTCTGTCGTTTTTACTGTTGCCGTTGCATTACCTGCATAGATAGGACGCTCAAACGTTTGCGCATCTACTACACCTGAGATTTCAGACAACATGCTGACGTCAAGTAACGCAGCAACGCGTGGCATAAAGTTTTTGCCAGTCGTGGTCGCAGCCGCTAGGATATGGCTGTAATCACCAGCGATATCAGCAACCAATAGCGCCACGTTACCTGCCAATTGATGCTCATAAGCAGCATTATCAGCCAATAGTACTTTAGTCACGCCTTCTGCTTTTGCCGCTTCATCAGCAACAGCTTGGCTACCACTACCAGCAACCAATACATGGATATCATCACCCATTTGTTTAGCAGCAGCGATCGTGTTTAAAGTTGCCTTTTTTAGACTGGCATTGTCATGTTCTGCATATACCAAAATTGCCATGGTTTTAGTCCTTTATATATTCGTATTATCTATTCATGCGGTTGTTTGTGTACAAAGCTATTTGAGCAACTATCGTTTAATATGAAATAAAGCAGTCAAACTTATAGCCTTCAAATTCTTAACCTTGTACAGGATATGCCGTAGCGAAGTATTCAATCATTAAAAAATTAAATGACTTTTGCTTCGTTTCTTAGCTTATCGACCAACTCATCAACTGACCCTACTGTAATACCAGCTTTACGGTCAGCAGGTGGCACGACTTTAATAATCTCTTGCTTAGATGTCATATCAACACCGAAATCAGCTGGCGTTTTCTCATCAAGTGGCTTTTTCTTCGCTTTCATGATGTTAGGCAATTTAGCATAACGTGGCTCATTCAAACGTAGATCAGTCGTGATAACCGCTGGCAAATCAAGTGCAACAGTTTGTAGGCCGCCATCGATTTCGCGCGTTACGTTTACTTTGTCGCCTTCAACTTTCACTTCTGATGCAAACGTACCCTGACCGATACCCATCAATGCTGCTAGCATCTGACCAGTTTGGTTGTTGTCATCATCAATCGCTTGCTTACCTAATAAGATAATATCAGTGCTTTCAGCTTCGGCGATACTTTTTAGAATCTTAGCAACTTGTAATGGATATGGTTTTTCGTCACTTACGACTAATACACCACGGTCAGCACCTAGCGCTAGGGCTGCACGAATCTGCTCTTGTGACTCTTTTGGACCGATTGAAGCAACAATGATCTCATCAATGACGCCAGCTTCTTTTAGGCGAACCGCTTCTTCTACTGCGATTTCATCAAAAGGGTTGATTGACATTTTAGTGTTTGATAAGTCAACGCCAGAGTTGTCGGCTTTTACACGAACTTTTACGTTATAATCAATGACACGCTTGACCGCTACTAATGCTTTCATACGTTCCTCGTTTATTAATGTTATGAGTTAAAAATTGTCAGTTAAGAACCAAAGGTTCATTGTGGTTCAAATTGTCGTTCAAAATACTGCTCAAGGTTATTACTACATCAACAGAATATAGTTAACTAAGAAAGATGAGCCAATATCTAAGAGCATATTAGCATTGTATCTCTTACTAATGAAATCTGCTAAAGCTAAGCCAACCGTTATTATCAGACCTATGTATCTTGCGTCAGCAGGCAGATAAGGTCAAGACAACGCCGTGAATAATGCGTCATAAATTTGTCAACACTCTATAATAAATACTCTATAAGCACATCGTTTCACGATTTTCATGGTTCAACAGCTTAAGATGCTCATACCCTTTATAGCATTCTAAGCCTTAGCTTTACTTAATATTTTGTTATTATTTATCTCTTCAAAGTTAACGGATAAGAATAGTTAATCGAGTCAGACCTGCGACTTACCATTCTTACTAGCACCAAGCAATAATTCGCTATCACGTATATCATCAAATAAAGACCAATCAGGTTCAATCTCATTATTCTTGATAACACTCATATCACCTGTCGTCTCCATAATCACTGCAAACACTTCTGTTTTCGCTTTGATACCATTTTTACGTAGCACTTCCTGAACATCACTAGTACTAAGATTGGCTTCTTTTAAGTTGTCTTCTAAATACTCACCATGAGCCATTAGGATAATAGCTTGATTGTCTATCAGTGCTTTTAGCGGTTTTATCTTACGTCTGATAACTGAAATAACGCCCTGAATTAAGAATAGCACTGCAACAGCAAACAATCCTTGAAATAGAGAGGGCTTATCTGACAATACCGTCGACGCCAATATACTACCAATACCGACCGTCATTGCAAAATCATGGCTTGATAACTTGGAAAAGCTGCGTAAACCCATCAATCGAGTAAACAGCATCAGCCCTACGTAAAAGCCTATAGCAGATAAAGAAATCCCGAGCACCTGTTGCCAGTCAATTGAAAGCCAGTTTTCCCACTTCATAATACAACCTTATCTATTACATCTTTATTAAATTATTGTTCGTTATTACCTGATGATATTAGTCGTCAAAATCAATAGCACCTTACATTACCAACACTTTGTCGTACCAAAAAAGTCCCATAAAAAAAGCAACCTGATAAGAGGTTGCTTCTTTTTAAAGTCGATACAGTATTTTTATTGTTTTAACAAACAAAGTAATCAATGCATATTGATAATCTTATTGTTATTAAGCTTTCTAGCAAGCAGTTAGCCTAACAATAAATGAGATTAGATAGCTTCGATTTGCTCAGCTTGTGGGCCTTTTTTGCCATCACCTAAGATGAAAGACACTTTTTGGCCTTCGGCTAGAGTTTTGAAACCGTTACCTTGGATAGCGCTGTAGTGAGCGAATACGTCTTGTCCGCCGTTGTCTTGAGCGATAAAACCAAAACCTTTAGCTTCATTAAACCACTTTACAGTGCCTTCAACTTTATCTGACATAAATTTTCCTGACTCTTTAACTGTTGGCGAGACTTGTGTCATCACCGATTAATTGATATATACCCTAATATTTTCTGCTAAATGCGGCGGCCAAAAATGCTAAATGTTCTTAAAGAAAATTTGAATTTTTTGCCTCAAATATTTTGAGTACAGTCTGATTATAACAGTTTTCCATGGTAGGAACAGTCTAAATTGCTGATTTTTGTAAATAAATACTAACTATTGTTGCAAGCTAACATCGATAGTAATCAGTTCCATATCTAATTGATATAAAATAGTTTTTATTTATAGATGTACTACAACTTCATCAGTAAACCACTAATTAAATAAGTCGACATAGATGATAGTAGGTTGGAATATCAGTTATTGCAATGGCGATGTTGGTAGCCATGCTGAACTCAATACAAGCAAACATAACGCAAAAAACACCAATGAAAATGACTGACTATAGGCAATATACTTGGCTGGAATGACTAAGTCTTTAGGAGAGTCAGGGATGCCTTTGCGCTTAAGTAGCTTGGTACCGTATATCCAACCAAAGGTCGTGTATATGCCATATGCTGCAGGCACTGCGATAGCTAATGGGGTCAAATCAATAACGTATAAAATCACCACTGATATGAAGAACCATAGAGTATCTAACAATGAACTGACTTTGAAGAATTTAGATTGAGGCAGTTTGCCATCGGTCTGTTTGAGCATCTCCCCTTCTATCCAAATTAAAACTGCTACCACAGCGCTAAGAGTAATATATACGAATTGCGGCGTTAGCCAGTCTGAATAAGATATTTGCACAGCATACAACCTATTATCTATAGAAAGTGAGAATGAAGCATCCATCCGCTTCGAATACTTAGAAACGAATGAGAACAACAATGAATGTTGATCTCAAAGTCGCTTTGGCCAATGTTAAGGTGCCTGCTTATATTGGGTAGCAATTAATGGTTTTCAACCAATAACCCTGATTCAAATCAAAGCGAAAAGCGCCTATCAAATACTTTGCATAAAAAAACCCATGCTATCAAGTGATAACACGGGCTACTGCATCTAAATCAGATTTTTATCTGAATAAGACTTTTATCTGTATAAAACTTAGTTTTTGTCTTTATCGATGATTTTGTTGCCGCCGATCCATGGCATCATGCCACGTAGCTTAGCACCAGTGATTTCGATTTGATGATCAGCGTTGTTACGACGACGCGCAGTCATTGATGGGTAGTTGGTTGCGCCTTCAGAGATGAACATCTTCGCGTATTCACCAGACTGGATGCGTTTTAGTGCATTACGCATCGCTTCACGTGACTGCTCGTTGATAACTTCAGGGCCAGTAACATATTCGCCGTATTCAGCGTTGTTACTGATTGAGTAGTTCATGTCAGCGATGCCGCCTTCATACATCAAGTCAACGATAAGCTTTAGCTCATGTAGACATTCGAAATAAGCCATTTCTGGTGCATAGCCTGCTTCTGTTAGCGTCTCAAAGCCCATTTTAACTAGCTCTACTGCACCCCCACAAAGTACGGCTTGCTCACCGAATAGATCCGTTTCAGTCTCATCTTTGAACGTTGTTTCGATGATGCCTGAACGACCACCACCAACACCAGCAGCATACGATAATGCTAACTGTTTGGCTTGACCAGAAGCGTCTTGATAGATAGCGATAAGATCAGGGATACCGCCGCCTTTAGCAAATTCTGAACGTACAGTATGACCTGGTGCTTTTGGTGCAACCATGATGACATCAAGATCGCCACGTGGTACAACTTGGTTATAATGAATCGCGAAACCGTGAGCGAAAGCTAACGTCGCACCTTCTTTGATGTTTGGCTCGATCACATCATTATAAAGCTCTTTTTGGAACTCATCAGGCGTCAAAATCATGATAACGTCAGCAGCTTTTACCGCTTCTTCTACTTCAGCAACTTTTAGGCCAGCATTTTCAGCTTTTTTCCATGAGCTTGAATTTGCACGTAGACCAACAGTTACATCGACGTCTGAATCTTGTAGGTTAAGCGCGTGTGCATGGCCTTGTGAACCGTAACCGATAATGGCAACTTTTTTACCTTGGATAATAGATAGGTCACAATCTTTGTCATAATAAACGTTCATAAATAGAGTCCTTGTTCTCAATCATGGCTTGCCATGGATAGTAAACGCTTATGCTGTAGTCAGTATAATAACTAAGATAAGCGCTTTGTTGATTAGATAAATAAATATTGGTTTAAACTGGTTTTGATAAACAATTAAATGCTTAGGGTTTTTTCACCGCGGGCAATACCGATCACACCTGAGCGAACCACTTCCATAATACGCTCACGGCCAATCACATCGATAAAACCATCAAGTTTGGCTTTGTCGCCCACGATTTGAATCGTATATAAGTTCGAATTTACATCGACGATTTGTGCGCGGAAAATATCTGCGCTACGTTTGATCTCTTCACGAACACCGCCTGTTGCACGGACTTTAATGAGCATCAATTCACGCTCAACGTGTACGTTCTCCGTCAGATTAAGCACTTTAACCACTTCAATCAATTTATGCAATTGTTTGGTGATCTGCTCAATTCTTTCAGGTGACGTAATGGTCGTAACCGTTAGACGTGAAATACTTGGGTCATCAGTAGGCGCGACGTTCAAAGTTTCGATATTGTAGCCACGTTGCGAGAACAAGCCGACTAACCGCGACAACGAACCCGCTTCGTTTTCCATCAATACCGAAATCAGATGTTGTTGTTGCATTAGGTACGCTCCCCTTTTGTTAACCACATATCACGCATGGCCTGTCCAGCGATTTGCATTGGATATACATGCTCATTACGATCGACGTAAACATCGATAAATACCAGTTTGTCTTTCATAGCCATTGCTTCAGCCAATTGTTCTTCCATAGTCGCAGGGTCAGTAATTTTGATACCGACATGACCATAGCTTTCAGCCAATTTGACAAAATCTGGTAAGGAGTTCATATAAGATTGGGCATGACGACCTTCATACAGCATATCTTGCCACTGCTTCACCATACCAAGCTGCGCATTGTTAATGTTCAGAATTTTAACTGGTAAGTTATACTGTAAGCAGGTCGATAGTTCTTGGATATTCATCTGAATAGAGCCTTCACCAGTAATACACACCACATCACGCTCAGGATTGGCAAGTTTGGCAGCCATTGCATACGGCAGACCAACACCCATGGTACCAAGACCACCTGAATTCAGCCATTGACGTGGCTCATTGTAAGTATAGTAAAGTGCCGCAAACATCTGATGCTGACCGACGTCACTTGTGATAATAGCGTTACTATTAGTCACTTTATCTAGAGCTTGTACGACACTTTGTGGCTTAATGCCATTGTCTGTGCTGGTGTCATAACGTAAGCCATGACGCTTACGCCACTCATTAATTTGTGACCACCAATCGAGCAATGCGTGCTGCTCTAACTGCTTGTCTTGACCAACAATCTCTAGCATGTCCGTTAAGACCGACTTCACATCACCTACGATAGGAACGTGCGCAAGAATCGTTTTTGAAATTGACGCAGGATCGATATCGATATGAATGATGGTTGCGTTAGGGCAGAATTTTTTAACGTTATTGGTCACACGATCATCAAAACGCGCGCCGACAGCTAAAATCACATCAGCGTGATGCATGCTCATATTGGCTTCGTAAGTACCGTGCATGCCAAGCATACCTAAGAACTGACGGTCAGAGCCAGGGAATGTACCAAGACCCATCAAGGTATTGGTCACTGGTAAATTCAGACGATGTGCAAGATCTGTCAACTCTTCGTGCGCATTGCTCCAAATCACACCGCCGCCTGCATATATAACAGGACGCTGCGCTGCTAATAGCGTTTCAATGGCTTTTTTGATTTGACCGCTATGGCCTTTGAGTGACGGCTGATACGAACGTATAAATACTTCTTCTGGATATTCATAAGCAAACTTTTCGCTAGGCGCCGTCATATCTTTTGGTACATCAATGACGACAGGGCCTGGGCGACCAGTCTGGGCAATATAAAATGCCTTTTTTACAATCATTGGAATTTCGCTAGCATGGCGTACCTGAAAACTATGCTTAACGATAGGACGTGATACGCCTACCATATCTGTTTCTTGGAAAGCATCTTCACCGATTAGGCTGCTTGGCACCTGACCTGCGATTACAACCATTGGTACAGAGTCCATAAAGGCAGTAGCAATAGCTGTCACGGTATTGGTCGCACCAGGGCCTGATGTGGCCAACACGACGCCAGTATTACCAGTCACTCGCGAATAAGCATCGGCCATGTGGCCCGCTGCTTGCTCGTGACGTACTAAGATGTGCTCAATATTTTCTTGCTGAAACAGCGCATCATAAATGTGTAAGACCGCGCCACCTGGATAGCCAAAGATGTATTCGACACCTTCGTCAGTCAGTGCTTGCACCAGCATTTCAGCGCCCGATAGCATCACAGGCTGTGCACTACCTTCTGCAAGACGTTGTTGCTTTTGTTCAAAATTTTTGGCGGCATTACCCGTTTGGGTATGTCCCGTCATGTTCGGACTTTGCGTGGTTTGCGTCACTGTCATCACCTTTTTTTGCGGCGAGAATTTGCGGGGTTCTATGAGTAAAAACAATTACTTACTGTCGTTATTTTCACTTACTGAATGATCGCTAATTCTTGTCCATATCAAGAATATCTGCCCAATAGGTTTAATTAAAACTGTCTCATAGGACAATACTAATCAAACATAGCAGTGTATTTTAGGTCAGCTTTGTGATGGATGTTTATCGATATACAGTGACAAGATGCGAGTGCATCTATAAAAGAAGAGGCTTATTATTGAGGTTCGATACTAGCAAGTACCTATTGTAACTTTATTTGTGTGACTTTATTTGTACAGATGCATCGATATACACAAGTAAAAAAACTTCATAGCCAATGCTAAATTATAAGATCTTTAGAACTTACAATAGGCTTTGGTGAAACCTCTTAACGGCATACTATATCGCTTTTGATACAACTGCTAAAAACACATTTAGCACATTTCAAATAATAAGTTTATCTTAGTCATTGTAGACAGATAAGTCCGGAGACAATGTATCGCTATCAATAGTGGGCGTTGTGCCACTATGCTTGCTATATCATTATCACAAAGGAAATAAAACTGCGTAAGCTACCGATAAGTAACTCGTAGTTCTCATTCTCAAGTGCCACGGCAACATCGTAAAAGCCGCTCACTGACCAATCAACTGCTATTATATTCGATGGTTTACGAGTTATTGTCAAGAAAAACTTCTAAAGCCTATCCCAAACTATTAGTTATTAAATAATATACATTGATAAGTATTATTTGCTAGAATCAGAAGTAGATACATTATTACTACTAATTAAACGCTCAAGTGTTATATTTACACCTATATACATTTGATTTTTACTATATGAGAGGATTGCTATTATGGCATATGCGTCTAAGATAAATACCGCAGCCAAATTATTAACGAGTACCGCGTGTATGCTAATGTTGTCTATGAACGCCAGTCAGGCTATTCAGGTTTATAAGTCTATCGGAGCGCATGGCGAAGTTAAATATAGTCAACATGCCCCTCAGACCGGTAAAAATATCGAACTGATTGAATTTCGTAGTGACGGTAGACAAAGTAACGCAGGCCAAATGGCAGGAAAAACAGATCCCAACCAGAGTAATAATGCCCAAACTGCAGAAGAGCAAAGAATTGCACAATTGGAAGCACGTATTAAAGAGCAAGATGCAAAAGAAAATGCTCAGCGCTGCCAATCACTACGTAACAATCTAACTAACCTCAATGTCGGCGGCCGTATCTATGAAATGGATGCCAACGGTAAGCGTCAATATCTAGATGGTCGTGAAATTGAGCTTAAGCGCGAGCGTGTACAGCAGGCGATTGATCAATACTGTGCTAACTCTTCTACTTAACTCTCTATCTCAAGCAATACATCAAACTATCATAAGCTCCATGACGTGACGAATGGCTGCTGGCATATCCTGAGCTTGTAGCCCTCGTTGCCCTACTAGCAATGTATTGGTGTCGCTATTCGCTTGATTCACTAATGCATCTCCTGCAAACCCATGTATAAGAACCGCTTGATTTAAGCTACGCGCCTCTGCTGATAAATCTTGCTGTGCCAATAGTCCAGCAGTCACCCCAGATAGCACATCACCCATGCCAGCGGTTGCCATGCCCGCATTACCCACATCACAGACGTATATTTGCTCTTTTCCCTCTTCTTGTTCTAACACTAACGATCCTGCCCCTTTTAACACCCAGTCACCACCATATGTTGCAGCGCACTGTTTTATAGCTTGCAGTCTATTGGACTCAATCTTACTTACTTTTTGCTCAAGCAATCTAGCTGCTTCACCACTATGCGGCGTCAAGCAAACCCGATGATTCGTACTGTATTTTCTTAGCTCTGTTATTAGCTCATGATTACCCATGTGCAGTGATGCCAAGTGATAAAGACCATCAGCATCGATCACGATTGATTTTTCATTCTCTATAACAGCCTGTACATAATTAATAAATAATGCTTTAGCTTTTTCGTCACGGCCAAGTCCCATCCCAATAGCAACGACACTGGCCTGTTTGATTAAATCTTTTACGCCGCTGGCGTCATGTAAATTAATGGTCATCGCATCTGGCAATGAGGTCAGTAACGACCCATGGAAAGCCTCATGGCAAGCAACTGTTATTTTACCGGCACCTGTCGCCATCGTACTGGCCGCAGACAGTATGGCAGCACCGCCCATACCCTGAAAGCCATCAACGCGATTTCCGCCAATGATTAATACATGACCATAGCTGCCTTTGTAGCTGTTTTGGCGACGCGGCTTTACACTATGCGCAGCTGTCAGCAGCGTGGCAACTGGCTCAAATGCTTGAATGGTATTTTTCTCAGGTATCGTGTGATTGCTAGCTGTTTGGTGAAGCGTCATTTGATAAGGTATCAACGGTATATCGATTATGTTTCCGCTATAGTCTGTACCGTCTTTAGTGTGTAGACCAAACTTACGCGCAATCAAACATAGAGTCACGTCAGCTTGTATTGCCATGCGCTCAAACACCTCACCGGTAGAGGCCACTAACCCACTCGGAACATCAACTGCAATTGTTAGTGCGTTATTTTGCTGAGTAAGACTATTGAAGGTATTGATAGCTAATTCATAAATACCTTCTGGTGCACGATCTAAGCCAATACCAAATAATGCATCGATATAAACATCAGCTGGCAAGTTTATTTTATCCGCATCATCGTGACTAATAATGCCTTCAAATTGTTGATAGTTACAGTTGCTCGCTAAAGCTATCTGTAATGCCTTTGTCGCGTCAGTAATATTGCTACTATCGCTATCTTTATCGCTAAGAGTTTTGGAAGTGACTGATTGATCATGGATATCAAAATCATTTTCGCTAAAACCAACTGTTATTACTTCTACTTGCCAGCCAGCTTGCTGTAAATAATGAGCGATAAGCCAACCATCACCGCCATTATTACCTTTCCCTACCCAGATACTTGCTCGATATGGATGAGCACTACGGTGATAAACGTTAGTATTAGCAGAGTGGCTAGTACTGACGGTTTTTCGCTCATAAATCTGCTCTATTTGCTGTGTCATTTGCCAAGCGGCTTGTTTCATCAAACCAAAACTATCGTACCTCTCTGCAAACCAAGCCTGCTCCATCGCATAAACCTGCTCACTATTATATAGCGCAATAGGTTTTGTATTTTTTATAGGTGATAAATTGGTATTATTTCTCATAACTTATCCTTGGTGTTTCTACTCATTTTTTATTTTATTTAAATTTGATTGCTCGTTTCTCATATCAGCTTAGCAAAAGCTTACCTCGACTTATGTATCAATATGAATATGAGTTTATTTTCTTTTATACTTGCACTCATTGCTCACTGGCTTATCATAGCCGTATTTACATTATCTCTGATTGTCAGATATGAATAATCTGATTGCAACAAATGAGAAAACCATCTAATAAGCACCTATTCTCTATGTCTACTGATAAAAACAGAATTACCATTACCAATCCAACTGTATTTACAACCACAGCTGATGTTAAGCAGTGGATTACAGCACAAGCACAGGCACTAGGATTTGCTGATTGTGGTTTTTTATCTGTGCATCATCCTTTGTTTACTAAGCAGATTGAACAACTACAGAAGTGGCTAGATAAAGGCTATGAGGGCCAGCTGCAGTTTATGCATAATAATCATGATCTGCGCGCTCATCCTGATCAGTTAGTCGAAGGCGCAAAGACCATCATCAGCGTACGTATGGACTATCTAACTCAAGCACCCACACCGCGTGCTGTCACTGATAACGATCATCCCAATAAAGGCATCATTGCGCGTTATGCAAGAGGGCGTGACTACCATAAAACGATGCGTAGTCGTTTAAAGCAATTGGCTTTAAAGATCGAAACAATGCTGCCTGAATGGCAACATTTGGATATCGGTTCAGAGAAAGAGTTTGTGTTTAGACCTTTTAGCGATTCGGCACCTATCTTTGAGCGACCGATTGCAGATGCAGCAGGTCTCGGTTGGACAGGTAAACATACATTACTTATAAATAAGCAAGCAGGCTCATTTTTTGTGCTCGGTGAGCTGTTTTTGAGCCTTGAGCTGCCCGACGATAAACCAGTCAAGGAGCATTGCGGTAGTTGTAGCGCTTGTATTGACATATGCCCTACTCAAGCAATTGTGGCGCCCCATGAGCTCAACGCCTCTGCTTGTATCTCCTATTTGACTATCGAACATGATGGTGTCATCGATACCAAATATAGACGCGCGATAGGCAATCGGGTCTTTGGCTGTGATGATTGCCAGTTAATCTGTCCATGGAATCGTTATGCCAACCTTACGACTGTTGATGACTTCGCACCAAGGCATGGATTAGATAATAGTAGCTTGCTTGAACTATGGCAGTGGCAAGAAGCCGACTTTATGAAGAACACTCAAGGTAGCCCGCTAAGACGCACCGGCTATATGAATTTTTTACGTAATATCGCTATCGGACTTGGCAATGCTAATGCCAGCTTAGAAGTGGTCAAACAATTAAAATCTAAATTGACCTTACATAATGACATGCTAGATGAGCATATCGAATGGGCTTTAACTGAGCAGCATAGTAAGCTAGGCTCAACCAATTAACCAATTAACCAATTAACCAATTATTTTATGACTATCAAATATTCCTGAGATAAAGTGTTTATTTGAAGTGTACAACATAAAAAAAGCCTCTTAATAATAAGAGGCTTTTTCATTAGAATGTCATATTTAAAATATTATTGTTCTATACGCTTCTTCTAGAATTATGGCTTCGGAATACGTAATACTTGACCTGGATAGATTTTATCTGGATCAGATAACATTGGTTTGTTTGCTTCGAATATCTTCATATAATCGCCAGATGAACCATACACTTCTTTAGCGATTTTAGATAAACTGTCACCAGATTTTACCGTATACATTGTAGATTCAGGTGCATCTTCTTCGATATCGATGTTATCAATAACTTTTGCAACGTTTTGCACGTTACCGATAGCGATAATTGCTTTTTCACGATCAGCTTGAGTTTTAGCGTTACCACTAATTTCTGCAGTATCTGTAGAACCATTATATTTAATTTTTAGGTTACTGATATTGAGGTTCTGCTGCTGAATACGGCGCAATAGAATATTAGCAACTGATTGTGCACTCGGCTCACTGCTTTGTACTGGTGTATTAGCATCTGCTTTCGTTTCTGTCTTAGCATCATGCTTTTCGTCATCACGGTTAAAAATCTTATCACCGATATCTTTTGCAAAGCTAAACATACCCATATATCTACTCCTTGAAATATTATTATTTATCATTCTTTTAGTAAAACACGCAATCAAACAATATTTTAAATGTCTAACTGGCATCTTTTTCTACGACTTACTATTATGAGTATAGATAAAGTGAGTCGATGTAGATAGTAATAGTATGTTGAATAATGTTGAATTGACGTAGTCAATGTTAAATTCGATTGCTGTGCTTAAAAATAACAATCACGCGCCCATAAAAAAACCGCCTATCTAATCAGATAAGCGGCATTATAAATCTACTAAATAAGTAGCAGATTATAGTTGGGCTTGTACGTAATCGATTGCTTTTTGAACAGTAGTCAATTCTGCAGAATCTTCATCAGGAATAGTGATACCAAAATCACTTTCAAATGACATAACCAATTCAACTAGGTCTAAAGAATCTGCACCTAGGTCTTCCATGAATGAAGCATCGTTGTTGATGTCTTCAACATTCATACCTAGTTGCTCAGCTACTGCTGCTTTTACTCTTAGCTCGATATCATTACTCATGTAGATCACTCCGTTATCATCTATTATTTTTAATAAACTGCCATATCGCCTTATTTAACGCTATAGCATGGTATATAAAATGCGTTTGCCAGACCAGCAATGCTGTCTGAGTACTCTATGACATGTTACACAGTTTGTCTGATGTCTAATAAAGCCCTGTTATCATACAGGGCTTTGACTCAAAAGTATTCGTCATTATAGCACCCTTTATTATAGTTTACACTCGTTCACACAGTTTTTTATTATAACTATGTAACGCTCGTATATTGACTACATATACATGCCGCCATTGACAGGAATGACAGCACCTGTGATATAACTGGCCTCGTCGCTAGCCAAGAAATGTACCGCTGCAGCGATGTCTTCTGGCTGACCAAGACGGCTGATAGGTACAGCATCTAACATAGAGTTCAATAGACGCTCATCAAGCTCATCTGTCATATCCGTTTCGATCAAGCCTGGTGCCACGCAGTTGATGGTCACTTGGCGTGAACCAATCTCACGTGCAAGCGTACGACTAAACCCTTCAACACCAGCTTTGGTCGCCGCATAATTAGATTGGCCCGCATTGCCCATTTGAGCGACGACAGAAGTAATGTTGATAATACGACCACGGCGTGCTTTCATCATACCGCGTACGGCACGTTTGCTCATGCGATATACTGATGTCAAATTGGTATCGATGACATTTTCCCAATCTTCATCTTTCATGCGCATCAGTAGGCCATCTTGAGTGATACCAGCATTGTTAACCAATACTTGTACCGCGCCGTAGACGCTTTCAATCTCTTCAAATAATTTGTCAATTTGAGCAGTATCACGTACGTCTAAAACGCGACCAATACCACCAGTATCATGAAGGTAATCATCAATAAGCTCTGCGCCCTTTTCAGTGGTCGCAGTTCCAATGACAAAATGTCCTTCTTTAGCAAAACGCTTGGCCACTGCCTTGCCAATACCTCGGCTAGCGCCAGTTACTAATGTAATCGTACGGCTCATGATAACACCTCCAATAATTTTTCTAGACGGGCAGGCTTGTCAGTAGGATAGCTTGCGATTGGCTGCGCCTGACGCTTCGCCAAATTGCTCAGTACATTACCACTGCCACATTCGATTAAGATATTAATTTGCTTATCAGCCAGCTCTTGCATGGTTTTTGACCACAATACTGGCTCACTCAGCTGTTCAGTCAATGCTTGCTTGATTCCAACCGCACTGGTTTCAACACGTGCGTAGCGATTTTGTATCACAGGAATGGTTGCCTGATCAAACTTGATACCCGCTAGTATCTCAGCCAATGCATTGCTGGCAGGTTCCATAAGTGCGCAATGAGATGGCACACTCACTTTTAGAGGAACAGATTTTTTGCCAGTATTTTTGACTTTATCAATAACAGCATTAACACCAGCAGCGTTACCCGAGATAACCACTTGTCCTGGACTATTGAAATTGGCTGCCCCAACAACGGCATCTTCGACGTGTTCAGTTGCTTGCTCACACAAGTTTTCAACTCGGTTGTCTTCTAGTCCTAGTACTGCAGCCATAGCAGTATCAACACCTACAACGGCCTCTTGCATCAACTGACCGCGCTTATGTACTAAAGTGACTGCATCACCCAGCGATATCACATTGGCAGCACACAGGGCACTGTACTCGCCCAGAGAGTGACCAGCTAAATAACAAGGCGTCTCTTCTATTTTTTGTTGTAGGACACGCCAAATAGCAATACTAGCTGTCAAAAGCGCAGGCTGAGTATATTGGGTTTGATTGAGTTTTTCTTCGTCCTGACAGATTGCCCACAAATCCTCGCCAAGCGCATCACTCGCTTCGGTAAATGTATCGCGTATCTCTGGATAGATTTCGGCAAGCTCACTCGTCATCGCGACTGCTTGAGATCCTTGTCCAGGAAAAATGACCGCGATACGAGCGGGTTGCTTTTTTACCATATCGGGTACAGAAGCCATAACCAATATTCCTTATCTGATTAGAAATATCCCTAAAAACAATGGGGTGTATTATATTATTAGATGTTATACAAAGCCGCTACTTCAAGTATTTATGCAAGAAAACGGATTGTCAGTAAACTATACACTGACAGACACTATTATCATAGCGGATGCAAACCAAACAGCAAGAGTAACGCTGCCCAAATTAAACGAGCAGATTATATCAGCACATTTTTAAATCTACTAAAAATAACAAGCGAATTAAGCAATAAGTCTAGTTATAAATAACAAAAAGCCAAGTTATCCAGCCACATAATATATGATAGCGAAATAACTTGGCTTTTTTTAGCTCAAAGCTTATTGACTAGTAATAACTAGGCAAAAACAATAATAGTCACCAGTACTATTATTGTTTTCGCCTAAGCTATCACAGAGCCAATGTCTTAGGCGTCTTGGCTGACTTTGAACAGTTGACGACCACGGTAGAAACCATCTTTAGTCATGTGATGACGACGATGTTTTTCACCAGTAGTAGCATCTACGCTTAGTTCAGCAATTTCCATACGGTGATGTGAACGGCGCATGTCACGACGAGAACGGCTTTTACGACTTTTTTGAACAGCCATGATATAGCTCCTATACTTAAAAGGGATAAGCTTGAAATTCAGCTTAAGTCGATACTGACAGAGGCTATATAATCATAACAACCTAAGTCTTAAGCATCATTAGTTAAATAGATTGCCACTCACATAAAGCACTGACCAAGGCTGAATCTTATAAAAAATTTACCCAGTCAGTTTCTATCAGCAAGCAACAGGTTGCTCGAATGCAATAAACCGGACATTATACGCATGTTTATTAAATTAATAAAGCCCTGCCTTGCACTCTTCTGTACAAAGCTGATAAAAGGCTTTTTAAATGCATTGAGTAGATAATTTTGACGCTTATAGTTTGCCTTTTAATGAGGCTAAAGCAGCGAAAGGATTTTCACCTTCCTCTTCTTCTGGTATCTCACCAAACTGCTCAACAGACATCTCACAATCGTCATGCTTTGGCGCCATTGGGGTCTTGAGCAAGATCTCGTCTTCTACCAACTTCTTAAATGGTAACAGACGCTCTGGCGATTGCTCGGTGACGATTTCATCCAGTAATAAATAATCTTGTTCATCTTTAACTAGGCGAACCTGACTATCGTTTTCTAGTAGCGCGATGTCATAATCATCAGACAAGTCTATCGCGATTGGTTGTAAGCAGCGCTGACAAGTTAGCCAAACATCACCTGTCAAAGTAAATGCTAAATGCAAGACGTTGTTACGACGATACAAGTTAGCGTTGAGCTGTATGTCTGACTGCTCATGTTCAGTACTCAAAGTAGTAGCAAGACGATCAAACGAGCTTGGCTTGACCTCTCCTGACCATTCGTAACCAGTGTCTGCCCACTTATCTAAGGAGATGTGCTCAGGCATGCCAGTAGATACAGGCGCTTTTTTATTGTCAGCGTGAGGTGCTGACGGTTTAGTTTCTGGAGTGCTTGACATGCGCGGCCTCATTCATAAAAACGGTGTATAATATTGCCTGCCATACTAACGGAAAGTGCCATATTCTGCTAGCGCTAGTATGTTAAGATTTTTTGATAGTAAATTTGTTTAAGCTCTTCTACTACTTACCTTTTACCTAAAGTTTTTTGTCTTTAGTATTTATTAAGTCAATGTCTTCTCTATGAATCTATCCGATAATAAAATGAATTTTTCTGACTTACTTCCTCCTGCTGAAGCAAGTTCGTTGCTACAACAGCTTATTCAATTAAGGGGTCATACTGAAAATGTTCCTAATAATAGACTGTGCTTCGATAAAGATGAGTATTTAAACGAATTAAGAAGTCAGTGGCAAGAGTTGTCTATTACTCAATTTGACAATACTCACACAGCAGAATTGATAATTGATAGCGAACGATTAGCTACCGATTGGCTCATACAGCTATTTAATACTTTGTTCGCTAATCAGGAAGTTATATTGGCTCGTAGCAATGATGAACCCGAGTATTTTCCAGCTCAAGATAATGAACCCGCTCGAATTGAATTTGCTCATGGATTTTTTGCCAGTGCTCTGCATGAGCTAAGTCATTGGTGCGTGGCTGGTGACACTCGTAGACAGCTATCTGACTTTGGCTACTGGTATGCCCCAGATGGACGATCAGCGGCTCAGCAGCAGGCATTTGAGCGTGTAGAAATCAAACCTCAAGCATTAGAGTGTTTGTTCACCTTGGCGTGTGGACGAAATTTCCAAGTCTCACAAGATAACTTGTTTGCCGACTTCGACACCAGTAGTAGCACCTTTGCTAGTGATGTCTACCAGCAAGTCCAAAGCTATATAGCCAAACCTCATACTCTACCACGTGACGCTAAGACATTATTGACTGCGTTACTTAGTGCTTGCACTTCTTCATCTCAGATCAGCGCTTAGTTTAAATTACTGAGCTTCCCTACTTATTAACGATTTTCTACGGTTGGTAACGCCTTGCCACTAAACTTATATCTGCTTTGAGCTATACTGGTAACTGAAGTGGTATTTTGAAGATATCGATCTGCTTTAGTTCTAGAATAGTTTTTCTAATATAACTTATGATTGAACTACATCTAATCAATGAAGAATTTGTCTCAATTAAAAACCAATAATTATAAAATAAGGAACCATTATGGAAGTCTTCTATATTCACCCCGATAATCCGCAGCCACGTCTCATTGAGCAAGCCGCTGACCTATTGCGCAGAGATCAGTTAATTATTTACCCAACTGATACCAGTTATGCTTTCGGTTGCCGTTTGGGTGCAAAGGATGCCCTAGCGAAGCTTAAGCAAATCCGCGAACTCGATGATAAGCATCAATTCACGCTATTGTGCCGAGACCTAAGCGAAATTGCCAATTATGCAACAGTTGATAATGTGCAATTTAAACAGCTGAAAGCCCACACACCTGCCCCAATTACTTTTATTCTTACTGCCACCAAAGACGTACCGAAAAAACTGGCGCATGCAAAGAAAAAAACCATTGGTATTCGGGTACCTAGCAACCCCATTGCTCAAGCATTGTTAGAAGCGATGGATGAACCTATCTTAACCAGCTCACTGATTTTGCCTAATCGAGACGATATTTTGGATGACCCATTTGAGATTGAAGATTTGCTAGGCAACCAGATCGATGGACTAATCAATGCAGGTATAAAGACGACCAAGCTTACTACTATCGTAGATATGACTAGCAGCGTTCCTGAAGTTATCAGGCAAGGTGCGGCTGATGTCGATTCGTTATTACTCTAAATCGCTAGTTATTGCTCTAAACAGCTAATAGTATAAATAGTCAAATTTAAGACAAAAAAAAGCTCCAATTGCATTGGAGCTTTTTTATGGAATATGTCTTAGGTGTAAAACTAGTCACGATCAACCAATTCTACATAAGCCATTGGCGCATTGTCACCATCACGGTAACCGCATTTTACGATACGCAAATAACCACCTGGACGCGTTTGGTAACGAGGACCTAACGTGCCAAATAATTTGCCTACCATAGCTTTGCTACGCATACGGCTGAATGCTAAACGACGGTTAGCAACGCTGTCTTCTTTAGCCATAGTGATCAATGGCTCGGCAACGCGACGTAGTTCTTTAGCTTTTGGTAAAGTTGTTTTAATCAGTTCATGCTCAAATAATGAGTTAGTCATGTTCTGAAACATTGCCTTACGATGACTGCCGGTACGACCCAGCTTGACTCCACTCTTACGATGGCGCATAGTCAAAAATCCTTAAAGTTTAACGGCTACGATAAGAAAAGCGATCATCAACACGTAAATCAGCTGGTGGCCAGTTATCTAGGCGCATACCGAGCTCTAAATCTTTAGACGCTAATACGTCCTTGATTTCTGTCAATGATTTCTTACCAAGATTTGGGGTTTTTAGAAGTTCAGTCTCTGAACGCTGTACCAAATCACCGATATAGTAAATGTTTTCAGCTTTCAAGCAGTTGGCTGAGCGAACCGTTAGTTCAAGATCGTCCACAGGGCGTAATAGCACCGGATCAACCTCTTCTTTCTCTTTCACAGGCTCAGGCGCTTCTTCAGCTTCTAGGTCAACAAAGATAGAAATCTGTTGTTGTAAAATAGTGGCTGCTTTACGAATTGCTTCTTCTGGATCTATAGTGCCATTAGTTTCAAGCTCAATGATAAGACGATCAAGATCAGTACGCTGCTCTACACGAGCGTTCTCAACCTGATAAGCAACACGAAGCACAGGACTAAAACTTGCATCAAGCTTTAAACGTCCAATTGCTTTAGTATCACCATCTTCACGGCGCTGGTTTGCTGGCTCATATCCACGACCCATCACTACACGCAAACGCATCTTAAGATGACCACGATCGCTCAATGTACCCAAGACCAATTCTGGATTGATGATGTCAACATTGTGCGGCAACGCGATGTCTGCAGCAGTAATAGTGCCTGGACCTTGTTTATCCAAGGTCAAAAATACTTCATTTTGGTCATGAAGAGTAATTGCTAAGCCTTTTAGGTTCAAAAGCAAATCAAGTACGTCTTCTTGCAGGCCTTCAAGCGTTGAGTATTCATGGTCAACACCATCAATCTCAGCTTCAATGACTGCAGCACCAGGTAATGAAGATAACAAGATGCGACGCAGAGCATTACCTAGGGTATGCCCAAAGCCGCGTTCTAACGGTTCGAGCGTGACTTTCGCAATCGTTTCGTTAACCGTATCCACATTAATGGCATTCGGCGTTAGAAACTCAGTTGCATTTAGCATCATGATGTCACCTCGATTTATTAAACTGGTTTAATTAACGTTAATTGCTCAATGCCATTTTCATAACATTGAGCATTACGTCATTACTTAGAGTATAGCTCAACGATCAAGCTTTCGTTGATTTCAGCAGGTAGATCAATACGATCAGGCGCATGTTTAAACGTGCCTTGTAGTTTGCTGTGGTCAACATCAAGCCATTCTGGAATACCACGTTGTGTCGCTAATTCGATAGCGTTTTTAATACGTAGTTGTTCGCGAGATTTCTCTTGGATAGCGATGACATCACCATCTTGAAGCTGAATTGAAGGAATGTTCACACGAACAAACTCATCACGGCCAGCTTTTTTTACCATAACAGTACGATGACTGACTAGCTGACGTGCTTCTGCGCGAGTTGAGCCAAAGCCCATGCGATATACAACGTTATCTAGACGGCTCTCAAGCATTGCTAGTAGGTTTTCACCAGTAGCGCCACGCTTACGAGCAGCTTCTTTATAGTAGTTCGCGAATTGACGCTCTAGTACACCATAAATACGCTTAACTTTTTGCTTTTCACGCAACTGTAGAGCATATTCTGAGGTCTTGTTACGGCTTACGCCATGCTGACCTGGTGGACGACCAGCTTTCTTCGTTTTTACGTCATACGGTTTAACGCCAGACTTAAGGCCTAAATCCGTACCTTCACGACGTGATAATTTCAGTTTTGGTCCAATATAGCGGGCCATTGTTATGTCTCCTATAAGCTTTTAGTATAAAAAGCTTCGTCTTTAATATTAGACGCGGCGCTTTTTCGGCGCACGGCAACCATTGTGTGGGATTGGGGTTACATCAGAGATGCTGTTAACTTTATAACCCAATGCACCTAGTGCTCTTACCGCAGACTCACGACCCGGTCCTGGTCCTTTGACCAAAACATCGATATTCTTAACACCATATTCTTGGGCCGCTTTACCAGCGACTTCAGCTGCAACCTGAGCTGCAAATGGTGTAGATTTACGTGAACCACGGAAGCCTTGTCCACCTGAAGTGGCCCAAGCCAATGCATTACCTTGACGATCGGTAATCGTAACAATGGTGTTATTAAAAGACGCATGGATATGGGCAATGCCCTCCGATACTGAACGACGAGCCACCTTTTTGCGACTGCGAGTGTCTTTTGCCATCTTTTAGCTTCCTAAGTTAATTATCTTTTGAGAGGGCGTGTCGGACCCTTACGAGTACGAGCGTTGTTCTTGGTGTTCTGACCTCTAACTGGTAGGTTACGACGATGACGGATGCCACGGTAACAACCAAGATCAACTAAACGCTTGATGTTCATTGAAACTTCACGACGAAGGTCACCTTCGGTCATGTAGTTTGCAACTTGTGCACGGATAGCATCTAACTGTGTATCATCTAACTGACTGACTTTAGTAGTAGGGGCGATGCCAACTGCTTCTAAGATTTTCTGAGCAGTGGTACGACCTACACCAAAGATGTAAGTTAGTGAAATAACAGCATGCTTATTATCCGGAATGTTTACGCCGGCAATACGAGCCATTGATTTCTCTCCATTAAAGAAAAATAAGCGTTATCTAGCGATAAGGCTTTACTCTTCAGATTTGTTGCTGTCAATACTAGAGCTTTTATAGTCATTATCGATGTTTTGACTATAAGTCTGCTCATCGATTCTATTATAAAAGATTTTGTATAAACACGGCAAGTGGCGGATGATATCGCATCCGCCGTTATTTTTCAAGTATTAATTTAATTAGCAGCGAAAACTAAATGTTTTCTAATACTAAATATTAACCTTGACGTTGCTTGTGGCGAGGTTCTGCTGTACAAATAATATGTACACGGCCTTTACGGCGCACAACTTTACAGCTACCACAAATCTTTTTAACTGATGCTTGAACTTTCATAGCATGCTCCTTGAAATATCGTACCGCTCATTTAAGGTTGAGTGGGCGATTGAATTAACGTCTGATCATGATATTGATGGGTCATCAAATGCGCTTGAATCTGCGAGATGAAGTCCATTACCACAACCACCATAATCAGTAAAGACGTACCACCGAGTTGAAACGGCACACCAAACGATGACTGGACGACCATTGGCATTAAACAAATAACCGTCATATACATCGCGCCAATAAAGGTCAGTCGGTTTAATACATGATCGAGGTAACGCTGAGTTTGTTGTCCTGGGCGAATACCTGGGATATACGCACCACTACGTTTAAGGTTCTCTGCTACCTCACGCGGACTAAATACCAATGCCGTATAAAAATAACAGAAGAAAATAATCATTGCGCCAAACAGTACTAAATATAGCGGCTGCCCTGGAGACAACACCAATGCCATATTTTGAAGTATTTTCTGTACAAAGGTAGGATCAGTCGATTGACCAACCCACTGCCCTAAACTTGCAGGAAACAATAACAAAGAACTGGCAAAAATAGCTGGGATAACCCCTGCCATATTTAGCTTAAGCGGCAAATGTGATTGCTGCTGAGCATAAATTTTGCGGCCTTGTTGCTGTTTTTGTGCATAGTTCACGGGAACACGGCGTTGAGCACGTTCAATATAAACGATACCCGCAGTAACCGCGATACCTAGCAGTACAAAAATAAATAGCACAATCAAGTTCATCTGACCTTGATTGACCTGTTCAATAGACTGCGAAATCATACCTGGCGTACCAGCCACAATACTCGCAAAAATGAGCATTGAAATACCATTACCTACGCCGCGCTCTGTAATCTGCTCACCAAGCCACATTAAGAACATTGCGCCTGCTACTAAAGAAGTAACAGCTGGAATATAAAAGGTAAGACCAGTAGATAAAGTAAGGTTTTGGCTGATTAAGCCGGCACACATTCCTAATGACTGTACTAGTGCTAAAGCAAGCGTTCCCTGACGGGTATACTTGTTTAGCTTGCGTCGTCCCGCTTCACCTTCTTTTTTGAGGGCTTCAAGCGATGGCAATACTGCAGACATCATCTGTACGATAATCGATGCTGAGATATATGGCATAATGCCAAGTGCCATGATAGACATACGCTCTAGTGCACCACCTGAGAACATATTAAACATGCTCAGAATGGTGTTTTCGTTGCGCGAAAACAGATCAGCCAAGTTAACTGGGTTGATACCCGGAACTGGAATATGTGACCCTAAACGATAAACAATCAATGCGCCGATTAAAAATAATAAACGCGTCCATAGCTCATCATACTTACGTATAAATGCGAATGGATTAAGCGGTATACCAGCCGATGACATTGATTGTTTTGACACGTTACTACTCCTCGATGCTACCACCAGCAGCTTCGATAGCTTGCTTAGCACCTTTAGTCACTTTAATACCTTTGAAAGTATAAGCTCTAGTGACTTCGCCTGATAGCATTACACGAGCACGTTTCATATCGTGACGGATAAGGTTAGCAGCTTTAAGTGTTTCAAGGCTAACTACATCGCCTTCAATTTTATTCAGTTCAGAAAGACGTACTTCAGCAGTCTTCATAGCCAGTTTACTGGTAAAACCAAATTTTGGTAGACGACGATATAAAGGCATTTGACCACCTTCAAATCCTGAGCGAATGCTAGAACCTGAACGAGATTTCTGACCTTTTACACCACGACCACCAGTCTTACCAAGACCTGAACCGATACCACGACCACGACGTTGGGCAGTTTTCTTTGCGCCAACACCTGGTGATAATTCATTTAATCTAAGACCCATTACGCTTCCTCCACTTTTACCATGTAGTTAACGCGATTGACCATACCACGAGTCGAAGGAGTATCTTCTACTACTACAGTATGATTAATACGGCGTAAACCCAATCCTTTCAAGCTCGCTTTGTGGCTCTTTAGGCGATGGGCACCCGATTTAAATTGAGTGACTTTCATTTTTTTCATCGTAACTCACCTAGTCTAAGTTAACCCAAGATTTCGTCTACAGATTTACCACGTTTAGCTGCCATCTTCTCTGGAGTTGACATATCACGTAAACCGTTAAACGTTGCGCGAACAACGTTAGCAGTATTGGTAGAACCATAACATTTAGTCAAAACATCTTTGACACCAGCAACTTCTAATACAGCACGCATTGCGCCACCAGCGATTACGCCAGTACCTTCAGATGCAGGTTGCATGTAGACTTTACTAGCACCATGACGTGCTTTGATTGGATGATGCAAAGTTGCATCATTTAGCTCAACAGTAATCATATTACGTTTGGCAGCTTCTAGTGCTTTTTGGATAGCAGCTGGCACTTCACGTGCTTTACCGCGACCAAAACCAACACGACCATTGCCATCGCCCACTACAGTCAATGCAGTGAAAGAGAAAATACGACCACCTTTAACAACTTTCGCTACGCGATCAACGGTAACTAAGCGTTCTACTAGACCGTCAGTCTGTTCATTTTTATCATTTTTATCATTTCTAGCCATGATTAAAACTCCAATCCGTTTTCGCGAGCAGCTTCTGCTAAAGCTTTAACTCGACCATGATATTTGAAACCACTACGGTCAAAGGCAACTTTAGTAATGCCAGCTGCTTTTGCGCGTTCTGCGATCATTTGGCCTACAGACGTTGCTGAATCAGCATTACCAGTCGCGCCTGAACGCAAGCTGCTGTCTAAGGTAGATGCCTGAGCAATCACTTCACCACCATTTGGAGAGATAATCTGGGCATAAATATGTTTTGACGTGCGGTTAACCGTTAAGCGATGAACGCCTAAGAAACGGATATGCGCGCGTGTTTTCTTAGCTCGACGCAGACGAGCTGCTTTTTTATCAAACATTTCAACTCACCTTATTTTTTCTTAGCTTCTTTGCGAATCACATGCTCGTCACTATAACGAATACCTTTGCCTTTGTAAGGCTCAGGTGGGCGGAAACCACGGATGTTGGCGGCTGCTTGACCAAGCTGCTGTTTATTGTTTGATTTCAAAACAATTTCAGTTTGCGTTGGCGTTTCAGCTGATACACCTTCAGGTAACGTATACTCTACTGGATGAGAATAACCAACGTTCAAGGTTACTTTGTTACCAGTAACTTGCGCGCGATAACCAACACCAATCAACTGAAGACGTCTTTCAAAGCCTTCGTTCACGCCAGTAACATAGTTGTTAACGAGAGCACGCATGGTGCCAGTGTGCATCATAGCTTCTTTTGAATCGACTGTAGGTGAGAAAATGATAGCATCATCTTCCTGTTTCAGCTCGACCAATTCATGCAGGCGTAAAGACATAGAACCGTTCTTGCCTTTAACTTCGACCTGCCGATCGTTCAAAGTAACGCTTACGCCGTTTGGCAGCGTCACTGGGGCTTTAGCCACACGAGACATAGGAATATTCCTTAAAAAATTTAACTTCTTTATATTAGCGAAAAAACTAACAGGCTAAAAAGCGTGTTAGTTTAGCATAGTTGACTGTGTTAGACATCTATCAATTCGAAATAATTTAATATTACTCAATCAATAGAAGCCTAACAACCATCAAATAGACTTCATCGTCGTATAGCTTACGCTACAAATGCGACGATTTCACCACCGATACCAGCAGCGCGTGCAGCACGATCGCTCATGATACCTTGGCTAGTAGATACGATAGCAACACCCATACCTTGCTTAACAGTAGGGATAGCGTCTTTACCGCGGAACTGGCGTAAACCAGGACGGCTGTAACGTTGGATAGTTTCGATGACAGCACGGCCTTCGAAATATTTCAATTCAATAGTAAGGGTTGCTTTGTTGTTTTCTTCTTCAGCAACAACAGCGCTAGCCACATAACCTTCGCTAACTAGTAAATCAGCAATTGATTTACGTAATTTAGAGCTCGGCATTGCTACCGATACTTTGTTAGCCATTTGTGCGTTACGGATACGGGTTAGCATATCCCCAACGGTATCTTGCATACTCATATAGTTACTCCTTACCAGCTTGCTTTACGAACACCAGGCACATCGCCTTGCATGACACGCTCACGCAGCATATTGCGTGATAAGCCAAACTTGCGGAAGTAACCGTGAGGACGACCGGTGATAGCACAACGATTACGCAGACGTACTGGTGATGAGTTGCGTGGAAGAGCTTGTAGCTCTAACATCGCTTCCATACGAGTTTCGTCACTTGCAGTCATATCACTGATAGTTTCTTTTAGCTTGATACGCTTTTCAGCATATTTAGCAACCATTTTTTCGCGCTTTAATTCGCGGTTAATCATGCTCTTCTTTGCCATAACGTCTTTACCTTATTTAAATGGGAAGCCGAATGCTTTAAGCAACGCACGACCTTCTTCATCAGATTGAGCTGACGTGGTGATTGTCACATCCATACCACGGATACGATCAATCTTGTCAAAATCTACTTCTGGGAATACGATTTGTTCTTTGATACCCAATGAGTAGTTACCACGTCCGTCAAAGGCTTTAGGTGAAAAACCGCGGAAATCACGAATACGAGGAATTGCAATGGCAACGAGACGATCTAAAAATTCGTACATTTGCTCACCGCGTAGCGTTACTTTACAGCCAATTGGCCATTCTTCACGAATCTTAAAGCCAGCAACTGATTTACGCGCTTTGGTGACAACAGGTTTTTGACCAGCAATCGCGGTCATATCAGCTACAGCACCTTCCAACAATTTCTTGTCTTGAGACGCGCCGCCTACACCCATGTTAAGTGTGATTTTAGTGATTTTAGGCACTTGCATCACATTTGCCAAACCAAGCTCTTCTTTGATTTGCTGCTTTAGTTCATCGTTATATAAAGATTTTAATCTTGCCATTACCATTACACCCTTAGTGTCTTACGCAGTCGCCACTACTTCACCGCTTGAACGATAGACGCGTTGTTTCTTGCCGTCTTCGCCAAACTGATAAGTAATACGGTCTGCTTTTTGGGTTTGCGCATTTAAGATTGCGACATTTGAGATATGCAGAAAAGCTTCTTGCTTAAGAATGCCACCTTCAACGCCAGTTGCCTGATTTGGCTTCTGATGTTTGGTAACAATATTAATGCCTTCAACTTTAATACGATCGTTTTTTACAGCTTGTACAGTACCTTGCTTGCCTTTGTCTTTCCCAGCAATCACGATAACTGTATCGCCTTTACGTAATTTTGACATGGATTACCTCACAATACTTCTGGTGCTAGTGATACAATTTTCATAAACTGATCACCACGTAGTTCACGAGTTACCGGTCCAAAAATACGAGTTGCAATCGGCGCTTTGTTTTGGTTCAACAATACCGCAGCATTGTCGTCAAAACGTAACACAGAACCATCTGGACGACGAACGCCTTTTTTGGTACGTACAACTACTGCATTCATCACGTCGCCTTTTTTAACACGACCACGAGGAATGGCTTCTTTAACCGTTACTTTAATAATGTCGCCAACTGATGCATAACGACGATGAGAACCACCCAGTACTTTAATGCACTGAACTCGCCTTGCACCGCTATTGTCTGCAACTTCCAGCATTGACTCAACCTGAATCATAGCGTTACTCCACACGTATGAGCAATAAAAACCAGTTGCTGCCGCTAGCACAGAATGAGTAGGACGGCATTTTAATATAAATAACCGCGACTTACTCTTAATGTGAGTGATATACGCTCGGCGCAATCAGCATCCTTAAAAAGGCGGCTATTTTAACAGCTTCTGGCTTTTAATGCAATTTACTTAGATTTTTTCTACTTTTTCAACCACATCAACTAAAGTCCAAGACTTAGTTTTTGAGATTGGACGCGTTTCTTTGATGCGGACAAGGTCGCCTTGTTGGCAAACGTTATTCTCATCATGAGCTTTGATTTTCGTAGAACGACGAAGCTGCTTGCCATACAAAGGATGACGAACCAGACGCTCAATCAAAACTGTGATGGACTTATCCATCTTGTCGCTGACAACTCGTCCTGTCAATACGCTAGCATTGGTAGCTGTTTGATTGTTATCGCTCATGAGTCGCCTCGTTGTTTCTCGTTAATCAAAGTCTGAAGCTGGGCAATCGTGCGACGATTGGCTCTAACTTCATGGGTATTACCCAACTGACCAGTTGCTTTAGCCATACGAATACGGAAAGCATCAAGTTGCTTTTCATCAAGTAACTGGGTCAGTTCTTCTAATGATTTATCACGTAATTCACTGATCTTCATTACATTATCGTCCGCTTAACAATGGTAGTTTTAAAGGGCAATTTTGCTGCAGCGAGCGTTAATGCATCACGAGCAAGCTCTTCAGATACCCCTTCAATTTCATATAGCACTTTACCAGGTTTGATTTCGCATACCCAATATTCAACTGGACCTTTACCTTTACCCATACGTACTTCTAATGGTTTGTTGGTAATTGGTTTGTCAGGGAATACACGAATCCAAATCTTACCGCCACGCTTAATTTTACGAGTGATGGTACGACGTGCTGCTTCGATTTGACGAGCTGTCATACGACCACGCGTCAATGATTTTAGACCAATTTGTCCGAATGCAACGGTGCTTCCACGATGAGCTAGCCCAGTGTTACGACCTTTGTGCATTTTACGAAACTTGGTACGTTTTGGCTGTAACATAGTTTAACCTCTGTCTGAGTTTCGACGGTTTCCACGACCACGGCGTTTTGGCGCACGAGTCTGCTCTTCTTTGACGGGATTATATACGCTGTTCATACCGTCAAGGATTTCGCCACGGAAAATCCAAACTTTAACACCGATGGTGCCGTAAGTTGTCTCTGCACGAATTGACGAGTAGTCAATATCAGCACGGAGTGTATGCAATGGCACACGACCTTCACGGTACCATTCACTACGAGCAATCTCAGCACCGCCTAGACGGCCAGACAGCTCAACCTTGATACCTTTAGCACCAGAACGCATGCTGTTCTGTACCGCGCGTTTCATCGCACGACGGAACATAACACGACGCTCAAGCTGGCTACCAATGCCGTCTGCTACCAAACGTGCATCAAGGTCAGGTGACGTGATTTCTTCAATGTTGACCTGAGCAGGTACGCCCATAATTTTGGTCAATTCTTTTTGAAGTCTTTCGATATCTTCGCCTTTCTTACCGATAACAATACCAGGACGCGCAGTGGCGATGGTAATCTTAGCAGCGCCAGTAGGACGCTCGATCATGATGTTGCTGATCATAGCGTTGTCTAGCTTTTTGCGTAGATATTCACGAACTTGAATGTCGTTGATTAGGTATTCTGAGTATTGTTTAGGGTTAGCATACCAGTTTGCGTTATGCTTTTTTACAACACCAAGACGAATTCCGATTGGATGTACTTTTTGACCCATAACTTATTCTCCTACCTTTATAGTGATGTGACAAGTACGCTTGCTGATACGATCAGCACGGCCTTTGGCACGTGGTAGGATACGTTTTAGCGTAATGCCTTCATCAACGTAGATAGTTGATACTTTAAGAGTATCGATATCTAGACCGTTGTTGTTTTCGGCATTGGCGATGGCTGAGTTAAGGCATTTCTTAACAAACACAGCGCCTTTTTTATTGCTATACGTTAGGATATCCAAAGCACGCTCAATAGATTTGCCACGAACTTCATCAGCAACGAGTCTAACTTTTTGTGCCGATATGGCGGCACCGCGTAATTTTGCAGTTACTTCCATGGTAAGCACCTTATCTCTTAGCTTTTTTGTCAATGCCGTGACCACGATACGTACGAGTCGGGGCAAATTCACCTAGTTTATGACCAACCATCTGCTCGCTCACGATAACCGGTACATGAGTACGGCCGTTGTGAACAGATAAAGTTAGGCCAACCATTTGTGGCAGAATCATCGAGCGGCGCGACCAAGTCTTAATTGGCTTGCGTGAGTTGGTGTCTAATGCATTCTCAACTTTAGCAAACAAGTGCGCGTCTATGAATGGACCTTTTTTCAATGAACGAGGCATGAAATTCTTCCTTTATTTCTTCTTGGCGCGACGGCGGATGATCATGTTGTCAGTACGCTTATTGTGACGCGTTTTAAGTCCTTTAGACTTCTGACCCCAAGGGCTGGTTGGATGGCGACCTTTGTTACGACCTTCACCACCACCGTGTGGGTGATCAACCGGGTTCATAGCGACACCACGAACAGAAGGACGAACACCACGCCAACGTGAAGCACCGGCTTTACCAAGTGATTTCAAGTTGTTTTCAGTGTTAGAAACTTCACCAATAACAGCGCGGCAATTTACGTGTACACGGCGAGTTTCGCCAGAACGCATACGTAGAATAGCATAAACACCGTCACGACCTAGTAACTGAACGCTAGCACCCGCAGAACGAGCCATCTGTGCACCTTTACCGATTTTAAGCTCGATATTGTGAATCACAGTACCCAATGGGATGTTTTTTAGCGGTAAGCAGTTACCTGGACGAATTGGAGAAGTCTCGCCTGACATTACTGTATCACCAACTACTTGTTTCTTAGCAGCGATAATGTAACGACGTTCGCCATCAGCATACTTAAGTAGAGCAATATGAGCAGTACGGTTAGGATCGTATTCGATACGCTCTACCGTTGCTGGGATATTGTCTTTAGTACGTTTGAAATCGATAATGCGATAATGTTGCTTATGACCACCGCCAATGTGACGAGTAGTAATGCGGCCATTATTGTTACGACCACCTGACTTGCTTTTTGATTCTAGAAGTGCTGCAAACGGACGACCTTTGTACAGGTGTGGATGCACTACTTTTTCAACAAAACGACGGCCTGGTGATGTTGGCTTTGCTCTTACGATAGGCATGAGTGTAATCCTTATTCGTTATTCGCTGTTTCACTAGTAGAATCAGTAGTATTCGCTACTTCTTCACCAGCATCAGCCATTTGTACATCTTGACCAGCTTTTAAGGTAACATAGGCTTTTTTGTAGTCGTTACGACGGCCAATGCTTTTACCAAAACGCTTTGTCTTACCTTTAACATTCAAAGTGTTTACTTTAGTGACTTCAACACCTTCAAACATCAACTCAACTGCTTTCTTGACTTCAAGCTTAGTAGCATTAGAATCAATTTTAAATACCTGCACACCAAGTGAGTCGCCAAGCATTTGAGATTTTTCTGAGAATACAGGCCCTCTTAAGACCTGATAAAGTCTTGCGTTATTCATGCTAGTGCTTCCTCAAATTGTTTCGCAGCTTCAACTGACATGATCACTTTATCAAATGCGATCAAGCTCACTGGGTCCACTTCGTTTGTACCAAGTACATTGACATGTGGAATGTTGCGAGCAGCTAAGTATAAGTTTTCATCAACTTCTTTAGTAACGATTAGTGCACGAGGTGCATTTAAATCGTTTAACTTAGCAATCAGTTCTTTGGTTTTCGGCCCAGAAACGCTCAACTCTTCTACCAAAATCAGACGCTCTTGACGAATCAATTCTGCTAGGATGCACTGCATCGCACCGCGATACATTTTACGGTTTACTTTCTGTGACCAATCTTGTGGTTTTGCAGCGAATGCACGACCACCTGAACGCCAGATTGGGCTACGAATAGAACCCGCACGAGCGCGACCAGTACCTTTTTGGCGCCATGGCTTAATACCACCGCCAGAAACTTCGGCACGTGTTTTTTGTGCGCGTGTACCTTGGCGAGCACCAGCTAAATAAGCGGTGACGACTTGATGCACTAGTGCTTCGTTGAATTCACGACCAAATGCCGTATCAGAAAGCTCAACCGCCGCACCTGTAACTGTTTTTAAATCCACGTTAATCCCCTTGCTTAGGCTTTGACTGACGGACGTACGATAACATCGCCACCGGTGGCACCTGGGATAGCACCCTTGATGACAAGTAACCCTTTTTCGGCATCAACCGAAATCACTTCTAGGCCCTGAACGGTAACACGCTTGTTACCCATCTGACCCGCCATCTTCTTGCCTTTGAATACTTTACCTGGTGACTGGTTTTGACCAGTTGAACCATGCGCACGATGAGACACTGAGTTACCATGAGTAGCATCTTGCATACTAAAGTTGTGACGCTTAACAGGGCCTTGGAAACCTTTACCTTTGCTCTGTCCTGTCACATCAACCATCTGACCTTGTTCGAACAAGTCAGCTAGAATCTCGCCACCAATCTCACGACCTTCAAGATCGCTTTCGTTGGCACGGAATTCCCAAACACCACGGCCAGCTTTAACACCAGCTTTAGCGAAGTGACCCTTTTGTGCAGCTGTTACGCGGCTGTCACGACGAGTACCTGTGGTAATTTGGATGGCTTGATAACCATCTACATCAGTATTTTTTACTTGAGTAATGCGGTTTGCATCGACCTCAACAACTGTTACAGGGATAGATGCGCCTGTTTCAGTGAAGACACGGGTCATGCCGCACTTTTTACCGACTAAACCGATCGCCATTTTAGACCTCTTTATATCTTATATTAATGGGTTGGGTGTTTAATGTGCATTAACCCAAAGCAATTTGAACGTCAACACCCGCCGCTAAATCTAATTTCATTAGCGCATCCACAGTTTTGTCAGTTGGCTGAACGATATCAACCATACGCTTATGAGTACGGATTTCGTACTGGTCACGAGCGTCTTTGTTAACGTGTGGTGAGGTTAGAACGTTGAAGCGCTCAATGCGAGTCGGCAACGGTACAGGACCACAAACTTGCGCACCGGTGCGCTTTGCAGTATCAACAATCTCTTGTGCAGATTGATCAATCAGACGATGATCAAAAGACTTAAGACGGATACGGATTCTCTGGTTAGCCATGCCAGCAAGCTCCTAATATGTGCCTTTGTCATTCTTGCGTCGCAAGACCATGATCAAAAGCAGTTTGGTTAAATATTCACTTAAAGCGGCCTTCTGTTCTTAACCAGAATGAGTTCTTTATCCGAACTTATAGCGTGCCAAAAGCAAAATAGTTTAAAGCCCCGCCAACCCTCCTATTAATTGGAAAGTAGCAAAGGCATAATGAAATAGTGCTAGAAACGATGCTCTAGCTGTCATAGCGCTAGCTTTTTTTATTCAGCTGCGCATATATAATTCAGTGGTGTATATTATACATAGTATTTTAGGTATTGCAAGAGCAATCTCTAGTATCATTAGAGATGCTCCTTCTTATACTAGCCACTAATCACACAAATATTTTCATCTAAAATTATTATTTGTTTTGGATAATATTAATCTAAAACAATATCATACTGCTCTTGGGTATATAGATTCTCTACATCAAAAGTAATCACCCTACCTAGCAGATACTCTAAATCAGCCACTGTGTCTGACTCTGTTGTAAGCAATAAATCAATGACTGCCGCATGAGCAACCACTGTGAACTTTTTGGGAGAATTATAAGTGCGGGCGCAGCGCATGATTTCGCGGAAAATCTCAAAGCAAACCGTCTCTGCGGTTTTGACAAACCCTCGACCTTGACAAGTCGAACACGGCTCACAAAGCTGCTGACCCAATGATTCACGCGTGCGTTTGCGTGTCATCTCTACTAAGCCAAGTTCACTAACCTGCGTAATTTTGGTTTTTGCATAATCTTGAGTAAGCTGTGCCTGTAGGCTCTCAAGCACGTCATCTTTATGCTGCTGTTCAAGCATATCGATAAAATCTAGAATAATGATGCCGCCTAGATTACGTAGTCGTAGCTGTCGAGCGATAGCATGTGTGGCTTCTAGATTAGTCTTATAAACCGTATCCTCTAATGAGCGACCACCCACAAAAGAACCTGTATTAACATCAATCGTGGTCATAGCTTCGGTCTGATCGATAATCAGATAGCCGCCAGACTTGAGATCGACACGGCGCTTTAATGCGTCACGCAAGTCATCTTCAACACGGTGTACATCGAATAGCGACTGCTCAGCAGTATAATGCACAATACGATCATAGACAAATGGAACAAACTCTTTAGCAAAGTATCTGACTTGCTCATAGATTTGCGTATTATCAATGATGACTTTTTCGGTATCAGCGTGAACCAAGTCACGGATAGAACGTAATGGTAATGACAGTTCTTGATAGATTAGCTCTGAGCTCTGATGATGATTAATCTCTTGACGACGAGCACAGATAGTACGCCACAGCTGCAATAGATAATAGATGTCTTCTTCTAGCTTATCGACGGGCACACGCTCAGCAGCGGTACGGGCGATAAGGCCACCTTTTAGATTGACCGTCTGCATTAGGCTGCTAAGTTCGGTCTTTAATCGGCTACGCTCTTCTTCGCCATCGATACGCTGCGATATGCCAATATGATCACTCGATGGCAAATATACTAGATAACGTGATGGTAGTGAGATGTTGGTCGTTAGACGAGCACCTTTACTTCCTAACTGGTCTTTGGTTACCTGTACCAAAATACGCTGACTTTCATGTAGGCGATGCTGAATCAAAGTTTTAGACGCTGGTACGATCTCTGTGCTTTGTGCACTGACAATAGGCGGTGTCACAGCCAAGCTATCAGCAGAAGCGTTGGTAGTCGCATCGTCCTCATTTATCTCGTGCTTAGTGACCTTAGCCGCTTTGTTTTTTTCTGCAACGGGGCGTGGTTCACGCTGCATATCGTTGACATGTAGAAATGCGGTCCGTGATTGACCAATATCTACGAAGGCTGCCTGCATACCAGGAAGGACACGTACGACCGTCCCCAGATAGATATTGCCGACCAACCCCAGTTTGTGATGTCGTTCAATATAAATCTCGCCCAAAATACCATTGTCTAAAACCGCAACACGGGATTCCATTGGACTAATATTAATCAGCAGCTCTTCGGACATAGTTTTTTCTCTTATCTCTCAGCTTTCTTATTAGACGGTCATCGCCTATTAGATTGACAGTGTAACAAATGCGACTTGCTCTTGCCCATTACCCTACCGTGTCATTATGTGCATATCCCATTATAACGGGTTGACTGTGTCCATACTGCCTTCTTTGATTCCTTTGATTAGTGCCAGTGTTTGTGCCAGTGGCAGACCAACGACATTGGTATAGCTGCCATTAATACGACTAACCCATGCCGCACCCAGTCCTTGAATACCATACCCGCCCGCTTTATCAGCAGGTTCGCCACTATCCCAATAATCGCTCATCATCTGTGTCGTCAGTGGTATAAAGGTCACTTCCGTACGCTCAGTGATTCGCTGCTGATTAATAATTTGCAAGGACTGTGTAGGTTCTGATGGGCTTGGTTCTGCTTTAGGCAATAACTGTACTTGAGTCGCTTGAACGGCAGTCCATACTTCGTGGACGTTATCAGACATACGCTGCCACATACTATATGCATGATCGCGATCGACGGGCTTGACCAAGACTGTCTTACCATCTGACAGCACACCGATGGTGTCAGAGGTCAAAATCATAAATGGTGATGTGAGGCTATCGTAATCTGCTCGAGACGTGTCGCACAATTTTTGTATCGCGGCATCGGCTTTGGTTGCGACCATGCGTTCGATATAGTCTGTCGGCGACTCATTATCTAACGCCGTCTCATCAATATCTACGCTCAAGATAGTAAAATCTAGTTGCACTCTTTCTAGTAGCTCACGACGACGCGGAGAGCCAGATGCCAAAACGATATCCATCAATCTTCTCTTCATTTATAAATTTATGATGTGTGTGGTTGTACAATATTGTATACAGAGCAAGCTAAGCTGTTAAACAAAGTAATCTTGATAACTGATGATTTATCAACGCGAAAACTTGCGCAAAGCAAACAGCACGAGTGGCCAGCTAATAATACTCATAAACAATGACAATGCAGACTGGGCGACAAAGACGTTTTGAATAAACATCTGTAGTATCCATAGATTTAACTGAAAGACAATCAGCCCTAGACTAGCAATCAGCCACGCGCTCACGGTATTCAACTGTCTGACGTAGATACTAGTAATTTTAATAACCAGTGCAACCACAACAGCGGCGAACGCTTGCTGCCCTAAATGGGTATCCATCAATAAATCAGCAATTAGTCCAACTGTGAATGCGGTAAAAATGCCGACATAGCGCGGCTGAAACAGCAACCAATAAATCAGCACCATGATCATGACCATGGGACGCAATGTGGCCATGCTTGGGCTTAGTGGATAGACATTGAGTGATGATGCAGCGATGAAACTCAGAACAATCACAACTATCAATAGTACCGTGGCATTCTCAGAATCAGGATACGACATGGGTACTTACCTTAGCGAGTGTTTGATGGTTGCTGTTATATTGTTGATTGGATATTGGCAAGGTGAATACCATAAATGGAAAGCTTTAAAACATTAATAAGCCAGCTAATTAGCCGTCAATACTGTGGCTTACGTCGTTATCTATGGATCACTAGCAGCAGCATTGTTCTCATTTAACAGCTTGTCTTGAAGTATTAAAACATAGGCATTATCGATAAAGTTGGCTGCTGGAGTAACTTCGATCGTTCTAAAGTTATCGGTTTGCTCGTCTTTGACATGCGCGATACGCCCTACTCGATAACCTGCCGGAATACGACCGCCCAGTCCTGAAGACACTAGTTCATCACCTACTCGCACATCCGATGTTTTGAAGACGTAATTGAGACTTAATGAAGATGGGATGCCTTGGCCTGTGACGATAGCACGCTGACCAGTACGCTTAACAGTAACCGCAACTGACTGCTGCTCATCTGTAATCAACAACAAACGGCTAGTATTCGGGTAGACATTGATAATCTGTCCTAATACACCGTCTTCATCGATGACCGTTTGCCCAACTTGTACGCCATCTTGCTCACCTTTATTAAGCACGACAATCTGTCTGAGCAAGTTGGTATCTGTGCCGATGACTTGCGCCAAATTAAGATCGAACTGCTCAGGCTTGGTGGTAGATAAGATACCTTGCAGACGTGCGTTCTGCGCCAAGATATAATCTTGCTGTTGTAGCTTGGCATGCGCGTGTATCAATTGCGACTTTAGCTGCATGTTTTCGCGACGCAGTGCTTCTTTTGATTGTAGACTACCACCTGCCCAGTGCTTGGCATAGCTTGGTAATAGAGACAGCTCATAGATTGGTTGCATGGCGGCATGACTGGTGCTACGTACAGGCTTGAACCAATCAGAGTTTTTGCTATCAAACCACATCAAAATTAAGGCTGCTATCAATACAATAACAGTCTTACGAAGTGATAACGGCTGGCGAGCAAAAATACTTGGAGTCATAAGTCGTCTGATTTAAGGATTCTAAAATGAACAATAGCACTTATTTACAGCATGAGTGTTTATCGAGGATATTGTGTTCTAGCACAAATGAATGCAATTAAAGGTAGCACAATCGGCTACCTTTAATTTTATATATAGTCAATTTTCTATAAATTGGATACGGTGTCAGTCACGCTCAGCCTACTATTTGTAGTACTTTCGCTCGGCTTCTTTGTATCCAAATTATATTGAACCGACTATATTTATAGTTTCATCATTCACATAAATCATCATATATTGCCAAGACTATATAGCAATTAAGGATAAAGATGACTTAAACAAAAATCATGTTTAAACTTTTGTTATTGATGAAATCAAGCGCGATACCACCACCACGGCTGACGCAGGTTAATGGGTCTTCTGCTACCGTCACTGGCAAACCGGTCTCTTGCGAGATAAGTTTATCTAAGTCACGTAATAGTGCGCCGCCACCTGTCAATACAATGCCACGCTCAGCGATATCTGATGATAACTCTGGCGGAGTCTGCTCAAGTGCTACTTTTACAGCGCTAACAATACCACTCAATGGATCAGTCAACGCTTTTTGCACTTCTTCTGAATTGACAGTAAAGGTCTTTGGCACACCTTCTGCCATGCTACGACCACGAACTTCTACTTCTAGTTGGCTGTCTTCATTCAATGCAGAACCGACTTCTTTTTTGATACGCTCAGCAGTCGTCTCACCAATGACACAACCATGCGTACGGCGTACATGGGTGATGATCGCTTCATCAAACATATCGCCACCGATACGAATCGACTCAGCATATACGCAACCAGATAGTGCGATAACAGCAATCTCAGTTGTACCACCACCGATGTCCACCACCATAGAACCACTGGCTTCATGAACTGGCATACCAGCACCGATTGCCGCAGCCATTGGCTCTTCTAGCAATAGTACTTTGCTCGCACCTGCTGATGATACTGCCTCACGAATCGCCTTACGCTCAACCAAGGTAGACTTACATGGCACACAAACCACGACGTTAGGCTGTGCCATAAAACGCTTGGCTTTTACTTTAGCGATAAAGTGCTTAAGCATTTTTTGCGTCACTTCAAAATCAGCAATCACACCGTCTTTCAACGGGCGAATCGCTGTGATGTTCGCAGGCGTACGACCTAGCATCTGCTTGGCATCGATACCAACAGCGGCGACGGTCGGGTTTTGAGTACGATTGCTTCGTAACGCGACCACCGTAGGCTCGTCAAGCACGACGCCTTTATTAGGAATAAAAATTAGGGTGTTCGCAGTACCGAGGTCGATAGCGATATTATTTGATAAAAATCCAAACAGGTTCATGACTAATATATCCAGCGTCTTACGAATGAGGCGAATGAGATTGACTGAGGTGTTACTCGTCAGTGTTGAGCAGGTCGTCGTTAAACATTACTTGTGGCAACAGTTAATCATCCCAACAAGTCAAAATCCAAACTATAATGATGAAATGAAAAAACTGAGCTAAATTATACCGATTTAGCTCAAAAAAAACATAGATATTTGCATCAGTAAGTAAGGATTTTTGTCTTAGACGCCAAAAGTTGTTACAAAGTTTGAAATAGTAGTGAATATCATTCAACTCAATGAAACATCATTTAATCTGATAACTAACAAGGCTCTACAGGCAGATGAATGTTTTGCTTAATAGCAGATGCATACTGTAACGTATTTTAGAAGCTAATTGGAGAGCAATTGAGGAACAATGATGAATTAGGGGGTCAGTTTTGCAATTCTCTGTAAATCATTGTGTCTTAATTGGCATTATGGATCAGCTAGCACCATATCTTATTTAATATTACGTCTTTATCAACTCAGCCTCTTGGTTGAGATTGTGCATCAATCAAGCGTCATGCTCTGTAAACTTGAGTCAGATGCTTTATAATAAGCTCACTGATTATTTATCTCTATTTTAGTTGTTTCTATTTTAGCGCTTACGTATTTTCGTTTTCGTAATCAACTACTCTAACAAAAACTGTCCTTAACTGGAGAAACTATGTCTCAGCAGCCAGCAACGTCTGACAGCAACGTCAGCCGTGAAGAAATCCTAGAAGTTGCCAACCTTGCCCGCTTAGGTGTCGATGAAAGTACAGCCGATAGCTATGCTGATGATATCAGTAAAGTATTAAAACTGATGAATACGCTATCTAACGTTGATACGACAGACATCAAGCCACTAGCCAATATCCATGAAGCTTGCCAAGAGCTGCGTGCTGATGTGGCAAAACACGATATCAATCGTGAGCGTAATCAGTCAGTCGCGCCTGCTGTAGAAGAAGGCTTGTATCTAGTGCCTCAGGTGATTGAATAATAGTGGCTGAATAATACAACCATGCATTTGTCACTATCCTATTTTATTTTATGCTATTAACATTTTGACGGACGACACCTTATGTCTGAACTTCATTTATTAAGTACCGAGCAGCTCATTACTGGCTTGCAAAACAAACAATTTAGCAGCGCGGAATTAACCGAACACTACATCAAGCGTATCGATGCGCTAGACAGCAAGATCAATAGCTTTATCACTCATACTTCTGAGACAGCACGCGCACAAGCAAAAGCGGCAGACGAGATGCGTGCACAAGGCGATCAGCGTCCACTACTCGGCGTACCAATGGCGCACAAAGATATCTTTTGTACCCAAGGCGTACTGACCACTTGTGGCTCTAAGATGCTACATAACTTTGTCTCACCATATGACGCGACTATCGTTTCTAACATCGACAAAGCTGGCATGATTAGCTTAGGTAAGCTCAATATGGATGAGTTTGCGATGGGCTCAGACAACAGTAGCTCTTACTACGGTACGGTACAGAATCCTTGGAATCTAGAGCGCGTGCCTGGTGGCTCGTCAGGTGGTAGTGCTGCTGCTGTTGCTGCTGGTTTTGTTCCTGTTGCTACCGGTAGTGATACGGGTGGCTCTATTCGTCAGCCTGCCTCATTCTGTGGCCTAACAGGTATCAAGCCTACTTATGGCCGTGTGTCACGCTTTGGTATGATTGCCTACGCCTCAAGTTTGGATCAGGCGGGTAGCATGGGACGCAGCGCTAAAGATTGCGCCTATCTGCTCCAGCCAATGATTGGTCATGATCCGCGCGATGCCACTTCTATCAAATACGAGATGCCTGACTACGTACAAGACATCAATGATGCGGAGGCTGCTGCTGGTGATAAGCCATTTGAAGGTCTTCGTATTGGTGTAGCCAAAGAATACTTTGGTACAGGGCTTGATAGCGAAGTCGAGCAAGCAGCACGTGCTGCGCTCAAGAAATACGAAGAGCTTGGTGCAACGATTGTAGAAGTAAACATCACTGATCCTGAGATCACGCTTGCCACTTACTATATGTTAGCACCTGCTGAAGCATCATCGAACCTTTCACGCTTCGATGGCGTACGTTTTGGCTATCGCTGTGAGAACCCAACCGACCTTATCGATCTATATACACGCTCACGCTCTGAAGGCTTTGGCCCTGAAGTACAACGTCGTATTTTGACAGGGACTTATGCGCTATCGGCTGGCTACTTTGATGCTTACTATACTAAGGCACAGAAGATTCGTCGTTTGATCGTCAAAGACTTTGACGAAGCATTTGCTAGCTGTGATGTGATCGCTAGCCCGACTGCACCGACTGCGGCTTATAAACTCAGTGAAGACCTAGATCCTGCAACGATGTATTTAGGTGACGTTTATACCATCGCGGTCAACCTAGCGGGTCTACCTGCCCTCAGTCAGCCAGTTGGTTTGACGACGGAAGGTCTACCTATTGGTTTGCAATTGATCGGTAAGCACTGGCAAGAAAGTCAACTGCTCACGACTGCGCATCTGTTCCAGCAACATACTGATCATCACCTACAACACTCTACCATCGCAAAGGAGACGGTATAATGAGTACAGCTACTACTGATAACAATGCCGTCCGTGAACACGCCGTGCGTAAAGAGCTATTTGTCGATGGCTATGAAGTGGTCATCGGTATCGAGATTCACTGCCAGCTAAATACGGAAAGTAAGATCTTCTCAAGTGCGCCGACTGACTTTGGTCATGAGCCAAACAGCCAAGCAAGTATCGTCGATTTGGGTTTGCCTGGCGTATTACCAGTGCTAAATGCTGGTGTGGTCGATCGCGCGCTAAAATTCGGTATCGGTGTTAATGCTGAGTTGGGTCTATTTAATACGTTTGACCGTAAAAACTACTTCTACCCTGATTTGCCTAAAGGCTATCAAATCACTCAGATGGCCAATCCTATTGTAGGTGAAGGCTATATCGATGTCGTGGTCAATGAAGGGGAAAAGAACGAATATCCGAAGCGTATGGGTATCACCCGCGCACATCTAGAAGAAGATGCTGGTAAATCTGTCCATGATGCAGTCGACGGTATGACTGGTGTGGATTTGAACCGTGCAGGTACGCCACTAATCGAAATCGTCTCTGAGCCAGACATGCGCTCAGCTCACGAAGCACTTGCCTACATCAAAGCCATCCATCAGCTAGTCACGTGGCTAGGTATTTCAGACGCAGTAATGGCCGAAGGCTCATTCCGCTGTGACTGTAACGTCTCTGTGCGCAAGCCAGGCGCTGATCTCGGTACACGTACTGAACTAAAAAACCTAAACTCGTTCCGCTTTATCGAACGTGCTATCAATCGTGAAATCGAGCGTCAAATCGATATCCTAGAAGATGGCGGCAAAGTTGTCCAAGCAACGATGCTATATGATCCAGAGCGTGATGAAACGCGTACCATGCGTACCAAAGAAGACGCCAACGACTATCGCTACTTCCCTGATCCTGACCTGCTACCTGTCCGTATCGAGCAGCATACGGTTGATGCGATCAAAGCAGCGATGCCTGAGCTACCAGTTGCTCGTCGCGCACGCTTTGAAGAAGCACTTGGTCTGTCAGAATATGACGCTCGTATCTTGACTGGTAGTCGTCAAATTGCTGATTACTTCGAAGATGTGGTAGCTGAAATCGGACAGCAAGATGCCAAAATGGCTGGCAACTGGGTCATGGGCGACTTGCTCGGCGCGCTGAACAAAGATGACACCGATATCATCGACTCCCCTATCAGCGCCAAACAGTTGGCTGGCATGCTCAAGCGTATCAAAGATGACACGCTATCTGGCAAACTGGCTAAAAAAGTCTTTAGTGCTCTATACGAGCGCGAAGGCGGCGATGGCGATGATGCAGCAGATAAAATCATCAAAGACAAAGGCCTTAAGCAAGAAACCGATACTGGCGCTATCAAAGCGATGGTCGAAGAAGTCATTGCAAAAAATGAAGCGATGGTCGAAGAATATCGCGGCGGTAAGGAAAAAGCCTTTAACGGTCTGGTCGGTCAGGTCATGAAAGCCAGTCGCGGTAGTGCTAACCCACAGCAAGTGAACCAAATTCTAAAAGAATTATTGGGTTAACTTTGTGATAAGAGCACGTTGCTTGTACTTTTACATGAAAAGTTACTATTCATCGATAAAAGTACAAGTAACTTATAAGAGGGATTCTCTTACTATGCTTGCAATGAATTTAGATTAGCATTTTTATTTATACATTCTAGGTGTTTCATAAGCTTTTTAAATATTTCTACATACGTAGCTTTAGGGAAATTTTAAATGATCAATAAGTATAGCTTGAGCAAGAATGTTACGTCTATACAATGTCTAGATTCCTTGAATTCGCAAGAAAATATGATCGTTCAATATTTTAATTCTGCTTTGTTTGATAAAAATGCGGCAGAATTAAATATTATTATTGCAAATGAATTTGATGTGCGTTTGACTTTAAATAAAGGCGAACCTACCTCTGATTTATTACAGCGCGCTAGAGAAGTTATGTCTCAAATAGTAGAGATGGATTTAGAGGCAAACAAAAATCAGCAAAATACGATTGAAAAGTATCAGCCGTACATATATGAAGTCGAAATTAATTTGCAAGACGATGAAGTTAATCTAGAGTATGTTTCAAGCATTGTTAATACCGCTTGGGGCATGTTTTTTAGACGTACAAAAGAAGGCAAGTGGCTTTTTGACAATATAGGTTAGTGGGTTATTTGTACAATAATTAATCCTTGCAATATACATAGTTTTGCGTAAAATAGTCAGTCATTCGGGGCGTAGCGCAGTCTGGTAGCGCACTACACTGGGGGTGTAGTGGTCGCAGGTTCAAATCCTGCCGTTCCGACCAAACATAGCAGTAATAAGAAAAGCCAATCATTGTTTTCAATGGTTGGCTTTTTTTTGTGCTAAATTTGGTTGGTTAGTTTGTGGTGTACTAAATAGAAAGTGAGCTAGACTCGTTCAATCTAAAGATGTAGGAATATAAATTATGAGTTTAATGGATAAACCTAAAACAGACTTCTACAAAGAATATGTATCCATAAAAGATTTTCTTTTCTACGTTGCTTTCACTCAAAAAGAAACAGTTAGCGACGTTGCTTCATGGTTACTTTACAACGCCTTTTCAAAGGATATTACATCTTATGAAATTGATCGGCACTACAGAGTCTTTAAAGGGAAGATAAAATCTGGAGCTGATAAAAACATAGAAAGATTTTTTGAACAGATTACCTTTGATGGTTACCATGCTTACCATGCGTATGTATGTTTCATTAGAGACAAAGAAGACGGTATAGATAGTAGTCATTGGAAAGATAGCTTTATAAACGAAGATTACTATAAATTAGTTTATTCCAACTTCTACCTAAATAAAGCAGAGCTTTACGAGTTAGATTACATAAAAGGCTTGAATCTCAATTTTGATCAAGCAAGTGATTATATTTATCATACTTATAGCTGTGATGGTATTGATGCTACGGTAAAGCCTGAGGGGGTTTCTAGCGGTACGGGTTGGCATCCTATTACTTTACAACAGAAAAAAATAAATTTAGCTAAAGAGCGTGATAAAGATGTCCCACAACCTAAGCTGTCATTAGAGACATTAAACAAGGCTATAGATCTTATAGCATCAATGCCTAATGAGATACCACAAAAAGAAGCGCTAACAAAAACTATAAATGAAGAAGTTAGTAGTAGAAGCCAAGATAAAAAATTGATAGCAATGTTAGCGATTTTACTTGCTCAAAAATCCAATGTATTCCAAGTAGGTAATAGACCTAATGCGACACAGATAAATGAAGCTATCGTTAACCTTGCACAACAAGAACTACAAGTTATTGATGATGATATGTTTGGACTAAAAGGTAATACAGCTAAAATAAGCAACGCCATTAAAGAGTATTCTCACATTATTAAAAATAAGCTGAAAGATGAACTTTAACTTTAATTAATCAACCTTAATTTATTCACTAACTTCACCTCATAAACTAGCAACCATAAGCCGCAGCAATCAAGTTACGGTAAGTATGGAGCTAGACACATGAAACAGAAAAATCATATTCCAACTAAGCCAAAACAAAAACCATCTCAACATCAACCTAAATGGCAACTCTCTCTACTTAAAATAGTACTCAGCATCCTTTTACCCTACCTGCTATCACCGCTTGATATCAGCATTCATATTTATCACATTAATATCATGTTTTAAAGCCAAAAAGCTGAGCACTACCCTAGCAGATACTTGTCATCTATAGACTTTTATAGAGCGAGCCGTTAGGGTAAATGCTACACCTTTACACTGGTTTATCCTATGTCCGAGCCTGTCAATCAGCCCACACCTAATCGCCTCATGAATGACGCTCCTTGGGAACGTTACCGCCGACCTTATGTGCGCGATTTGTCTTATGTACTGTCTTGTCCCAATGTGTTGACACAGTGGCTAGACTTTGCGCCACATCAGAGTACACATACCGTTGCCGTGCATAGCGCGCAATTTTGGCAGACGCAATTTGAGGCGTATGAGCAACGATTAACAGAGCTAGACACCACTGCCGCCTATCAAGTGCTGACTCGCTATTTACTCAAACGCCCAAGTCCCAATCGGCTGGGATTTCATTTTGAAGGCTTACTGTCATTTTGGTTAGAGGATGGATTTGCGCGCAAGCTGCATTCGTATGAGACATTGGCTAGCAATGTGCAGCTCTATAATGGTAAGCAGACGACTGGCGAGCTTGATTTGATTTTGTATAACCATGCAGAACAGCTAGTAGAGCATTGGGAGCTAGCCATTAAGTTTTTTATGGGATCAGCACCTTTTGAGCCTGTGAACTGGGTTGGTATTAATTCCAATGATAATCTACAGCGCAAGATGACACACATGCAAACCAAGCAGTTTCGAGCGGTGTGGGTAGATACAGAAAATCACGGACAGGTAAAAATCGATAAGCGTTATGGCGTGATCAAAGGGCGATTCTTTTTACCGATTAACACAGCTGATTGCGGTGATTATGACTGGCCATATTGGCTAACGCCGAGCTTTCCGATACACGAATGGTGTGATAAAAGAGACATGGCAAGTCTTGCAACGATTGACACTACCGCTTTGCGAGCCGCGCATTATATTGAATGGTTCACCAAGCGCGACTTTTATGATGAGCGAAATACTTATGATGGTCATCAGCAGCCGATAGTTTGGTCAGATAGCGAACTACCTAAAACAGGTTTATATTTTGAAGGTAATCGACTAGTCGTTATTTATCCAAGGCAGTCAGACCAACTCGATGAATAAATTTAGCTAACCTAAAGTTTTAAAATGAAACTGCTTGGATAATGTTTTAGCCTTAACAATCGGACAGCTTTCACAGAATGCTTAATAGCTTTCAATCACTTGCATTAGCTCATATCTAAGCATATCGGCACTCGGCATACGCTCAGCGTGGAAGCGCACCATCGCAATACCTGCACTGGCAAGCGCCTTATCCTTCTTATCATCCGCTTTTTGGCGGGCTTTGCTACTATGCGTCCAGTCATCAAGCTCGATAGCGACCAATGTGGTCTGAGCATCGACATCCACAATCACATAGTCAACGCTCTGACGGCAGATACGATTGAACCAAAAGCTACGCTCTGATGTCTCACTACTATTGGCTTCAATGATCCGTGACAGCTGTACTTGGACAAATATGTGATACTCCGGCAGCGCGTTTTTTAACTTATTAAAAAATATCACTTCCGTATCGGTCATGATTGGCATCGGCGCAAATGGCCAGATCGCTAGCTCATCACCGCGCACAGGTTTTGGATCAGGCTCGACGACGGGGCGCTTCGTCAGTAGTGTTGGTAGCAGCTTCGGTAACGTAATCAGACCCAAAAACCCAACGGCCAATATTAAAAATATAACACCAAACGACATGGTTCTACCTTATACAATATGAGAGTGATGGGCTACTTGTCATTATTAATAGCAATGAACAATGCACCGACCACGACAAGGCAACCTATATAGGCTGACAGGTTATACAACAACGGATTGTAAAAATGGCGCTCATCTTAACTAAGGCGGCGCAAATCAGCAATCTATAAAACAAAAAACACGACAGTATTTGTCGTGTTTTTATATAAAGTAGATAAAAGCCGAATCGAGACCGCTAGAAACTCTAGCTTAACGCCAGTAAAGCACCCAAGCGCTGGTCGTATTTACTTTGGGGTCACTATTGATTTTATCTTTTAGTGCCAATGCTGCGACTTTGCCACGTTCAGGCCCAACCACAACACGCACTCCACGACTGGTGGCACTGGTCTTGACTTGATAACCTGCTGCTCGGAACTTTTTCGCTAACTCATCCGCTTTGGCTTGGTCATTTGCTAGAGCCACTTGCACCCCAAAGCTACCTTTAGCGTCTGTTTCTTTAACCTCTTTACGCGCTTCGCTCAGTTTCTTCTGCGCTTCACGTTTGGCATCGGCAGATTTCTTCGCCAGCGCTTCTTCTTGTTGGCGCTTCTTCTCACGCGCTTGTTCAGCGGCCGCCGCTTCACGCTCCAGACGCTGTACCTGTTTGCTCGATGGGATGGTGATGCTCTGACCCAGTTGTAGCGCTGCTGATGGTGATAGGTTGTTGGCTTGAGCCAATACTTCTACAGGCATATTGTATTGTCTTGCTAGCTTTATGAGTCCATCACCTTTCTTAATCTGATATTCAGAAGGCGATTTTGGTGGCTCATTTTTAGCCGCTTCAGCTGCTTCTCTTTTTCTCTCAGCCGCTGCTTGGGCTTCAGCCTGCTTTTTTGCTTCGGCTAGTTTCTCTGCCTCCGCTTGTTTTTTGCTCTCAGCAAGTTTTTTGGCGGCCGCTTGCTCTTTGATGGCCGCTTGCCTTTGAGCTTCTTGTTGCTCTTGAACCGCTTTTTGCTTCTCGGCTTCGCTAGACTTTGTAATATCAGTAGCAGACTGACTCTCAGTACGAGGCTGAACGGTCAGATCTGTAGTAACGTCTTTTGTAGCCTCTGTATTGGTAGTTTCATCAGTAGTTGGCGCACTATTATCAACATATTGCTGGCTCTCAGCACGTGCCTTAGCCAATGCTTCTGCTTCTGCAACTTCCTGCTCTGTCAAAAACTCTTTTGCACGTTTTTCTTGCTCTGCAACGCGGGCTGCACGCTCTTTTTGCTTTTGCGCAAGGATACGTTTTTCTGTTTCGATATCAGTGGTGAGCGGCTGCGGAGACTCTTGCTCCGAGCTTGATTTATCAACCATCGCTGACATCGGCTCTGGTTGATCGCTATCGCCAATCTGTTGCACCATGGCGTATAGCATCACGCTACCGCCGATAATCATCCCAATGCCCAATAAGGCTTGTCTCGAAAAGTTCATCCGTTTACGTCTCTTAGTTGGTAATAAGGTTGATTGAGCGGTGCAGCGACAATCTCAAAGCAGTGTATCCAATCGCTTTAATCATAATCTCTTACCGCCAGTTACTGTCAGTTAATGCCATCAGAGTTCAAAATTTGTGCCGACCATCTTCTACCAGTCTGGCAAATCATTTTGATTATAAAGCATATTTTTCATGCTGTCTGCTATCAGGCTACGACTAAGATTAACATTAAACAGGCACTACTTTAACTTAAATTATCATACGCTAAGGGCAATTAATGCTTCCCCAATCGTATGAAACGAGCCACATACGACGATAAGGTCTTGCGGCTGGCTCGCCTCTATCACTGCATGGGTCGCTGTATACAGACCGTCAAACTCATATATATTGGTGCTATCAACATATTTAACCAAAACATCTTGCAGCTGTTCAGTAGTCGCGGCACGAGGATAATCGATTTCAGCGATAAACCAATCACTAATCGGTAAGCCTGCTTGGGTTAGGCGCTGCACAACCTTACCAATATCTTTATCACCTAACATAGAAAATAGCATTTTTATTTTTGGTGTAGGGATATCCGCTGAGCTATTTTGATTACTTTGCTTGGCTACGTGCTGCTGCCAAAACGGTAATAGCTGGGCTAATAAGAACTCAACGCCTTGCTCATTATGCGCCACATCAAACAACCAATGGCGGCTATGGCTCTCACGATAATCGAAGCGACCAGCTAATTTGACAGTTTGTAGTGCTTGCTCAATCGCATTGATTTCAACATCTAATGGACTTGCTAATACTGCTGATAGTGCATTGGCCGTGTTAGTTAACGATAGCGCAGGACGTGGTAACTGCAAGGTAACCGCCGCATTACTGTATTGCCAAGTCGTTGAATCAATATCGCGGTAGCTAAAATCTTGTCCAATCTGATAACAAGTTGCCTGCTGAGTATCGATGGTTTGTTGCACGCTGGATGGCATCTCAGTAGCACCGTAAATCAAAGGAATGCCTTTGCGCAAGATACCTGCTTTCTCGCGACCAATATCCTCGACATTATCACCCAACCAGTCAACGTGATCGATACCGATATTGGTAATAACTGTCATGTCAGGATCAATAATATTGACCACATCTAGCCGTCCACCCAATCCTACTTCTAATACCCACACGTCACAGTCTGCTTCAGCGAATATCAATAGTGCTGCTAGTGTAGTCATCTCAAAGAACGACAACGTCAAATCGCACTGTAAGCGTGCTGCCTCTACTTTGCTAAAAGCCTCAATCAGCGTCTGGTCGCTGACCATCTCGCCATTGATACGCACACGCTCGTTGAAAACGCTCAGATGTGGCGACTGATATAGTGCCGTCTTGTAGCCTGCGGCTTTACACATTTCGGCGATGACAGCGGTTGTAGAACCTTTGCCATTGGTACCTGCTACAGTAAATACATAAGCGTCATCTTTCGCTGATTGCACCACGCCTAACGCTTCTGCGACAGGTAACACACGTGACAATCCCATATCAATTGCAGATACATGAATCTGCTGCATATAATCGAGCCATTCAGTTAGGCTAGCACTTTCATTAGGACTATGGGCGTTGGGGCTGCGAAGGTCAGATGCTAAAAGGTCAGACATGGATAAAACCTATATAAAATTTAATAAGAGATAAAAATATATGTGTTAGCTAAAACCAAAAATAGCACTTACCGTGCAATGACGATAAATGCTATTAGGGGTCTTGCATATGCAGTAGATGTTAGCACGCAGCTAAGTCTTTATGCACTCAATAAATGATTCATTATACTTAGTCATTTACCTTATTGAGCATCTCATTTTACTGAGCATCTACATTTGGTACGCGGCATAGTTTTGCAAGCAGACGATAGATTGTATCAATTAGCTGATGACGGTGTACTACTTCATCCACTACGCCATGCTCTAATAAGAACTCAGCGCGCTGGAATGGCTCTTCTAACGTCTCACGTACAGTCTGCTCGATCACACGCTTACCAGCGAAACCAATCATCGCTTTTGGTTCTGCTAGATGGATATCACCCAGCATCGCCAGTGATGCAGTTACACCGCCGTATACCGGATTGGTCAATACCACGATGTAGGGAATCCCAGCGATTCTTAGACGCTCAATCGCCGCTGCCGTGCGTGCCATTTGCATCAACGATAGCAGGCCTTCTTGCATACGTGCACCACCAGAAGCGGCAAAGCAAACCAAAGGTACTTTTTGCTCTAGCGCTTTTTCAGCTGCTTGAACGAAACGATCACCAACGACTGAACCCATTGACCCACCCATAAAGCGGAAGTCAAAAGCACAGGCGACGATATCAAGGTTACGCAGTTTGCCATACATCGCAACCAACGCCTCAGACTCACCTGTTTTTTCTTGTGCTTCACTCATACGCGCAGGATATGGTTTACTATCCACAAAGCTCAATGGATCTTTTGCCGTAAATTCTTGCCCTGTCTCGCCGTCTACTTGATCAAGCAGCCAGTTCAAGCGCTCACGAGCACTCATCGGTAAATGATGATCACAATGCGGGCACACATAGCAATTAAAAATCAGCGCTGTGTTGGTAATCATCGAATGACAATTACTACACTTAGTTGATGGTTCAGTCTCTACCGCAGACAGTGGCGCAGTCAAATGCTGCTTGATGCCTGGAATAGGACGGTTAAACCATGACTGCCTATCCGTATTGCTGTTTGGCGCGGCTTTAGCAGTATTGTTATCGGGTTTTGTTATTGTATCAGTCATATTATTTGCCATCATAAAAGGCTTATTGACAAGTTTGCTCATTCGCTTGTCATTGAGAGTTTAATGGTTGTCTAAACAAAGCGTCTAATACAGTCATAACATGAGCAATCATGCGACATACTGATAAATAAATCTCGTATGTCGGTAATTTGATTATGCGCTTGTTGATAGATGATATATTTGCCAATCAAAATGACTAATAAATCATTGCTATCAGACACCATATAATAGTGATGTTAGTTTACACTCGTAAACTAATTTTAGCAAAGTCATTTAGTATTGTCTTCACGTAAAGCATTTGCGTAAAGTCTTAGGTAAACAATAGCTGCGATTTGACTTTGCTGTTTCAAATAACTATTTCTTCAAATAACTATCTCTTTAAGTAATAACAATATGAAAGCAATAGCTATTAAGCGCTTAAACTGTCTAACGCTTCGCGTAGCTCATCCATTTTTGCCATGATGTTCTGCTGTGCATTTGCAACCGCAGCCGCGTCATTGGCATCAATATCGGCAAAGTTCTGTACCAAGGCACTACCGACGATAACGCCATCTGCATGAGTACCGATCGCTTTTGCAGAGGCACCATCACGGATACCAAAGCCGACGCATACTGGCAAGTCTGTTTCTGCTTTGATTGCTTGAACTTGGGTCGCTACATCGTCAGTATCTAGTGTGGCTGAACCAGTCACGCCTTTTAGTGATACATAATAAATATAGCCGCCACAATGAGTCAATACTTGTTCACGACGCTCGGGCAACGTCGTTGGTGATAGTAAGAAAATCTCATTCATCGAATGATCAGTTAAATGCTGAGTGAAGCTACCCGCTTCTGCTGGTGGCAAATCTACCATCAACAAACCATCAACGCCTGACTGCTCACATAGCGCCACAAAGTTGTCATAGCCGATGATTTCAACGGGATTAAGATAGCCCATCAAGATAATTGGCGTTTGCGTATCTGTTTGACGGAACTCTGCAACCATCTTTAATGCATCACGAGTACTCGTACCTGCTGCTAATGCACGCTCGCCAGCCAAGGCTACAGTTGGGCCATCGGCCATTGGGTCAGAGAATGGTAGACCGACTTCGATCATATCTGCACCGTGTTTCACTAAATCGTGCAACAGACCTACTGTAGTGGTCGGATTAGGATCGCCTGCCATTACATAAGGAATTAAGGCTTTTTTATTTTGTGATTTTAAGGTTTCAAAGGTACTTTCAATTCTGGTCATAGTGGTCTCTTAATTGTTATAAACTGGCTTGTTTGACCTTTCATTTAATAACCTATATTGAACAATAAAAGGTCAAACAATTTTTCTTATAAAGAAGAATCTAGTAACTTATAAATTTGATAACTTACAAAGATACTCGTTACTACAACTCAATCCCTTCTGCTTTCATCACTGAATGCAGATCCTTGTCACCGCGACCTGACATATTAACGATAATCGTCTGATCAGGGGTCATGGTTTTAGCCAGTTTCAATGCATAAGCGACAGCATGAGCAGTCTCAAGCGCAGGAATGATACCTTCTTTACGAGTTGCCTCATGGAAGCCTTCTAACGCTTCTTTATCCGTACAGCCAACATACTCAACGCGCTTCATATCTTTTAGGAAGCTATGCTCTGGGCCGACACCAGGATAATCAAGACCCGCTGAGATAGAATGCGTCTCTTGAATCTGGCCATCATCATCTGCCATGAGGTAAGTACGGTTACCATGTAGCACGCCAATACGACCAGCAGCCAATGGTGCTGAATGACGACCTGACTCGATACCATCGCCTGTCGCTTCGACACCATACATTTTAACGTCAGTATCGTTTAGGAAGTCAAAGAACAAACCAATAGCATTTGAGCCACCACCGACACACGCAACCAAGGCATCTGGCATTTTGCCTGTTTTTTCTAGATGCTGAATACGTGCTTCTTTACCGATAATCGCTTGGAAATCACGAACCAACAGCGGATAAGGATGCGGGCCTGCCACAGTACCGATAATGTAATAGGTGCTATCCACATTGGTCACCCAGTCACGCATGGCTTCATTCATTGCGTCCTTGAGCGTGCGTGAGCCAGAAGTGACGGGCACAACTGTCGCGCCAAGCAAGCGCATACGATAGACATTCATCTTTTGACGCTCGACATCGTCAGCACCCATATAGACGATACACTCTAGCCCTAAGCGTGCGGCAATTGTCGCCGTCGCTACGCCATGCTGTCCTGCACCAGTCTCAGCGATGATACGTTTTTTACCACACATTTTGGCAAGCAGTGCCTGACCAATGGTGTTATTTACTTTATGTGCGCCTGTATGGTTTAGGTCTTCACGTTTGAAGTAAATTTGCGCACCGCCAATCTCATCGCTCAAACGTTTAGCATGATACAGCGGCGTTGGACGACCGACATAATTGACCAAATCGTTGTGATACTCTTCCCAGAATGCTGGGTCTGCTTTTACTTTGGTATAAAGCGTTTCTAGCTCTTCTAAAGCAGCCATTAGCGTCTCAGAGACAAAACGCCCCCCATGTACACCGAAATGACCGCGCGCATCAGGATACTGATTAAAGTCCTGTACGTTTTCAGGGTTGGTAAAAGTATTAACCGATTGTGCGGTAGCAGATAAATCTTTGTTCTCGACATGACTCATGATAATTCCTACTGTAATAAGTGGTATTTTTTAGATAACTTTAGATAAATAGAGAGAAAATAATAAAAAGGATAACAATCTAATCAGATTTAAGCAGAAAAATCGGAATAACGATCAACTAAGCAGATTATTTATCGCAAATAGCTAGATACACACCCACTTAGATGGCGCCAGTGACCGTAGCGTTTTGCCATCGATCGCGCTTGACCGCTTTCATAAAGGCACGCATTTTGGCAGCGTCTTTTTTACCTTTATCAACCTCAATACCACCGCTCACATCGACGCCATAAATCGGCAAATCTAATGTCGCCGCAACATTGTCGGCATTGAGTCCACCAGCCAAAACGATTGGCAGTGCACTGTCATGTGGAATGAGACTCCAATCAAAACGCTGCCCTGTACCGCCGTATGCATCTTGATGATAAGCATCCAGTAAAATACTACTGGCACCTGCGGTCGCAAATTGATTAATTTGGGCGCGAACGCTATCGAGACTGTCTTGCTCTGTATTGATACGCAATGCTTTGATCCAGCGTTTATTGACCATACCTGCCAGCTGTTGGCACTGCTCAGGCGTTTCATCACCATGAAACTGGATAATATCAAAAGAGACGTTGCTTGCTAAGTTAATCAGCTCATCTTTGGTCATATTGACTACCAATGCCACCACACTGACAAAAGCAGGTACGGCAGCGCTTAGGGTTTGCGCCTGCGCTATCGTGACCGCACGTGGGCTTGGTGGATAAAACACCAAACCCACTGCATCTGCCCCTAGCTGTGCCGCAGTCTGTATATCACTAAGCTGAGTAAACCCGCAAAACTTAACGTGCATTTTGTGACCTTGCGTTTCATGGTACTGAATATGACACCGATTATAGCGGCATCAGATAGGTTCAAGCCAAAGATAAATCGTTAGATGTGATGAGGTTTTGTTAACCAAACGGCAAAGCCATTGCATCCAAAAACTTATCCTAGCATACTTTTATCCTTAGTTTTGTTTATGATTGCGATTGATTAATATAGGGATACTTTGATGTCTAAGACTGCACAGACAGCCGCTACTGATACTGATACTGATACTGATACTGACGACAATGATACTAGCAAAAATCCACCGCATTACTTGATGTGGTTTCGTCGTGACCTACGTATCCATGACAATACTGCTTTAGCAGCGCTTTGCGAACGTGCCAATGAAGACAACGCCTCAGTGTCTGCCGTATTCTTTTTGACACCTGAGCAGTGGCAAGCACACGATACCTCCCTTGTACAAGTTGATCACATTGCTCGCACGCTACCTATTCTAGCGAAGGAATTACAATCGCAATTGAATATCACTTTAACAGTACAGCTCTGCTCAAGCTTTGCTGACTGTATAGATGCGCTCACGACTTTATGCAATGACAATGAAATCAGCTGCGTCATGGCCAATCACGAGTACGAAGGCAATGAGATTGGCCGTGATGAGCAGTTAAGCAAACAACTTGCAAAAGGCGATATCGAGTTTGTCCGCTGGCATGACCAATGCATTTTGCCACCGCAAAGTATCACGACCAATGATAGCGATAGTATGTATAAGGTCTTTACCCCATTTTATAAAAAATGGCGACATACGTTGGACGTCAGCACCATCCAAATGCATGAAGCATCCGCAGTGGATAGCGATTATAAAATCAAACTACCATCATCGCAAACGTTTACCAATACAATCGACGATATCAAAGCACTAAGTGAGAAGATGCTCAGTGATTATCAGCAGACATTAGAAAAGAATGAATCATTGCAGCATATCGATATGACAGCTCAGCTTGACCAAGCAAGAGACGCCTATCCTGCAGGTGAGTCTGCCGCTTGCCAACGTCTAGAGGCATTCGTCGATGATGATATCAATAATTATGATGTGAGCCGTGATGTCCCTCATCTGCACGCAACCAGTCAGCTATCAGCTTATCTCACTATAGGCTCTATAAGCCCTAGATTTTGCTATCTACAGGCAAATGCAGCACAAGAGAAGCTACACGGTAATGACGGTGATAATGAAGACATCAATCGTTGGATAAGTGAGCTTGCGTGGCGAGACTTTTATCGTCATGTACTGGTCGAAAAACCAAATCTGATTCGTCATAAAGCGTATAAAGAAGAGACTGATACTAAAGTTAATTGGTCGTACGATAACGATGATTTTGAGACATGGTGCACTGGTAAGACAGGCGTACCGCTCGTAGATGCAGCAATGCGTTGTCTAAATGCGACGGGATTTATGCATAATCGCCTGCGAATGGTCACCGCGATGTTTTTGACAAAAGACTTGCTGATTGATTGGCGCTTGGGTGAGCGATACTTTATGCAGCAACTGATAGATGGAGACTTTGCCTCCAATAACGGTGGCTGGCAATGGAGCGCGTCGACAGGTACGGACTCAGCGCCCTACTTCCGTATTATGAACCCCTTTAGCCAAGCCAATACGCACGATCCTAAAGCTCTGTTTATTAAAACTTGGCTACCAGAGTTAAAAGATATTCCTAACAGTATCTTGCACAACGAAGATAAGATGCGTAAAGAACTGGCAAAAGGTGGTAAGTTTGCCGATGTCGACTATCCTGCGCCAATGGTCGAGCATAAATCAGCACGCAAGCTAGCTATTGCTGAGTTTAAAAAAGAAGCTTAAGTTTAAAAAACAACTAGCAGATTAGCCATTGGTAGTGACTGGCAACTGACAAGCGCCTGCACCCTGAGTGTTAACCGTCACTACCGCTCCCGTGAGTGCAAATAGCTGCTGCAACTGGGTTTGCGCATTTTGCAGTGCCATATTCATGACATCACCTCGGCAGGCACGCTCAAGCACGTCTTTCTTTGCCATAGTCTGTGCTTGTGCCAATATCTTAGGATCGACTTGCATCATGCCAAAAGCACCTGTCTGCCAGTCATAAATTTCAATATCATCCAGATATACTGAAAATATCTCTGTAGGCGGTAAAGTAATATTGATTTGCGGCATAGTGGCAGCTGGTGAGTTGGGCTCAGCTACTTGCTCTTCATCCTCATTAGCTTGAGCAGGTTGCACTACTTGTACCATCTCAGGTGTCAGTGCACTCAAATCAACGCCTGCCTCTACGCGACCATGGGCGATAAACAATGCCTTTTGCTCATCCTGCCACAGTTTCATCCAGCTCCCAGGTCGCTCGCTCGTAATCACTGTATCGACACTAAATGCGACGGTATGTAAGCGATTTAACTGCTGAATTTGCGTAACCACCCCTTCGCGAGTAATAGTTTCTATCGGCGCTTCTTCTGGTTTGTTTTGCGCGCTATAAATAGCAAAGACAATCGCTACTAAGCCAATGAGTAATATCACCCACGACATTGTCGCAATAGGACGTTTCTCAGGCTTTTGAGTGGCTTTAGCGTTATTCATATCAGGATTATCCATAGAAGCTACCTTTATAATGTTGCATCGTTTGGTAAGGCTAAAAGCGTTGTAAAAACGGAACAGATGCTTAGTCTATAAATGCGACTATTGTGCAGTAACTTCAAGTAATGGCTACCATTCCTCTACATAACTTTATGCATAAACCTCTACGCAATCATCTTAATAAACTGTCTCTAAAATAAGCAGTACTTTCGCTATAAAATCATATAAATAGTTCAATTATTTATCCCTTATTGAACCCTTTGCGTCACGTTCGGTCTGAAAAGACAAAAAGTCATTGCGTCTTAGGCGAACTTTACCTAACATAGTCAGATTGTATGAATAAAATGTCAGTCTTAAAGCATTTATCAGGGTTTTGACCTGAATATATTGCATTTTTGGCATATTGATACATCAAATCAAATTTGCCTCTCTTTTATGAGAGTGGTTTTTACTGATGTGCTTTGTATATAAGCAGGTTGGTAACTAGGAAATACCCTAGATTATTGCTAAGTGATAAAGGTAAGCTTGCGGCGGCAATGAAACGATTAGCCATACGCTCAACATCCTACTATTTCTTATTTTTTTATCGTTGATAAGGTTACGCTTTATTTATGAAAGCCAGTCAATTTTTATTTGCCACACTAAAAGAAACCCCAAGTGACGCCGACATCGCCTCAAGCCAATTGATGGTGCGTGCTGGTCTTATCCGCAAGATTGCTTCTGGATTATATATTTGGTTGCCTATGGGTCTGCGTGTCTTGCAAAAGGTCGAACGCATTGTTCGTGAAGAGATGCAAAACGTCGGTGCACAAGAAGTGCTTATGCCGATGACTCAGCCTGCTGAACTTTGGCAGACGACCGGACGTTTTGATGATTATGGTCCTGAGCTACTGCGCTTCAAAGACCGTCATGATCGCGACTTTGTACTTGGTCCAACGCACGAAGAAGTCATCACCAATCTAGCACAAGGTGAGCTACGTAGTTATAAACAACTACCGATTACCTTCTTTCAGATTCAAGGTAAGTTCCGTGATGAGATTCGTCCACGCTTCGGTGTGATGCGCGCTCGTGAATTCACCATGAAAGATGCTTACTCTTTCCATGTGGATCAAGCCTCGTTGGCCAAGACTTACCATGATATGTATGACGCTTATACACGCATCTTTACCCGCTTGGGCTTAGATTTCCGTGCGGTACAAGCAGATACGGGCTCTATCGGTGGCTTTGCCTCACATGAGTTCCATGTATTGGCAGATAGCGGCGAAGACGACATTGCGTTTTCGGACTCATCTGACTATGCAGCCAACGTAGAGCTAGCAGAGTCTGTCAGCACCGCTGAGCGTCAACCACCGAAAATGGAGCGTGAAGACGTTCTAACCGAAGGCATGACCAGCTGCAAAATGGTTGCTGAACACTTGGACATCCCGTTAGAAACGACGGTTAAAACCTTGATCGTTCATGGTCATACTGAGAATGATGAGCCACAACTGATTGCTATCGTATTGCGCGGCGACCACCAGCTCAACACTATCAAAGCTGAGAAAATCGAAGAAGCCAACGTACCATTGACATTAGCATCTGACGAAGAGTTAAAAGCAGCAGGTCTGCATAAAGGCTATATCGGCGTTAATTTAGATATGCCTGTGTTCGTTGATCGTTCAGCAGCTGCGTTGTCAGATTTTGTTTGCGGTGCCAATGAAGTGAACAAACATACTATCGGTATGAACTGGGCACGTGATACTCGCATTACTCGCATCGTTGATGTGCGCAATGTACAAGAAGGCGACCCGTCTCCTGATGGCAAAGGCAGCCTGAAAATCAAACGCGGTATCGAAGTTGGTCATATCTTCCAGTTGGGTGATAAATACTCACAAGCGATGAACTGTACGGTTTCTGGTGAAGATGGCAAACCTGTTACCTTGATGATGGGCTGTTATGGTATTGGTGTTAGCCGTATCATCGCCGCTGCTATCGAGCAGAACAATGATGAAAACGGCATCATGTGGCCAAAAACACCAACGGTTGATGATTCAATCGCTCCTTTTGAAGTCGCTATCATCCCGATGAAGTCTAAAGAAGAGACGGTCATGCAGACGGCAACCGCTCTGTATGAAGAGTTAAAAGCTCAAGGTATCAACGTACTATTGGACGATCGTAACGAGCGCCCAGGCGTTAAGTTTGCTGACCTTGAGTTGATTGGTATACCGCATCGTATCGTCGTCTCTGATCGCAACTTGGCGGAAGACAAGTATGAGTACGTCAATCGCCGTGAAGCTGAAAAGCAAATGCTAAGCCGTGAAGAAGTCATGGCAAAAGTAAGCGGTAAATAGTCTTGTAATTAAAGACTATATAACAAAAAGCGCCTATCTCATCATGTGAGATAGGCGCTTTTTATGGGCTTAAAAACTATTTAACATTGTATTTTTAGCGAGAACTTACTGGCGGATCAAACGGCTTGGCTTAGGCAATAAACGAATATCACTAACACGGCAAGGATTGATATCAATACCACCGCGGCGCGTATACCATGCCCGTACCATTAGCTCACTTGGCTGATAGTATTGGCTCAAATCAGCAAATATCTGCTCGACACACTGCTCATGGAAACCATTGTGCTGACGGAAGCTCAATATATAACGCAGCATATTTGCATTATTAAAAGACTTATCAGTTGTAATCGATACGGCCAAAGTGCCCCAATCTGGTTGATTGGTCACTGGGCAGTTACTGCGCAGTAGATTGGAATAAAAGGTATACGGCTGCGTACCATCATTTACCATGCTTTCACTACTCGCCTCTATTTCTTCGCTAGCACTTAGCAATGACGCATCAGGATGTTCAGTTAACGCAACTTTGTCCGTGTTTCCTGCTAGTGCCTCATCAATACAAACACCCTCAGGCTGAGCAATCAATAACGCTGTTTCATTACCATCTAGATCATCGTTTAGACCAAATAACGCTACCTGTACGTCTGTTTGCAAACAAGCTGACAAGTCTTTCGCAATCAACGCTTGTACGTCATTCCAACTGGCGAACTCGGTAAAGTTAATACTATTCAAATATAACTTAAGCGACTTTGATTCTACGATAAACGGTGAGCTAGCAGGAATGCTAAAGCGCGCGATAGCCACTTGCGAGATACCTTGCAGATTTAACCAAGATATCTCAAAAGCCTGCCACCAATCGACACCGACGGTTAACTTGTCGTCTTGCCAACCAATCGCATCACGTCCCATGCTGCGCGCAATCGGATATAGCGTCTCTGGGCTATACTCAGTTGGATAGTCTGTGGTTTGCTCACCCAAGATACCGTGAATACTCATCTGTCTTCCTAATATTAAACCGTTTAAAATTTGCTCTAAATAATATGCTTAGCGAATAATACACACTATAAACGTACACGCGAACCGTTACTTAGCAAGCGATAGGCGATGGTATAAAATATCGCACAGAACACAAAAATAGCCGCCATCGAATACCAAACATTGACATCAGAGTAGCCAAGAATACCGTAACGGAATGAGTTAACCATATAAACGATAGGATTCAGTAGCGAGATATTCTGCCAAAATGGCGATAAGTTCTCCATCGAATAAAACACACCGCCAAGATAGGTCAATGGCGTCAATACGAAGCTTGGAATGATAGAGATATCATCAAATGAGCGTGCAAATACCGCATTGATAAAGCCGCCTAATGAAAACAAAATAGACGTGCCAAGTACCGTAAATACAGTCACAAATAAATGCTCGATACCAAGATCAGTAAAGAACAGCGCCACTATCGAGACAATCACGCCGATAGCCAGTCCACGGAAGATACCACCACTGATATAACCCATCAAAATAGCATGCTTGGATACGGGCGAGACCAAAAGCTCTTCGATACTAGACGTGAACTTGGCACTAAAGAAGCTTGAGACGACGTTAGAGTAACTGTTGGTAATGATCGACATCATGATCAAACCAGGCACGATAAACTGCATGTAAGGCACGCCGCCCATCTCACCCACACGCGAACCAATCATCTTACCAAAGATGACAAAATACAAACTCATCGTGATAACTGGCGGTAGCAACGTCTGCGGCCAGATACGTAAAATACGGCGCACTTCTTTGAACCAAATAGTACGAAACGCAATCCACTTCTTACTCAATGACATTGTTTTATTATGATCGATTAGTTCCTGACTCATAATCCCGCCTCCTTCATGCTATCTGCACTCTGAATGTTTTTGTCTACCAAGCGCATAAATAACTCTTCTAGTCGGTTAGCTTTATTGCGCATACTTGCCACACTGATACCTTTCTCAGATAGCTGATCAAAGACACCGTTTAGTGACTCACCTTCTGTCAAGGTAACTTCTAGCGTTTGCTCATCTGGTTGCGAGACCCCTGTAACTCCTGTCAAAGCCAATTGTTCAGTGAGCGGCGTATCCAAATCAAATACAAACGTCTCTACCGACAACTGCGCCAGTAGTTCTTTCATTTCTGTATTGATTCGAATCTCACCGTGATCCAAGATCGCAATACGCTTACACAATTGCTCAGCTTCTTCGAGATAATGAGTCGTCAGAATAATGGTGGTGTTTTCTTCGATATTAATCTGCTGCATGAATTCCCACATTGAGCGGCGTAGCTCGATATCGACACCCGCTGTTGGCTCATCAAGAATCAATAATTTTGGCTTATGAATCAATGCTCGCGCAATCATCAGACGACGTTTCATACCGCCAGATAGCTCACGTGACTTACTGTCGCGTTTATCCCATAATCCCAGCGCTGTTAACAGTCTCTTTGCGCGTGGTTTGGCTTCTTTTGCCGGAATACCAAAATAACCCGCTTGTGTAATGAGGATATCTTCGACTTTTTCGAACATATTAAAGTTAAATTCTTGCGGTACAACACCAAGGTATTGCTTAGCAATAGAAGGATTTTCTAATAGGTCTGTGCCAAAAATATGGACGCTACCGGTGGTTGGCTTAAACAATGAGCTAATAATGCCAATCATGGTAGATTTGCCTGCGCCGTTTGGCCCGAGTAACGCAAAGAATCCACCTTGTGGTACTGTTAAATCAACCCCCTTTAATGCCGAAAACCCATTGTCGTAGGTTTTGGATAGGTTTTTTATGGAGAGTGCTGGTGCATCAGACATGAAGACCTCTTTATTTGTTATCAATTTATATAAAATGCGATTTTAGAATAATAGGCCGTGTTGAACATTCGACTATCATTAGCATATAGGCAGAAGCCATATAAGAATGTTCAACACACTCTACTCTCTAAAGGTGACAATGTACGGTAATAAACGAACTAATCTCATAAAATGAGGCTACTCATGACGAATTTCAACTGCCTTATATTCGAAGTACCATATTAATAATACTCATCATGAAAAAGCGCCTATCTCATCACTGAAATAGGCGCTTTATAGATAACTATCGTAAAAGCTTGGAAGATAATCAATAAAGATTAGCTTGCTTCTGCGACCATATAATCTACAGCATTTTGAACTTCTTCATCAGGAATATCCGCGCCACCTTTTGCAGGCATCGCATTGAAACCGTTGATAGCATGGGTATATAGCGTATCTTTACCTTTTGCGATACGTGGACCCCAAGCGCCAGCATCACCAAAGATAGGAGAGCCTAGCAAGCCTGCTGTATGACAAGTATGGCATACGGCGTTATATACCGCTTTACCGTCACGAGGACCGTCGCCAGCAGCTGGGCCAGATGAGCGTGCCGTTACATCACAAGCTTCACCATCTTCAAAACAGATATTGGCAACAGGCTGGATACGCGCAATCAGATTAGGATACAAAGCAATTAGCTTCTGTACTTGCGGCGTATCTTGTGGAATTGGCTCTTCATCAGCGGCAGGCGCTGCAGCAGCAGTTTCTTCGCCTTCTGCTGGAGCGGCTTCGTCAGTAGGCGCAGCACCATCTGTCGTATCTGCAGCAGCTTGGGTATCGTCACCTAGCGTTTCAGGAGCAGCTTCTACGACCTCTTGGCCTTCTGCTACGTCTGACGCAGTTACAGGAGTGTCTACAACATCTTCAGCTTGGCTCACCGCGATACTAGCGATTCCTAGAATGGCAGCTGCCGATAACATAACTACTTTTCTCATTCGTCACGTTCTCTTATTACGTATACAAGGACTAGCACGGCTCGGACATTCTGTCTGTCCTCCTTTGACGACTTCTAAGTCTTCAATAGCAGACAGCCATCCCGCGTGCCAACGCACTTGCAATCGGTGATTATAAATATGAATTCTCCCCAACATTATAAGGGAAAAGGCAGGTAAATTGCCATGCTTGTTTAATGACTTGACTGTTTTTTCTTAAAAAACCTCAATCGCGACTGTCATTTATTGGCTTTATGCTTTTTATTTGTTAGACTAAGCGGTCTTTATTTCTAGACACCTTATGCTAATTATCATGCGCATCTAAGCGTGACAGTCAGACATATCGTTATCATATGCGCTCGTAGCTCAGTTGGATAGAGTATCGGTCTCCGAAGCCGAGGGTCGTGGGTTCGATTCCCGCCGAGCGCACCAACTATACTGTTTACAATCTCGCTCTACCTTTCCCTTAGTACTCTCTTAAACTTCCTATACTCATCAAACCTACATATCAAAATGTTTGCGGTTTTTCTGTGCTTGTATATTTCTAGTGCTCTCATCTATATATAACTTACTCTGCATCTTGTAAGTTAGCTGTTAGCTGAGCACGGCTAGGTATACGGTGATAATTAATCACTGGCACATCACCCAAACGGCGCTGACCCTCAGCAATCTTTTTATCAATCGTAATCATTGCAATTTTTTTGTCTTGTTTGCTAACAAGCAAATGATTTGCCTTACGTGTGACTCGATAATCAGCAAAATGCTGTTTTAATATCGCTGATGTTTTTTGCAGCGCATCATTCGGTGTTGCATTTTTTGATTTTATGCCGCTATGCTTTTCGCCTACTTTTGCGCCGCGCGATTTTGCCACGAACCATAAAACTGCGATGACAGCGAACAATATGACAAGCCACCAAATTCCGTCTATCATAAGTAAAAACATCCATTATTAGCAAGGGTTGGCTCATGTTAGCAGAATTATCACCAGCGTTAATAGCAGAAGTAAAACTTGCAGCACAACTACTGGCGTCGAAACAGCGTATTTGCGTTTTGACTGGAGCTGGCATTTCAGCAGAAAGCGGCATCCCAACGTTTCGAGATAAGCAAACAGGACTGTGGGAGAATTACGGTGTCGAAGACTTGGCCACCCCTGAAGCGTTCACTCGTGATCCAAAGCTGGTGTGGTCATGGTATCAATGGCGTCGGCAAATGGTCGCAGACAAAGCACCAAATCCTGCCCATCATGCGTTGGCCCAGTGGCAGTATCATGCGCAAACCTCCGATCAGCAGGTAACACTCATCACCCAAAATGTCGATGATTTGCACGAGCAAGCTGGTAGCGCAGTGACCCACCTACATGGTCATCTGTGGCGTAACCGCTGTAGTCAGTGTGAGACACCCTATCAAGATCAATCGAGAGCGTCATACGACAATCAAGGCACCATGAACTTTGATGAAACACTGCTTAGCTGTCCGCATTGCGGTGGTTATATTAGACCAGATATTGTTTGGTTTGGCGAAGCTCTACCTGTGCAGGCATGGCACACTTCCGAAGAAGCTGCAGCTAATTGCGAAGTGTTTATCAGTATCGGTACATCAAGCTTGGTTTATCCTGCTGCTGGATTGGCACAATCAGCCAAACAGAATGGCGCGCAAGTTATTGAGATAAACCCCGACCCAACGCCAAATACTATCGTCGATATCACATTAGCAGAAAAGGCAGGAATCGTTTTACCACTGCTTATAGAAGAGATTACTACTTTATAAATGCTACTACTTATAAACATTGCTGCATGACAGACAATAAAAAAGGCTTAACGATTTATATAAATCATTAAGCCTTTGCTACTAAGAATAAGCTCGTTAAAGTTATTTCAATGCAAGATCAACTCTCGCCAAGTAAGCTTCTTTTAACTCATCACTGATAAATGCCGATTTAAACGAGTTTTTGACCAACGTGATAACATCGTCTTCCGTAATCGGTAAATTCTCATATAGATTGATAAAGTTTTGATTCACGTAGCCTTTGAAATACGCAGGATCATCCGAGTTAACGCTGATATTTAGACCGTAATCTAAAAGCTCTTTAATATTGTGCTCTTTATAAGTCTCAAAGACTTTTAGCTCGATATTTGAGTTCGGGCAAACCGTCAGTGGCATTTGCTCATCTTTGAGTCTTTGCATCAACTCTGGACTTTTTATAGACTGCACACCATGATCGATTCTATTAATATTCAATAAATCTAATGCTTCGTAGATGTACGAGAAGTCTGCTTCTTCGCCTGCATGAGCGACCAACTTAAAGCCTTCTTCTTTGGCTTTTTGGAAGACTTCTTTGAATTTCGATGGTGGGTTACCCAATTCCGATGAATCAAGGCCAACACCGATGATGTCGTCTTTATACTCCAGTGCTTGCTCTAATGTCTCAAACGCTTCTTCTTGTGATAAATGACGCAAGAAACACATGATGATGCATGACGTGATACCGTATTTTACTTTGGCATCTGCAAGCGCTTCTTTGATACCTGTGATGACCGCTTCAAAAGGTACGCCACGTTCAGTATGCGTCTGCGGATCAAAGAATATCTCTGTGTGGATGACATTATCTTCGACACATTTAAGAATATATTCCCACGTCAAATCATAGAAATCATCCTTTGTAAGCAGGACGTTGGCACCCGCATAGTAAATATCTAAAAAGGTCTGTAGATTGGTGAAGTTATAAGCACTGCGTACATCTTCGATATCTTTATAAGGTATCTCTACGTTGTTCTTTTTGGCCAGTCTAAACATCAGCTCAGGCTCTAACGAACCTTCAATATGTAGATGAAGTTCAGCTTTCGGTAGTTTCTTTATTAATTCAATCATAGTATTCCAATAATGGTGTTATCGAGACGAGCCCTAGTAAATGTTGCACAGTAGGATAATCAAACCATGCATATATGAGGCGTTATCTGTCTCAGAAAAATCATTTTAACACTAAAAGCGTATCGCCTAAAACAAAACCCTTTGACCTTATAGATAAGCTACTTATAAAAGCAACCTTCTTAATACAACTGTATAAGGCGCAAATTACTTTAAAAACACCACTGTATCAGACAGCTCATTGCCTTCTGGATCATGCTCTAGATGATAGTATTGACGTAATACCTGCCCCACTTCGTCTAGCAGTTCAGCCAAGCTCTCTTCTGTCTTTTGGGTAGCGATACCAGATACTGCCTTTTCACACATTGCATTCCATACCGTTGGACTAACGTGAGCGCTGATACCTCGGTCTGCGACAATCTCTAGTTTACGCTCGCATACATTGACATAGATCAAGACGCCCGTATTTTCTTCGGTATCCCAGACGCGATACTCGCTAAACAAATCAATCGCACGCTCACGGCAGTTCATGCGATAAGCTTCTTGGATAGGCAGATGGTTTTCTACAATTAAGAACACCTCACCACGATGTCCACGCTCAGCTCTTGTCACAGCATCTGTTAAACGCGCCTTGGATTCTGTTGTTAGCCACTTACTATGTAATAAAGGGACGAACAAAACTTGACGCCACCAGCGGGCAAAACTGGGGTTTGAAGCGTTGTCTTCTACCATTATATTATTTCCTCAAGTACGTCATTTCGATGGTTATGTAGAGTTTATTTTGTTTGCGTATGTGGAATACTTACCACGAGCCACCTGCTCCGCCGCCGCCGAAACCACCGCCGCCACCGCCGAAACCACCGCCACCGAAACCACCACCGCCAAAGCCGCCTCCACTGCCGCCGCCCATACCGGGTAAGAAAATCATGCCGCCTCTGCGCCCACCTTTACCGCCGCCGCCTTTTCCACCGCCACCGCCGCGTGAGATCAAAAACATCCAGATAAAGATTGCCATAATCAGCGTCATGAAGAAACCGCCGCCTAATGCCATCGAACCTGCAAAAAACCCGCCAGCGGTAATAATAGAACCAAATACTCGGCCCAATATATTAGTAATAAAGCTACCAAAAATCATCGCCATGATAAATAAGAAAATAGGTGACGGCAGCTCGTCTGAGCTTTGCTGAGCAGTACGTTCTGCAGCTTGTGCATCAGCACGGGCTAAGACTTCAGGGTCAGCAGTCAATCGTGTTTTAAGAGCTTCAACGCCAGCGATTATCCCTGCACCATAGTTATTTTGCTTAAATAGCGGCGTGATATCTTCGCGAATGACACGGTTAACCGCCGCATCGGGCAAGACGCCTTCTAATCCATAACCCGTTAGGATATACATATCACGGTCATTGACAGCGACGACAATCAGTAGACCATCATCGATAGCTTCATCACCCAATTCCCACTTCTCAGCAACTTGCAATGCATAATCAAATATTGGTACGCCATTGGTAGTCGGTACGATAACTACCGCTGCTTGTGCTAGACCCTGCTGATAGATACTTCGAAGCTGAGCCTCTAGACGTAGCTTCTCTTGGGGATTTAGGATATTGGCCTGATCAACGACTGGTTCATTGAGTATCAACTTATCAGCGTCAACACCCTCGGCACTGGAGCGTACAGGTGGCTGAGCGGTTGTTTGGGCATTGGCAGTATCATTTGCTGTGCTTTGGTTATCTGCATTTTGATTGATAGCGTCGTTGCCGAGCACCGCTTCATTGATAGCATCGTTATTTAATACAGCATCATTGATTGCTTCGTTAGACTCGCCTGCTTTAGCAACAGCCACCAACTCTTCGACACTACGGTTTTGCAGATTCGAGGTGCTATCTGTCGCCACCGCTGTATCATTGGGTGCAGCGTGCAATGCAGGCACGCTGACGACACCTAACGTAAACAGTAATGCTGATAAGATTGCTTTTGAATTATTCATCTAATCTATACCACCTCAGATAACATCTTTACCAATTGATAGACTCTAACTAATCATTGTCAAACCATTAGCTAAATGAACAGAGCTGCCTATACTGCTCTGTCGTCACATTAATTCTAAATTTTATTCAGCAGACTTTTCTGTAGAGTCGCCAAAATCAACACTTGGTGCGGTTGAAATCGCCTCTTCATTGGCCACACTAAAGTTGGGCTTAGTGTCCATCCCAAATACTTTTGCAGTGATGTTGGTTGGGAACTGACGTACCGTTGTATTGTATCCCTGCACTTCTTGGATATAACGGTTACGAGCCACAGCAATACGGTTCTCAGTACCTTCTAACTGTGCTTGCAGGTCTTGAAACAGTGCATCTGATTTTAGATCTGGATAACGCTCAGATACTGCCATCAAACGTGACAAGGCACCTGTCATCTGCTCTTGCGCTGCTGCATAACGCTCCATCGCTTCTGGATCATTAAGCACTTCTGGCGTTACCGTGATACCACCTGCACGTGAGCGAGCTTCTGCCACTTGGGTGAAGACTTCCTGCTCTTGCTCGGCGTATTGCTGTACGACTTTGACTAAGTTTGGCACCAAATCAGAACGGCGCTGATACTGGTTGACCACTTCTGACCATGAAGCAGTGACCTGCTCATCTTGTGCTTGCAGGTTGTTGTAGCCACAGCCGCTTAGACCAACCGTAGAAGTTGTCAATAAAGTGGCTAGCAACATCGGCTTCATAATAGATTTACGCGTCATTGTTGATTCTCCTAATAATGATAAATAACAAATATCCAGTAGCACGTTTTTAATATTTTTAAGTTTTCTTGGTATTCATACGGCGGTCATACGCTCTATATATTGTATATTTTCGCATCACTCTATCAGCATGATATCAAAAGAAGTTCTCCTAATGATGGCGTTATATACGGCTTTTTACAATTGACCGTTACCAAAACACAACCGCATAGTGTCAACGATAACGCGTTTTTATCATGATAGATATAGAGCAAAAATCTAGCAGTCTAGAGGAATTAGACTAAATGTTATGAAAGTACAAACAATTATTTATATATTATCTAAATCTTGCTAATGTATCAGCCAAATAAAATACGAATATATCTACCGTCTATAAAGAAATTTCTAGTAATTAGTACAAAAATATGGCAAATTGCAGTTACGTAGCCGTACGGTTTGAATACATTTGGTAGTGGACTTATAGTTTGATTAGTATTAGCGAGTTGTTAATTTCTTAATAAAAACATCAATTAACTGTCAAATTATCGCTAAATACTGTCAATTCGCCATACCAGCCATGGATTCATTCAGGACAGCTCATAGTAAGTTGAATGCCATCATGGTGATGGATATTTAATTATATAACCGCCTGTTTTATCCGCCGGTCAACTTATGAATCATCTGATGTATAACATGATGATAGAAGACCGCAGTAGTTGAGGTTGTAGAATAATAGTAAACGCAGCTGATATTTATATTGTCAGTGATAAGCGCTATGCAAATAGTCCGTATTACTGATGAGATACGCGGGTAAATACAGACAACTACAGTCCATTCTTGGTGGCCAAGCAAATGAGACTTAGACAACAAATAAGTCGATGCAGAGACTTTAACTGCTTAACTTAAATAAGTAAGTTAACCAGTTAGTTTACTCCTAGCAAACAGTGCCACCTTGAGACAGTACTAGGAACATAAATATGGAAGGTTTAGTTAACTTAGTAAATGGAATTATCTGGAGCCCAGCGCTGATTTATCTCTGCTTGGGTGCCGGTCTGTTCTATTCCATTATGACGCGCTTTGTACAAGTACGTCTATTCGGTGAGATGATCAAACTCCTATTCACTGGTAAATCTAGTGCACAGGGTATCTCATCATTTCAGGCACTTGCCGTCTCACTCGCCGGTCGTGTGGGTATGGGTAACATCGCTGGGGTAGCTGCTGCTATCGGCTTCGGTGGCCCAGGTGCCGTTTTCTGGATGTGGATCGTAGCCTTCCTAGGCGCATCTACAGCCTATGTCGAATCTACTCTTGCTCAAATTTACAAAGAAAAAGATGTGGTAACTGGCGAATATCGCGGTGGCCCAGCTTATTACTTTGAACGTGCCCTTGGTCAAAAGTGGTACGGTATCCTCTTCGCAATCGCTTCTATTTTATCATGTGGTATGTTCTTACCTGGTGTACAGGCGAACGGTGTTATCAGTGCATTTGCACAGGTAATGGGCGAAGGTACGATCATGAACGTTGCAGGCCTAGAAGTTGGCTCTATGCGTTTGGTCGGCTTGGCTATCATCTTAGTCGTGCTAGGTATCATCATCTTTGGTGGTATTAAGCGTATTGCAACCTTTACCGAGTTTGCAGTACCTTTCATGGCATTAGGTTATATTGCCCTAGCGCTAATCATCATGTTCAGCAACTTCAGCTTGATTCCAGATGTATTTGGTATGATCGTTGGTGATGCATTCACTGCACAAGCAGGTTTTGGTGCTGCGATCGGTTGGGGTGTGAAACGTGGTATTTACTCTAACGAAGCTGGTCAGGGTACGGGTCCTCACGCTGCTGCTGCTGCTGAAGTTGAGCATCCATCACAGCAGGGTCTAGTTCAGGCATTCTCAGTATATGTTGATACATTGCTAGTATGTTCTGCTACTGCATTCATGATCTTATCTACTGGTATGTACAACATTCAAGGTACGCTACCAGATGGTCAGTTCATCGTACAGAACGTTGCTGCTACTACTGAAATCAATGCTCCTGCGTTCACGCAAATGGCAATGGAATCTGTATACGGTACGTTTGGTAATGCCTTTATCGCAATCGCTGTATTCTTCTTTGCCTTTACAACAATTCTGGCTTACTACTACATCGCTGAAGTAAACGTCGCTTACTTAACACGCTTCCTTGGTCGTAGTGCGAACAGAACTGGTTTATTCCTAGTGAAAGTTCTTATCATGGCGATGGTTGCTTATGGTGGTCTAAACTCAGCTGGTTATATCTGGGCAATCGGTGATATCGGTGTTGGTCTTATGGCTTGGCTTAACATTGTTGGTATTCTTGTCATCTTCATCGTGGCTCGTCCAACCCTTACTATGCTTAAAGACTATGAAGCTCAGCGCAAAGCTGGCGTAACTCGCTATAGTTTTGATCCTGCTAAATTCGGTATCAAAAACGCACCGTATTGGGAAGAGCGTCATCTAGCACAGCAAAAAAGCATGAACGCTGACCCATTACGTAAAGATAAAGTGTAAGTCGATTTAATAAGATTGATATTTAATCTTATTGAATAAACAAAAAGCCCGAGACCATGTTCTCGGGCTTTTTTGTTTGGTTAATTTTATACACTGTTAAAGAATAGCTTACCGAAAAAACATCAAAGCCCACGTTCATACAAGCTGATTCAATACCTTAAAGCTACCCTTTTATCTCTCAAAATTAACCTGTCTTTGAAATAACATATGACAGTCACCTTATTTTTTTATCCTCTTTTATAAAGCTTACCTTAGTGTTTTATGACCTTATTTTTATTAGGTGGTCGTACCCGTATAATTAACCCACAGTTCCTCTATTTCTAATTCATAGACACAAAAAAGCCTAGCGCGATGGCTAGGCTTTCTTTAATTAACTTGTAGATTCAAAACCTACAAACTAAAAGATAACTTATTCAGGCATTAATACTGCATCGATAGTATGAACCACACCGTTGGTTGCCATGATATCTGTACCAGTGATATTTGCTGTATTACCAGTAGCATCGGTAATCACGTTATCTTCACTGATAGTAATAGTTTTACCGTTCGCCGTTTCAATCTCAGTACCGTATGGGATATCAGCTGCTTTAACTTCCATTGCTAACACATGGTAAGGAAGGACAGTTTTTAGCAAGTCTGTATTGGCCAATAACTCTTCTTTAGTCACGCCTAGTTTCTCTAGTACTGGCGCAAACGCATCATCAGTTGGGGCAAATACAGTATGCTTGGTTTCTTCCATTAGCATGGTATCAAGACCAGCAGCCTGTAGCGCAGCGGTTAAGATAGTTAGGTTTTCGTTCTCTGCTGCGATCTCAGCGATAGTTTGAGTCGCTTCCATGTCCATTTCGGCCATTGGCTCTGCTTCAACAGCTTCTGTCTCAGCAACTGGCTCAACTGCCATTTCTTCAGTGGCTTCTGGTTCAGTTGGCTCTGCAACAGTTTCAGTGTCATTACACGCCGCTAATGACATGGCTGCGGTTACAACTGCGATAGATAATAAGTTCTTCTTTAACATAGGTAATTCCTTTTTGGATAAATAATTGATTAGGGGATTTATTTAAATTAATAACTTCCGATAAATATAGTGGCGACCAATGATTGATAAATGTATCAACTACTTAGTCATACTATTTAGTCCGTTATATTGATAGTTCTCAGTCTAACTGTTTAATTTTTAAATGGTATTTACTTAAGTAGCAACACTGTATCAATCACGTATATAGCATTGTTTGCTTGTATATCAGTTATTGCGATTTTTCAGACAAAATGATGGTAATTAACTATTTTCGGATTTTTACTTTAAAAATCCAACCTAAATAGAAACTTATATAGATAAAACTCTAAAGTCTAAAACAGCCATTGTCTGATAATGAAATCATCACAAACAATGGCTGCTTAGTCTTATAATAAATACAGTAGGTATGCCTCAGTAAATACTTATTTAGGCAACAATACTCTATCGATTACATGGACAACACCATTGTTGGCAGCAATATCAGTCTTCACAATGTTCGTCGTGCGACCATTCTCATCCATCAATTTGCCTTCTTTAGTTACCATCAACGTATCTTTGCTAGCGGTCATTACGTTACCAGGCTTCACATCTTTGGCATACATAGCCATATCACCAGCGACTACGTGATAACCCAATACTTTGGTCAATAGTGGCTTGTTAGCAAATAGCTGTGCTTTGGTCATACCTGTTTCTTGCAATGCTTGCATAAAGGCGGCATTGGTCGGTGCAAATACTGTATAGTGAGCGTTAGGATCAGACAACATATCGACTAGACCTGCTGCTTGTACCGCTTCTACCAATACTGAGAAATCAGGATTGCTTTGGGCAATTTGTACAACATTCATCTTAGCCATACTCTGACTGTGCATTGGTGCTTTCATATCGCCCGTCTTTGCTGGCATCATATTATTACAAGCACTTAGACCTGCGATTGAGATAGCCAATGTACCGATGGTGGCAATTTTAGTAAGTTTCATAACATTTTCCTTAATGATTTAAATTTCTTTGACGTTGGTATTGTTTCAACTATGATATTACTGTCTTACAGATCATCTTGCCTGCTAATGCCAATTGCTCACCATAGTGTACTGCTAACACTAATACTCTTACTCTTAGTACCAGTTATTGCTAATAAATGAGCCTGTATTTATAAGTAGGACTTACTAAGACCTTGTATTTCTGAAATTAAATTAACATGTAAGCAATCTTTATCAACCTGCCTTTGCGCAATTTTTTGTAGTATGGGTGTAAATTCTGTCTGACTTCTTAGCGTTCCCGTTGGCTTTCATTTGCAAAAGAAAAGCTTTATGTAAGCCCTTAGCGAAATGATATTCATTTGTGCGTATCTGCTTTATGAAATAGACTCTAATACCTTGATTTGTTACTTAGCTCTCCTCTTATTTATCTATTGCCAAAGAGGAATATGCAGTATCCCTATGTAGCAAACTTTTCATGCTAAAATAATGCAAATTTGCGGTCCTCTTCGTGAGACTCTGCACGCTACTGGTTTGTTATTCCTTCTTTTTTTAATAATTACGATATAAGCAGCACACCTATGATTCCAACGACGACCTCACCAAACGATTCTCATACCGATACCGCCTCTAGTTCCTCATCCGCTAATGACTTTATATTGACGCCACCTGCTGTATTTCCGTTTAAAGAGCAGCAACTAACCGCTCGTGCCCGTATCACTGAGCAGATGGCATCACGCATTTTGATGTTAGACGGTGCGATGGGTACGCAGATTCAGACTTATAAACTAGAAGAAGCGGATTATCGTGGTGAGCGTTTTGCTGATATTGACCAAGATGTACGCGGCAACAACGACTTGCTGGTACTGACTCAGCCGCACATGATTAAAGACATTCATCACGATCATCTGCTAGCGGGCGCTGATATCATCGAGACCAATACCTTTAATGGTACGCGTCTGTCGATGGCTGACTATGACATGCAGTATTTGGTCCCAGAACTGAACAGGACGGCGGCCAAGATTGCTCGAGAAGCAGCAGATGAATTTACCGCAAAAACGCCTGAGAAACCGCGCTTCGTTGCGGGTGTTGTGGGTCCGACGTCACGTACGTGTTCGCTATCACCTGATGTCAATGATCCTGCGTTTCGTAATATTACCTTTGATGAGTTGGTACTCAACTACCGTGAAGCGACCTTATGCCTAATAGAAGGCGGCGTCGATATCATTTTGATTGAGACGATCTTTGATACGCTAAATGCCAAAGCCGCGATATTTGCCATCACCGGTGTGTTTGACGATATTGGCTTTGAGTTGCCAATTATGATTTCGGGTACGATTACCGACGCGTCAGGTCGCACACTATCGGGACAAACGGCCGAGGCGTTTTATAACTCGATTCGCCATGCCAAGCCTCTATCTGTTGGCTTTAACTGTGCGCTAGGTGCTGATGCGCTGCGTCCACATATTCAGACATTGTCAAACATCGCTGATACTTTTGTCTCTGCGCATCCAAACGCTGGTCTGCCCAATGAGTTTGGTGAGTATGATGAAACCGCTGAAGAAACGGCTGCCCTACTTGAAGGTTTTGCCAAAGCAGGTATCTTAAACATCGTCGGCGGCTGCTGTGGTACGACGCCTGAGCACATCCGTCAAATTGCTAAAGTCGTGGCGAACTATCCACCGCGTGTCATTCCTGAGATAGCGCCTGCCTGCCGACTATCAGGTCTAGAGCCATTTACCATCAATTCTGATAGCTTGTTTGTCAATGTCGGTGAGCGTACCAACGTCACAGGCTCTAAAAAATTCTTACGTTTGATTAAAACCGAAGCCTATACCGAAGCGCTTGATGTCGCTCGCGATCAGGTCGAGGGCGGCGCGCAGATCGTCGATATCAATATGGACGAAGGCATGCTCGACTCCAAGCAGGCGATGATTCACTTCGTCAACTTGGTCTCAGGCGAACCAGATATCAGCCGTGTCCCACTGATGATTGACTCGTCTAAATGGGACATTATCGAAGAAGGCCTTAAACGTACGCAAGGCAAGTCGGTCGTCAACTCTATCTCATTAAAAGAAGGTCACGCTGAGTTCGTTGAACGTGCCAAATTATGCATGCGTTATGGTGCTGCGATTATCGTTATGGCATTCGATGAAGACGGACAGGCTGACACTTACGAGCGCAAGATTGAAATATCTAAGCGCAGCTATGATGTATTGGTCAACGAAGTGGGTTTCCCATCAGAAGACATTATCTTTGACCCAAATATCTTTGCCGTTGCCACGGGTATCACTGAGCATAACAACTATGGCGCTGACTTTATCAATGCCACACGCTGGATTACGGAAAATCTACCGAACGCGATGGTCTCGGGTGGCGTATCCAACGTCTCGTTTAGTTTCCGTGGTAACCCAATCCGTGAAGCGATCAACTCCGTATTCTTATACCATGCGATCAAAAACGGCCTGACCATGGGTATCGTTAATCCAGCCATGCTTGAGCTGTACGATGATATTCCAAAGGAAGCGCGTGACGCCATCGAAGATGTCATGCTCAACCGCAATCAAGGTGAAACTGGTCAAGATGCGACTGAGCGTCTGATGACCGTCGCTGAAAACTACCAAGATGGCGGCAAGAAAAAAGACAGTACCGTCGATATGAGTTGGCGCGAAGGTACGGTAGAAGAACGTATCGCCCACGCACTGGTCAAAGGTGTAACGACCTTTATCGAAGCGGATACCAAAGAAGCATGGGAGAAATATCCTAAACCGCTAGAAGTCATCGAAGGGCCACTCATGGACGGTATGAATATCGTCGGTGATCTATTCGGTGCTGGTAAAATGTTCCTCCCGCAAGTCGTAAAATCTGCCCGCGTGATGAAGCAATCTGTCGCATGGCTAAACCCATATATCGAAGCGGAAAAAGTCGAAGGCGAGGTCAAAGGTAAAATCCTAATGGCAACCGTCAAAGGCGACGTGCATGATATCGGCAAAAACATAGTCGGCGTGGTGCTTGGCTGTAACGGCTATGATATCGTCGATTTGGGCGTCATGGTGCCATGTGAAAAAATCCTCGATACTGCCATCGCAGAGAAAGTTGATATCATCGGTCTGTCTGGTCTAATTACTCCAAGTCTCGATGAGATGGTCTATGTCGCCAAGCAAATGCAAGAGCGCGGCATGACACTACCACTGATGATCGGCGGTGCAACGACGTCGAAAGCGCATACTGCTGTCAAGGTCGAGCCACAATATCAAAACGACGGCGTCATCTATGTATCGGATGCGTCGCGCTCAGTCGGCGTGGTGACCAAATTGCTATCAAAAGAGCATCGTCAAGCACTCATCGATGAGACACGTGAAGAATATGTTAAAGTGCGTGAGCGTCTGGCTAAGCGTCAACCAAAAGCTGCCAAAGTCACCTATGCCGAATCGGTCAAGATTGGCTTTCAGTATGATTGGGAAACCTATGTGCCACCAGTGCCAAATAAGCTAGGACAAGTGATATTGGATGACTATCCAATCGCGAATCTGCTACCTTATATTGATTGGACACCATTCTTCATCTCTTGGGGTCTGACCGGTAAATACCCGAAAATATTGCAAGATGATGTGGTTGGTGAAGCGGCTCGCGATCTGTTTGAAAATGCAGAAGATCTACTACAAAAGATGATTGATGAGAAATCAATCGTGGCTAAAGGGGTGTTTAAACTGATGCCCGCGCGCCGTACTGGAGCCGATACGGTCACGGTCTATGATAATGCGCCTGCTGATGGTGGCAAACCAACCTATCAGTTCGAACACTTACGTCAGCAAAGCGACAAGGCAAGCGGCAAGCCAAACTTTAGCTTGGCAGACTTTATCTCGCCATCAGAGACGCATACCGATCACTTGGGTGGTTTTACCGTCTCTATCGTCGGTACAGAAGCACTGGCTGAGCAATATAAAGCGGCAGGTGATGACTATAATGCCATCATGGTACAGGCGCTGTCTGACCGTTTAGCCGAAGCTTTCGCTGAGCATCTGCATGAGTTAATTCGTAAAGAATATTGGGGTTACCAACCGACTGAGTCACTCACCAATGATGAGATGATTAAAGAAAAATACGTGGGTATTCGCCCTGCACCTGGCTACCCTGCTTGCCCTGAGCATACGGAAAAAGGCAAATTGTTTGACTGGCTCGGTACGGTAGATGCTATCGGTACAACGCTAACCGAAAGCTATGCGATGTGGCCTGCGTCATCGGTCAGCGGATTCTATTACTCGCATCCTGATAGTGAATACTTCAACGTGGGTAAGATAAGCCGTGATCAGTTAGAGAGTTATGCTGAGCGTAAAGGCTGGGATATGAAAACGGCTGAGAAGTGGTTAAATCCGAATTTGTAGTCTATTGGCTAATGCAATTATAAAAACCTAATAGTTACTTTTTGGCTTACTCATTTAATATGGGTAAGCCATTTTTTATGGCATTCTATTTTGCCTACCCTCAGCAAACTTATCGCTACGTTCATAGCAAAATACTTTTATCATTTACTGACAACAACCATGCTAGATTATTGTCTACTTTATTATTTTGAGACAGGCTATGAATCAGATTGCATTACTTTCTAGTTGGATTGGCAAAACCTTTGCAATCTGGGCATTGGTCAGTGCTGTTTTGGGATTTATTTTTCCTGAATTTTTTGCTTCGTTGGCTTTTTTGATCGTTCCTATACTTGGCATCATTATGTTTGGGATGGGCATGACGCTCAAGACGGAAGATTTCCTAGAGATTATCAAACGCCCCAAGCCTGTACTGGTAGGAATGTTGGCACAGTTTACGCTCATGCCGTTTATTGCTTACTTATTAACAGTAATTTTCAACCTCGATCCTTTAATAGCAGTCGGTGTTATTTTGGTTGGTTGTTGCCCGGGCGGCACGTCGAGTAACGTGATTACGTTCTTGGCAAAAGGCGATGTGGCGCTGAGTGTGGCGATTACCTCTATCTCCACCCTACTTGCGCCTTTTTTGACCCCGATTCTATTAAATGTGTTTGCTGGTCAGCTGATCGATATCGACCTAGCCAGTATGATGATGACCATCACAAAAATCGTCATCTTGCCCATATTACTGGGTGTTATCTTTCATAAATTTTTGGGTAAAAAGATCGAGTTCGTCACCGAGGTATTACCGATGGTGTCGGTATTGGGTATTTCCATCATTATAGCGGCAGTGGTTGCAGTGTCTAAAGCGACCATATTGGATAGCGGTGCTATCGTATTTATCGTGGTTGCCTTGCATAATATGACGGGTTATACCTTGGGATATGTCATCGCTCGCTTGTCTGGCTTTACGGAGAAACAACGCCGCGCGATTATGGTGGAAGTGGGCATGCAAAACTCTGGTCTGAGCGCTGCCCTTGCCGCGACGTATTTTAACCCTGTCGCCGCCTTACCTAGTGCGATATTTAGCGTGTGGCATAACTTTAGTGGCGCGCTGGTTGCGAATATTTTTGCTAAGAGAGATGCTAAGTAAGTATTTTGTTATTTAGTTGTAAATAATTTGAAAATATTTCATAGTTAAATAATAAGTTATTGAGAATCTAATAACTTTAAAATTATTCATCAATATGCAGTGTGATATAGATATTTTATTTGTTAAACTAACTCTGTGGAGAGCGAAGCTAATTTCTCAAGTTTGTTCAGGTATATAACTGTATGAGCAAGCACATACAGCGCTTACTAAGGCTTTAAAGTTAGTGAGTATAGGCTATACCAAATATATTGACTGATGTCAACCAATATTTGGTACTACTTATTAATAATATGACAATAATTTGCACGGTAAAGTTTAGTATAAGCTCTTTGTACATGCTTGTAATCTCCGTAATAATGTTAGTCTCTGTTATTATACTTTTCCTATCTAAAAAGGGGTGTCACTTATGATAGTGATGTTTCTGAGTACTTGTGAGATTCGTTATTAGATATTAATCGAAAGCGTAAAAAAGCAATGCCCCGTATAGGTTCGCTCTCTACACCTTATTATTATTGGTAATACCTTAATGACAAATGAAGAATGGTTTAAACTGAGAAAATACCCTCATATCGGACTACCAATAACAGCAAAAGAAAAGAGCAAAGTATGTAAATATGTTAAAGATAGTAAAAAAATATCAAAACATTCCTTTCTTCCGTTTATCCACAAACAGATACATTCTAAACGAACTAAAAAACAATATGATGAATTTGGTTCGCCTCGTCGTAATCATGAAAATAAAAAAATTCGTAAAACAATACAGCCTAAAATTAGAGATATCTATTACGCTAGTCATCTAGATGCTAATATTTATTCTTACTATTCATCATTGCTTATGAAGAACTATGAAAATCTATTAGTATCTAAAGAATTAAATGAAGTTGTTACTGCATATAGGAAGATACGTCATAACCAAAATAGAAATAAATGTAATATTGATTTTGCTAATGAGGTTTTCAACTATATTAGAGAAAATAATGATCGACATTTAGTCGCTATAGCTGTAGATATTACGGGGTTTTTCGATAATCTAGATCATAAAATTCTTAAGAAATCTTGGTGTAAAGTAATGAACTATGATACTTTACCTATCGACCACTATAAAGTATTCAAGAGTATAACTAAATATTCACATATCGAAGAAAACCTACTTTTTAAAATATTCAAAAACGAAATTTTAACTGAAAAAAACCCAGGTTTTATTAAGCGTAAAAAAGTAAAAAGAATAGAATACATGAAAACACAAAATGCTATTGCTTTTTGTGAAAAAAAAGATATTCATAAAATCCGGTCTAAGGGTCTAATAGTAGATAACAAATATGATAAGAAAGGAAAATTAAAAGATTATGGGATTTGTCAAGGTTCTCCGATCAGTTCCACTTTAGCAAACTTATATATGTTGGATTTCGATGATATTATTTATAACAAAGTTAAAGAAATAAATGGCTTATATAGAAGGTATTCTGATGACATTGTTGTTATTTGTGATAAAGAACATAAAGAACAAATTACCTCATTATTAAACCAATCAATTGTAAATGTTTCTCGATTAGAAATAAAGGCTGAAAAAACTCAAATATTTCATTTTGAGTATAGAAAAAACAAAAGAGTTTGTTTACAGGAATTCTCAGAGAAGATTAACTCAAATAGCATTAATAGCAATTTTGAATATCTAGGTTTTAGCTTTGATGGAGAACAAACCTATTTAAAGACAAGTTCTTTATCTAGATATTATAGAAAAATGAAATCTGGCGTTCGACGTAGGGCGTTTTATTCAAAAAGAATGAGAAATGATTCTAACGGAAAAATTTTCAACAGAGCATTGTATAAACAGTATTCTTATATAGGATCTTATCGTAGTTTGAAGTATAAACGTGTCTTTGGTAAAACAGATCAGTGGAAAAAAACATCCGTTTATAATTGGGGAAATTTCATTACTTATACTAATATGGCAAGTAAGATACTTGATTCTAATAAAGTCAAAAAACAAACAAAAAATCACTGGAAAAATTTGAATAAAGAGATATCAAAGTTTTAGTGTTCTTGAGTCATATATAATAATTCTTAAATATTTTTTATCTCTTCTTTTTACTGCGACACCGCTCAGAACAGTAAATCACCTGCTCCCAATCTTTCTCCCACTTTTTACGCCACGTAAATGGGCGCTGGCAGATGGGGCAGGTTTTTTGCGGTAAATTTACTTTTTTGTGTGCCATCATCTGCCCCCTTGTGCCGTATATCTAATATCTATGGTTAATGTTTACTGCCTACTTATCTTCTTTTTGATGATCTAGCCCTTCATACTTTTTAACGCGGCGACATTGGTCGGAGCAATAGACCATGCTCTCCCAATTTTTATCCAACTTTTTAGTCCAGCTAAACTCGCGCTCGCAGACAGGGCAAAGTTTTTTGCGGACGTTCTTCTTTTTGTGCGCCATAATTTTCTCATTGGTTTGATATAGTCGATTCACTACCATCGGATACGGTGTCAGTCTTGCTTAACCTACTGTTTGTAGTACTTTTACTCGCTGTCATTGTATCCAAAGTAGCTGTTGCCGACTATATTACCACTGTCTCTTAATCATAAGCCCTATTTATAGTGCTATTCATAACTGCTAATCATCAGCTATTAATCAGTAGTGACTAATCGTCAGCTACTAATCATAGTCATCAAAGATTTTATTTAGTCGATTTAGACTATTAACGATTAGCTTGCCAGATTGTTCGGTACTGGTATCAATCGCTAGCTTTTCGTCCATCCGCATCGTCAATGGCTCTAATGCTTGCTTGAGGGCAGTTGCCATCAATGCGGTCTGCTGATGAATATTAGGGATATCGCTATCGGCTGTTTGATTATCATTATTGCTAACCAAGCTATCCGCCATTTTTTGCGCCAGTTGTTCAACGGCATTGACCAGCTGCACCATGAGCTGTTTTTGTGCATATTGGTTTTGCTTGAGATACTCGCCTTCTGCCTTTCCAGCATTGTGATCATGCTTATATATTTGTAGCAATTGACTCACGCTTTTCTCAAAGCCGTTATCGATGCTATCGCTGACGACTTTGGCATTGTTAATGACGCTATCGGCGAGGATTTTCTGTGCTTCTAATTGGCCGTTTAACTGTGCATCGAGTTGCGCTTGCTGTCCTGCTTCTCGTAAGCGAGCGATTTGCTCTGGGTCGTTTTTCGTTAAGTATGTCTCAAACTGGCTACTGATGGTATTGAAGCCACTGGCCAAATCGACCAACTGGGCGACGATACGTGCGCCAGTATCACCATCTTCACCGCCCATAGCTTTGTTACGTAGGAAGTCGGCTTTGATTTGCGCCCAACGCTCTTTTTCTGCTTCGGTCAAGACACCACGCATCTCACCAAGCTTAAGCAAGTTGCTCTCTGCGCCTTGGGTCAATAGCTGCGACTCGCCTAAATAATGGTCATCTATCAGCTGGTTCAGCTCGCTTTCATTCATGACAGCCGATAGCTTTTCAGTCATCTTATTCATATTACGATAACTGCCCTGTAGCTTAAATATCGGCTCAACGCGGTATTTATCATCTTGCGAGGCGGAGGCAATATAGGCTTGGTTGACGTCCAAAATGACTTCTTGCACCCTAAACATATGGCGCAAGATGGCGATAATTTCGTTAACTTCTGAAGTGCTATACGGATACGTCAGATCGCTGCTTTGTGCTTGTGCGAGGTTGGCATTGTCGGTTTTTGCCATTTTAATCAAACGATGCACATCGCTTAAGTCACGGTTGGCCATTGGTGCGAGGACGGTATTAGAGGTCAGCGAGTTTTCGATATAACTGAGTGCAAACACTTCTTCCATACCGCTCATGATATCGCCTAAGTTGTAAATATCGGCACGGTTGGCAAGCATGTCAGGGACCTTAAATGCCTCGCCACTTTCGGTATATGGGTTACCTGCCATGACCACGCAGAACTTTTTGCCACGCATGTCATAAGTCTTGGTTTTGCCTTGCCAGACACCATCGATACGGCGTGTACCATCGCCCAATGAGATAAATTTCTGTAAAAACTCTGCGTGGGTATGCTGAATATCATCGAGATAAAGCATGACGTTATTGCCCATCTCAAAGGCCAAGTTGATTTTATTCAGCTCTTCTCGTGCAGTAGCATTGGGCGCTTTTTCTGGATCTAATGAGGTGACGTCATGACCGAGTGACGGACAGTTAATCTTCATGAAGATAAGGCCGAGACGATTTGCCACGTACTCCATCAAGGTGGTTTTACCATACCCTGGTGGCGATATCATCATAAGGATACCCATCAGATCGGTACGCTTATCCTCACCGACCGTGCCCATCTGTTTGGCAAGGTTGTCACCGATGAGTGGCAGATAGCTCTCGTTAATCAGACGGTTACGTACAAACGAGGACAATGGACGCGGCATAAACTCGTCCAGACGCAACGTCTCTTTTGAGTCATGCAATATCTCTGAGCGCATGGCCAGATAACGTCTATAGGCAGGGATGACTTGCGTATCATGATGATGTAGACGATTTAAGAAATCATCGACGGCAAAGGTTAACGTCTGCTGATGAATACGTATATGCTCACCCAGCAAATTATTGACTTGTATCTCAAGCGATACCTTACCCGTGCTACGCTCAAAGCTCTGTACTTGATTGAGCGGATTATTAATACTGGTCAATGATGTAGTCGATGAAACTGGCGACGAGGTGATTGAAGAAAATGACAAGGCCGATGGCGTGGTACTTGCGCCTTGATTGCCTACTCCTTTAGCACTTAGCCCTTTATTAAAAGTAGCACCTGAATCAATCAATCGTTGCACCAAAGCTTCACGCTGAGCATCATTTAACTGGGTAAGCAAGACAGCAATGGCTTCAGGCACATAATGACGGCCACTCTCTAGCTGTTGTTTGCGTAGCGCGTTTTGTGTTTCAATCTCGGCAAGCTGCTCTTCACTGAGTGCCTCGCCTGCCTCATCCATGCCATCAGTCGCTACGTTAACCGATTCTGTCCCACCATAAGTCTTATCAAGTAGTGCATGAAACCATGTTGCCAATAGCTCATAGGCTGATTTGGGTTGGAAGCCAAGCTTACCGATAGAAGATTGTAGTTGGTCAAAACTGGCCGTATTTTGCGTGCTGCCCGAAGCGCTATTCAACGTTTGGCTTAGCTGCTCACACAACTGCTGTGCTTGTTGACTAGTTTGCCAGTTTATTGTGCTGTTTGCGCCTATATTGGTTTCAGCCGATTGCCCCATGACGCTCACCAAGTATTCACAAGCAAGCTGAACGTAGCTTGGTTTGAAGATATTGGCGTTATGAACATCACTGGTATTTGAATCCAGTTCTGACCCTGATTTAGATGTGGACTGCTTGCCAGCGCCATTATTAATGCCAGTACCGTTATCAGCGCTAAGACTGTCATCATTATGAGCCATAACAAAATGACGCATCACTTGGCTCATGTCTTCGACCAATAGAGACTTCGCAGTATCACTGCCCAATGCACGGCGCAGTTGCTCGGCAGTGGCGGCTCTATCTGTCCAGTTATTTGCGCGTGTCAGCACTGATTCATTCAGCCATTTGTCATAACCAAATTGACGTAAGCTGTCTAAACCAAGCGCTTGTACGATGTTTAGCTGCCAATAGAACAACTGCGCCAATGCTCGTACTTGCGGGGTATAAATCAGTAGCCCTGCCTCACGCAATATTGGCAATATTTGCATCAATAATAGCGTGGCATCATGATCATGAATGCCTTTGTCATAGCCAAGCTGATAGCGAGGAGTCGAGTATGCTTTGACCAACTTGGACAATGGGCTGTCATTATCAATATCACCATTAACATCTAGGGTAATGATAGTCGCATCGTATGCTTGATATAGACGGGCTTCGGTCAAGCCATCTTGGCTGTTTTTGGCACTTTCGATAATGCTATACGCCAAGTACTCGGCGCGGTATACCTTGTCAGACTCGGAGGCGATATTCATGTCCCAATACGGGCGCAAGGCGTTTAACTCAGCATTATTGAGCACTTCATAATAGTCGGTACCCGTTAGATGCAAATTCAGCACACGCTTGCCATCTGACTGTTGACGACTCAATAAGGTCAAATCTAATGGCTGAGTATTGACCGAAAAACGATGCTTACCCAATTTGATGATTTGGCCACCATCTTCAAACAAGTCCGACTTGTCTTTTAAACTCTTATAGCTCTCGATTTGAATGGCTTTTAGACGGGCATCGATGTCATCTGCTTTGACACTAAAGCCCATTGCTTGTAGCTCTTTTGCGATATTGCGGACTTTTTGCACCAGACCATCAGCGGCAAAATACGTATTTAACGCTTCTTCCTCTGTAAAGCCTGTGATGCCTGTGCTTTGCGTGCGTTTTTTGATACTTTCAAGCATCCGCAGCGCGCCATCACCCAAGTTTTGCGCTTTGCGGTTGCGAGCATCAAGTAGTTGCTGCTTATGGTTTTCAAAGGTTTCGTAAATCTCTTCACGCTTGCTGATGATATCTGCTAAAAACTGGTCGCCACTATTGGTCTCTGGATCAGCAAACTGGCTTTCTAACTCTTCTAGCTGTACCAGCAATTTTGCCATTTGCTCATCTGATTTCTCAGGCGTATTGGCAATGGATAAGGCATTGGCAATAGATTGACCGAACAGCTTAAACTGCGCGCCAAACTGCGCGACGGCCTCCGCTGAGCCTAGATTTTTGCGTTTATGATTGAGCTTGGCTTTGCTCTGGTTTAGGCTCGCATAAATGGTCGATATGTCATCGATGATTTGCGTACGCACTGTAGCATCAGCTACATCTAGCGTCCCTAGCAACTCGGTTAATAAATCTAACCCTTGCGCTGTCTCATCAATTTTTTCTAGTACGGGTTTTAGCTCAGCATTGGTTTCAGCAGTATTCAAGCGCTCACTGACATCGACCAATATACCTTCGTAACTTGATAGCGCCTCTTCACCACTTAAAAACAGCACCGTTTTTTCGGCAAGCTCGCTTTCGGCTTCTTCTAACTGCTTTTGCAGCGCTTGTAGCTTATCGGCATCTAGATATCGCAAATCCTCCAAGCTGACCAAACGGCCTTTTTGGCGTCTTAACGCTGACAACTGATCGACATAATCACTGGCAGACTCAAAACTAGTAACGCGTATCTGCCGCAAAATCTCACTTTGCTGCGTATCAGCATCGGCTAGCGCAGTTTGGGTTTGCTTTTGGATACTTTGTACTTTGGCGAACTCATCGATGACAAGCTCAGCCGTGGCCGTCACTTCCTTGATACTACTGGCGACTTCGCTCAGCTCAGGCTCAGACAGCCAATAATAGCTGTCAAAGAGACGACTGGTATTGTCAGCCAACTCTTCATAGAGCTTTTGAGAGACACTTTGATTATCAATCAGGCGAGTAATGCTATACAGGTCTGAGATACCACGTACCAGCTCTTTATTGCCGATTTTGCCATAGAAGCTCGTGCTTTCTGGCAGCTCACTCACATACTCGTGTGAGGCATAAGGGGTATGCCATATCTGCATCGGGTGAATACGAGATGGCTCACTTTGATCGCTAAACAGCACCAAACGGCCATTCTCAGCCAAAGCCATACCGTTGCAATAGATAGGGTTTGCTAATTGCTTTTTAATCAAATTATAAGGAAACAACCCCGTGACGCCCAAGTCTCTGTCATAAAATAAAAATAGAACGTCTTCCCCATTTGGCGATATGATTTTGCGTTTGAACTTTAAGTCTTTGGCGTCCACATTATTGGCATCAAACAGTTTATATTCGCCCGTTTGCAGATAGTAGCCACCCGGAAATATGATGCCGTGGTCTTCTGGTAGCTGCACACACGATTGTCCAATCGCATCCAAACGCAGCACCGCTTCGGTCAAGGTGTTATAAACAAAATAACGGTAGTCCTCTTCACGATAGGGCAATATTTTGAGCAGTATTAAACTGCCCACTTTGGCATACGCAATCTCAGCATCCGTCAGCGACTGGGTACGGTCATTAACTGGTTCGCTATAAATACCCTGACCGGATTGCGTATTGTCCTCAATCTTAATGGTCAAATCACCACCAACCGTTTCTACAAATATCGTGTCTAAGATATTCATATGGGGATACTTGCCATTCACCATTTGATCGCGTGTAGTCTCAATCCAGTCAAAATCATAAGCAGGCGGCAGTTCAATGTCACGCTCGCCTCGATTGTCCACATAAGCGACTTGTGCCGACTCTGGCGTACCTTGGCTAAAATCTAACGCAAAACGGAACACTCGAATATCAGTGATGCGCTCACCAATCTGAAATGCCAATAGCAATTTGCTGTCTTTCACCGTTATTTGAATCAGGCGCGTTTGCTTGTAATATCGATACAGCTCATTGAAGTCTTGGACAAAGGCGTCTTGAGCCAAAAAAGTGCCTTTTAGGTCAACCTCTTCGAGCTGATACTCTTCTTCATTACCAGCTGGCTCGTTCAGACGATATAACGACAATACATCCTTAACATTGCTCGCACGTTTGAGTCCCATAAAAACGTTGTAGCCAAACAGTAGATATTCGCCTACTTGCACCATATCCTGCGCCACACAGTTATGTTCGGTACGGATACGCGTACGGGCGATGACTTGCATTTGAGTACTGCCGAACTCTTCAAGGCGTGCAGTATTTAGCGTGGCCGTCTGTTGCTCTAAACGAGCACCTTGTTCTGTCAAACGTTTTTTGATGAGCTCATAAGCATTGCCCGAGGCAACCGCCTGATCAGTTTGGCTTGCTTGACTAGCATTAGGGTTGTCATTGCTATCTGGAGTGGTTAGGTTTTGCGTGTCCGCCATTGTTGCTCGTCCGTTTCTGTTTTTACATAATAAGAGAATTTTTTGGCAATAAGGAAAATAAGAAGTTACTTGAGATAAAGATCATCGAAAGTAAAGAAGCACTTGGCTAATCTAAAAAAACGATTCATCACTGCGGATTTTTTAGATTAGCCAACTCATTATTAATAATAAGTTGGCTATCGCTCTATGAAGATGTATAGAACAAGTTGGTTAGATTCAGCCTGCCTCCTAAATGACAGGCTAGTTATCAAGGGAGAAATGCATTAATTTTGGCGCGTGTCTTCAATCTATAAAGACATGTCTTAATATTAAATGGTTTTATCATCATTTTGCTTGGTTGCTTTCATAGCTTGACTAGCCATCACGCCATTGATAATACCGCTCAACGTATCTGACTTACCTGCTAGGCCATCGATGGCTTTACCGATAGATAGTGACTTGGCAAAGTTATCAAAGAAATGCGCTTCGCCGCCAACAATATCGATTTTGGCTTTTTGTAGTGCTACTGCCAATACTTCAGCATTTTCTTTGGCAATCTCTTTACCAGCATCAATAGAAGCAAGTGCTTCTTGCAAGGCTGTCTCAAGACTCATGCGGAACTCTTCGTGCTCACGCGCTTCTTTATTCATGCTACCCATTGCATTGAATTTCTCGACCAGACCATCTGCTTCGGCTTGGAAATGTGCACGAGTGACTTCGGCTTTTGCCAGTCCAACTTCGCGTTCTGCTTTGGCATTAGACTCACCGCGAGCCGCGATAACCTCAGCATCTGCCATACCTTTTTCACGTTCAGCCTTGGCAGTAGATTGACCACGAGCAGCAATAATCTCTGCATCGACCATACCAATGTCACGCTCAGCTTTCGCCTTAGATTCACCGCGAGCCGCGATAACCTCAGCATCTGCCATACCTTTTTCACGCTCTGACTGAGCTTCAGCTTGTCCAGTCGCTTTAGTAATATTGGCTCTAGCAATGCCTTCTTTTTCCATAGAGACCGACTTGGCTTCTTGAATAGCAGCTTCAGCAAAGCCATGTGCAGACTCTTCGGCTTTAATACCTTCAGCCATTCTGATTTTGGCTTCTGACTCTTTGGCAGAGGCTTCAAGGTTAGCCGTAGCAAGCGTAGTGATTTCAACGGCTTTATGCTTGGCTGACAGCTCTTCGGCTTCGGCTTTTTTCACCTGACGTACTTTGATTTCTTCAGCATCTGCTTCAGCAGCTAGGACGCGTGTTTGCTTAGAACGCTCAGCCTCACTAACTTCGCGAACTTCTTTGATACGCTCTTCTTCTTGCGCCACTGTTTTGTCGACCGCAATACGCTCGCGGATGACATTGGCGATTTCTTTTTTCTCAAGTTCAATCGCACGTTCAGCCTCGATACGTTGCAAGTCAACTTCACGCTCACGAGAGACGATTTCTAAGTCACGGGCACGCGTAACCTTCTCTTCTTCGATGACAACTGCACGCAGACGATTTTGACCTGCTACTTCAATTTCACGTTGCTGATTCTCTCGCTGAATCGCTAAGTCCTGCTCAACCACGATGACGGCCGTTTCTGACTTCTTACGCTCTTCTTCTTCAATCTTACGAGTTTCAGCCGTTTCACGGGCAATCACTGACGATATTTCACGCTTTTGCTTGGCTTCAGCATCGGCTTGTTGACGCTCAAGCTCTAGCATCGCCTCTCTGGTTTCAACGTTCTTTTTCTTAACCGCTAGCTCTTCATCACGCTCAAGCTCATTGGTAATAACGTTTTGAAAAGCCGTTAGCTGAGTAATCTTTTTGATACCTTCAGCATCTAGGATATTACTTGAGTCCAATGACACTTTCGGTGTTTGCTCTAGATAATCGATTGCGACATCTTCTAAGACATAGCCGTTTAGATCGTTACCGATTTCTTGAACGATACTGTCACGAAACTCGCTGCGGTTTTCAAACAATTTAACGAAATCTATTTGCTTACCAACTGTTTTTAGCGCCTCTGAAAACTTGGCATTAAACAGCTCATTAACAGCGACTTTATCTGATGCTCTCTCGACTCCAACCGATTTGGCAACTTTTAACACATCTTCTTCGGTTTCATTGACACGTAGATAAAATGCGACTGTAATATCAGCACGCATATTATCGGCGCAAATTAGTCCTTCTTTACCGCGTCTATCAACTTCTAACGTGATGAGCGAGATTCTCATCAGCTCTTTTTTATTAATAACTGGCCAAACAAAACCACCATCAAAACGTACGGCTATTTTGCTCACACCGTTGATAATTAGTGCTTTGCCCTGCTCAACCTTGAAGTAAAAGGCTTTGAGCATCAACAGTGCTGCCATAATGAAAACAAACGCCAGCACCACAACCACGCCGACGATAATGAGTATGTCCATGTTTATTCCTTTAATTGAAACATTCTATAGTCAGTTCTATATCCATCAGATGCTCGGTCCAGCTTGCTCAACTACTCTATGTAGCAGTTTCACTTGCCTTTCTCATACCTGAACTAGTTGAACCAACAATAACTAAATTTAAAACCGTTCGTATGATGTGAAAAATAGAGATTTTTTAGCTCAATATCTGTTTATTGTTTATCAGGGTTTATCTAATTTTCGAGTTTACTCTATGCTAAAAGCAATGATAGAAAGTCGTATCGACTAAATAATTTATAATTATTTATCTTCAACACGAGCGACTTGATAGGTATTTGTTTCTTCTAAATACGCTACCAACATCACTCTATCGCCCTTTTTCAGTAAGCTAGTACTGTTGTCTGAACGAACCTTGAGTATCAAACCTGCACCGCCATCATTCAACTCTGCTTCACCGTGCTTGTCCGTCACACTAAGTGTGCGCACAATCGCGATTTTGCCCACATTATTAGCAGAATTACGTTTGGGGATTCTGGCAATATTTTTGCGAATGGGTGAAATGATCATGCCTGTCAGCCACATAGAAACGACCAATACGAATATTAGTGCCCCTGTGCCAAACACGTAATACAGAACACCAGAGTCAAAATTTTGATGTAAAAAACTGGTATACAAATAGCTCAACAACCAACCGATTAAACTAATTAAGCTTAATATAATGACTAAAGGCACACCGTAGAGACCAAACTTCAACATGAGACCTGTAAAAAAACCGGTCGATGATAAATCAGAGACAGCAGCATCACTACCTGTCTCTCCAACATCCACGCTGTCCATATCTGCCATGCCGAGTAAAGATACTACCCAATATAGAGTAACGAACATCACAAGACCGGTGAAAACAATCGTTGGATATAAACTTATTTTGGTGATGAACACGAAAAAAGCCTCTTGCATTACGCGGGTTCTCCCTTTGTGAACCTAATCTTCTATTTGTAATAACCTACTACAAAAGCTGAGGCACTTCACTTAATATTTATAAACTTATGTTGTTTTACAAATAAGTTTATATACATATCACGGCATGAGACATACTTCTCTAACGACCCCATATCGGTGAGCGCACGACTCCACCATTTTGACCACTAATGGCATAGCTGGTATTGCCTGACAGCGAATGGATAACTAGACTACCACCATTTTGGCTTGCTGCTTGCCCGCCCACATTCAAGTGGCGAGTTGGATAGACGGCATAATTGCCAGAGGGAGATAGACGTGCGGGCTCATCAAGCCCTGTTTCTGCCAAGTTGACCACTTGCCCAGTCGTCAAGGTCATGACAGCCGCCTTGCGACCATTTAGATAAGCCATACGCTGACCATCTAAGCTAAGTTGAGGACTGGCCACATACCCATTTGTTGATACAGCTGTCGCATTGCCCGTAGCGAAGTCATAACGATAAATTCGCGGTCGTCCAGCACGGACTTTATCACTGGTATAAATAAAGCTCTTGCCATCAGCAGCATAACTTGGCTGTACCTCTGTACTCGGCAGGGTCGTTAGCTGCTGGGTATTACCATCACTCAGACGCATCTTATAGATATCAGCATTACCACCAACAGTAGAGCTATAGAGCAAATCTTGACCATCGGGTGAAAATGACGCTGACATATTGCTGCCTTCAGCATTTACCACTAGGTTGCGCGTATTGCTACTACGATCATAAATATAAATTTTGGGATGCTCACGCGGGGCTTGTTTACTATAGACAAGCAGTTGTCCGTCTGCCGACCATGCTGGCGCATAGATATAGCCATTAAGCTGATCGATGAGCTGACGATCGCTACCGTCAGGACGAATGCTATAGAGTGTCGATACTTTCGCCGTACCTACGCCATGCTCTTCTATATAGGCAATGTATCCTCGGCGATCAATCACAGGCATACGTGCAGTCAGCGGACTGGTCTCAACTGTACTGATTGGCTTTTTTACTGAGGTATTAGGTAATGTCTGGCAACCGGTAAGTACAGCAAATACGCCGATGGCAATAGGTGCTTTTATCATTAGTCTATCTATGTTTGATTTAGATAGACTCCCTTTACATATGGTTGTTTTATTTATGGCAGTTTTCAGCATAGCGTCATATCCAACAGAGCTTGATGATAAAAGTCTTATAAATATCTAAAAAAGCGCTCGTTATCGACATAAATTCAGAACCATCACCATCAATTTAAAAAATCAAAGATATTACAGAAACATTACTCTAGTGTAACCTAAACTGGACTAAATTTTGGATAAAAAAATGCCCCACTTGATAGCGAGGCATTTTGCGTTTCAAAAAGAGCAACTTCACATGAGTAACTTCAGACAAATAACTCTAATTGCTTAAGTTCACGAGCCAGTCAAAATTTTTACTCGATCATTAAGCTACTTTGCAACGGCTTTAAAATAAGCGACTTGATCATCATTTTTAATGGTCAAAATAGGCACATTGTTGGCATTCTTACTAAGGCTATACTTACCTTTTACAGTAGCTAATGCAGCAGTGTCAAAGCTGGCTTGCGGTTCAGGACATGCCATCATAGTACTGATGCCGTTTTTAATCTCTACTTCACCATTTGCGACGCTATATCCAGCGCCCATGCTATTACAGGTATTCATAAATGCCACGTAATCCCTACCGTTATCATTCATAAAATTCAACGTTAATGGCTTGGCTGGGTCAAAAAACAGCTGCGTTACTTTATCACCATTGCTACGTTTGGCATCAACGAGCTGCCAGTTGTGTGCTTGCAAGACATCTGCAGTGATTGGTTGACTGACTGGCGCAGGCAAACTCGTCGTCTGGCAACCCGCAGCAAGTGTACCAACTGCCAATGTCGCGGCCATCATTACTTTACTCATGTTCTTCATATCAACTCCTCGCTTTATTACACCCGATACTTTTACTAAACACACTATTTGCTTGAGCCCTCAGCGCTAATAGACAAACGATAAGCTCTAATAAACATAGTAAAAGCTCGGACTTATTATGATTCATTTATTGTTTTATTTAATGCTCTAAACAATGGCAATATTGTGCATGACTCACAGGGAGGTGTCATCATAAACTGGGTAGTTATTCGGAATGCATTTTGTACTACTTTGCAAATATATAGCTACTTGCTCTTGCCAGTACCTAAATGAGCTGCTAACTATAATTTTGCTTACTCTATCTATCCGTATCAACGATGGTTATTGACGATAACTATTGACGGCAATTATGGATTGTTCACAGCTTGCTGTCGTTGCAATGCCGCGTAACCATCCAGACGCTTACGCTCAGTATCATCAAATAACTGCTGTTCAAGCTGATTTATCTGAATTTGCGCTTGGGCTACATCGACACCTTGGCTTAATAGGAGATTTTTTTGAGTTTCATACTGGGTGAAGCGTTGGTCAAAATTAGCGTCTTCTTGATCTACTTGTGCCAGCCTTTCTGCTGCTGGTGCGCCTACTAGCTCTCGGCGCATATTATATAACTCCTCGGGCGTTGCACCGCGAGCTTTCATCTGTTCAGTGCGAGTCAGCAACTCGCTAATATTGGCTTGTTGCATGATATTGCTTTTAGTAGCATTCTCTGGCAATCGACTAATATAGTCCTGACGGGCAGCTTGTTTCTGTGCGTCAGACATTTGCTTATTTTGGCCAATTCTGACCATCTCTATACTATAATTATCGTAATCATCCTCTGCGCCAAAAAATGCTGTGATAGTTGGCTTATCAAAGTACTGCTGACGTAGATTAGTGATATCTTGTTTTTGCTGGGCAACTGCGTTCAAATCCAGCTCACCACTTTTGGTCGCCTGTAATTGCAGATTACCATAGCGCTTTTCTATCTCAGGAAGTGCTTTAAGATAAGCAACATATTGATTAAAAATAGTGACCGCTTGGCTAGCGGCAGGCTCTGGTGTGTGATGGCGAATATAACTCTCCACACGGGCAAATATAACCGCTTCTTCTTCCTCACCTAGGGCGGATAAAAAATAATCGAACAAACGCCGCAGACCTTCAGTGACGACCAACTGTTTATTTTCATCGATGATGATTTCACCATCAATTTGGGTGCCCTTCAATGAACGTGGTAAATTTTCTAATCCTGTGACAAATTGAGACTGGCTGGGTGTCGTTGTCGCTTTCACGACTTGTCCCGCAGCCAGCTCAGTTGTCACTGACTCATTAGTCTCATTATCGGAGACGGACGATTTGATTGAAGCTGAACTTACATCGTTACTAGGCTTGAACCACAAAATAACCGCCGCTGTGGCAATGATAACCACGGCGATGATAGCAATTGTTGCATAGGCTGGACGGCGGTTATTTGACATAAACGATATTTCTCAATCAATGAACATTCTTGTTTTGTAGTTCAGCTTATAGGTTGGCGTTTTTCAGACGGTTTACCTGAGTACGATAGATAGATTTTGGCTCAGACTCTCCCCATGCCGTCAGACCCAAGACTTGATCGGCGGAATCTAAATGGTTCATTCTATAATTATCACGAATCACATAGCCAAGACGACTTGAGCAAGCAGATACCAATCCATCATTAGACTCACCTGCAAACGGTACGCCCGTTGCGGCTAATAGATAATCGCTAGGGTCAAGTGCGCTCGTTATTTGCCCAACGCCACTAAATGAATAATACTTGATGCCATTGACCGCAGTACTAGTCGGTTGACCACAATAGTTTTTTGGCATTGCTGCAGGAAATTTGGCATTGAACTTAGCAGCACCATCGGTCGATAGAGCCACGAGTGCTTGCCAGCCATCTTGTTGTTGAATTTGATTGAAACTGATACCAGAACCAATATCTGTAAAGCCACCAATCAGATTAAACACACCTGATACTAGCTGGGTGGTGACATTAGATGGCTGTCCAGAAGTATTATTTGGCTCAAGGACATTTTCAACAAAATCAGCGGTTTTTGACCCTTGTTCTGGGCTTGATACCGCAGTTACTGAAGCCACGTACTTTGGCGCGACGCCAGCGACATAACGGATATCTATACCGCCCTGACTGTGTCCAAACAAATTAACTTTAGACTCACCTGAAATCGCGGCAATGGTCTTGACCTGTTGTAGCAGTTGCTCACCTCGAACTTCGCTGTTATTGACTGCTGACGTTTTGGTGGTATATACCTCTGAGCCACCTTTCATCAAGTCTTCAGGAATCCCGTTGAAATAATCAATGACTCCAAATAGCGTTGTGAAGCCGCCAAGCCCATGTGCCAAGACGACTGGATATTGAGTTTTAGTGTAACTAGAAGTGAAGTATTTACTGTCCACCAACTTGCAACCGTTAGCATTGGCACAATTATAGTATTGTCCTGCAGCTTGAGCAGAAGTGGTTTGCATGGTCATTAGAAGAACACCAGCACTGATTGAACCCAGTATTGGTAACAATGTCTTCGGTGTGAGAGCTGCACGAATGTACAAAGAAAGCGTCATAACAACATCCTTGTTATCATTGATTTGGTTATTTTTACTGCACAACTACAGTAAAAATTGCTGCTAATTCCATTAGCAGGCAAAATTACATTACTTATATATTCTGCAACATTCAACTAATTTGTCAAAATATGAATATATTAGTCTGACTAATGAGTCATATAAGCTCTCACCGTGCTGTAAAGCAATTATTATCAATGATAATGATAGGTTCACTATCACTTAACGTAAAAGTGTCATTAGTACGTTTATGGTATAATCTATCCACAATGAACCCATAATTATAAGATATATGATGATGACTAAAAAATCCCTTATCCAGTCTCCAGAAGCCATAGAAAAAATGCGTGTGGCCGGTAAACTCGCTAGTGATGTGCTTGTCATGCTCGACGAGCATGTCAAAGTGGGCGTCAGTACCGAAGCACTCAATCAGATTGCCCATGACTATATTGTTAATGTGCAGCAGGCTATCCCTGCCCCACTTAATTATAATGGTTTTCCAAAATCTATCTGTACCTCAGTCAACCATGTTGTCTGTCACGGTATCCCAACTGAAAGCAAGCTACTAAAAGATGGTGATATTATCAACATCGACGTGACTGTTATCAAAGATGGTTACTATGGCGATACCTCAAAGATGTGGATCGTCGGCAACGGCTCTATCATGGCACAGCGTATTTGCAAAGTGGCACAAGATGCTCTTTACGCAGGTATGAGCGTGGTCAAGAACGGTGCTCGTCTAGGTGATGTTGGCGCTGCTATTCAGGCCGTTGTCGAGCCTGAGCGTTTTAGTATCGTTCGCGAGTTCTGTGGTCATGGTATCAGTGACGAATTTCACCACGAGCCACAAGTCATGCACTATGGCAAAAAAGGTACTGGCTTTGAGCTAAAAACAGGCATGACGTTTACCATTGAGCCTATGATTAACCAAGGCACGTGGCAGACTAAGATTTTGCCTGATGAGTGGACAGCGATTACTAAAGACCGTAAATTATCTGCCCAATGGGAGCACACCATGGTCGTAACAGACAATGGCTGTGAGGTATTTACTACTCGCCCCGAAGAAGATTTAAGTTTTTTGACGCAGTAGTACAATCAAAGATCGCTTAGGCGGTCTTTTTTTTGGTCTTTAATTAGGGCGTGTTTGATATTCAACCATGGCACTGACAGAGACTATTTTTTAGACAGTTCGACGTTAAAAATAGTAAGTTTAGTCATTCTAACCGTCTATTTTTAACAATGAAATGGCAAAAAATAGTCCTGTCTCCTTCTATTAATATTGGAGCTGAGGCTAAAACTGCCCCATACCGCGTTGTAAACCTAGTTAAGGCACAAGCATTACCGTCGTTTTACGCCTTGTCTAAAACAGTTTTAGCAATCAGCAGTGCCTATTTGTGAATATCAAACACGCCCTAGTCCATATTGAGTATTGTGCTTATAGGCGCTTTGTCTTTATACTCAGATGACCTGATAACTTCTATTGATATATTTATCAGCACTTTTATTGATAATTGCTATTCGTGACTTTTATTAGCCATCAGTACATTAGATGCCCAATAGCGCTCAGCTCAAACGTTCTATTTCTAAACTCTTAACTGGATAACACTCATGTTTAATTGTGATATCGCCTCTGTTGATTTGACGCCTTTACCGATACTACCAAGTGAGGTGGCGATAGACTCATCCCCACTGTCAGCCAAAAATATGACAGACAAGAATCTGCTTGGCATTCCTGAATGGTTGGCCCAGATCAACGACGATATCAGCCGCTCACTAGAACGTGGTACTAATATTCGCCAACTGGTTTCAGCACGTGCTTGCGCTATCGACAGCCTATTGATTGCATTATTCAAATGGTTTGAGTTAGATAAGACTGATTTGGCGTTTTTTGCGACTGGTGGTTACGGGCGCGGTGAGCTATCGCTTTATTCAGACATCGATATTTTGCTACTGTCTCCTGGTGAAATAGGTGCTGATGCCAGTAGTAAAATCGACAAACTGGTCGCTCTACTATGGGATATAGGACTAGAGCCTGCGCTCTCTGTACGTAGTGTCAATGATGCGCTAGAGGCCGCGCTTGACCATACTATTGCCAGTGCTCAGCTAGAGGCTCGACTCCTAATCGGCAATGAGGCATTGCAAGACATGCCTGCTCAAATCGTCAATAAACAATGGTCTCCGCGCGCATTCTTTGATGTAAAAATGGAAGAATCCAAGGCGCGTTACTTGCAGCACAATGCAACCGAGTACAATCTTGAACCCAATATCAAAACAGCACCGGGCGGGCTACGTGATATCCATATCATCGGCTGGGTCACCAAGCGTTATTTTCGCGTGAGCAAGCTATATGATTTAGTGCAACAGAACTTTTTGACCGAAAAAGAGTTTGACGAGCTGAGCTTTGCCGAAGGGTATTTATGGCAAATTCGTCATTACTTACATGTACTGACGGGCCGTAATGAAAACAAGCTGTTGTTTGATTATCAGCGTGAGATTGCTCAGCTAATGGGCTACGAGACCCAGCCTGATGACCAGCCTAATGCTGCGGTCGAACGGTTTATGCGCGACTACTATCGCTGTGCGATGCAGATATCAACGCTGTCTGAGATGCTGACCAATCATTATTATGAAACGATCATAGAGCCACAGCTGCCTGACGATGAACGTCCAAAAAAACAACCTATAAATGCGCGATTCAACCGTATTGGCAACCAGATTGCCATCGCACATCATCGAGTTTTTGCACAGCACCCAGAGTCTATCTTAGAGATGTTTTTATTGATGGGTCAGCATGGCATCGATAAAGTTCGCACCCATACTTTGCGCGCACTCAAAATTGCCGCACGCGGCATCGATCAGATATATAGAGACAACCCTACTCACAAAGCGTTGTTTTTATCGAATCTAAAAGAACAAAACTACCTATTTCATCGTCTACGTACCATGAATCGCTATGGAGTATTGGGTAACTATATTCCTGCTTTTGCGCAAGTCACTGGCCTCATGCAATATGACTTGTTTCATCGATATACTGTAGATGCGCATACCTTGTTTTTGATTAGAATTTTGCATCGATTTACAGATCCGACCTTTCAAGAAGAGTTTCCACTGGTTAGCTCTATCTTTCAGCGTATCGAGCGTAAAGAGATTTTGGTGCTGGCAGCGATGTTCCATGATATTGCTAAGGGCCGTGGCGGTGACCATAGTGAGCTTGGTCAAACTGAATCGATTGAGTTTTGTTTATCGCATGGTATGAGCTTGGCAGATGCGAACTTAGTAGGCTGGCTCACACGCTATCACCTTCTTATGTCGATTACTGCACAGAAAAAAGATATCTCAGACCCTGAAGTAGTGACTATTTTCTCTGATCTCATTGGTAATGTAACTCATCTAAACCATCTGTATGTACTGACGGTGGCTGATATGAATGCGACTAATCCACAGCTATGGAACAGCTGGCGGGCGACCCTCATGAAACAGCTATACTCACAAACTCGGCGCATCTTGCGCGCTGATATCGATGCGCCTACCAATCGTCAAGATATGATTAGTGCCACACGCAAGCAAGCGTTGACGATGCTAGATAATGTCAATAACCAACATATGAACCGCGATGAAGTATTGCGTCTATGGGATGACTTGGGCGATGAGTATTTCTTGCGAGAGATTGCAGAAGATATCTTATGGCATACCGAAGCTATTTTGAATCACCCACCGATTGGATTGGCCTCTAACGCTGACAGTCCACCATTGGTCGTTTTGCGTGAGCATCGCGAATTGGCACTTGATGCGGTACAGGTCTTTGTCTATACCCAAGATCAGATGAACCTGTTTGCTGTTACTATGGCAGTGTTTGATCAGATGAATCTTGATGTTTTAGATGCACGCATTATCACAGCGACCCGTGACTTTGCTTTGGATTCTTATGTATTGCTAGATCCTAGTGGCACATTACTGGTCGATGAGGAGAGCCAACAAGAGCTAAAACAACGCTTAATTGACTCGTTCAAAGACCCTACCGTACTTAAACTGACGAACAAGCGTATGCCGCGTCAGTTAAAACACTTTGAAGTAAAAACGGTGATTAACTTCGAATTCAATGAAGCATCAGATCAGCACATCTTGAGCTTAGAAACGCTTGATCAGCCGGGGCTATTAGCGCGAGTTGGGCAAGTGTTTTTGCAAGAGCAAATCGAAGTACATGCTGCGCGTATTACTACTCTAGGTGAGCGTGCTGAGGATATGTTTTATATCAGTGATCAAAACGATAAGCCACTCTCACCTGATAGACTGGAAGCATTAAAGGCAGCTCTGTTAGCCAGTCTTACCGTTCAGAAAGAGCATAATAGCGTAATATATTTTTGATACGGCTAGATAGTTTTGGTTAGCCATTATTTTGAATATTAACTAGCAAAAGTAGTCTGATAGTCATCATAGAAGTACGTTTTATAACGTACTTCTATAGGTTATCTCGCTGGCATGTTCGTTCAATTCATCGTCAGCAAGCTCTGGCGGCAAAACACCGACTTCAGGTGGCTGCTGCTCCATGATTAATCGTCCAGCATCGACTTCTTTTTGTAGCAGACATTGCAAGCTTGCTAGGTGAAACTGTCCGTCTAGATAATCATCTAATGCTTCTAAAGAAATAGGCGATTTGGCATGTACATCAGGATACAGGCTATCCTCTGCCAAAATAATCATTTCATTGAGCGCCTCTTCGCGCATCAGCTCGTCGTTGTCTATTTTACGCTGCAGTTTATTTGCCAACTGACCTTTAGCAGCAAGTGCGCTGACAAAAAATATGGTCTGTATTACAAACAAAGAAACGTATTGCCATAGCGGTAATGAGATGCCAAACATATTATTGAGCAGCATCAAGGCCATTGCCACTACCACGTAGCCGACCAATTGCCATAACAGCCACATAATGAGGCTGTTTTCGCCATACCAAAACATTTTCTTTTCTTGACGTTCGATCAGTTGTTGGCGCGCTTGCCACCAGCTCTGTTCACGCTCTTTGAGCAGTTTATACAGGTTAGAGCGCTGCAAACTGTTATCAAGTTTTTCATTATTGATATCTTTAGCGATGAGATCATCATTATTTAGCACACTAGACATATCAAACTATCCTTAAAACGATCTACCACTTTTGTAAATAGTCATTTTTTGTATTGTTATAGGTTATAAATTATGAAATGTTTAAAAGACTTTTGAGCGACTACCTATTAGGTAGTCATACAATGAATAGCTTACGCTTGGTAAATACCTACTCACAATATAAGAAGAAAAGGACAAAAAATTAGAGAAGTGCTACACTGCTCTAATGTAAATTTTCTTTATAACTTTATTATTAATTGTCTATTATAGTTATCACACTTATGAATCACAACTTAAAGCATCTACATCCTTATCCGTTCGCAAAGATGGCAGCGTTGCTTGCCAAGAGTAAGCCTGCCAACGGTTACAGTGAAATAAAGCTCGGTATTGGTGAGCCAAAACATGAGCCCCCTGCATTTGTGCTGGACGTCCTACGCGAAAACTTGGACAAAATAAGTCGTTATCCAACCACAAACGGTATGTTTGAGCTGCGCCAAACCATTGCCCATTGGCTAGAGAAGCGCTTTTTTCTTAATCATGTCGATGCCAATACTCAAGTATTACCCGTGATGGGTACGCGTGAAGCGATTTTTAGCTTTGTACAAGCGGTCGTTGATCATGATGTAGCTGACAAAGAGAGCAATTCTCTAGCACCCAATACATCGCCTACGGTTGTCATGCCCAACCCGTTTTATCAGATATATGAAGGCGCAGCGATACTGGCACAGGCAACGCCTTACTTTGTCCCTTGTACATCAGCTAATGACTACAAAGGTGACTATCGCGCGGTGCCAAAAGACGTCTGGACGCGTACGCAGCTATTGTTTGTTTGTAGTCCAAACAATCCAACAGGCTCCGTCATGACGATGGATGATTGGGAATACCTTATTCGTCTGTCAGATCAGTACGGTTTTATTATTGCCAGTGACGAGTGTTATAGCGAGTTGTATTTTGATACAGCTCCGATTGGATTGCTTCAAGCCTGTGCGGCCCTTGGTCGCCGTGATTTCAAAAACTGTATCGTGTTCCACTCTCTATCTAAACGTTCAAACTTACCGGGTTTGCGCTCTGGGTTTGTGGCTGGTGATGCCAAAATTTTGCAGGCTTATTTGCAGTATCGTACTTACCAAGGCTGTGCAATGCCGATACCACATCAGCTCGCCTCTATCGCTGCGTGGCAAGACGAAAAACACGTCGCTCACAATCGCGCGCTATATCAAGAAAAGTTTGCTTTATGGATGTCTGAGCTTGGGGAATTGCTAGAGTTACGTATGCCTGATGCTGGGTTTTACTTCTGGGTCAAAGTGCCTGAGCAATTCGGCGGTGATGATGAAATATTTGTCAAAGCGCTGTATGAACAAGCCAATATCCATGCATTGGCAGGACGCTATTTGTCACGTGAAGTTGATGGTCACAATCCTGGACAAGGTTATGTGCGTATCGCTCTGGTCGCAAGTGTCGATGAGAGCCGAGAAGCAATCAGCCGTATCCGCAAACTATTAGGTGCTTAAAGCGAATTAGAAAAATCTAATGTAGCTGAGATAAATGTCGCTATATTAAAAAGCCTCCAATAACCACAATATAAATAGGGTTATTGGAGGCTTTTTGTTTTATTAATGCTATAGTAAAGTCTCTACCGGAAATATGCCATCAAGGATGATGCCATGCCCCATCTTGATTTTAGCCAACCGCCCTTTGATGTATTGAGCTTAGCCGAGCGTCAAAGCATTAGAAAAAACACCCAGATACGCTACCTTGCCAAGAATGAAAGCTTGCCTGCAGAAGAATTGCAATGTCTGTATGTGGTCATCAAAGGGCAAATCGAGCAATCACTAGATGGTGAATTTGTCGCGTCCTATGTCGGTAGCAATCACGCTGACGGTCTGAACAATAATGATTGGTTTGATAGTCGCCGCCTGCCTGAATCACTTACCACAGATGAACAGCTAGAGCATGAAAGTACACCTATACAGCCCTATCAATTCCGAGCCAGTGAAGAGACGTTACTGATCCAAGTCGCTGGCACCGCCATTGATAAGATCAGCGCGCAAAATCATTTGGTACGGCAAATGCTATCAGACAAGCTGCCCGAACGATTAAAAGCATTGCGCCAACGACGTCATAATAAGACGCTAGATCCTGCCAGCTATACCAACCAACAAGAAGTACAGCAAATCATGCTGCAGCCAGTGATAGATGTTCATCTATTACCAGTCCATATCGTCGATGCCAATGACAGCTTGTACGAAGCGGCTCACATTATGACCAAAGCTGGATTGAAACATGTGTTGGTCCGACCGCTACATGGCTTAAATGGTTTGAATGGCTTAGATGACTTACAACTAGATGATTTAGGTGGCTCACAAACAGCGCAACATGAGACAAGATTACTCTTAGGGATTTTGACCGATACTGATATTTGTCGTGCTGTAAGTGATAAGCAAGATCCTGCTACTACTCCTTGCCAACACTATGCTAATTTTAATCTGCGCACGATCAAGGTCAGTGATGAGATTGGCGATGCGCTGCTGACCATGACTCGCTATCGTATTCATAGACTGCCAGTCATCGATAAGAGTGGCGATGTCGTCGGAGTACTTGGGCAAAGCGATATGCTCGCTCATATTGGCCATCATTCGCAGCTGATTAGCATTCAAATCGAGCAGGCACAGGACTTGTCTAGCCTAGATACCGCTGTTGAGCTGATCGGTCGCTATATTCGAGCACAGCATCACAATGGTGTCAAAATCGGCAATATCAGTCGTATGGTACAGACGCTAAACGCGCAAGTGTTTACCAAGCTATGGCAGCTAATCGTACCTGATGAGGTGATGGCCAATACCTGCCTGATCGTTATGGGTTCAGAAGGGCGCGGTGAGCAAATCATGCGTACCGATCAAGACAACGCGCTCATCATTCGTGATGGCTATACACACCCTGATTTAGCACAGTTTGCTGATACTTTTAATAGCCATTTAGCAACGCTTGGCTACCCACTGTGTGATGGCAAGATTATGATGACCAATCCTATGTGGCGACAACCGCTCAAACCATTCACTGCGCAAATTAACCTATGGTTTAGGAACTCTGACCCGATGCATGGTATTTACTTGTCTGCGATACTAGATGGTGAATATGTCTGCGGCGATGAGGCCCTGCTTACTCAAGTACGTCAGCACTTAGAACTTGCTCATCAACAAGCAGATCCTATGTTTGTCAGGCAGTTTGCACGGGCAGCACTACAGTTTGGCGATGTTAATCAATGGTGGCAGAAGTTTGTACCTTTACTGGGTGGTAAATCAGCATCATCTGATATCGACCTAAAAAAAGCTGGTATCTTTCCCTTGGTGCATGGTATCCGTACCTTAGCATTAGAAAACAACGTGCTCGATGTGCCTAGTACCAAGGCGCGTTTAAAGGCCTTGGTAAAGGTTGATGCTATGACCCAAGAACGCGCCGATACTTTGTTAGAAGCCTTAGAGTTTTTTATGGCGCAGCGCTTATCTGTGGCACTCTCAACTGACGATAAGCATGCACGGCAAGTAGATCCAACGACTTTGACTGCGCTTGAACGTGATCTACTCAAAGAGTGTCTGGCCGTGGTCAAAAGCTTTAAAAACCAATTGCGTCAACACTATCAGTTAGAAATCGTATAAATATGGCGGTATTAATATAGAGGCTTCATAAATACAGAAATTTTATAAGTACAAAAACAACATATATGGATGAACGACTAATATGAGCTGGTTACAGCAGTTATCTTGTGCTTGGCAAAAGACGCAATTGCAGCGTCCAGAGCTGGTCTCAATGTTTACGACACCTTCGGCTGAGCAGTGGGTGGCGATTGATTGCGAGATGACAGGACTGAACCCCAAGAAGCATCACCTGCTGTCTGTAGCAGCGATACATATTAATGGCAATATCATCGACACGGGTAATGGCATGCATTTGGTTTGCAGACCTCCTGTAATGCCAGACCGCGACACCATTGTCATTCATGGCCTGCGTACCGCCGACGTTGAACATGGCATGAGTTACGATGATATGTTGGCACTGCTGCTACCATTCATAGGTAATCGACCCATTGTTGGATTCTGCACACAGCTAGACATGGCTTTTTTGAATCCATTGGTCAAACGCTATATGGGAACCTCGCTACCAAACGAAGTCATAGATTTGCGTCATCTGTACAGTCGGCGTATCAGTGGTCACACACAAGGGCTTTCTGGACAAGCCCAACATCTGAATCGCATATTAGCCCATTACAATATTCCTGAACTGGGAGCGCATGATGCTTATAACGATGCTGTTATGACCGCAATGGCTTTTTTGCATGTGCGTTAGCAGCAAATCATACTCTTAGTTCAATCTATAGTTAGCGTTAGTTATCTAAATAAGGGCGTCATTATCGCTAGGGCGTGTCCTCATTTTGAAAATGATGATAAAAATGAGATAAATGGCAGCCAAATAAGGAAGATAGTACAGATAATATCGAGATATTAGCTAGCTACTTGACACAGTTCGGCAAAGATTTGGCCATTTTTAGCCCATTTAGAGTTTACTGTTCAGATTGAGGACACATCCTAAAATTGTGCTCCTGACATCGTGTGTGAAAACAGCAACTCATGTTACCATAGGCTGTTTTTGCCACCTGATGAAAGATGCTCATGCGATACCCTTCTAAACGCCATCATTACTCTACTGCTGCAACCAAAACCACCACGCTTTGCCGTCATTTGCGACCGCTGAACCAACCTAGTAAACGTCTATCTAGGTTAGCGTTATTGGCAGCAGTTATAGTCGCACCGATACATGCACAAGCCGTGTTGCCAGCAGCCATTCAAAAAGCCTTGGCACGTGCCGACCTAACAGAAGCGGATATCAGCATCGTGATTACACCTGTGGGTGAAAAAACTGCCAGCCGTCTGCCGACTCCTATTCAAGTCATTGATAGTGATGAACCTGACAGCCAATCTGCATCTACTATAGTATCTGAGCATCCAGTTACAAACGCCTCTACGGATACAGTTAGCAGCGACCCGAGCCATCAGAGCACCTTAGTTACCATAGAGCAGCGCACCATTGAGAAACATGAGCAAAAAATACATGCCTATACTGATGACCCTTATACTTATCAGAGCGTAGAGAGCATTCCAACGGTTATTCCTGATGAATCTCAGCATACGCTTGATCAGAACGCCAAAGCTCAAGACACCGCTAGCAATAATAAAACCTCTATAAAAATCTCATTTTCGCCTTTGCTAAATCATCAGTCCGACATCTCTCGCACGCCTGCCAGCACCATGAAGCTCGTGCCCAGTTTTATCGCGTTAGACACGTTAGGGGCGGATTTTGTGTGGCATACGCGGGTGTATCATACTGGCCTTATCATCGGTAACCGTCTACATGGTGACTTGATTATTCAAGGAAGTGGCGACCCAAAAATGACCCACGAGCGCTTAAAACAGTTACTGTATAAAGTGCAAGCATCAGGTATTCGTCATATCGATGGTGACATCATCATTGACAGCGCAGTTTTTAATAATGTTAGTAAAGATCCTGCCGCCTTCGACAACTCACCGCTACGCCCCTATAACGCTAGCCCTGATGGGTTTCTGGTTAACTTTAGCACCATTGGTATCAAAACTTACCCTCAAGATAACGGCCAAGCAAGCGTGACTTATAAACCGCGGTTAGCAGATTATCAACTGCCTGCTACAATCAATACCCGTGCAGCCAGTTGTGGGCAAGCAAGCTATAGCCTAGCGCCGCAGTGGCAAAACACGCAGCTTGTGTTAAATGCCAGTCTGCCAGAGAGCTGCGGCGAGCATATCTTTTATGTAGCATATCCCAATGCCAAAGAGTTTGCGGCACACGTCATCGCTGCCAAATGGCAAGCGTTGGGGAATACTTTGAGTGGGCAGGTAATCTCGCAAGAAACCCCTTACGAGATTACCAAGACCACGAAACGAGCACACGGACTTACGGCTATCGCGATGTCACCTCTACCTATGGTCAGCTATCCGTCGTTAAATTTAACCGAGCAGATTCATGACATTAACCATTTCTCAAACAATGTCATGGCTGAGCAAGTGGCGCTATCTATAGGTGCTTACGATAAAGGAAGGCTGACTCAAGCAGGACCTGCTAGCACAACTGCGACTAGTCCAAGTAGTCATGAAGTCAAAGCTAGTAATGAGATGGATAATAAAGTAGCGGCTGTTAAATCTAGTGGCAAAAAGGCTAATAGCTTATATCAGTTTGGCAAACCTGCTACGACAGACTATCCAGCAGCCTTACAAACCATCAATCAATGGTGGCAAACCAATCTCAGTACACCGCCGCCTCACTTGACCAATGGCTCAGGACTTTGCCGTGAGTGTACTATCACCGCCGCCAACCTAAGCGAGCTCCTGACTTATGCTTATAGTCGACCAAATTTTGAAGCCTATGTCGACTCGTTAGGGGTCGCTGGGGTTAGTGGCACTATTGCCGCCCACAGCGATCGCTTGCCTGAATCAGCAGCAACTGGTCGTGCATGGATAAAAACTGGCACGTTAAATAACGTCACCTCAATGGCAGGTTATGTCAAAGGACTGTCAGGACAGGATTACGTTGTCGTCGGTATAATCAATACTGAGCAAGCATTAAATCCTTATGCAGCAAGGCCTGTGTTAGATGCCATGCTCGACTGGACGGCCCAGCGTTGATATTTAACGTTTTAAAGCAATGTATTATCAATACTCTATTTTTTACCTTTATAAAGGTTAGCTTATGTCACGCCAGACAACCAGTCTCAACAAAGCTCAGACGCTTATACAAGTGCAGCCTAAACTGGCTCGATATGTCGGTTTTTTTGCGATTGGATACACGCTCGCTAGTACCATATTTATGATGATACAGACCAAACTTGCGCTCAACCCACAACTGGTCATGGTGGTTTCTATTATCGTGGGTGCTTATATCGTTGTCAGTAAATTCATCAAACATCAGAAGCGAGCATTAGCGCGAGATGAGATTAATAAGTTGATGTTTGGTGGGGTTGTGATTGTCTGGATGCTAACTGTCATTTATTTTTCAGCCATTTGGTTTTGGCTATTTGATACGATAAGCCGTGAGGTATTGTTTGAGATGGCGATGCAACGTCCACTGCCCCTGCTTTCATCATTAATGCTAATGCTGGTTCTCACTCTAGTCAGTGCGCGAATCAGTCTATGGTCTATCAATCGATTATTAGACCCTATACGCAAATCAACGTAAGTACAAACCATCATCTACAAGGTGCTACAAAGTTTTCCCCTGCTAATGCGTAAAATCCGTTAGGCTAAGTTTAGGGCGTGTCATTATTTTAAGAATAGTATTAAAAATGAGCCAAAGTAAGGCGCGCCCTAGTAAGTAAAGTTTTAGCGATGACTTGTTTTACCTTTATAATAGGAGCGAACATTATGGACATGATCTTTTTTGACAACATAGACAAGCTTGGTCGTATTGTTTTGACGACTGTTATGGTTTACGTGTTGATCGTGACAGTCACCAAAGTCTCTGGCAAACGCTCAACGTCACAGCTCAATAACTTCGATTGGATCGTGACGGTCATGATCGGCTCGTTGGGTGCCAGTACAATTCTACTCAAGGACATTCCCTTTGTTGAAGGGGTATCGTCTATTTTAGTGTTGTACCTATTGCAATTTGTGGTGACCAAATATGCGGCTATTTCACCGCAATTTAGTAACTTTATTTTATCAGAGCCGCGTATCGTTTTTTATCAGGGGCAGTTTTTGCCAGACGCCATGCGTGATGAGCGTTTGACGCGTCAAGAAATCGAGTGTGCCATGCGTTCTGAAGGGATTAATAGTTTTGATGATGTCGAGGCTATTGTTTTTGAGTCTGATGCAAAATTGACTGTCATTCCAAAGCCAAGCCAAGCGGACGATCAAAGCGCAAGTAGCAACGTATCAGAGACGATTAACCCTCTGATGTAAATTGCAGACAATAAAGAACGAACGATACAACTATTAAGAACACACCCTAGTAAGCTTGAATTCAATTATCGAGATGGTAAGCATTATGAAAGTAAGGATTTTGACCGTTGGCAATAAAATGCCTAGCTGGGTACAGACGGGTTTTGACGAATATTACAAACGCATTCAACCGATGCTAAGCACAGAAATTGTCGAGATTGCGGCAGCCAAGCGGGCAAAAAACCCTTCAGATGCCAATTTGGCACAGTACCGTGAGCAAGAAGGTCAGGCCATATTAGCCGCTCATAATGCATCAAGCCGAGAGCAATTGTGGGTACTAGATGTCAAAGGCAAGATGATTTCGACCGAAGGACTGGCCGATAAGCTCGCTGATGGCATGCTACAAGGCGATGATATTGCCTTAGTCATCGGCGGTGCAGATGGAGTGTCGCCAGAAGTATTAGCAAATGCTGATGCAAAATTATCACTATCAGCACTGACACTGCCGCATCCGCTAGTGCGCGTCGTACTTATGGAGCAATTGTATCGCGCGATGAGTATCAACAACAACCACCCTTATCACCGTGGTAATTAAATACTAAGCTATTTTTTTGATTTAAAACATTGACCCTAAAGTAGATTGAAAAACTGGCGCACGCCCTAATAAATGCAACATGAAATATCCAAAACGTGCGACACCCAACGCCTCTAAGCCAGCTCATCAACGTGATGACCATCATAGTGTGCAGACGCCTATCACAGCGGCTGCCGCATGGGAAAATACGTCTGATGTAGCGACGAATACATCTAAGCTACCAGCGCTCTTTATTTCGCATGGCGCGCCTACGCTTGCAATTGAGCAGTCTGCGACGACCAGTGCACTGGCACGTATCGGTCAAAACTTACCTAAGCCACGAGCCATCGTCATTATGTCAGCGCATTGGCAGTCAGCAAAGCTAGAGATTAGCAGTAATCCGCAGCCAAAGACGTGGCATGACTTTTCAGGATTTTCGCCTGAACTTTACGACATTCAGTACCCTGCTATAGGCCAGCCAGCACTGGCTGAGACACTTGCGCAGCAGCTGACCGCACGTGGTATTACTTGTAGTGTCAATCCAGTGCGTGCCTGTGATCATGGTGTGTGGGCGCCGCTCAGACATTTGTATCCAGAAGCCGATGTACCTATCGTACAGATATCACTGCCGCAGCATTACGACAGTGTTGCCTGCTATCAGTTAGGCGCGCAGTTAGCACATCTGCGTGATGAGCAAATTCTCGTCATTGGCTCAGGTAACATTACGCATAATTTGCAAGCATTGCGCTGGGAAGCTGACAGCATCGATCAAGCAGCCAAAACGTTTAAGCAATGGTTGTTACAGCAGCTCAAAATAGACATTCCCACGGCGCTCGACTGGCAGCAATATCCAGACTACAAGGACATTCATCCAAGTGATGAGCACTTGCTACCGTTGTTTTTTGCATTAGGTACTGGTCAGCGCGTCTCTGTCGTTCATCAAAGTATGGCCCATCATAGTTTGGGTATGGATATTTATCGCTTTGATTAAGTGCTATCAATCCAAACTATAGCTTAACCCTACTTCTCAAAAGCGTGTTTGGTAAATAAACCTGCGCGCTCCATCTCACCTGCCACGCTGAATAATGTCGCTTCATCATTCATACGCCCGATTAATTGCATGCCAATCGGTAGGCCGTTTTTGCTCATACCGACGGGTACTGACATCGCGGGTAACCCTGTAACATTACCCAATAGTGTAAAGCCCATCTTACCTAATACAGGGGCACTGAGCTTTTCTATCATGCCTGAGCTAAAGGCATATCTACCCATATTGAAGCCCTTGTTAAGCACCTCAGCGCTACGCATCATCATCTCATCTATACGACTGGGCGGTAGCACACCATGCTTTACCGCAGGCGTGGGCACAGTCGGGCACAAAATCATATCGTAGTCTTCTAGCAGTAGACCCGTCTGATACTGGCTATGATGCCAGCCATGTTTGGCATGTGCCAAATCAACCGCTGACAATGAGCGCCCAAGCAGTGCCATATTATAAGTTTGTGGCTCTAGGTGTTTGACGTGGTCAACCCCAAACTCACGCTCGATATTATCAATCGTAAAAGCCGTATGCGCGCAGACCACAACGATAAAGTCATGCCAAAACTGCTCGATATTGATGTTTGGCTCAGCTGGTACTACTTCATGCCCCATAGACTCTAATTGCTTAGCCGTTTGCTCAAGTACTGCCAGCACTTCTTTGTCCACTGTCGTATTGGCTATCAAAGGCTGCTGATGCAAAGCGATTTTTAGCTTTCGCGGTGCACGCATTGCCGCTTGTAGAAAGGTGCCGTCGGGCGGAGCAATAACGTAAGGGGCGCCAATCTCTGCTCCACTAGTGGCATCTAGCATCGCCGCACTATCGCGCACTGATCGCGTAATCACATGGTCAGCCACTGCCCCCTCCCAGCCTTCACCAAGATTAGGACCCATTGGATTACGTCCGCGACTTGGCTTTAACCCAAACGTACCACACCAAGCAGATGGGAAACGTATCGAGCCGCCACCATCACCGCCGCCTGCCATCGGTACAATACCGCTCGCCACTGCTGCTGCACTACCACCTGACGATCCGCCAGAGCTATAGCCTTTTTTGAAAGGATTATGAGTAGCGCCATGCGCTTTTGGCTCAGTCGTGATAATCAAGCCAAACTCAGGGGTGTTAGTCTTGCCAAAGGTATTAACGCCTGTCGCTTTCATCCGTTTGACGATTTCGCTGTCTTTTTCTGAAATGATATTGACGCTGCGACTGCCCATCGTAATCGGCTCGTCGGCGAAGCTAAATGACAAATCTTTTAGCAAATACGGTACGCCAGTAAATACACCTGAAGGCAAACCCGCCTGCGCAGCATTATAAGCACGCTCATCAAAACGATGCACAATAGCATTTAATTTAGGATTGATTTGATTGGCTTGATGGACAGCAGCATCTAGCAATTCCTTTGCGCTGACCTCACCTGAATTGACCAATGCCGCTAAGGCGAGCCCATCATACTGAGTATATTCTTTAAACATAACTGACCTTCCTTGGAGAGTAATTTTATTAAGACTATGTAGCACTCATATTTTCTAAAACTGATGACTATTTTTTCATAAACTCCTGTCAGTTTAGTATAAAAAACCACGCCTGATATTTGATAAACGGACTCGTTAGTCATCTGGCTTGTTTTGGCAACTAATGAGTTAATATGAGAATCTACTCTTCGCGCCCTAGAACGTATTTAATAGTAAAAGCTTACTTCTAAACCTACAATTTATGAAAGTATTATCAAGTTTTTTCCATAAAAAAACGAGCCATTCTCATGACTCGCTTTTTCGTTATCAACTTAAGAATTAGTACTACATTAATAGTTCACGCTTGCCACTTTTGCCCATCGAGCTAACCAATCCAGCTTCTTCCATAGAATCAACAATACGCGCGGCACGGTTATAGCCGATGCTAAATTTACGCTGAATACTTGAGGCAGACACCTTACGTGTTTCCATGATAAAGGCCACGGCATCATTATATAAATCATCATCTTCACCAGAAGCATTGGCTGTACTACCACCGCCTGGGCTAGACAATTCAAAGTTGCCTGCCATATTATCAATATAGTCAGGGGCGCCGCGCTCACGCCACGCATCACAGACACGGTTAACTTCTTCGTCACTAACGTAGGCACCATGTACACGGTCCGGCTCAATCTGCCCTGGCCCCAAGAACAACATATCACCGTTACCCAGCATGTCCTCTGCACCGCCACTATCCAGAATCGTGCGTGAATCGACTTTTGAGTTGACTCGTAGTGCAGCGCGCACTGGGATGTTGGCTTTAATCAGGCCCGTAATAACATCGACTGATGGACGCTGAGTTGCTAGCATTAAGTGAATACCCGCAGCACGTGATTTTTGCGCTAAACGTGTGATGAGCTCTTCGGCTTGTTTACCGACCTGCATAATCATATCGGCGAACTCATCCGCGACAATGACAATCATTGGTAGTGTTTTTAGCTTAGGTGCTTGGCTAATACTTACGCTGTCATTTGGTCGCCATAGAGGGTCAAGCATAGGATTGCCTGATTTCTCCGCCGCGATGACCTTCTTGTTGAACTCATTGAGCTTACGAACTTTTAGCAAACTCATCAGTTGATAACGGCGCTCCATCTCAGCCACACACCATGACAAGCTACTAGCGGCTTCCGTCATATCGGTGACTACTGGCGTTAGCAAATGCGGAATATCATTATAGTTAGCAAGCTCTAACTGCTTTGGATCAATCAAAATAAGGCGCAGCTCATTGGGCGTATATTTGAGTAGCATCGATAGTAGCATCGAGTTGACCAATACTGATTTACCAGAGCCTGTGGTACCAGCGACTAGCATATGCGGCGCACGTGCAAGATCGGTAATGATTGGGTTACCACCGATGTCTTTGCCCATCGCCATGCTAATCTGCGCTTTCGGGTCTTTGAACGTTTCGGTGTTGAGCAGTTCAATCAAGCGTACCATTTCACGTTTCTTGTTCGGCACTTCGATACCAATGTACGGTTTACCCGGAATTACTTCTACCACACGCAAAGAAGCCATCGATAGTGAACGCGCTAAATCACGCGAAATACCTGTTACCTTACTAGCCTTCACCCCAGCAGCCAGCTCTACTTCGAAACGGGTGACGACAGGCCCAGGAATAGCATTAACCACAGAGGCTTTTACATTAAATTCTTGTAGTTTAATTTCTAGCAATTCAGACAGCTTTTCAAGCTCAGCCACAGTGTAGCTAGGCTTGCGGTCAGGATCAGGCTTATCCAATATAGACACTTCTGGAATAGGTGTCAGGCTGCTGCGATAAGCTGCCGTTTGCATTGAGCGTGACTTTTGACTAAAAGCTGCGTCATCACTAATATGCGGCATGACCGGTACATTGGTGTCGTCATCATTATCGTCCTCTGGCATCATATCAGTGATATGGTTGCTACTATCGCCCTCTGGGACAGCAAAACTAACAGATGGTTGCGCGGGCGTTTTAGGCTCAGACTGTACATTGGAGACTGGGCTAGTTACTTCCACCGTTGGCGCTGCTTTTGGATTGGCAGGAGGCGTATTGGTTGGTGTCATGTCTGAAACGTCTGGCACATCTGACAATGCAGGCTCAGTCTCTACTGTTACCGGAGCGACTTCAGGCTCAGAGACTATTGACGCATTATTAGTCTGTGGCAACTCTACAGGCGTATCAGACAGTTGATTGGCTGAATCCTGTGCAAAGCTAATAGGCTCTTCTACGATAGGTTCTGGCGTCTTCTCTGGTACGATTGGCTCAGCTACGACAGTTTCCCGAACAGGCTTAGAGTATTCAGACGTTTCTACAACAGATTCTGTAGGTTCTGATATGTCAGCATGCTCTGCCAACCATGCTTCTGCTAATTTATCTACTTCCGCAGTCTCATGTGTCATAGAGATTTTAGGCTCAGCAGGTTCAATGAGTGGCTGACTGGCTAAATCGCTATGCACTGACTCATCAACTGATGGCTGAGCTAGTGGTTCTTTATCATGTATACCTGGTTGAGCAACCACTTCCGTTATGGTAGTTACTGCAGTAGCAGGTACGGCTTTCTCTAACGATGCCGTGGTACTAGTACCCGTTTGGGAATAGTTAGGTACAGGCATAGCGGAGCTGCTCATGCCGCTGGCACTGTAAGCCATCTGCTCACTTGCGAGTAAATCATCGACCGTACTGGCATCATTCCACGCAAAACTTGGCTCAACTTTGCGAGCAATAGGTGCAGTCAAGTTTGAGGCTAATGGCTGGACTGTATTATTAACCGTATTATCAGTAGAGTTATTAAGCGAGCCTGTATCGGTATCTACCTGCTCACCTTTTGAGCTATTAGGTGTCGCCGCTGCTTTTGCTGCGATGACAGAGGCTTTGACACTATCTGCCAATCCTGATGTTGCCAAAAAGTCTGACAATACACTACCGAAACGTCCACTACTGCTGACGTCTTGAGCACCGCTAGTATTTTCCGCAGACTGCAACTCAAGTGGCAGCTGCTCATGCTCTACTTTTTTATCTACCGACTCATCTAAGTTTTGGCTATCATCTTGTGATGCAATGCTCGGTTCAGTAGCGTCGATAGCATCCTGACTTTTTACACCTGAACCAAGCCACGACAGCGCACGAACCTTTTGATATATCGTCATCCAATGGATGTTAAAGGCAAACGTAGCGGTAATCACAACGAATACTGCTAAGAAAACCACACTCCCCCACTGCGATAGTAGCTGTGCCAAACGCGCCTGCAATTCTAGCCCGATGATACCACCAGCGACGCCTTCGAGACCGATTGCGTCAGGATTCGTGACTTGTTGGACTAAAGAGACCAATTGTGCAAATAATGCGCTAGCACTTAATAGTAAAAACACATAAGCGACCAATCGCATGAGCCAAAAAGTTGGCTTGTTTTCCCACCAAATCAAGATAGATTCATAAACCACAAATGCCAAAAACCACCAAGCACCAAACCCAAAAAAGCTATAAAGCAAATCGGATAACCATGCACCTGCCTCGCCGCCCATGTTATTAATCGTGGTCATGTCACTACTGATGTGCGACCAGCTAGGATCGTTGCCTGTATAAGTCATCAAAATGACAAACAGATAAACGGCCAGTATTAACCCAAGGAGGGTAAACATTCCCTTTTTTAAATACTCAATAAGCGGTGCTGATATCACGTAAGATCTGCCTTGTTATTAATACTAAATGGTCGCCAATGCATGACTAAGCCTAATCATGCTGACATAAAGTGTTGACATAAATGTACCGAGCGAAGTGTTTGTTTGGCATGTGCCGATCATAGAGCCTTGAAACAACCGTTATCGCTTGGCTCCTACTACACTTGGCATAACTTCTTATAATAACAAATACATAGGTGCAGTGGCGACAGTCTTCTCAAGAAAGCGTGTAAGAAAGTAAATCAGTAGACACTTTGCGTAAGAAAACAGCTGGTTAGCGAAACAATAGTGGCAAAATATGGCTAACTGTATTGCCTAAATTCTATAAACTAGTCTCTGTTTTTGCACTTATGTTCCAAAACTATTTATTCTTTGATTCTAATGATACCTGTGTTTGTTTTAGCAAACTTGCACTTTGTGCGCTGTGCCCTTATGTTATTATCACACAGCAATTAGAAGAAGCATATTCGTAGTCATTTTTGATATTCCTCTTTTATTATATTTATAACTTACATTTTTAATTCGTATATTTAGCAAGGAACAACTCATGGCAACTGACACTACTGCTCCACGTCACGAAAAACTCATTATTTTAGGCTCAGGTCCTGCTGGCTACTCTGCAGCAGTTTATGCAGCACGCGCTAACCTTAAGCCAGTTATGGTTACTGGCATGGAAGTCGGTGGACAGTTAACCACCACTACCGAAGTCGACAACTGGCCAGGCGATGCGCATGATTTGACAGGTCCTGCATTGATGGAACGTATGAAAGCACATGCTGAGCGTTTCGGTACTGAATTGGTCTACGATCACATCAACGAAGTAAACCTAAACGAGCGTCCTTTTCAATTGACAGGTAACAATGGTAGCTATACTTGTGATGCACTCATTATCTCAACTGGTGCCTCTGCACAGTACTTGGGACTAGAATCAGAAACCAAATTCAGAGGGCTTGGTGTATCAGCCTGCGCCACCTGTGATGGTTTCTTTTATAAAAACCAAAAAGTTGCGGTGATTGGTGGTGGTAATACAGCGGTTGAAGAAGCTTTGTACTTATCTAATATTGCGTCTGAAGTGACCTTAGTGCATCGCCGTGACAGCTTACGCTCTGAAAAAATCTTGCAAGACAAGCTATTTGAAAAAGCTAAGAATGGTAATGTCAAAATCGAATGGAACCACCAAGTAAAAGAAGTGGTCGGTGATGACATGGGCGTCAATGGTGTCGTTATTGAATCAATGATTGATGGTAGTACCAAACAACTAGACACAATGGGTATGTTTGTCGCTATTGGTCATAAGCCAAACACTGACTTGTTCAAAGATCAATTGGATATGAAAGATGGCTACCTGATCGTTAATAGCGGCCTGAATGGTAATGCTACTCAAACCAGTATTGAAGGTGTGTTTGCCGCAGGTGACGTAGCCGATCACGTTTACCGTCAAGCCATCACTTCTGCTGGTACGGGCTGTATGGCTGCGTTGGATGCTGAAAAGTACTTGGATGCACTGGGCGAAACTGTCGCTCGTGACCATACTTACGATTCAACCCTAACTGCAGATAAAGAAGCCTAAATGGGCAACTTTACTCAACAGCACGATAAATACATTGCGCCTGAGACTTTAAAAAGTCTTGGGCGTTATGACTTTCCTGATCCCATTTCTATCGATCCTGATGGTATTGGCATTGTCGCTATGGGCGGTGATCTGGCACCCGAAACGCTGATATCAGCCTATGCTCAGGGGCTATTTCCTTGGTTTAACGAAGATGAGCCTATTGCTTGGTGGTGTCCCGAGCCGCGTTGCGTGATTGTCCCCTCTGCCTATCAACCGAGCAAGTCTCTACGTAAGCAAGCAAATCGCGAACGTTGGCAAGTGACACTCAATCAAGCTTTTGACAATGTCATACATGCCTGTAGCTTACCGCGCAGTGATGGCCTTAATGACAATCATCCCGAAGGTGAGCATACTTGGATTCATGATGAGATGATCGAAGCTTATACCAAATTGCATGCGCAAGGCTTTGCTCATAGCATAGAAGTTTGGGATGAGGCAGGTCAACTGATTGGCGGATTGTACGGGTTAAAGATAAACGGCATCTATTTTGGTGAATCAATGTTTCATCGAGCATCTAATGCGTCAAAGCTAGCGTTTTGGGGTCTGATGCGCCTATGTGAGCAAAGTGATGTCGCACTCGTTGACTGTCAGCTACCGAACGATCATTTGATGAGTTTAGGTGCGACTACTTTACCGCGTGCTGATTTCCTAGCTCAGTTAGACAACTTGATAGGCAGCCAGTCTGTGCCATGGCAAAAGCACTCTCATAAACCGTTATCCGTATCGCTACTGGATAGCGATACGCCGTGGCAACTAGAGTTATGATTATCATAGCGAAAAAATAAGAGGTTATTATGGCACTTGATACATCGTTTCTATTGATTGGAGAGCTAGCAGCAAAGGCCAATACGACCAAAGATACGGTTCGCCATTACGAGCAATTAGGCCTACTAAAATCTCGCAAGCGTCAGGCAGGCTCACGTTTATATACCGAATTTCATCCAGAGTGTATCGAACGCATAGAGCTGATCAAAAGTGCGCAAGCTATTGGCTTCACCCTTACTGAAATCAAAAACAGCTTAAATGATTATTATGATGGTCACTTGGATATTGATTCGCAGCTTTTACTCACTCAGCAAAAATTAGAACAAGTTAAAAAACAACAAGCTAATATCAGCATAATGATTGAGCTACTGAGCGAACGCTTGGATATTTTAGGTCGAATGAAAGCAGATAGTGATTATCAGCTTGATGTAGAAGTCTGTAAAAAGAAAATCCCTTTACAATAAAGTTTAAATCTTAGTTAATTCTGCTTTTATATCATAGCTGTTATAGCCACTTTTATTATCGCCGCTTACTTTTTATTAAGCTTTACTCACTCCATTAAATATAAGTATGCTGCATGATTAATGCATCGACTGCTGGTTTATGTGGCATTTTATAATATCCTTTGCGTCTATGAATGACGCTAAATGCTTGTTGCTCGTATAACGCTATCGCCGCTTTATTATCTGCACGTACTTCTAACAAAAGACTTTCGACTTGATTAAGCTGTAACAGCTCATGCAGTTTATTCAATACCTGCGAAGCAATGCCTTGTCGTTGGTGCTCTGGATCAGTTCCGACACGTAACACCTCTGCTTGCTCAAAAGTCGTTTGATATAAGCAATAGCCAACTATCTCACGATGAGAGACGCTCTCTTCTTTGGCTTGATCGTAAGCAATCAGCAGACTAATACTGTCCTGCTCAAGCAACTCAGTCAATGTTTTCTGATTCCAAGCATCATTTGGTTGCACCATCGCTTCTATACTAGCGACAGTTTGAATGACGTGTAAGAACTCTACTGCATTCGTTGGTAATACTTCTATCGCAAACATGACGTTCCTTTTACGCTTATTGTTAGGCTGTCTTTATTATTATATTACGCTTAAATAATACATGTAGAGCTTGCCACACGCTTATTCATGTAGTCCTGTACTTATACAATCAACATTTCCTAATAAAAAAAGGCCACCCTAGATAGGATGGCCTTTTTTATGACTAACTCATAAGCTCATTGCTGAGACTTAATGATTAGTTCAATACGTTAGCAACAACACCAGCGCCTACAGTACGGCCGCCTTCACGA
>NZ_JBAKAY010000010.1:0-96452 GCF_038155145.1 Psychrobacter proteolyticus
GTGGCTTGTTACGTTCAAACTTGGCCTTTGCCATGGGTATTTCCTCTTTTTTTGGGGTTCAAGACTTAACTCATATAAATATGATTATTAAGACGATTTTGACCACATTAAGATAATAGTTAAAAGGTTGCACATACTGATGTGCAGATATTATAAGAAAATCGCGGCCAATAACAAGTCTTTTAACAAGTTATTGGCGTATTCTTTAGTGACAATACACAGACATACTCTATATTGTCACCTTTAGTAAGCTTTATTTACTCGTCATCATCTTTAGAGTTGAACTTAGAGATGATTTCAGCAGCAACTGATTTTGGAATTTCAGCGTACTTTTGGAATTCCATTGAGTAAGTTGCACGGCCTTGTGACATAGAGCGCATTTGAGTGGCATAACCAAACATTTCCGCTAATGGTACTTCAGCACGAATCTGTTTAGTACCGCCAGGTAGATCTTCCATACCCTGTACCAAACCACGACGACGGTTAAGATCGCCCATGATGTCGCCCATGTAGTCTTCAGGTGTTTCAACTTCTACTTTCATTACTGGCTCAAGTAGCGCTGGATCAGCTGCTAAGAAACCTTTTCTGAAGGCCATAGAACCAGCCATCTTAAATGACAATTCATCAGAGTCAACGTCATGATAAGAACCATCATACAAGGTCGCTTTTACGCCAACTACTGGATATCCTGCAAGGACGCCGTTTTTCATGCGCTCTTGGATACCTTTGTCAACAGCACCGTGGAATTCTTTTGGTACAGTACCACCAACAACTTCTTCAGCGAATTCATATTCAGTGTCGCCAGCTGGATCAAGTGGCTCAAGACGTAACCAAACGTGACCAAACTTACCACGACCACCTGTTTGACGTACGAATTTGCCTTCTTGTTCAACAGTGTTACGAATCGTTTCACGATAAGCAACCTGAGGTGCACCGATGTTTGCTTCAACGTTGAATTCACGCTTCATACGGTCAACAAGAATCTCTAGATGTAGCTCACCCATACCACTGATGATCGTCTGACCAGATTCTTCGTCAGTGTGTACACGGAACGATGGATCTTCTTTTGCCAAACGGCCAAGAGCGATTGACATTTTTTCTTGGTCAGCTTTGGTCTTTGGCTCAACAGCTAGAGAGATAACTGGATCTGGGAATTCCATACGCTCAAGAGTGATCACGTTGTCTTCATCACATAGCGTATCACCAGTAGTCACATCTTTCATGCCGACTAGAGCTGCGATATCACCAGTACGAATCTCTGCAAGCTCTTCTTGAGAGTTTGCCATCATCTGTACGATACGGCCAACACGCTCACGCTTCATCTTAACTGGGTTATAAACACTGCTACCCTGCTTCATTACACCAGAATAAACACGTACGAAGGTTAAGTTACCAACGAATTTGTCATTCATGATTTTGAACGCTAGTGCTGAGAAAGGTGCTTCATCTGATGCTTCACGGCTGCCTTCGCTTTCGTCTTTGTCATCAAGAATACCTTTAATAGCAGGTACGTCGATTGGTGCAGGTAGATACTGAATAACGGCATCTAGCATCTTCTGTACACCTTTGTTCTTAAAGGCAGTACCACAAAGAAGCGGGATGATTTCGTTATCGATAGTTAACTGACGAATAGCACCGTGAATTTGTTCTACAGTCAATTCACCGTTTTCTAGGTATTCGTTCATCAACTCTTCATTTGCTTCAGCAGCGCTTTCTACAAGGTGCTCGCGGTATTCTGCTGCTTTTTCTTGTAGTTCAGTTGGGATTTCGCGCTCATCATACTGCATACCTTGAGACGCTTCGTCCCAATAGATAGCTTTCATGGTCACTAGATCAACAACGCCTTCGAAGTCATCTTCTTTACCAATTGGGATAACCAATGGTACAGGGTTACCACCCAAACGAGTTTTGATCTGTTCGATAACACGATAGAAATCAGCACCAACACGGTCCATTTTGTTTACAAATGCAAGACGTGGTACTTTATATTTGTTCGCCTGACGCCATACGGTCTCAGACTGTGGCTGAACGCCGCCTACTGCACAGTAAACCATGCAAGCGCCATCAAGTACACGCATAGAACGTTCAACTTCGATCGTGAAGTCAACGTGACCTGGGGTATCGATGATGTTGATACGGTGTTCGTCAAACTGTTTAGCCATACCTGACCAAAAACAAGTTGTTGCCGCTGAGGTAATAGTAATACCACGCTCTTGTTCTTGCTCCATCCAGTCCATAGTGGCTGCGCCATCATGTACTTCGCCAATTTTGTGGCTAACACCGGTATAGAATAAAACACGCTCTGTAGTGGTTGTCTTACCAGCATCGATGTGCGCTGAGATACCAATATTGCGATAGCGTTTTAGGGGAGTTTTACGAGCCATAGTGTTTTCCTAGGAAAAGTCGTGTATATAATAATGTATTGTGTCTCTACCTCATACTCTATGACAAAGCGTTCAGCTTCGTAATATTACTTACTGATTATTGAGCCTAATACGGACAAAAAAAGAGCAAATACTAAGAATAGTGCGGCATCAAATTTGGGATGCTCTCCAGCAAAAACTGTATTTGTTAAGAGAGACATCTGGATAGATGTCCGCCACCTCAGTCATCAATAAATAACATTTATATATGACCGAATGATGATGGCGGCAATCAATAGAATAAACAACAATGTAAGATTAAATGGCATGAGCCTCTAATCTCAAGCTACTATTAAAAAGTAGCTTAGAAACGGTAATGAGAGAATGCTTTGTTAGCATCTGCCATGCGGTGAACTTCGTCACGCTTTTTCATAGCAGCGCCTTTGCCATCAGCAGCATCATTCAATTCGCCAGCTAAACGCAAAGCCATTGATTTTTCAGAACGCTTAGCAGCAGCTTCAGCTAACCAACGCATAGCCAATGCAGTACGACGGGAGGGGCGTACTTCCATTGGTACTTGATAGGTTGCACCGCCAACGCGGCGAGCTTTTACTTCTACCATTGGGCGTACATTTTCTAGCACTTCTTCGAAGAAAGATACTGGATCTTCAACTTTACGCTTCTCACTTACTGTCTCAAGTGCACCGTAAACGATACGCTCAGCAGTAGATTTTTTACCATCACTCATTACATGGTTGATGAATTTTGCAACAGTTTGGCTACCAAACTTAGGATCCGGTAGGATCTCACGGGCAGCAACGACGCGACGTCTTGGCATAATAAATTTCCTTATCTTCAGGAGTGTCTAACATTCACAACATCGACTACTTATCATTAGGATATAGCAGTGAGTTATCAGTTAGCCTTACTGCATGGTGGTATGTTTTAAGAGTAAATCCCAGATATATGTTTATATAAAAGCGATATTACTACTGACACCAAACCCATGCACAGTTATTGGGTAGTGCAAAAAGCTTATCTAATAACGTTTAGTTATTAAACTTTAGGCTTCTTAGCACCGTACTTAGAGCGACCTTGCTTACGGTCTTTAACGCCTGCGCAATCTAATGCACCGCGAACAGTGTGATAACGTACACCTGGTAGATCTTTTACACGACCACCACGGATTAGAACAACACTGTGCTCTTGTAGGTTATGACCTTCGCCGCCGATGTAGCTTGATACTTCATAGCCTGAAGTCAAACGTACACGACATACTTTACGCATGGCAGAGTTAGGTTTTTTTGGCGTGGTAGTATATACACGAGTACATACACCGCGACGCTGTGGGCACGCTTCCAACGCAGGAACTTTTGACTTTTCCTTGATGGTTTTGCGACCTTTACGAATCAATTGGTTAGTTGTTGCCATAAGGCATCCTTCTCCCGTTTGGTATAAAACAAAAAAATGGGCCAATGCACCATCTATCTGACAATAATTGCAGATTTCGGGGCACCCATTTTTAGGACAGTGTATTATAAAGAGTTGTTGCTGCTATTTCAACCACTTATGAATGGTTTCGCTTTACAACATTTGATAGATATGCATTCAGCCTCTCATTGTATCACTTTATAGATTTTTCGCCGAAAAATAGCGTAAGAAATAAAGTAAACAAAGCGAGCTCAAGCATCATTAAGAAAAGATGTTTAACATTGAAATGGTACTTGATAGTAACTAAGTGGTGGTATTTATCCTAATTTTCAAGTCGTGTTGCTCAATCAAACCAAGATAAATACCATTGCGCTTATAAACCTATAACCAAACTAGCAAATAATATGTCTATTACTTGGCTTTTTTATCAGACGTTTGCTTGTCTGCATCTTTTTTACTGCTAGTTTCTTCTTTACTAGCTTCTTCTTTATCAGTGACTTTTTCTGAATCACTGCTTTTTTCTTTACGCTCTGTGTCTTTTTTCGCCTCATCAGTATCAGCCTTTTCTACTTTAGCCTCACTGCTGCTGTCATCAGTAATAGCACGATTGGCCAATTTTGCTTCTGGTGCAAAGGTCGCTTGAGCAACGCCAATAACTTCGTCAATCAACTGGCTATTATAGTGCATGCCGATCGCTACTGCGGTGACAGGAATAAAACGACGAACCCATGATAAATTAATCTGATCTAAATCAACACCTACTTGACTGGCGACTTTGTCTATTTGCTCAGCATAGAAATTCACATTTTTATTTTTTAGACCGAGATTTTTAAGTTCACTATGCAGTCCATTGCTCTGAGCATTATCAAGCAAACCTTTACCAATACCTAGACCAGCTAATAGCGCTTGTTTTTCTTGCATTTTGCTCAAATCAGCGTTTGATAGTAGTTCGTACGCCATCTTGACGCCTTGCTTACCTGTCAGCGGCTTATTATATACAGCAGCAATCTGATAAACCGTACGTAATGAAACCAATAATAGCCACAATGTATCAGCTAGCAAACCTGGTAGACCTGCCAAACCTGTCAAACCACCCATCATTGCAAGTGCACGGTTTTGGTTAGCAATATCAGTAGCTAGCGCATAACGCTCTTCGTCATCTAAAGTAGCAATATTGGCAAAACGATGCTCATTAGGTAAGTCTAGTTGACTCCAGTTCGCAGCGAGGTTGGCCACTTGGGCAAATGCGCCATCAACTGTCGATTGGAAAAAGCTATTCGGCACGACTTTCTTGGCGTATTTACCATAAGTAGCAAAGCGTGGTCCTAAAAGTTGCTGCGTAGCTTTTAAGGTTTGCTCACGAAACAAGTCTTGTTGGTAGTCTTCATCGCCTAGGTCGACGGCTTTGTATTGACGCGGTTTGCCTGTTTTAGCATTTATGCTGTCAATCATAGCCCCTACGCGCTCTAGGTTATTTCGAGTAAAAGAGCCAAGAGTATTAATGCTTTTAGAAAGAGTACTACGCTTTGCCATCGTGATGTCCTTAATATGATGAGTTGGTTTTTTAATATAGTTGTATTTTAATATGATAGTTAATTATTAATAATAATGAATCTATTATTTTAGCCAGTTATCGTAACTAGTGTCAGTGCGAACAATGTTATTAGAATCACAAATTTTGTATCTAAAGTATAATTCCGTCCATAGCCAGTAGCTAGGCTTACTTGTCATTTTTTCACTCAGTATTGAATCATAAGCGCTATTTTGTCGTTATTTTGCACTTGCGCAAACATTTTGAAAGCTTGATACGTTATCATGTGCCATAATTCACAGTACACTTGTACTTTATTTACAGATTACCATTTATAGAGCATCGATTTTTCTATGGTTTATATAATGGCGATAAAGTACGACGGCACTTAACATCGATTGATAGAACCAATATTTAATTAATAGAACCAATATTTAAAAACGATTATTGAAAGCAATTCTGAAGGATTGTTACTCATAAGGAATAGAATATGCGTCGCGTAGTTATTACTGGAGCAGGGATTGTCTCTTGTATCGGACATGATTTAGACACTGTCACCACTGCCCTCAAAGAAGGTCAGTCTGGCATCACATTTAATGATTCTTATGCTGAGCACGAGTTTAAATCACACGTGAGCGGTAGCATCAATCAATCAGAACTTGATACCAGTGGTATCGATCGTAAGCTGAAAAGGTTCTTTAGTGACGCCAGTCTCTATGCTTACGTCAGTGCGCTAAATGCGATTGAGCACTCAGGACTATCGCTTGATACTATTAATAACAACCCACGAGTGGGTGTAGTGGCAAGCTCGGGCGGCGCCTCAACAGAAAATATCGTCAATGCTATCGATGCTATGCGCGAAAAAGGTTTACGCGGTGTCGGCGCAATGGCCGTACCAAAAACAATGGGCAGCTCGGTATCAGCCGCTTTAGCAACTGGTCTCAAAATCCAAGGCGTCTCCTACTCGCTCGCCTCTGCTTGCGCGACTTCAACACACTGTATCGGTCATGCTGCTGAGCTTATCCAACTGGGTAAAGCGGATGTGATATTGGCTGGTGGTAGTGAAGCTGAGCATTGGACGCAGTCTTGTATGTTTGATGCAATGGGCGCAGTTAGTACTCAGTATAACGACACACCAAAACTTGCCTCAAGAGCCTATGACAAAGACCGTGACGGTTTTGTGATTGCTGCTGGTGGCGCGATGGTGGTTGTAGAGAGTCTGGAACATGCTCAAGCACGCGGTGCCAATATTTTGGCTGAAATTGTTGGCTATGGTGCCAGCTCTGATGGTGCAGAAATGGTTGCGCCAAGTGGTGAAGGTGCTGTTCGCTGTATGCAACAAGCCTTGGCCGAAGCGGGTCTAGAAAGTGTTGATTACATCAATAGTCATGGTACTAGTACACCACTGGGCGATATTACTGAGCTTAAAGCGATTGCTAAAGTATTTGATAATGACGTCAGTAAAGTACCTGCTATCAGCTCAACCAAATCAATGACAGGCCATAGCTTGGGTGCTGTTGGTGCACAAGAGCTGATTTACTGTCTGCTAATGCTACAGGACGGCTTTATCGCTCCAAGTATCAATGTTGATAACTTAGATCCTGCTGCTGAAGGTTTCGATATCGTCACCGAAATGCGTGAAGCAAATCTTGAAACCTTGATGAGTAATAGCTTTGGCTTTGGTGGTACTAACGCTACGCTAATTATCAAAAAGTTTGACGCTTAACCCATGCTTGTATCAAATCACAATACAACTGAGCAGACAGATTCTGCGCCATCGCCAGCTAGCAAACCTAGCTGGCGTTTTGGTGATTTGTCTGCTGCAGAGCTGATGCCGCAGCTACAGCGTCACTTGCTCGACCAAGATATTAAAGCAAACTGGCAACTTATTTGGCTTAATAACGATGGTCGACCAGTAATCGGCTTACTCCCAAAAGTCAGCTGGTCTGTATATCCCAATGATGAGCAAGCTTCTAGTGATTTATCTAATATTTACAAGGTGATTAAGAGTTGTCGCAATACTGACTTGAGTCGCGATACTAATATAAATAGCGCTGATAATAGTTATGCTAGCACGACAGCTTATATGAGCTATCTAGAGTGGCAAGAAGAGCTAATCGCTTATAGTAATGCTCAAGAAGTTAATCACGACACCTCATATATCAATAACGAAGAAAGCCCAAAACCCAGTTATCATCATGGGCTAATCGGTTTTATTGGTTATGATATTGCAGCTCTCGAACTAAGTCCTGCCGATAGAATTGAATTAGCGATGCAGCCGTCTGCTTCATTAGGACATTATGATATTTATCTAACACCTACGGCACATGCTGATACAGGCTGGGAATTAAGGAATCATCTAACTAACGATGACACTTATGAGAATATTGGTCATAAGACAAACGATAATCTTGTAACGACTCTTACCTCTTACCTCGACGAACTGGATCAAAAACTGTCTGATAACTATCTCAATCAACCACAGTTTAAAGATACATCAAACATCACTCCCCTAGTTTTAAGTCCTCGATGGAGCAAGCCTGATTATCAACAAGCATTTAATCGCACACAAGACTATCTACAACAAGGTGACTGCTATCAGATAAACCTGACACAGAAATGGTCTGGCAGTTTAGCGCGCGAAAATAACGATGTTCAATCAGCCTTTTCGCTTATTGACTATTTGCCTGCGCTATATCGCAATACAAAAGCACCTTTTGCAGGATATGTGAGCGTTAAGGGCAATGATGGTGATTACCTAAATAGAAACAACTTTGACGCAGATAGCAATCATTTTGAATTGTTAAGCTGCTCACCTGAGTTATTTTTTACATTTACTAGAGAAATCGACACTGGCAAACACTCTATTCGCACCAAGCCTATCAAGGGAACCATGCCGCGAGGTACGACTAACGAGCAAGATGATCTGTATAAGCAGCAACTAATCAATAGCGAAAAAGACCGTGCCGAAAATGTCATGATTGTGGATTTACTGCGTAATGATTTGGGTAAATACGCCAAAATTGGCACTGTGAAAGTACCACAGTTATTTGCAATTGAGAGTTTTAGCAACGTGCATCATATGGTCAGCACCATCACCGCTGAGCTAAAAACTGATACTCATCCATTGGCTGTATTGTTTGGTAGTCTGCCTGCTGGTTCTATCACTGGCACACCAAAAAAACGCGCTGTCGAAATCATCGCTGAATTGGAATCTACGCCACGGGGTGCTTATTGCGGCACTATGGGTTATATGAATTTTGATGGTAGTGGACAATGGAATGTACTCATTCGTACATTGCAAGCCAACGCTTTGTCGAATGATGGCTGTAATAAAGAAAGACACGTTAACCTATGGGCAGGTGGCGGTATTACGGTCGCGTCTGATTATGATGCTGAATACCAAGAATGCTTAGATAAAGTAGGTAATTTATTATCAGTACTGGCTCAAAAAACCTAAGATAGCGAACTCAAACATTATTACTAATTTAAAATTAAAAAAGCCTGTCAACGTTACGTTAGCAGGCTTTTTTTAAGACTTATCGATAGTGTTTTGCGTTTTAAGTAAAGAGACTTACCTACCAATATCCTATATTAAGCTATCAATCTAATATTATTCAGCAGCAACGCTAGCATCGACTTGCAAGGCTTTTAGCGCATCAATCAAACGGTTGTTCTGCTCTGCCGTACCGATGGTAATACGCAAGTACTCTGCAATACGCGGCTTATCAAAATGGCGAACGATAATGCCTTGCTCGCGTAACGCACTCGCGACAGCACTTGCATCACCATCTTTTGGACGAGCGAATACGAAGTTGGCATGTGACGGTAGGACCTTATAGCCCAATGTCGTCAACTCTGCTGTTAGCGACGTACGTAAATCAATGACTTGCTGACGGGTTTGCTCAAAGTATTCAGTGTCTAATACACTCGCAGTCGCACCAGCTTGAGCCAACTTATCCAGCGGATAGCTGTTAAAGCTGTTTTTCATCCGTGTAAGTGCTTCAATCAACGATGCATTGCCAAAGGCCATACCAACGCGCAAACCAGCAAGCGAGCGCGACTTTGAAAAGGTTTGGGTCACGATAACGTTATCACACTCATTGATTAAGCTCACCGCTGAGACTGGAGCATCTGCATTGCTTTCTTCTATCTGAGCAAAATCGATATACGCTTCGTCAATCACAATGACCGCATTAGAATGCTCACTTGCAAGTTTACGGATATCAGCAAGCGACAGCAGTAAGCCTGTTGGTGCATTAGGATTAGCGATGATGATACCGCTACAAGGCTGACGATAAGCATCAGGGTCAATGCTAAAGTCTTCCTCTAGAGGAATCTGTACAAGCTCTACACCAAACGTCTGTGCATATACAGGATAAAAACTATAACCAATATCAGGTGATAGCAGCGGACGCTCTTTTAAAAAGAAGCTAGCAAAGACTAACGCCAAGACTTCATCTGAGCCGTTACCAACGAATACTTGATTGATATCAAGGTTGTATGACTGTGCCAATGCAGCACGTAGGTCATTAGATTCAGGAGCAGGATACAGACGTAACTCATCAGCTTGATGTTCCAAAACCTTAGCAATAGCCTCCCCTACTTTTGGCGAGGGTGGAAATGGGTTTTCATTGGTATTTAGTTTGCATAGATTGTCGTGTTGCGGCTGCTCACCTGGAACATAAGGTGACAAGTTGCGCGCTTTAGACGACCATAGTCTGGTGTCTATCTTTGACTCACTCATAAATTATCCTACTATTAGCCACAAAGACTATTAAAAATAAATATCAAAAGTAAAAGCTAAAAATTCAAAATCAATTACTGATAACGATAACGAGCTGAACGCGCATGGGCTTCTAAGTCCTCACGCTGCGCTAAAATATCAGCTGTCTCAGCCAGAGGCTTGCTGCCAGATTCACTGCAATAAATGATAGATGATTTCTTTTGAAAATCGTACACACCTAACGGAGAAGAAAAGCGCGCTGTGCCTGATGTTGGCAGTACATGATTTGGCCCTGCACAGTAATCCCCAATAGCTTCGGGCGTATGACGACCCATAAAAATAGCGCCGGCATGACGAATATCATTCAACAGTGCATCAGGATTATCAACGGATAACTCTAAATGCTCAGGAGCGATACGATTGATAAGTGCCATACCTTCGCTACGATCTTTTACCAAAATCAGTGCACCGCGGTTCTGTAATGAGTCACGCGCGATATCTGCTTTTGGTAGCTCAGCCAATGCTTTTTCTATCTCAAGTGCTACTTCGGTGAGCTGCTCTTCGCTAGTCGTCACAAAGATAGCTTGTGCAATACGATCATGTTCAGCTTGAGACAATAGATCCATCGCTAGCCAGTCCGCTCTATCTTGTGCTTCGCCTTCTGCATATACCAATACTTCTGAAGGTCCAGCAATCATATCGATACCAACTTGACCAAATACTGCGCGTTTGGCTGCAGCGACATATTTGTTGCCTGGTCCTGTGATTTTGTCCACGGCTGGAATCGTTTCAGTGCCGTAAGCTAAAGCTGCTACTGCTTGAGCGCCACCGATAGTAAAGACGCGATCGACTTGGGCCAGATGGGCCGCTGCCAATACTAACGGATTGAGCACGCCTTTAGGCGCTGGTACGACCATGATAACTTCAGTGACGCCAGCTACCTTAGCAGGAATGGCGTTCATCAATACTGACGATGGATAAGAAGCCAGACCGCCCGGCACATAAATCCCAACGCGATCAAGTGGCGTGACTTTTTGACCCAATCGGTTACCTAGCTCATCCTCATACTGCCATGTTTCTTGTACTTGGCGCTCATGGAATGTCTGTACCCGAGTCGCTGCTGTGGTCAACGCTATCTTTACTTTTTCATCAAGATTGGCAAACGCTTCAGCAAGCGCTTCTTTAGACAACTCTAACTCTTGCATCGACGTTGCTGGATGCTGATCAAACTGCTGAGTCAATGCCAACACGACGCTATCACCATCAGCACGTACTTGGGCGATGATATCGTCGACGGTATGTAATAATTCAGCATCATTGACTGTCTCAAAGGCAAGCAACTGTGTCAATTGACTATCAAAATCGGCATCTTGGGTACTTAACTGGCGCATGACCTAATCCTATATCTGAGCATAAAGTAGTGCTAAAAATGAACGGTTTGGAACTGAGTAAAGTAGGTTTGTACGGTAAAAGTATTGCGGCTTACTCGACGTCTTCTTGTCTGATTTTTACGATGTTTTTATGTTTTCGCAAGCTAAGACAACAAAACCAGTTTAGCACGCTACGTCACTCATAGCCTGCTAAACTGGTTTAAAAATTTGTATAACCGTGCTTTATTTTACCAATGACTTGCACTGGATAATTAGCTATTGGCGATACTATTTTTAAAGCTATCTAAGATTGGTTCTAGTAATGCAAATTTGCGCTTATAGCTCACTTGATTGACGATCAGACGTGATGAAACATCACAAATGTGATCGCGTGCCTCAAGTCCATTGGCACGCAATGTATTGCCTGTATCGACCACATCGACAATCAAATCACCTAAGCCGACCAATGGCGCAAGCTCCATCGAACCGTAAAGTTTGATGACATCAACCTGCTGACCTTGGCTTGCAAAATAAGCACGGGCGACATTAACATATTTGGTCGCGATACGCAGGCGACGATTTGGCAGCGGTGCATCTTTCACACCCGCAGTCATCAATTTACACTGAGCAATCTGCAAATCGAGCAATTCATAAACATGATTGGCACCATGCTCAAGCAGCACATCTTTACCCGCCACCCCAAAGTCAGCAGCGCCATGTTCGACATAGGTCGGCACGTCGCTGGCACGCAAAATCAATACACGCACATTTGGATTTGAGGTCGGGAAAATAAGCTTACGTGACGCTTCAGGATCTTCTAAAAGATCAACGCCAGCTGCACGTAACAGTGGCATGGTCTCTTCTAGAATGCGGCCTTTTGATAAAGCCAAAGTTAGACCTGAAAACTCATCGTTTACTTCGTTTAATAAACCGCTGGCTGGTAAAGATTTGCTTGTCTCAGTCATAATGACATCGTGTCCATGTGCAGTCCCCTATTGAAAGGGGAGTTTTTAATTTATATCATAATATGGGTAACAGTCGATATTGAGTCAATCAATATTAAGCGTTGGTATTAATACGCTCGATGTTCACGCCTAAGCTACGCAGCTTGTCTTCAACATGCTCATAACCACGATCGATGTGGTAAATACGGTCAATTAAGCTCTCGCCTTCAGCAGTCGCCGCTGCCATTACCAATGACATAGACGCGCGTAAATCCGTCGCCATGACTGGGGCTGCAGTAAAGTTTTCCACACCTCTTACTACCGCAGTGTGACCGTCAACCTGAATAGACGCGCCCAAACGATTGAGCTCTGGTACATGCATATAGCGATTTTCGAAGATATTTTCAATAAAAGTACTTGTACCGTCCGCTAAGCAAGCAATAGCCATTAGCTGAGCTTGCATATCCGTCGGGAAACCAGGATGTGGCTGTGTACGGATATCAACTGCCTTTGGACGACCTTTCATTTGTGCGCGAATCCAGTCATCACCACTCGTGATAGTTGCACCCATATCTTCAAACTTCTCTAACACTGGCGTCAATAATAGAGCAGATGTTTTTTTGGTCAATACATCGCCACGTGTCATCAAGGCACCAGCAAGGTATGAGCCTGTCTCAATACGATCAGGTACGACTGAATACTCGCAGCCATGCAGACGCTCTACCCCTTCGATGGTCATCGTTGACGTACCGATACCGCTTATTTTGGCACCCATTGCAACCAACATATTGGCCAAATCAACCACTTCTGGCTCTAACGCACAGTTACCTAAGACAGTTGTGCCTTTGGCCAATGCTGCTGCCATGATGACGTTTTCAGTACCGCCAACGGTAATCATATCAAATGAGAAATTACAGCCTAATAGCTTGCCACCTTTTGGTGCTTGGGCTTTTACATAGCCATTTTCTACACTGATTTCGGCACCCATCGCTTCAAACGCTTTTAGATGCTGATCAACAGGGCGCGAACCAATCGCGCAGCCACCTGGCAATGAGACTTCAGCTTCACCAAAACGTGCCAATAACGGCCCTAGTACCAAGATTGACGCGCGCATGGTTTTTACCAAATCATACGGGGCATAAAAGTTATCGATACTCTTGGTATCGCAAGTGACCGTATCATCTTGCTTCTGGATTTTGATACCCATGCCACCGATCAATTCAATCAACGTTCGCACGTCTTGTAGTGACGGCACGTTATGCAGTGTCGTTGGGGTCTCAGCCAATATCATAGCTGCGAGTAACGGCAAAGCGGCATTTTTGGCGCCTGAGATGGTGACTTCCCCTGCGATACGACTACTACCAGTGATTAAAAATTGATCCATAAAGGTGACAACCTAGCGATGAGTATAAAAAATTATGAAAACTAGAACTACAACTCTCAACCATGCATATGGCCGATTCAGCAATATCTAGTCATATAGACAGCTATTTAATTAGCCTTTTGATTGAGCGTCCCACTCAGCAGGCGTCAGCGCTTGGATGTTGAGTGCGTGAATATCGCCACTCGCAATCTTATCATTAACTAACGCATATACTGCTTGCTGACGCTGAACCGCGCGTTTGCCTTCAAAGCTGGCATCGACCACGCGTACGTCAAACTTATTACCTTGGTTGGCAGCTTGAATAAAAGCGTCTGGGAAGTGAGTCTGTAAAAATGCGATCAAATCGTCAGCGTTCATGCTCATAAAATAGTCTGCCTTAAAGTTTAGAATAGGGTATAGATTTAAAGTGATGACATTATAACAAGAGTTTGCATATCTTACAGTACTGTCTTACTCAAGTGTGTTCAAGCATTGAGACAGTGCTATCAATTAAATGGTCAAAAGTCGCCGATATGCATAGTAATAAGCTATTTGAGCGTTTTATCCAAGTACGTCAACACTTGCGCGCGCACATCATTGACCCAGCGTAGCGGCGGTGCCATCGCGCCTATACTGGTTGCGTGACTGGCTCCTTCGATTTCGCCCGTTTCAACGGTTACGCCTGCTTTTTTAAACGCTTCTGTCATTTTGATTGTATTAGTCACATGTACAATTTTGTCTTTTTCCGCCGTTAATAATAAATACGGCGGCTGCGCGCCTTTAATCTGACGATCTGGCATCACCTCATCAGGTGTGGCATTGGGGCCAAACGCTGTTGCACTACTGAACTTGCGGAAATCATAGCTATAAGGACCCGCAATTCCGATAACGGCTGCAATATCTGTTGGCTTAATGCCATAAGGCGACAAAAAGTCTTCGTTGGCAACAGCTGCAACGGCATTAAACGCGCCAGCAGAATGCCCCATCACCGCTAGGCGTGACGGATCTGCATGAAGACTGGTCGCATTTTCAATACTCCAAGCAATTGCTTGAGCCGCATCTTTGACATAATCAGGATAGACATGTTCAGGCGCTTTACGGTAATTAATTACTGCGGTGACATACCCTGCTTTGGCTAAGCTCTGACCGACAAAGGCATATTGTTCTTTATTGCCGCTCTCCCATGAACCACCATGGACAAATACCACCATCGGATAGCTAGTGTTGATAGTACTCTGGGCTTTCATTGCCTGTGTCAAAGGCTTTGGGTAATAAATATCTAGATCTTGTGAGGGCTCGTCACCGTATAAAATGTCTTTGCTAACTCCAACGCCACCACTAGAAGTAATCCCATTGACGATAGCTAACGGTGATAGTGCCTGTGCGTTTTGCGTGGCTAACGCGATACTGCCCAATGCCAATATTGCCGCACCACCAAATCTCAATGTTCGCGTTTTCTTATGAGCAGGTTTATTGTGTATGCCTATATTACCAATGACGCTTGTTTCTTCATTTGGTTGTATATTTGCCTGTGAATCCTTCATGACCAGTATCCTATTATATTTATTTATCAATCAGTAGTAACAGGCTAACAGCGATAATGGTTCATCCATTAGCCAATGACGTGTTTGATATTAGTATCGTTGGCTAATGCGCTGACTCTGCTACGTTTTACTATTGATATAGTACTCACTGGCTGAAGATTTCTCGTGCCTTTACTGTTATCACTATTTAGGCTTATTGTGATTAACGTCATTTATCGCTTGGCGAACTAGAGTGCCTACTGGTTCTGATAAAGGTCAATATAAGGGCTTGATGACGGCTGCGTAGTATTGGCCTCTTCTTCCGTTATGACAATAGGCGTTGCCGTGCTGATAGTAGTATCTTGGGCAGCTGGCGCTGCTGCAGGATTGGCCAAATTATTCTCATACATGATGTCATCATTATTTATTTTCACCCCTCTATCGTCAACGACAGTTGTCAGCAATACCAACTCAGTGACCCCCACAGTACCATTGGCGATATCAATCAAATGACTTTGCTGAGTAGGTGTCATACGGCCCATAATATAGACCACACCATTATTGGTAACGGCTTTAATTTGTGAGGCACTCACACCATCGCTAGCGGCTATTTTCGCCAGTAGCTTTGAAGTGATATAGCCATCATGCACCGTTGAGCTATACCCTTTTGACGCACTCACTTCCATCTCATTGTAGACACGGCGTACATCCGGCATAGAGCTAACGACTTTTTCTACTTCTGCTTTAAGCGTTTCAGTTGGCACTTCACCTGTTAGCAGCACTTCGCTATTGAAACTATCGATACCCATACGACTGGTTTGCTGCAAGTCTTCTTTTAGCCCGTATACATTTATTTTGGCAGTATGTTCAATACTACGATCGAGCAGACGCTGCGGAATCGTGCGCTCAGTCATTGGCACACCATAAGTCCCTTCTGTACTGTTGGTCAGATAGTTGGTGGCACAACCTGTACTGACAACGCAGGCAGCAATCATAATGCCAGTCGTAATACGGCGTGATGAACCAAAAATAGCAGTGCGCAAATGCATCCGTGTCATTATTTACCTCTTAGAACATGGTTGTGACAATTTTATAAGTAGTGACGAGCTAAACGTAGCGGTAAGATAATACTGTATCTGATTTATAGAGAGTTGACTATAACCGCTACTTTACTTAATTTTGGCCATCAGCGGTTAGCTTTTTAGTAACGAACCTTACTTGTCAAATATGGTTAGATGCTTCATTTGGCAGCATCTATCTTACTTATTCTATTACCAAGCACTGGCTATAAAAGCATTTTGAATCCATTCTGGTTGATGGTCTAACTGCTCATTTCTTGAATTTGACTTACTCATCGTGTTGTAAGCAATGACATCAAACCGGCAATCATAATGAGCATATTCAGGATACTGCTGCAAAAAGGACTGTGCTGTCTTAATAACTTTACGCTGTTTGCTGGCTGTCACACTGAGTGCTGCATCGCCATAATTCGAGGACTTGCGCTGGCGAACTTCAATAAATACCAGTGTTGACCATGCTGAACCTGTCTCAATCATGACCAGATCCAGCTCACCTACTTTTGGCTGTTGCCAATTTTGCGCGACTAACCTTAACCCTTGCGCTTGTAAATACTCACACGCCTGCTGCTCAAACCGACTACCTTGGCGTTGTTTCGGTGAGGTTAAGATTAAGGGCTTATGGTTCGGCATAAGGTTGATTGGTCTGATTAACATTTGAGAATTATCATAGCACAACATGCTAAACTAGCCACTTCTGCGCATTCTACTCTCAAAATCTATCGATTGCCTCATTCGTTATTTGACTGAAAAACCATAGATAACGACTGTACATACTAGCGCACTATTATTTTCTAACGTCTTTTTAACGACCCGAGGTTTTCATGTCTACCCCTACTGCGATGCCAGCTTGTCTCTATATCGTTGCCACGCCGATTGGCAATATGTCCGACATGACAACGCATGCAATTGATGTCTTAAAGCAGGTCGCCATCATTGCCTGCGAAGACACCCGCACCTCAGGTAAACTACTGTCACATTTTGGCATCGATACCAAAGGCAGCAAAGGTGACGAGACAAAAGACTCAGAGACTCGTCCTGCCAAAAGCAGTATCGAAAATGATGACACGACGACAAAGCAAAAAGGTCACAATAAGCTATGGGCTTATCACGAGCATAATAGCGCCATTCAAACGCCCAAAATTATTGAAATGATTGAGCAAGGTCATTCGGTTGCCTTGATTAGTGATGCGGGTACACCTCTGGTCAGCGATCCAGGTTATCAACTGGTACAAGCCGCGCATGAAGCTGGCGTGACCGTATCACCTATCGTTGGGGCTTCTGCTGCAATTGGCGCATTGTCAGTAGCAGGGTTACCATCTGATCGATTTAGCTTTATTGGGTTCTTGCCCGCCAAAACGCATGGTCGTCAAAAACAGCTGAGCGACCTAATCGCACGTACCGAAACTTTAATCTTTTATGAAGCGCCGCATCGCATCGTAGCTAGTCTAGAAGACATGGCAACGATATTTGGTGCAGACCGCGCAGTGACTTTTTGCCGTGAATTAACTAAAACCTTTGAAACGATACACAAGAGCACCCTTGGCGAGTTGGTTGAGTTTGTCAAAGCAGATGATAATCAACAACGCGGCGAGATTGTCGTGGTCGTCGCTGGCGTCGGTGTGGCAAAAGATACTGACGACATCAGTACGCATGATAAATTGCTACAGCGTTTGCTAGAGGATTTGTCAGTCAAAAAAGCAGCCGCACTGGCCTCTGATATCACTGGCGTGAAGAAAAATGCGCTTTATCAGCGTCTACTAGAGTTGCAAGCTGACTAGTTTTTAATAATAAAAAGATAACCGTTTATAAATGAATTGAGGAGAGATAAGCAATGTACGATGTAATGGCAATAGGTAATGCGTTGGTTGATCACGAATATGTGCTGTCAGATGCGGCACTAGAAGAGACCGAGCTGACCAAAGGTAATATGACGTTGGCTGGTATTGAAGAGCAGCAGCAACTACTGGCTTATTTTAAACTGGCTGAGATTGAGCCATCAAAACAAGCAGGCGGTGGATCAGCAGCCAATACTATGTTTACCTTTGCAAGCTTAGGCGGTAAACCTTTTTATGCTTGCCGCGTTGGTGATGATGATCAAGGGGCATTTTATCTCAGAGACTTACACGAAGCAGGTGTCGCGACCTCAGACAAATCTATTCATGCAGGCGGTGTGACCGGCTCATGTGTGGTTGCCGTTACCGAAGATGGCGAGCGTACCATGCAGACTTATCTTGGCACCTCAAGTGAGATTGTCGCTGACAATGTTGATTTTGACGCATTGACCCAAGCAGATTGGCTATATATAGAAGGCTATCTGGCGATGTCTGAGAGCATCCAACCAGCGATGACTCAATTACGTCAACAAGCCGGTATCCATAATGCAAAAATCGCGGTGAGCTTTGCTGACCCTGCGGTAGTAAAATTTGCCAAAGATGGCTTGCTCAATATGCTCGGCAACAAAGTAGCAGTGATATTCTGCAATAGCGAAGAAGCCAAGCTATTCACCGATAAAAAACAAGTCAAAGCAGCAGCGCGTGCACTGCTTGAATATTGCCAAATTGCCGTCGTCACTGATGGTGCCAACGGTGCAGTCATCGCCCATCAGCCTAATGATGAGGCAGAAGTTGAAGTCTATGACGTTGCAACGCCAGCAGTGGCTAACGTCATCGATACCAACGGTGCAGGCGATAACTACGCTGGTGCTTTCTTATACGCATTATCACAGCAGTATAGTCTGCCAGAATGCGGTCGTCTTGCCAGCGAAATATCAGCACAAGTTATTCAGCAGTTTGGACCGCGTCTTGCCTCGCAGGATTATCGAGATATTGCGCAGCGTGTACTGTCTGCTTAATTGTTAAACACATCTGTTGAAAGCAAAACAAAAAGCCCATATCAAATCGATATGGGCTTTTTTTATATCATTCAGACTTGTTCAAACAGTTTGCTCAATTAATAAGCGCTTGTTGTTAAGCAGAAGCTAATGCTTGCGCGAGATCGGCTTTAATGTCTTCGATATGTTCGATACCAATCGATAGTCGTACCATATCAGTACTAACGCCTGCATTTTCTAGCTCTTGCTCATTTAACTGACGATGCGTGGTCGTCGCTGGATGACAGGCCAATGATTTTGCATCACCGATGTTTACCAAACGAGTAATCAGTTGCAGCGCATCGATAAAGCGCGCACCAGCTTCTAGTCCACCTTTGACGCCAAAGGTCAAGATAGCAGAAGGCGTGCCTTTCATATATTTTTTGGCAAGCTCGTGCTCAGGATGGTCAGACAGACCTGCGTATTTCACCCAAGCAACTTTATCATGGTCACGCAGATATTCTGCGACGGCTTGTGCGTTTTGCACGTGACGCTCCATACGCAGACTTAGCGTCTCCATACCTTGCAAGATACCAAAGGCATTTAGCGGGCTAAGTGCTGCGCCAGTGTTACGTAGTGGCGCAACGCGGGCACGGGCAATAAAGGCTGGCGCGCCTACGTCTTTTACGAAATTTACCCCATGATAGCTATGATCTGGCGTATTCAACAGTGGGAAACGCTCAGGGTAATCACCCCAAGCAAACTTGCCACTATCGACAATCGCACCACCGATTGAAGTACCCGTTCCGCTCATATACTTGGTCAATGAGTGAACTACGATATCTGCACCGAACTCAAATGGACGGCATATCGCAGGCGTCGCCACCGTATTATCAATCACGACAGGTACACCATATTCATGAGCGACATCACTGAGCGCTTGAATATCAACGATATTACCTAGTGGATTACCGATACTCTCGGCAAACACCATTTTGGTTTTATCATCAATCAAGTCACGAATGGCTTCTGGGTCTTTATGATCGAAGAAGCGCACTTCGATACCTTGACGCGGCAATGCATGGGCAAATAAATTGTAAGTACCGCCATATAGCGTTGATACAGCGACGATATTGTCGCCTGCTTCACAAATGGTCTGAATCGCATAGGTGATGGCAGCCATACCAGAGGCTACGGCAAGCGCACCGATACCACCTTCTAACGCAGCCACACGCTCTTCTAGCACCGCGTTGGTCGGATTCATGATACGAGTATAGATGTTGCCTGCGACTTTTAAATCAAACAGATCTGCACCATGCTGAGTATTATCAAACGCATATGAACTGGTATGATAAATAGGCACGGCGACTGCTTTGGTCGTTGGCTCTACACTATAGCCGGCATGAATCGCTAAGGTCTCAAGACGTTGAGGTGTTTCTAGTTGGTGGGTTTCTGATTTTTGGGCTGTTTGCTGGTCTGCTGATCCGTCACTCATAGTACATTCCTTTATTTTGATAAAAGATGATTTGTTGACGACGTATCGTTCAAAAACCACCTTAAAAAACTGTCTGCTAAATCATAGCAATAAAAAAAGCTGAGTTCATCATAACTCAGCTTCTTTATTAAAAGAATAGCAAAATACTCATCTCTTCATGACAAATATTCATAAGCAGCAAACCAAACAGGCATATCTATACTAGAGATAATGGCCACCTTTGTAGCAGCCACTTTGCTTTTAACTGTTTTTTATTTGTAGTAAGCATTCTCTGTACGAGTATGGTCAGTTTCATCAACCACTTGGGTCAATTCTGGAATTTGCTGTTTTAGCTGCACTTCAACGCCTTGACGTAGAGTCATATCAACCGCTGAGCACCCTTGGCAACCACCACCAAATTTCAATACAGCGGTTAGACCAATGCCTTCTTCATCAATCAGCTCAAGCAACTGTACGTCACCGCCATGCGCTGCCAAGCCAGGGTTAATCTCTGACTGCAATACATAGTTGATGCGCTCTTCGACACTGGCATCAGCGCCTACTTTAGGTACTTTAGAGTTTGGCGCGCGGAAAGTCAGCTGACCACCAAAACGGTCTTTATTATAATCAATGACCGCGTCTTCTAGATAAGGTACTGACGCCGCCTCAATAAAGGCAGAAAAGTTTTCATACGTAAAACGCAAGTCAGCGCTGTCTTCTTCGCCCGGCTGGTTATAAGCCATGCAGCACTCCGCACGCGGCGTACCAGGATGCTCAACGAAAATACGCACACCGATACCATCGGTATCTTGCTTAGATAACAAATCTGCCAAGTAGCCTTGAGCTGACTCAGTGATAGTAATGTTGCTTTTCGCTTCGACTTGCTCGGTATCTAGAGCTGATTCATAGCCAGCAGTTTGGTCTAGTTGGTTATCAGCTTGGTTTTGCTCACTCATAATGTTTCCTATGCGTTATGACACAAACGCTATATCTATTATGGCTACTGTGTCGTGAATTTGGATTTTTAAAATGTTTACGATTTATATAAGGCATGCAGACTGGCAATGATATTTATTATTGTATGACATTGACCGACATGAGTATAAAGTTTAATCCGTCTATAGCAGTTATTATACCTGAATCAAGCATCAATTCCGACCACGCTACTGTGAATTGAACTGAGGCTATTGTAAATGGTTGTCATTGGTTTTTTTAATGATACTAACAGGTGGCGAAACAACTTTATATTTAGACGAGAAACCACAAACACGCTAAATGACTATGTTGGCTGCCAAGTTATTCTCTATATAAAGACAGCGGTACCATTTATCAAGCGCACTCAGCATTTTCGATATGCCATACCATTCACATCTAGTCCGAGCAAGTCATCTGGTTTTGACGTAGTATTGTTAATTTGAATGATTGTGCGCAGTAGCGTTATTAGCATGGTAGCTTTTAATTGCCTTGTATAAATATCAGCTTGTATAAAGATTATGTATTTTTTGGATAGGATCATTTTATGATGACACGGACGTTGCACCTAGTAACTACCAAGGATGATGAGAAAATTGCCATTTGGAAAGTAGTCGATAATCCAGACAAAGATACGATAGCTAACACGTCAGAAAACAGCCTACCTAACATCACACCGCAAAACATATTTTTGACGCATGGTACGTTTTCTGACAAGCAAACTTGCCTCAAAATCGCCGAATATTTTGCAGGGCTTGGTCATCATTGCTACATTATGGAATGGCGCGGACATGGTGATAGCTCGCTACCGAAAGAAAAATTCAACTTTGAGACCGTCGCCACTTACGACTATGAAGCGACTTTTCGTTATTTCTTTGAAGAATTAAAATTCAATAACCTGCACTGCGTTACTCATAGTGGTGGCGGTGTTGGTTTGACCATGTTTCTTGTCCAAAACCCAAGCTATATCGATAAGGTCAATAGCATCAGTATGTTTGCCTGCCAAGCTTTTGGCGCAGTAAAGGACTCGACCAGCCACGCGAAAATCCTTATGGCCAAGATAGTTACTCGACTGGTCGGCTTCATACCCGCTAAGCAGTTCAAGGTAGGCCCTTTTAACGAAAGCTACTATACGATGACCCAGTGGTACGATTGGAATTTGCGTAAAAACTTTAAAAGCAGCTTTTTGAATAAGGCTAATTTCGATAAAGGCAGGACAAATACAGAAGAAATGAACGGAAGCATTAATCAGCAGAAAAGTACTGGTGATGACTTTATCGACTATCGTCATCATATGCCACAGATTACCATTCCTGTTTATTCTATCAGTGCGAAAGGCGATACCTTCATATCCCCTACTTGCGGCTGCCGTTTGTTTTTTGAAGGCTTTAACAATTCAACCAATATCTTTCGAGAGTATTCGCTCAGTAACGGCAATTTAGATGACTATACGCACAGTCGCATTATGGTTAGCCGCAATGCTGCAACAGAGATATGGCCAACGGTGACGGCATGGATAGAGAAGCATGCAAGAACTCAGGATAAATAATGACCACTTTAATACTGATGACCTTTACTGTTTTAACTATTGCTATGTCAATTGTCTATCAGTACTACTTTACTATGACCAAGCAAATAATGAATGGTTACGATAAAGCGCCCTATGTACTCGTCCTGTTTTATAATCCCTCATATCACATAATCTTTTATGCGGATCACAAAAGTGACCTAACCCCCAAAGAAGCAAATGCTTTTAAGTGCTACTTCTCAATATATACTGTCATGATTATTTTATTTATTACCCTGTTCCTTATAGGAAATACACTCATCTATCTACATACAACCTAACTAACAGGTTCAACAAAACATCTTTATACTTGTCAGAAAGTCATAGGCTGTGTCAGTATTAGCGTCATTAATTTTTAATCAATAAAAATAAGTCGTAGGAAGTTGGCGTCTATGAGTGAATTATCAGAGCAACAGTCAGATAAGCAAAACCTAGATCAGAAAAGCAGTAAACACTATCGTTATCTAGTCTTTATCGGACGCTTTCAGCCGTTTCATGCTGGGCACAAAGCCGTCATCGATGAGGCATTAAAACGCTCAGATGAAGTGATTATGCTGATCGGCTCAGCCAACTTGCCACGTAGCTTACGCAATCCATTTAGCGTCGCTGAGCGTGCCGCAATGATTAAGGGCGCCTACTCTGAAGAAGAAGCCGCACGCATTCACTGTGTTGGCTTAGATGACGCACTCTACAATGACACCCGCTGGCTACAGTATGTGCAGGCAGGCGTAAAATCTGTCACTGGTGACTTGCAGACGAATATTGGCTTGATTGGTCATTCAAAAGATAGCTCATCTTACTATCTGTCATTGTTCCCCAACTGGGACTCTGTGTCAGTGCCCAATTATCACAATTTATCAGCCACGCCTATTCGCGACAGCTACCTGATGGGTGCCACGCCGACACCTGAGCGTACGCCTGAGTCTACGCGCAACGTCCTCGATGCATTCAAACAAACTGACGACTATCATCAGCTGCATGAAGAAGCAGACTTTATTGATAAATATAAAAGACAATGGGAATCAGCACCATACCCGCCGACCTTTATGACTGCCGATGCATTGATTGTACAGTCAGGCCATATCCTACTGGTTGAGCGACGCAGTATGCCAGGTCGTGGACTCTGGGCGCTGCCAGGTGGATTTCTAAATCCAAAAGAGACGCTGTTTGATGCTTGTATCCGTGAGCTACGTGAAGAAACTCGCCTCAAAGTGCCTGAGCCAGTACTGCGCGGCTCTTGCCATAGCCAACATACCTTTGACGATCCATATCGCTCAGCGCGTGGTCGCACCATTACTCAAGCGTTTTATTTTCAGCTCAAAAACGATCCGAAAGGTTTGCCAAAAGTAAAAGGCGGCGATGATGCGACCAAAGCATTTTGGTTACCATTGGCTGAGCTCGATGCCAAAATGATGTTTGAAGATCACTACGCGATTATTACTAAAATGGTTGGCTTGTAGTTCACTGCTAATCTTTTTTTCTAGTAGCTTTCTTTAGTAGTCTTTTTCTAATAGCTACTTGAGCAAATTATTACCAAAACAGTTATCACTAAATATCGCACTAATAACTTGATACCAACGCCGATAGACGGCAATCAACCGCCGCCACTGTTCTTTTATTCAAGCAGCTGCGGCATTTCAAAGCAGAGGAGTTCTGTGATGTATACCAGTAATCTAAACAACTTAATCTTAAATAGCGACAGCTATAAGACCTCACATTGGGTGCAATACCCAAGCGGTAGTGAGTATCTGTCAAGCTACATTGAAGCCCGTAAAGGCGACTACGATGTGGTGTTCTTTGGTCTACAAGCCTTTATCAAAGAATATCTAAGTACGCCTATCACTCATCAAGATATTGATGAAGCCGAAAAGGTCATTCAAGCGCATGGTCTAACCTTCAATCGTGCTGGTTGGGAGCATTTGATTGAAAAACACGACGGCTATTTGCCATTGCGTATCCAAGCCGTACCCGAAGGCAGTATCGTGCCTGTGTCCAATGTAGTCTGCCAAGTGATCAATACCGATCCTGAATTTTACTGGCTACCCAGTTATATCGAAACGGCGCTATTGCGTGCGATTTGGTATCCATCCACGGTCGCTAGTGTCTCTCACTATTGCAAAGACATTATCCGTCAAGCATTAGAGAAATCAGCGGATAATACAGAGTCCCTGCCTTTTCGCTTGCATGATTTTGGCGCACGCGGTGCATCGAGCCAAGAAACGGTTGCACTGGGTAGCTTAGCGCATTTGGTCAACTTTGCTGGTACTGACTCGATGACAGCGCTTATAGCTGCTAGTCGCTGGTATCAGATGAGCGATGATATGCCTGCATTCTCTATTCCAGCGGCTGAGCACAGTACGATGACAGCTTGGGGACGTGATGGCGAGACTGCTGCTTTTCACAATATGATTGAGCAGTTTGGCGGTAAAGATAAAGCTTTTTCGGTCGTTTCAGATAGTTATGATTTATGGAATGCCATTGACAATATCTGGGGCGACGCCTTAAAGGATGAAGTCAAAAATATGGGCGGTACCTTGGTCATTCGTCCAGACAGCGGCGAACCTACCAAAGTCGTCCGTGAAGCGTTAGAGCGCTTGGCAGTGAAGTTTGGCACTACGGTAAACAGCAAAGGCTATAAAGTGCTACCTGACTACGTACGCATTATCCAAGGTGATGGTATCAGCTCGCAAAGCTTAAGTAAGATTATTGACGTAGTAATCAAAGCGGGCTTTAGCATAGAAAACGTAACGTTTGGTATGGGCGGTGGTCTATTGCAGCAAGTCAACCGCGACACCATGAGTTGGGCAATGAAATCTAGCGCTATCTCTATCGATGGTACATGGAAGGATATTTATAAAGATCCTGTCACCAGCCGCTCAAAACGCTCGAAAAAAGGACGATTGGCACTGGTAAAAGACGACAGCGGCCAGCTAACAACCGTCAAAGAAAATGAGATAAGCGACCCAACTGACAATCTATTACGCGATGTCTACGTCGATGGTAAATTGTTAATTGAAGACAGTCTCACGACTATCAGGGAACGTGCAAGATGGTAGACACTAATAAGCTGACATCGGTCGCAAGAGACGTCTTACTTGCCCCTGTCTACCTCTATCAAGGTCGAAAAATCAAGCGTGATACAGTCCGCTTGCCTGAACCACATGGCGAAAGGCACGGCATGATTGAGCTGCCTCAAGTGAATGATGAAGCATCAACGCAAGACGCTAAGACATTTAACCTCATGGTTGTTGGCGATTCAGCAGCAGCAGGTGTAGGTAGCCAAACCCAGCAGGAAGCGTTGGTCGGTAAGCTCATACCGATACTGGAACAAAACGAAGCTATCCAAGCAAACTTTACTCGACTCAATTGGTCATTGCAAGCGACAACAGGTCATACCAGCTTTGATATTCTACGCAGGTTATATGTCTTACCTGCTCCTGAGCAGCCTATCGATGTGATGTTACTGAGCGTAGGGGTCAATGACACGACGTCCAATGTCTCTGTGCATAAATGGCAACAGCAAATTGAAGACATTATCAATATTGCACAGCGCAAATTTGGCGTACGAGAATTGGTTTTTTTAAGTTTGCCGCCGATGGCGCAAATGCCTGCAATCCCTGCCCCGCTCAATAACTTTGTAGGTGCAAAAGCGTCGGTACTGGACGAGATATTACAGCAGGTTTGTGCGGCTCATGCTGGTGTCACCTATATGGCAACCGACTTTACACGGATGTTAGAAGAGCATGCAAATGGCTCGGCTATCGATATCAATGTGATGTTTGCCAGTGATGGATTTCATCCTAGCAGTCTGATGTACGGCTATTGGGCACAGCAAATCGTAGAAACCATTATTCAGTTACTAGATTCCATTCAGTTATCGGACTCATCGACTACTGAATTTGAGCGCTAAATAGACTGTTAGCTTTATTTTTAGATCATAAAAAATTAAACCAAAAAAAACCGCTGAATAATCAGCGGTTTTTTATTGCTTAGCAAAATATATTTACACCATAAGTGTAAATTATTCAGCAGCGTCTGCAGCTTTCTTGCTACGGCCACCAAATGCGCCAAAGCGTTTGTTGAAGCTTGCAACACGACCTTCAGTAGAAGTTTTACGTTGCTCACCAGTATAGAATGGATGCGACGCACTTGAGATATCAAGTGGGTAGTATGGGTATTCTTTACCTTCGTATTCACGAGTCGCTTTAGTCTTAGCAGTTGAGCGAGTCAAAAAGAACACGTCAGCGTTAGTGTCGTGGAACAAAACTTCTTGGTAATTAGGATGGATATCTTTACGCATAATATACTCTCTAGGTCCGATGTATGTACAACGTCTAAATACAGCATCAGCGATGATGTATCAAACAAATAATGACATACGTAACTGAGGCACTAAGGACATTACAAGTATGGCAACTGCGTCACTGGCTTATTCCAGCACCCAACACCACCCTTCTGTTCGCTTAGCCTTTCCCCAGCGGGAAAATTAAACCGCGATTTTAACGGTTTTTGACGTAAGACGCAAGGAGCAGTTGTGATAGAGATATGTGATAAGTTGTCACTGAAAGCTCAAGAGTATTGAGATAAACAATTGATTTTAGTACAGTAACAAAGTTAGTTAAATTAATCAATGGCATAAATAAATGTAGATAATCTAACTAAATATAGTCTTAGTTTGCATCATATGTAGTATGACAAAAGGGTACAGCTACGCGATACATACTCACTCATACCATAACTTTTACCAACTCATTTACTTCTCAATCACTCATAATTTAATTAGATTAAATAAGGATCATTTAATGATAAACACTAAAATAAGCACGGCCACGAAAGCACTATTTATTGGCTCAGCATTAGCAGTTACTACTATAGCAAGCGCTACGCTACCAACTCAGTGGGAATTAGACGACTCACATACTCGCGTCGGATTTTCTGTGAGTCATATGGGATTCTCGACCACCATGGGTCATTTTAGTGATGTCGAGGGCATGGTGAATTATGATATGAAAGCACCAAATCAAACCAGCATGAACTTTACTATTGCGACCGACAGTATCGACACCAATTGGGATGCCCGTGACAAGCATTTAAAGACAGATGAGTTTTTTAATGTCGCAAAATATCCAACCATGACTTTCAAATCTACTCAGGTCAAATTCATCAATCCGCAGCAGGCCAAAGTAACGGGTAACTTTACCCTATTGGGTCAAACCAAACCACTAACCTTAGATGTCACGTTGAACAAAATCGCTAATAGCCCTCTTACCAAAGAGCCAGTCGTTGGTTTCCGTGCCACTGGTACGCTTGATCGCGCTGCTTATGGTATGACCGCTTACGCTGACGGTATCACGACCAACGTCCCTATCCAAATTGATGGTGAGCTAGTAGAAAAGAAATAACTGTAAGCTTATAGCTCTCTAATATCTTTCGACCAGAACGAGAAAAGCAGCCTATCCTCATTTATAGAGGCAGGCTGCTTTTTTATTTCCTATAAATTCTTCTACGCTCTAATCATATATATATTCATTATTTTACATAAAAGGTTTTTATATACTTGAAGGCTTCATATTTTGTTGTTATATTCGTATATACGGATTTACGAATATATAACGCAACACTGAGGGAGCAGCAACGTGGATACAGTACAAATTGATTACATAGCGATAGATGCTGAATGGGATAAGAAGGTATCAAATCATCATTTTGATATATACCACTTATCTGGTTGGATTGCGGCCTCAGCTGTTATCGACAAGGGCAAGCCTCAAGGCATCATCGCTCACTATAAGAACAAGGAAGTATTGTTACCCATCATAATTAGACAAATTGACTCAGAGCACTGGGATGCTACTTCCACTTATGGTTATGGTGGCCCATTGATGGAAAAAACCCTCACTGATGCCGAGTTAGACGTCGTACTAGATGAGATAAGAGCTTTTCTTTGCGAGAGAGGCTGCGTGTCTTTGTTTATGCGGTTGCACCCGATTATCAATAAAGAATGGATACCCACAGTTGGCAAAGCACTGACTCACGGACTGACCTTGATGTCTGATTTGAGTAAGTCAGAAGAAGAGCATTGGAGTGAGACACAAAATCGACATCGCCGCGGTATTAAAAAAGCCATAAAAATGGATGTCGTGACAAAAATAGAATTCTTAACTCGGCAGAACGCGATGGTGTTTTCAAACATTTATAAAGAGACAATGCGACACGTCAAGGCCAGTGATTATTACTTCTTTGATGATGACTATTTTTTTAATTTACTTGAAAACCTTCAAGAAAAAATACTGTTGATAACTGCCTATCAAGACGATAAACCAATCGGGTCTTCTATATATACGCTCTGCCAAGAGTCAGGCATTATGCAGTTCCATCTTGGCGGCACGCTGAACGCTTATACACATCTACAACCTTCTAAACTTATCACTCATGTCGCTCGCAATTGGGGACGAGAGAACCGTTATGAAGTGCTACATCTTGGTGGCGGCGTTGGTTCTAATTTAGACTCTTTATATGAGTATAAGAAAGGCTTTAGCTCGCAAGAGTTATTATTCAAGACTTACAGGCTCATCGTCAACGCAGCGAAATATACAGAGTTAGTGGCGGATATCTGGTTCACGGAAAGTGATCTGCTCTCAGACTTTTTTCCTTTATATAGAAAAGAGCCTAGCAAAGAAGAAGTGCTAGAGACTATTCAAGTTGAGCATTTAGCAAATGTTACATAGTACAGATTACGTCTGATACTAGAGAATATATGTGCGCTGCTGTTGATTACAGTAGAGAATAACACCAAAAAAATAAAAAGCAGCCTGCCTCTATGATTGAGGATAGGCTGCTTTTTTATCTTATCGTTGTCGAGTTAGTTTATATCTAACACCTGTTATTTACTTGGAATAACGTGCCAAACGCCAAGTTTATCATCACCGTCTCTGTCACCAACTTTTGTATCGTTAGCATAGAAGTATAAAGGCTTACCGTTCATTGCCCACTGATATTTGCCATCTTCACGTTTAAAGGCAGCGAACTGACCTGAGGCTTTAGCATCACTAGGCGCTTTGAAAATTGGCCACACAACTTGGCAAGCTGCACCGCAATCTGACTGGTTCATAGAATCTTTATCAAACGTATATAACGTCATATGGTTGGTAGCATCTACCAACACCCCATTCTTACTAGTGACTGGTGCTGTATTATTGCTCGTTGACTGTACTTCATGCGTACCTGACATATCATTGCCGACTACGTTTTTTAAAGTAGTACAGCCAGTTAGTGCCAATACACCTGTTAGTGCCGATAACACCATCATATTTTTCATCATAACTTCCTTGTAATTTTAGTCGTATTTTTTATAGCGATAAGCTTGTTGTCGTTTACTTTATCGACTGTCCCTTTTGTTAATTCTGATATTTGTAGTTTTGAACAGTCATCAAGACAGAACCTACGCTTCTTGTTAAGGAAAATAAATATAGCATATGCATTTAAGTTATCTCGGCTACCAATATATATACTTACAAAAGCGGTCGAATTTTACAAAACAATAAAACGAGCTTATTTTCGATTTCACAAGTTTGCCACCTCTCTCGTTTACTCTATTTTTAAACAGACTCGTTCATCTGAAAAACTTCACACATATAGCGACTCGTTGACAAAACTCATGCATCTTCTTACGTATTTCCCATCATATTATCTGTAGTTCTTCGTAAAATAAACCTATAGAGATGAAGAACGGCTAAACAATAGAAAAGATGACTATTGAAGTTCAGATTTGTGTGTTGAACTTAATTACCTTCGCACGCATATCAAGAAATATAGAACATTGAATAAATATACCGAGCACGGCCTAATACAGATGCTATTAAGGATACAACGACGACAATGACTCAGTCTTTTGATAAAAACTACGCTCAATCCTTTAATCGTGATGCTCATTCTGGGGTGTTATCTTATGGGGCAAAAAACACTCAACCTAAAAAGCGCGTTGGCATTTTGGGCGGCGGTACTGCGGGATCGACGATTGCGATTCGACTTGCTGCGTTAGGATTAGAGACCTACTTATTTGAGAAGAAAAAATCACTCATTGATGGACCACCTATGTGTCATTTGCATGCAGGTGGTAACTTATATCGTGAAATACCGGATGAGGATTGCGTAGCACTGCTTAAGCAATGTATCGATATTTTGCGTTTGTACCCGCACACTATTGACGTTCGTCCTACGGTGTTTGCCGTACCGACACGTGACGAAGGACTGCCTGAAGACTTATTACCGCGCTTAGATACTTTGACCGATGCTTATCAAGAGCTGATCGAGCAAGATGCTAATAATAAAGTGTTGGGCGAGCCTGAAGATTACTATCAGCTCTATAGCCATGAGCAATTGATTGAGCTGGCTGAACGTGAGCAAGTCGCTGTACCAAGTACGGTTGATGAATGGATGATTCCAGTCGCTAGATACTTAGATTTGAACAAAGTTAAATTTCCATTAATTGTTGTCCAAGAATATGGTTGGAACATTTTTCGTCTAGCCGCTTCTGCCAAGCTTGCACTGGAAGAGTACGACAATGCGCACGTATTCACCGAAACGGCTGTGCAAAAAGTCGTGCCGGTAGATTGTGAGAACTGTACCAACGCTGACCATCATGTCACCAAATGGCGTATCGACTATCAACAGATCCATAGTCAAGAACACGCCTCTCAGCCTGAGTCTATCGAAGTTGATTACCTAGTCAACGCTTGCGGATTCCGTACAGGTGTTATTGACGATATGGTCGGTGTCGAAGTCACGCGTATGGTCGAGTTCAAATCGTCTTATGTGACCCATTGGGGCGATGCTGGTGGACAGATACCAGAGATTATCGTTTATGGTCAACGAGGCACGCCAGAAGGCATGGCGCAGCTTACTCCCTACCCTGGCGGATATTTTCAGATTCACGGTATGAGTAAAGCTATTACTTTGTTTGATGATGGTCTTGTCGCATCAAGTGAAGACAGTGCGCAGCCAAAACTGCCACAGCAATATGTGCACTATATTGAAGATGGTTGGGATAAAGCACCCCTACAGGCACGTAGCCAGCAAGCAATTGAATATGTAGCTGAGTTCTTACCAACATTTAATAGCGCACGTACTGTTGGTAACGCGCTATACGGTGGGCAGCAGATTCCTGGGCAGGATGATACGCTGCGAGTCGCTGACGTGAGCTTGTACTCTAATATACGCTATGCCCGTGCAGAAAACGTCAAAGCATCTTCGACCTTGATTGCCGCTGATCAAATAGTTAATGAGCTGACAGATCTAGGTTTGATAGAGAACGATACACCTCTGAATCGTCGTCGCTATGCTCATGAGTGGTCGTACCTTGTCCATAACGATGGCCTCGCTGTCGATGAGGTTGCACGTGAGCTCGCTGAACAGCGTGGATTCCCGATAGCGATGGCTCATGTTAATCATAGTATTCGTGAAGTAGCATTGGACGATCTCACGCCTGCTGATGCCTAATAGACATGATTCGCTGATAGGTTGTTAATACATATAACAAAGGAGCAGATAACCGAGATTTGGTTATCTGCTCCTTTTTTGCAATAGCTTTTCATATTTAAGCATTTGCTGTGTATGAATAGCTATACGGCTTAACTATTACTACCAGCCATCTTCTCCGTATCCACAGCATCATCTATGGTCACTACTGTCTGTAGCATATCAATCGCTTCGCTGATGGTATTACACACTACTAGACGATCTAAATCTTCCTGCTTCATAAAGCCTTGCTCAGTGGTATATTTCAAATGCTCAATCATACGGTCATAAAAACCATTGATGTTCAAAATAATCATTGGTTTTTCGTGCTGGTACAATTGACGCCACGTGGCGATTTCCATAATCTCTTCTAATGTTCCTAGCCCGCCCGGTAGCGTGATAAAGGCATCGGCATACTCTGCCATGACGGTCTTACGCGTGTGCATAGTGTCAGTCAAATGCAAGCGAGTCAGCTGCTCATGAGCGATTTCGTGCTTGAGCATAAAGGTTGGAATCACGCCCACTGCTTGCGCGCCGCCATTGATTACTTCATCCGCAACTGCGCCCATCAGACCGATACTAGCGCCACCATATACTAGCCCCATGCCATTATTTGCCAAAGCACTGCCAAGCTCGCGTGCCGCCTGTTCATACACGTCGCCATTGCCCAAGCGTGAACCGCAATACACAGCCACGAGCGGCATTGATAGGGCAGACTTGTCGACTGCTTTTTCAATATTTGTAATGTCTTTACTCGTGATTACGTCATAAGTATCATCGTTAATTTTCATTTGCATATAGCTTCCTTAATTACCTGTCAGTTTTTATTGAGTGCTTGTTGTTAGTGAAGGCTGCATACCGACACCTATCATTTATATTGTCATGCACATGATTCATAAGACAAACTCAGCCAAGCCATACAAAACTTGGAAGTCATATTTGAGCAACTGTCTTGCCAGCATTTATCTTAACATAAGCAATGCTACCACATAGTCACAACGATTTATCACTACGCAACGACTACACTTTCAAGATGCGCAGTTATTGTTCATCATAGCTCGATATTCATTATCTACTAATAAAAATACTAAGGTATACCCATGGATAATCATAACGCCTCTCCTACCGCCGAGCCATCGAGCTCTGTAGTTAATAGCAATCTCACTAGTAAAAGTAATATGAATGACGCGAGCAATATTGATACTTACTCATTAAGCATCATGACCGATCGCAACCAAGCATTGGCAGCCACTGTCTATCGCCCTAAAGATGCGACAAAAAAAGCAATCATGATGGCACCCGCCACAGGTATTAAGCGTCACTTTTATCATAATTTTGCGACCTACCTAGCAGAAAGCGGCTTTGGGGTCCTGACCTTCGATAACGAAGGAATTGGTGAGTCACTATCGACCGATTTAGCAAAATGTAGCGCTTCCTTGATTAGTTGGGGTCGCCATGACATGCCAGCTGTACTTGATGCCTTACAAGATGAGTTTTCTGAGGCTTCTTATCATCTTATCGGTCATAGCGCGGGCGGTCAGCTCATTGGCTTGATGCCCAATTATCAGGCGATTGGCTCAGTGTTCAATGTCGCTTGCTCGTCAGGACGTATCAAAAATATGGGCATGCCATATAAGCTCAAAGCCATGGGCTTTATGGATGCGTTTATTCCATTCACTAATTTAACACTAGGCTATACGCCGTCAGATAAAATCGGTATGGGTGAGCCGCTGCCACGCGGCGTGGCTCGTCAATGGCGTGAATGGTGCAATGGTGCGGGCTATATCAAAACCGCATTTGGCAAAAGCATACACACGCATTTCTACGATGAGCTCAGCATGCCGGCATTGTGGCTTGGCTTTAGCGATGATGATATCGCCAACAGTGAAAACATGGACGATATGATAAGGGTATTTACAAAAATGCCTGTAGAGAAGCGATTCTTGGACCCTGAAGATTTTGGGCTAAATCATATCGGTCATATGCGCTATTTTAGCAGTAAGACCAATATCAAAGCGCCGCAGCTATGGCAGATGGCGGTGACATGGTTGCACGACCAACCATAAGCTTAGCACCATGTCGCACCTTATATAGCAGACCCATGATAATTTAGGTTACTTTTTTACATTTTCTGTTTCATCTAGTTTTAAGCGTTTAGTCAGTGCCGAATACAGGGATGGCTGCATATTGTGAATATTGCCTATCATCCATTTAACATAGTTGATAGGCACATCTTTGATAGGTTTGCCTTTATGCTTACCAAACGGCATCTTGTTCACAGGAGTCGCTTTATTAGAAATAGCATGTGCCGCTGCAAAATCTGTCGGCGCAATCTCTAGACGCTCGCAGCATGCTTGATACAGCAAATAGCACATTCGAGCATCGCCAAGCGCGTCATGAGCGGCAATTGTCATTGCACTCGCTTCACCCTTGCCCAATAACTGCTCGATACACTTAGACTGACCGTAAGCGCGCCATTTTGGAAAAGCTACCCGCGCAAGTCTCACTGTACAAATCAGCTTAGCAGAAGGACTGCCAATCACACGCCAATCAAAACGTACGTTGTGACCAATCAAGTACTCTGGCAATTCAAACTGCTCCAGCTCAAAACTTTCTAATCCAGCCACATCATCATCGGTAATACCATGCACCTTTATAACAATAGGTGAAATAGATCGACCACTATTAAAGTATTTCATCCACTCGAAACCAGTTGCTACATTGATAGTAGCAACTTGGATAGGTCTGGGATCACTGCCCTGATCTGTTTCGGTATCGATAACCAGTGCTGTTTCGCGCGTTGCAGAAATATCAGCAGGCTTAAAAGCATCATTCATAAAGTATTAACCATCAGTAGCATGTCTATGCTCAGCAAAAATGTTAAGTAAATAAACTATATTTGCTGTCTATATCCTTAACCATAAGAATATCTATGGGGGTAAAAACGATAGATAACAATGCGATACATACGTTATCAGACGAAGCTTTTATAATAAAAACTCAAATGACATAAAATATATATGAGACATCAATGCTAGCAGATGGAAACAACCAGCCTCCCAGACCTTCTTTTTTCAGTCGTTTAATAAGCCTATTGATTAAGGCTATTGTATTGCTAGCACTGTTATTTGTCTTCGATAAACTGCTACCCAGTATCAGTCAACAAACGCAATCATTTGTGGTTGCCAAATGGCAGCAATTGAGTCTATTGCAACAAGAACTGCCGACCGAAAACAGCTTACCCAGTCCACTACCAGAGCGGAACCTGACAGACACTTGGGGCGCGGCACGTAGTCAAGGCCGCTCCCACGAAGGTATCGATATCTTTGCACCGCGTAATACTCCCGTGCAGTCGACCACGCAAGGCGTAGTAAGCAAGGTTGGTGAAAACACATTGGGTGGGCGCGTAGTCGTGGTGGTAGGGCCGGGTGGCGCAGGACATTACTATGCTCATCTAGAAGACTATGCTGACATCTCTCCCAATGACTGGGTCAATCAGGGCGATGTGATAGGTTATGTGGGCGATAGCGGTAATGCAAAAGGAACGCCTACACATGTACATTATGGTATCTATATTAATGGCAGTGCGGTCAACCCTTATTCGCTTTTGCAAAAGGATTAACGAATAAAGAAAAGTATGTCGACAACCTAATTTGAAGTAGCACTGAATTGATATCAGCTAAAAAAATGAAGCCGAAAAACCAACGCTAATACAGACCAGAAATTATATTAATTGGCTGTGACGGATCTGACGTAGTTTGAAGGAAATACCACACTAAATGTCGACCCTTCTCCTTCTACTGAATCGATTTGCAACTGCGCTTCGTGCTGGTGTAATACATGTTTTACAATCGCTAGTCCCAACCCCGTACCACCTGTCGCACGGCTGCGACCTTTGTCGATACGATAGAAACGCTCTGTCAAACGGGCGATATGCTCTGACGCAATACCGATCCCATCATCTTCAACCGCGAAACGGCAACCATCAGACGTCCTTGTCCAGCTGATAGTGATATTGCCACCCTTTGGCGTATATTTGATCGCATTGATTACCAAATTGGATAGCGCACTATTTAAGTACATCTCTGACCCGTACAGCCCATCATACGTATCTATATGCAAATGAATGATGTGTTTGTATGCTTGGTTGTAGGCCTGTGCATCGTCGTAGATATTGGTTAGTAGCTTAGTCATATCTATGTAATGCAGCTCGTGTGACTCTTCGATTTCAATCTTAGACAGTAGCAATAAATCATTCACGATTCTGTTCATACGGGCTGTTTGCTGGGTCATCAGCTCAAAACCGCGACGCCATTGCGGCGGCATATCTGGCTGATCGGAGAAATTTTCTAGGTAGCCCATCATCACAGTCAATGGTGTCCTAAGCTCATGCGAGACATTCGCCACAAAATCTTGACGCATTTGCTCTAAGTGCCGCAAGCGGGTCACATCATATACAAACAGCAATTTTTCATCACCAAAAGGGGTCAATTCGCACTTTAAGTAGCGACTAGGATCTCGCCATGATTCTATATGGACGCCATCGTTAGGTATTGTTGTACCTTCATAATACTGGCGGAACTCAGGTACAGTAATAAAGTCAAAGATGTTCTGACCTTTATCCTCTGGCTGTAGCAGTAATAAGTCTTGTGCCGCTTGATTCCACCACTCTAAGCCGTCATTGTTGTTGAGCAAAATCACTGCATCGCGCAAGGCTCGTAGTGCACTGCCGATTTTTTTGAGTTGCTCAGCTGTACTTTGAGTAGATATTTGCTCTAGTAGAGCTGATTGCTCACTTTGTGCTGGCGCTATCTTGTCCATTTTTTATCCTTACCACTATCCGCTGCCTCAATATTGCTGCGGCATTATTTGTACAAGATTAACTTGGCTCAATCAGGCTAGAAAATCGGTAGCCTGTTCCACGTACTGTCTGTATCAATGTATCACAGTCATAAGGTCGCAGTAATTTACGTAGACGTTTGATATGCACATCGATGGTTCGGTCTTCGATATATACATTGCCGCCCCATACCTGATCGAGTAGCTGCGTTCGTGTATAGGCGCGCTCAGGGTGACTCATAAAAAATGCCAATAGGCGATATTCTGTGGGCCCAACATCAACGATTTTACCTGCAGCTGTCACACGCTGACTTTTGGTATCTAAACTTAACTGTCCAATTTCGATAGGTTTGTCGCTACTCATCGCGCTACTGCGGCGTAGTACGGCTTTGATTCTAGAAATCAGCTCACGAGTCGAAAAAGGCTTGGTCATATAATCATCTGCGCCTGCATCTAGACCATGCACCTTACTGTCTTCTTCACTTTTTGCCGTTAGCATAATGACTGGTATTTCAGAGAGTAGCTCATCATTTTTGAGCATGCGACAAAAATCCACACCGCTCTTGTCACCCGGCAACATCCAATCTAACAGTATCAGTGACGGTCTATGATCGACCACTTGCTGATGCGCCTCTGATACGTCAGCCGCTTGCAAGCTATCAAACCCAGCCATCTCTAGCGTCATGACAACCATTTCACGAATCGCAGGCTCATCTTCAACAATCAAAATTTGCTCATTATACATAGGACATTCTCGGTGTTAGAGGACAAAATCTAGCATGTAAAAAGGCGATATATACTCACCAGTCTCTACCTATTAAACGGATTAATTATGACAGCTTGATGACACTCTAAAATCAGATTTCTAGTAAAAAATTGAGCGGCCCATCATTGACGCTCGACACTTGCATATCAGCACCAAACTGACCAGTTGCCACGTTCGGGTGCTTAGTTTTGGCATAGTCGACCAGTTGTTCAAATAACGCTTGCGCCACAGCAGGTGCCATCGCACCACCAAAGTCTGGTCGGCGCCCTTTGTCTGTTTTTGCCATCAAGGTAAATTGTGAAACTAATAATAGCCCACCAGCAACCTGCTGAACGTTTTTATCCAGTTTACCAAATTTGGCCGGATCATCGTCATTTTCAAAAATGCGATAGGTCAATATTTTATCAATCATACGCTGGGCAGCGGCAAAATCGTCTTCGTGCCCCAAGCCAATATATGCCAATACCCCATGCCCAATCTCACCGATACACTGTTGATCGACGACCACACTAGCGTGCTTCACCCGTTGTATGAGTGCTTTCATTTACTAATTCCTTAACAGATTATGGCCATACAATAATATGCTGTCCATGATAAAATACCGTCATTAACTTAACTATTATTAGGGTGTGTTTGATATTCACAAATAGGTACTGCGGATCGCTAAAACTGTTCCAGACAAGGCGTAAAACGACGATAATGCTCATGCCTTATCTAGATTTACAACGTAGTATGGCGCAATTTTAGCCACTGTCAGTGCCATGGTCGAATTTCCAACACGCCCCTATTACATTACACCTTATTTTGGTAGCCTTATTATGAATGTATTTACCACCTTACAACAGCTTGTGCCGCAGCAAAAGCTCAGTAAAGTCGCTGGACGTTTGGCCGCCAGTCGTCATCCTTATGTCAAACGCACCTTTATCCGTAGCTTCGCCAAAGCTTATAATATCAGCTTAGACGAGTACGAACGCCAAAGCCTCAACGCTTATGAAAGTTTTAATGACTTTTTTACCCGCGAGTTAAAAGAAGACGCTCGTACTATCGACGCCACTGCAAATGGTATCGTGAGTCCTGCGGACGGTATTATCTCTCAGCTAGGACAAATCGAAGACCATAAACTATTACAGGCAAAAGGTCGTCACTATGATGTCGGTCAATTACTTGCTGATAGTGAAGATGGCAGTTATTTCGCTGATGGCAGTTTTGCGACTATCTACTTAGCACCTAGCAACTATCACCGTGTGCATATGCCATTTACTGGCACATTGACCAAGACTCGCTATGTGCCTGGCACATTGTTTTCGGTCAACAATACTACGGCGGCTAACGTGCCAGACTTGTTTGCGCGTAATGAGCGTCTGGTCTGTATGTTTGATACCAAGTACGGCAAAGCAGCTGTTGTGATGGTTGGTGCTATGATCGTCGCTGGTATTGAAACCGTTGCCACTGGCAAAATCACCCGCACGGATTATATACAGGAAGCGGATCACGATATGCAGTTTGCTGCAGGCGAAGAGCTTGGACGCTTCTATCTAGGCTCAACGGCTATTGTAGTATTACCAAAAGCAGCGAAGGCTGACTGGCTAGATAGTATGCAAGCCAACGGCGTCGTGCAAATGGGTCAATTGCTAGGAATGGCAAATGCTCAATAACACGCCTGTATAAAAGCACTCAAAATATCAGCCCAGTTAAGTATGAATCATCATGCTTAATTGGGCTTTTTTTATGCCTGCTACTTATGCAGATTTACGCATCAATCAGCCATCCTTGCTGAGTTGCATACTCAATATTATGTGAGAGCCAATCATGAATAGGAGGAAAGCTGTCTTTGATAAATGCATGCGCACCCGCTACCTGCGAGCGCGTAACACCAAGCTCAATCCACGTTTTACCATTGGTATTTAGATTGAGTAAAAACGGCAATAAGCGATCAACAACTCTGAGCAACTGGCTCTCTTTGCCACTTCCTGTTTCCTGCGCTTCCCAAACCTCACCCAAATCACTAATGCCATTACCTCGCTCACGTTGCAATCTGGCAATGCCTGCACGCTCTTCGACGTGTGCATCAGTACGCGTATCGGCATATAAAAACGTATCTCCAGCATCAATCTCACCTAAATCATGAACCAACGCCATCTTCAGCAATTTTTCATGATTGACATCTAGCGCAAATAATTCAGCAATCGACCAACAGGCCATCGCTAAATGCCAAGAATGTTCGGCAGAGTTTTCTTTGCGAGTAGTCTGTGTCACATAGCTTCGGCGATTCACGCGTTTGAGCGCATCTAACTCTAATAAGAAATGAGTGACATCATCGATATCGATATGTGAAGTAGATTCGGAATGAGTGAGTGATATAGAGCTGGCTTGCGACATTGTTTTTCTCTGATTTTCTCTAATTATTGGTTTTTTAATGCTTATAAGTTCTGGCGATTTTAAGTTTCATTGCTCAAGATATTATAGTTAGTTTGATATCTAGCAATGGTTAAAAGACTATTACCGTTATCAAAAAAATAGCGCTTATTTTACCAAGCGCTATCTATTATAAATTAGAAGATAAATGGTTAAATTGACATTTATCCAAGTCTTTAAGCAACTAAAGCTTAAACCACCTACTTAATCAAATTAATAATGGTTTTGAACGCAGGATCTTCGCTACTACGGCACAGTTCAAACAAGATTGATTCGACAGTACTGATTACCCCACCTGCACGGCGAATACGGCGAATTGCTTGCTTCTTATCATAAGGAAAACGAGAACCCACCGCATCTCCAATAATGACAGGCTGCATACCATTGTCCAATAAATCTAGTGCTGTCTGCATGATACAGACATGTGCCTCAGCACCAAAGAGCAACACGGTACTACGGTTCTGCTGCGCCAAATGGTGCCATGAATCGTTGTTATCACAGGCACTAAACGTGACTTTTTCAAAGCTCTTGCCATTATCCCCTTCCAATATTTCACGTATCTCCGGCAACGTATCGCCCAATCCTTTTTTATATTGTTCATTGAGCATGATTGGAATATTGAGCGCTTGTAGGCCTTTAATGAGGGTGACGGTTTTTTTGACGATATTTTCGTGGTCATAGATATGCGGTGTGAGACGCTCTTGCACATCAACGATCATCGCTTGGGTGTTTTCGCGAGCAATTCGATAGGTGCGATCATTAATTATAGTAGACATAGTACACTCCTTGTACAACTGACGTTTATAATTCAAATCCGTTTTAGTTTTATCATGAATATTATCATTGTTGAACCAACTCTTATTTAGTCATACTTTGTTCAGTGCGTCAATGAAGATAAACTTAAATAATCGCTATAAAAAAACCTTAGCTTTTAGAGCTAAGGTTTTTTTATAGCGATTAAGACCATAAATGTGAAAGTTTATCGCTATTTTGCTTTTGTGTGTCTAATTTGGTGCAGTTGGCATCAAGTAGAACTTACTCTTTTGGCGTGTTTCCAGAGTCTTTGCTACCTTCAGCCCATTTCCCTAAGTTATGCGCTTGGCAGCTGTATTTCGCCATTCGCGACGCAGTACTTTCACTATTACCGTTATCCAATGCTTGCTGATAATTTTTCATATAAATACTGTCCGTTGGCTGACAGTTACTGCTTGTGGTAGCACATCCAGCTACTACAAGTATACCCAAAGATAATAATCCCATTCCCAATAAATTTTTCATATTCACTCTAGAAATTATAATAATATAATTAAAAACTAATTAATCGATTTTGATCTCAATAAAAAACTCTGCACGAGTGCAGAGTTTTTATTGGAATCAACTCAATAAATCAATAATTACACACGCTCAATAATAGTAGCGATACCTTGGCCAAGACCAATACACATTGTCGCTAGACCGATTTCAGTATCTGACTGCTCCATCGCGTTTAGCAATGTCACTGTGATACGAGCACCTGAACATCCTAGTGGATGACCTAGAGCAATGGCACCACCGTTGATGTTAACGATGTCTTGCTTGTCAGACAGGTTCAGACCTTTTAATACTGATAGACCTTGAGCAGCAAATGCTTCGTTTAGCTCGATGGTTTGCATGTCATCGATGCTCATGCCAGCACGCTTCAATGCTTTTTGGGTAGCAGGTACAGGACCATAACCCATGATAGCGGCATCACAACCAGCCACAGCCATACTACGGATACGGGCACGTGGCTTTAGACCTAGATCTTTGGCTTTTTGGGCGCTCATTACTAGCATTGCTGACGCACCGTCAGATAGTGCAGATGAGGTTGCCGCTGTTACTGTACCGCCTTTTGGATCAAACGCTGGACGTAGCTTTTGCATTTGCTCCATCGTTGCATCTGGACGAATCACTTCATCAACCGTACATAGTTGCAGACGACCAGCAGCATCATGACCTTCGATACCGATGATTTCATTGTCAAAACGACCTTCAGTGGTTGCAGCCCATGCACGGCGATGTGACTCAAGACCAAACGCGTCTTGCTCTTCGCGCGTGATGTTGTTCATACGGCCTAGCATTTCAGCAGTCAAGCCCATCATGTTTGACGCTTTTGCATAGTGCTTAGAAGCAGCAGGGTTCAAATCAACACCGTGCATCATGCCTACGTGACCCATGTGCTCAACACCACCGATGATGAATACATCACCTTGGTTGGTCATGATTTGTGCAGCAGCAGTATGTAACGCCTGCATAGAAGAACCACATAGACGGTTAACCGTTTGGCCACCAGCAGTCTTTGGGATACCAGCTAGCAAACCGATGTTACGACCGATGTTCAAGCCTTGCTCTAGCGTCTGGTTGACACAACCCCAGATAATGTCTTCGATATCATTGGTATCAAAGTCATTACGTTCTACTAGCGCACGTACTAGTTCCGCTGACATGCTGTCAGCACGTACATGACGGAACATACCGTTTTTGGTTTTGCCCATTGCCGAGCGCACGCCATCTACGATGACCACATCTTTTGGACTTAAAGTTGTCATACCATATTCCTTTTCAATTTTTATTGTCAGTGTAGTCAGCCCAATTTACGACTATTACCTTGTCAATCCCGCTCAAAGTACAATAGGTACATTTGCGCTTGATTTACTCGTACTAGCATTAAACTGAACCAACTATAATCGTACGTTCGCTATTGGAGACGATTCATGTCTCAATTGCTTTCATGCAAAATAGCAAACGTACTGCACTTCATCCTAGTAATGACTGACTATTACGCTGTTGCGTAAAAAGTCTCGCCTGCGGCTGCCATGTCGCGAATCTTTTGTGGCGCTTCATAAGCTTTGCCAAGATGTGCGTATTTTTCACATAGTGCCAAGTAGTTATCTAGACCCATTTGGTCGACATAACGGCATGGGCCACCACGGAATGGAGGGAAACCTACGCCCATAATCATCGCCATGTCGGCCTCGCTTGGTGTGCTTACGATGTTGTCTTCTAGGCAGCGAACGGTTTCGTTGCAGAAGGCAATCATAGTGCGATCAATGATTGCTTGATCGTCAAACGTTTGCTTTTCGCTGTCAGTCGTGGCTTTTAGCAACTCGTAAGTGGCTTCATCAGCAACTTTCTTTGGCTTGCCGCGCTTGTCCATTTCGTACTTATAGAAACCGATACCGTTTTTCTGACCTAGACGCTCATTGTCATATAGATGCTGGATAGCACCTTTATAATCAGGCTTCATGCGATCAGGGAAACCATCAGCCATCACTGCTGCGCCATGTACACCTGTATCTAGACCGACCACGTCGATTAGGTATGCAGGGCCCATTGGCCAGCCGAATTTTTCCATAACTTTATCGACATGAGCAAAGTCAGCACCTTGCTTAAGTAGCAAGTCAAACGCGCCAAAGTACGGGAACAATACACGGTTTACCAAGAAACCCGGGCAGTCGTTAACTACTACTGGCACTTTACCCATTTTAGAAGCGAGGGCAACCGTAGTCGCGATAGCTTCTTCAGATGATTTCTCACCGCGGATAACTTCGACCAATGGCATACGATGTACTGGGTTAAAGAAATGCATACCAACGAAGTTTTCTGGACGCTCAAGCGCTTCTGCTAGGAACGTAATAGAGATAGTCGAGGTGTTTGACGCTAGGATACAGTCGTCTTTTACTAGACCTTCTACTTCTTTTAGTACCGCACGCTTCACGTTTGGATTTTCTACGACCGCTTCGATAACGATATCAGTCTCAGCAAAATCACCATAGTTCAAAGTAGGACGGATACGGCTTAACGTTTCACCCATTTTTGCTGGGGTCATCTTGCCGCGTTCTACCATTTTGCCAAGCAATTTGCTCGCTTCACCCATACCAAGGTCTAATTGCTCAGACTTGATATCTTTCATGATGATTGGCAAGCCTTTGCTGGCTGCTTGATAAGCAATACCGCCACCCATGATACCAGCGCCTAGTACAGCGGCTTCGCTGATGTCGTGTGCTTGCTTGCTGTGTTTTTTGGCCAGTTTTTTGACTAGCTGATCATTTAAGAATAGACCAACCAAGCTCTCTGCTTGTGGGGTTTTAGCCGCTTTAGCAAAACCAGCCGCTTCTACTTCGATTGCTTTGTCACGTGGTAGGTTAACGTGTTTTTCAATAGCTTCGATTGCTAGCGCTGGTGCTGGGTATTGCTTAGGATTGGCTTTAGCAAAAATAGCACCTTTGGCACTGTTGAATGCCATTGCTTGCTCAAGCTGGTTTAGCTTAACTGGAGCCAGTTTTTCTTCACGTTTTGCTTTCCAATCAAGCTCACCTGAGATACATTTTTTGACTAGGTCAATTGCGGCATCTTGCAAGTCGTCAGCAGGTACAGTCGCATCAACCAAGCCTAGCTTCAATGCTGCCAATGCTTTCTTTGGGCTACCAGTCGCGATCAGCTCAAGTGCGTTATCGATACCGATGATACGCGTACTACGAACTGTACCGCCGAAACCTGGGAAGATACCTAGCTGAGTTTCTGGCAAACCGATGATCGCTTTGTCACTCATGACACGGTATTCACAAACCAAAGTCATTTCACAACCGCCGCCCATTGCCGCGCCATTGATAGCCGCAACTTTCGGGAATGGCAGGTCTTCAAAACGATTGAAAGCGTCATTAACATGAACGACCCAATCTTTGATCTCGCTTTCTGATTTTTTGAAAGAACCGACGAATTCTGTGATATCAGCACCAGCGATAAACACGCCTTTGGCTGAAGTAACGATAAGACCTTTTACGTTGTCGGCTTTTTCTAACGCACTAACTGCTTCACCAAACTGTTTGTTGGTTTCGGCATCAAATTTGTTCACGCTCTCATTTTCGGCGTTGTACTGCATGTTGGCGATGCCATCCTCTAGCATTGTCACCGTGATGCGATTTCCTTGGTATACCATTTGAAACTCCTTTCTATATAACGAAAGCTACGTTTTGAATTAAAATAAATAGCCAGTTACTGTTAGTAAAATGGGTAATAGCACTGTGCGCTTGTCATGTTATAAAGACAAACATATAACCAGCTCACAAGTGAAGATGTCTTTATTATCCAGCGTTCATCATGATGCACGTATTTTGCGTCTCTTGCATGACATCATATGACGCTTCATTTATATACTGCTGTTGCAGGTACTGATGTTCAAAATATTGACTGAGACTTGGTCTAACACTCGGTATCGACGATTGAACATCCTGAGAAAAAACCCAGTAGGGTCACCATCAGACCATTTTCACGTCAATTAGTGTAGGGGATTATGCCCCTAACTGTCACAAGCTAATACCATACTCGCAAGTCACTCTTAAATCACTTGCAGGCATTTACCTTACGCTAAAAGTGTTTTAGTGAATAAATGTATACTGAATTGTTAATTTAGATTTATTTCGTGTTGCTGACTTCATGCATGCCATTTCTGAATGGCAGTCCGTTAGCGCTACTTAATAAATGCTACTTGGTCAGTGCTAGCTATTCAGTGTCAGCATTCAGTACCACTTTTCTACTATAATAAAATTAACGTGCCAGCCTAGCTTGCTCTTTTATCAGAACATATTCAACCAGAGAGTGACATCATCCATCGGTAACGAAATCTTGTCGTTATATTGCAGCTAAGATTGCTCTATTTTCGAATAGACTTCGGTAGAAAAATGCAAAAAACAATCAATTGATACCGTGTGTCACATAAGCGATATGACTGATCATGCTACACTAATAGCGTTTTTATCTTATCCCTAATAAGTTTTACTGTATCCCTGATAAATGGTTGGATTATGACTGTTTCCCTTACTTCTAGCACTACCTCTACTGGCTTCATCCCTTCTAACGTTGTCTCTTTTCAAAGCACTGAGCAGTTTCATGGTGCTGTACGCGAGCAATTGGCGCAAGATATCGAGGTCTTGTTTGCTTATGCCAAGCTCCCTAGCCCACTGGTAGATGCCTGCCGTTATGTGATGACGGGTCAAGGCAAACTGGTACGTCCACTGATGGTTGCTAGCGCTTTTGCCAGCATTAATAGCAGTAATAATGAACGTACAGATGAACATAATGATGATATCGACACTCTCGATGCTGATTTAGACACACTACTAGAAAACGACTCAGACTACGATATGTCGCGCCGTGCTGCATTGGCAGTAGAGCTACTACATACCTATTCGTTGGTACATGATGATTTGCCCTGTATGGATGATGATGAGCTGCGCCGTGGTCAGCCGACGGCTCATATCGCCTTTGACGAAGCGACGGCTCTGCTGGCAGGAGATGTATTGCAGACACTAGCGTTTGAAGTATTGACCGCGGAGATGCCAACTTTTGCGCCATTCAATGCAAATATCGCAAGTCAGCTTATGGCAATATTTGCGCCGCGCGCCAGACGGATGGTGTCAGGTCAAATGCTAGACCTCAATGCCGAAGCCAGTACCAATATCGCGCAGGATGATTTAGAAGCTATCCACCGTGATAAGACAGGGGCGTTGATTGAAGCGGCAATGCTCATGGGCGGCGTCTGTGCTGGTGCGACGGCCCCACAGCGCATGGCATTGCAAGAGTGCGCGCAATATATCGGTCTGGCGTTTCAAGTCCAAGATGATGTACTAGATGTCACAATGACGACTGATACACTTGGTAAGCCTGCAGGTAGCGATGAAAAACTAGACAAATCTACCTATGTAAAACTAATGGGTGTCGATGACGCGACCAGCTATGCGCAATCACTGTTTAATGACGGACGTGCAGCCATTTCTCATGAACTACATAGTCGTGAGCTTAGCGACAATGAAGATGCCATTGGCACAGATAGCGATGCACTACTGGCACTGATTGAATGGCTCTGGTCGCGCAAAAAGTAGCTTGTCAAATAGCAGTCGAAAGCAGATATCGTAGTAAATTCCATTACCCAAAACGGCAGTGAGTGGTCAACATGGACAGTTCCCCTACCCCGCGCATTTACCTCGGCACTGGTGGCTATAGCGATACCGATTTGCTCGGCACACTGTATCCCACCGGCACCAAAAAAACCGATTTCTTACGTGAATACGCCAAGCAATACGGCGCAGTAGAAATCAATAGTACATTCTATGCGCCCATCGGACAGAAAGCCTTTGCTGGGATGGTTGATAAAGCTTATGTACAGGCGGACAGTCAGTTGAAGTTCGCCGTCAAACTGCACCAAGACTTTACTCATGCACGTAAAGGCACTGCTGAGCACGCACAAGCATTTCTAAATGCCTTATCTCCACTTATCGAAGCAAATGCTTTAGCGCCATTATTACTCCAGTTCCCACACGGCTTTGACCGTACCCGTGAGCATCGTCTCTACCTGGCTAATCTCGTCAGTTGGTTTCAAGACTATCCACTCGCCATTGAGTTTCGTCATAACGGCTGGCACACGCCGCAAGTGGTCGATAGCTTTCAGCAGCAAGGTCTCATTTGGTGTAGCGTCGATTATCCCAAGGTTAGCGGATTACCGCCGTCACGATTGATATTCACTGAACGCACTGGCTATCTTCGGATGCACGGTAATAATCTAAATTGGTGGGATGCGATGAGTGCGGCTGATCGTCATGACTATCGCTATAGTGAAGCTGAGATGCAGGACTGGGCACAAGCGATTGCTAATCAGCGTCAGCACTTTGATACGCTCTATATCTTCTTTCAAAACACCACCAAAGCACATGCTTATTATAATATTGCTATGTTACGTGAAGCGTTGAGTAAGTTTGAGTTTGAGGTGTTGTAACTAAGAGAGTAACCAATCATGCAAAAGTATCAAGAAACAACGAACGACATCGTATCAGCTATCAAGCAGTTCACTCGCTCGATCGATTCTAGCAACGATTATAGAGGAGATATGTCCTCACTGATTCAAGTAACTTCAAATCTGAAGTTGATAAATTTAGATTATTGGGAGCGGCTCATTCGTAGCGAACTTGATACCAATTTGCACTTTGCTACTCGTTCAAAATGGCAGCTTTGGTTTAAACCAAACGTGAAATTAACTTGGTTAGGTATCGTTAATGGAGATGGATATAAGCGAGAAAAGAGTTTACTCGCGCTATCAGGTGGCGCACCAAATGCTTTCTTTTTTGCTTTAGTTGTGCGCAGGTTAAATGACTGGGTACCACAAGTTCGTAAAGCTGCAATTAAGATACTTCCGTCATTGCTCAGAAGTACGAAACCTGAATACGTTGCTGAAGTACTGTGCATGCTTCTACTTAATTGGCATTCGTGGGGCAAAATTGAAGAAGCTGACAATCAAATGTTTTTAGATATGATTGCCACAGAGGAAATGGCCCTACTGCTTAAATCTCATTTAATATCCTCTACATCAGGACCAATGCCATCGTTACTTTCACAAATTGGTCGTACAGATATTCTCGATAACTATCTCGACGAAGTTGCTAGCGATGCTGTCCAACCTTACGTTAGATCAAAAGCGTATCGCAGCCTATTTGAAAGTCGTATGACGTGGGTTAAAGGACGAGAATGGCAATGGATTGATAAAGCATATGGTAAAAGAAAGCTGATACCCATTATTGCTGAAAGGAAAATTGACGTGCAACCGCCTTTTCTGGAACTATTAAATAGAGCAGCTACTGATCGCTCTCCTATTGTAAGACAAGTTTCAGCAGAATTTCTTATAAGAAATATTGAGAAACTAGGCATTCAATCTAGAATTTTTGCAGAAAAATTTGCAGCTGACAAATCTGCTAACGTAGCAGAGCAAGGTAAATTTATCCTAAGAAAGCTGGATGAAAAAGCTTTAGACAATAATATAAATAATTAATCAAACCAAAAAGGCTAGTACCCATGACAACACTAAATAATAAAGTCGCGATTGTAACTGGTTCATCAAAAGGCATCGGTGCACAGATAGCTATATTACTTGCGGCAGCAGGTGCCAAAACAATTATTAACTATGCAAATGATGACGCAGCAGCCAATGATATCGTAAGCCAAATCAAATCGGCGGGCGGTGAAGCCATCGCCGTGCAAGCAGATGTCAGTAATGCCAAGCAAGTCGAAGCGATGTTTGATGCCACTATTGATGCGTTTGGTAAGCCAGATATCTTGGTAAATAGCGCAGGTGTGATTATCTGCAAGCCTATCGCAGAGACGACCGATGAAGATTTTGACCGTATATTTGCTATCAATGTAAAAGGCACGTTTAATACATTGCGTGAGGCAGCGACTAAACTTAATGATGGTGGCCGTATCGTCAATCTCTCAAGCACGACCACTCGCATGATGCTCCCCACTTATGGCACCTATTGCGCGACCAAAGGTGCGGTAGATCAGCTAACCAGAATCTTCTCTAAAGAAGTTGGCGCGCGAGGAATTACGGTCAATGCAGTGTCACCCGGCCCTACCGATACAGAGCTGTTCCATGAAGGAAAAGCAGATGACACGGTAGAGAGACTTGCTAGCATGTCACCGTTTAACCGTATCGGTGAACCAGTCGATATCGCTCGTGTAGTGGCGTTTTTGGTCAGTGAAGAAGCGGCTTGGGTTACTGGACAAAATATCGGCGCAAACGGTGGTATCGCCTAATAGCGATGCTCTATCAAAAATATGTTTTAATCAAATATCGAAATAGAAAGCTATATAGAAAGTTATTACACAAAAAAAGGACACCTCGCGGTGTCCCTTTTTTCAATCAAATACTTAGTCGTTAAAGATTACTCTTCAACGCCAGCATCTTGACCTTTATATTTTGCATTTGCGTAGTCCCAGTTCACTAGCTTGTCTAGGAACGTATCAACATAGTCAGGACGACGGTTACGGTAATCTACATAGTACGCGTGTTCCCATACATCACAAGTCAATACCGCTACTTGGTCATGTGCAAGTGGGGTGTCAGCGTTAGCTGTTTTAGCGATTGACAGTTTGCCACCGACTTTATCAGCGACTAGCCATGCCCAACCCGAACCAAACTGAGTCAATGCTGCGTTTTTGAACTCTTCACGGAATTTATCGTAGCTACCGAAATCTTCTTCGATTTTTGCTTTTAGATCGCCAGTAGGTTCGCCGCCGCCGTTCGTTGGCGTCATGCAGTTCCAGTAGAACGTGTGGTTCCATACTTGAGCTGCTTGGTTGAACATACCTTGCTTGCTGTCATCTTTAGCAGTCGCTACGATGATTTCTGGCAATGTTTTGTCTTCTAGACCAGAACCTGGCAACATGTCTTTTAGCTTGTTTACATAAGCAGCATGATGCTTGTCATGATGATACTCTAGCGTTTCGGCACTGATATGTGGCTCTAGTGCGTCTTTTGCATATGGTAGGTCTGGTAAAGTAATGTTTGACATAATTATTTTATCCTTGCTGTTTAGCCGTTAGTTTATAAAAACTTGCTTATAGAAACTGAATTTTACGCTATTTTTACACCGCAAAAAACACTATAAAATAGCGGACTAAATTGGCTGAGTTTATTGTTTGAAATGAACTTTATCGCTTGATACACGGTACTGCTCAATACAATATCACGTATCATTATGAATCCAAAATTAACCTAGCAGTTACTTATTGCTATTATTCTTTGCTTAAAAGCCAAGTGTCTGACTTTATAGACTTTTATTAACTTAATATTCACAAGCTATAAGATATAATTCACTGTAGCTTGGTATCTATTATAGCAATAATGACCAATAATATCAGTTACCAAATGTTATAGCCCGTACAATCTGTATAGCGATTGGTTATTTATTAAGCGGTAGCTGCGCTCACTCCAAACTCATGCGTTATCATTATTAGCATAACTACTTCAATCGACAAATAATTTATCGATTAGTACTGTAGAAGATAAATAAAGCCCACTCGAATAATAATTTTTCATCATTTTCATATAACGGACTGACTCTATGAGCACCACTGATAACTCGTTAACTGCTACCCTTCCGACATCTGGCAACCAATGGGTACTGGCCAGTAACAATAAAGGCAAATTGGCTGAGTTTAAACGGCTATTTGCCGAAGCGAACTTGGACGTGACGATTGTCCCGCAAGGTCAGCTTGATATTGAAGACGCCATCGAGGATGGTCTAAGCTTTGTAGAAAACGCCATTATCAAAGCCCGTCATGCGAGCCGTCTCAGTGGACTGCCTGCTATCGCTGATGATTCAGGACTGTGCGTGCCTGCACTAGGTAATGCGCCAGGTATCTACTCTGCTCGCTACGCTGGTGAGCACGGCAACGATAGTAAAAATAATGCCAAGCTCGTCGCTGACTTGCAACCTATCCGCGCAGCGAGTCCAGATGCTCCGATCAAAGGTATGTTCGTTTGCGTACTGGCAATGGTACGTCATGCTGATGATCCGTTACCGATTGTCGCCCAAGGATTATGGCATGGCGAAATCTTGGATACGCCACATGGTGACGGCGGTTTTGGCTATGATCCATTGTTTTGGTTACCTGACTTGCAAGCCAGTGCGGCTAGTCTGAACGCTGCTGATAAAAACAGCATCAGTCATCGTGGTAAGGCCATTCAGCAGCTATTGGCGCAGCTACCTTTATAAGTACCTTATAGCTATTCTATCTATAAGCGCACTTGATACTCATAATGCGCTTGCAACCTTATCGCTGTTTCTTATCTGTTATCTCATTTATTGAATACGAATATGACTGATTTTTTATATAAAATTAAGCCATACAAGAGCAAGCAACATAAGGAAACATGCCATCAAAGAGATAATTTTTACTTTAATAAACAGATAGATTATACTGTTCTACTTTTAAAATTTTGTTGAAATCCGTTATTTGGCTGTATAATTCACCAAAAAGCGTTATTATGCGGTGCATTAACGGTTTATTATCGATATTTGATAGCATGGACAACCTCAGCAGGTTCACCTTTTAGTATCAGCGGCGATTGCTACTGGCACTGAATTTGACGTTGTGCGCTATCGCTATCCCCTATTTATTTCAACGGCAGCCCGTCGTACATGCCCGTAATTTGAGGCGCGGTCTGCCTATTACAATTTAACCCTAAGTACTATTTCATTAATCAAACGTACTACTTAATCCTAAAGGTGTAATTAACATGGCTACAGATTTACAAGTCACAACCAACAAGCTATCTAATAAAGAAACCCAGCTAACGGTTAAAGTGCCCGTTGAAAAAATTCAAAACAAAGTTGAAGGCCGTATTCGCCAAGTTGCGAAAACTGCCAAGATTGACGGTTTCCGTAAAGGTAACGTCCCTATGTCACACATCCGCTCTCAGTACGGTGCTGGCATTCAACAAGAAGTTATCAACGATGTGATCCGTGATACTGTGTTTGAAGCGATCAAATCTGAAGACATCCGCGCTGTTGGCATGCCTAACATCGACGACGTAAAACTTGAAGACGATTTCTTGGTATATCAAGCCACTGTTGAAATCTTCCCAGAAGTTGACGTACAAGGTATCGATGAGATCGAAGTTGAGCGTCACACTGCACAAGTGAGTGAAGAAGACGTTGACACCATGATCGAAAACCTACAAAAGCAACGTGAAGAATTCGTTGAGAAAAAGGGCATGGCTGCGAAAGACAACCAAGTGACTTTTGACTTTGAAGGTTCTATCGACGGCGAAAAATTCGAAGGCGGCTCTGCTGAAGACTTTAAACTAGTTATCGGTAGCAACCAAATGATTCCAGGTTTTGAAGCTGGTATCAAAGGCATGAAAGCTGGCGAAGAAAAAACTATCGACGTAACTTTCCCAGAAGATTACCAAGCTGAAAACCTAGCTGGTAAAGAAGCTCAGTTCAAAATCAACGTAAAATTGGTTGAAAAATCTAAGCTACCTGAAATCAACGAAGAGTTCCTTGAGCTATTCGGCGTAAAAGAAGGCGGCGTTGAGAAGTTGAAAGAAGACGTACGCAAAAACATGGAACGCGAAATCAAAAACGCTGCGCGTAGCCAAGTTAAGCAAGCGACTTTTGACGCATTATTAGAAAAGAACGAGTTTGATGTACCAAACGCTATGCTAGAGCAAGAAATCGAGCGTCAACGCAACATGATGATGCAACGTTTTTCTCAGCAGTTCGGCGCAAATGCTGATAGCTTCGATAAAGACATGCTGCCAAATGAGCTATTTGAAGAGCAAGCGCTACGTGCTGCCCGTCTTGGCATCATCGTTGCCCGTGTTATCGATACTAAAGGCCTAGAAGTAGATCAAGAGCGTGTAGAAACCTTCATCAAAGAAGCCGCTGAAAACTACGAAGATCCAGCAGAAGTTATCGAGTACTACACCAATGACAAGCAGCAGCGCGCTAACATTGAGTCTGTAGTACTAGAAGACCAAGTAGTAGATTACTTGATCGCACAAGGTAAAGTAACTGACAAAGAAGTTAGCTACCAAGACTTGCTAGCTGCTCAGCAACAACAGCAGCAAGCAATGTAATTGATACGGCAAGCTGTCTTTTTAGATATGCTGTAGTCGGTTATCAAAACTAAAATGCGCCCCCGACCTTTTGATCGGGGGCGCATTTTTTATGGGTTTCGTTAACTAGATAAAATCAGCCACAACTATCGACTTTACAAACATCGAACCTATAAAAGTCGAATCTATAAACATCGTACTTGTAATATAAAGCGCGTCTTACACCAAAACAGGTGCGAATACGGTGCTCAATCCTAGCAGCACTAGCCCGCGCTGTAACCACAAGCTATCACTAAAGCGTTGCTGCAACTGCTGACTAATCAGCGTACCAACTGCATATAGCGCTAGCATCGTGATCATCATCCCTACATAAAAACCTAGCTGACCGCTCATACCGACATTCGCTGGTACTTCCATTGCGTGTGCCATGCCATGAAACACTGCCAAACCACCAAAACCGAACAATGACAGCTGCTGAATACTTGGCGTGCGTGCTGTATGGGTCTGCGCAGAGAATGCCTCTTGTCTGCTTTTTTGGCTCATCAAGACCATAGCCAATACGACCACCGACAGTGATATTGCCACTTCAATTAGCCCAGATGATGCAGCAAATGCCATACCGCCAATCAGCACGCCAGCCGTGCCCAATATCGCGCCTAATGACAACCCTGCCGTCAACGACATCATGCCTAAGCGCTGCTTTTGTAGACCATAAAACAACATGCCCATGCCTACTGCCAAAAACAGATGATCAAGGCCAGTCACTGGATGCATCAGTCCTGCTTGCAACGTACCTAGAAACGATGGCGCTTGCGCGGTAGTCGAGTGAATATGCCCTGAATGCGCCTGCGCCAATGACGGTAGCATTAGTGATGTCATCATCACAGCCGAACCAGACACGATATGATGAGCTGAGAGCGCTTGTGAGAAGCGAGAGTTTTCGGTGTGAAGACCTTTTGTACACTGTGTCATGCAGTTTTTCCTTATTTTTTATATTTTAATGGTAAAAGCTCATCTACTCTTTAGGCAAGCATGCCATGTTCTTTTATAAAGGCGATAATCTCATTTAGCCCATCACCTGTTTTCATGTTGCTAAAGACAAAAGGTTTGTCGCCACGCATTTTTTTGGCATCGCGTTCCATCACTTCCAGCGAAGCACCAACCATTGGTGCAAGGTCGGTTTTATTGATAATCAACAAATCAGACTTGGTAATGCCTGGGCCACCTTTACGAGGTATCTTATCGCCTGCAGAGACATCAATGACGTACAAGGTCAAATCAGACAACTCTGGGCTAAACGTCGCGGCTAGATTGTCGCCACCTGACTCAATGATAATCAACTCCAACCCTTCAAAAGTTGCTTGTAGCTCAGCAATCGCAGTCAGATTAATAGAAGCATCTTCGCGGATAGCCGTATGCGGACAGCCGCCCGTCTCTACGCCTCGGATACGCTCAGCGGGCATGGCATCATTGCGGGTCAAAAACTCTGAATCTTCTTTGGTATAGATGTCATTGGTCACGACTGCCATATTGATCGTATCGCGCAGGTTTTGGCATAGTCTTAATGTCAAAGCGGTCTTACCACTACCAACTGGCCCACCAATACCAAGGCGTAAGCACGATAAAGTAGAAGACGGTTTCTGGCTATCGCTATCAGTCTGTACGTCTAATGCAGCGTGAGAATTTTTTGATTTGAGCGGAGTTAGAGACATATTAATTTCCTAAAACAGTGTGTATATTAATAAGTATAAATAGAAATAAAGGTACAGTTATGAGCGGAACAACCGACTGTATTGCTCCTCATGCATACTCGAGAGAATAGCCAAATTGGGCAAGTTATTAGAGATATTAAGCGATTCATAGAGGTCTTGGCATAACTGCTGACAGTCCGACTCTTCACTATTACCTACAGTATTGGCCGTGTTTGTCGACATAACTAGAGCATCAAAGACATGCTGTACATCATCGCTTAGAGCATCAACCTGAGCACCCAAATCGCTTTGTAATTGCCACAGAATACGCTGACCTGCCATCTGTCCTAGCGGCACTGTCTTGACAGCGGCGAGCACCATATTCTCTAGTTGCGCAAATCCATAGGTAGTCATCGACTGCGCTAATGGCAGCTGCCAATGCTGAGAAATATGAGCAAATAGCGGCAAAAATCCATCTTCAGGTATTTCGGCCGGTATGCCAAGACTCAATACTTCGTTGAGCCAAGATACCATCGCCTGTGCTAGCTGCTGCGACTCCAGTACAAACTCTTTACTCTCTAGGCCAGCGTGATAATCATGTGCTAAATTTGCTGCTAGCGCTTCATGACCTTGGCTGAGCGCGCGCATTATTAGCCCTAATACAGGCAGCTCGTAGCCAGCAACCGCAAGCGCTAAATAGTCTTGCATAAATGTAAGCGTACTGGCTTCATCAGAGACAACCCCTGACTCAATCGCTGACTCCACACCTTGCGAATAGGTATAGCTACCAATCGGCAAATTGCTCGATGCCAGCATCAGTAGCTGTCCAAGTTGGGCAGATTGAGCAGGCTGAGCACTGGTATCAACCATCATTCGAACGACCTACAAGCGCATCATGATGACTATGGCTATGTCCGTGGCTGTGGCTTTCATCATGGCTATGGTCATGGCTTTCCTTATGACTATGAGAGTCACTATGCGAATGTGCATGGGAGTGAGAGTGGCCATGCGCATGCCCTTGGCCCGTTTGATAAGCGCCGGTTTCAGGCTCAAATGGCACTGAGGTAGACTCGATATGTAAGCCAAGATTTTCTAACATTTGTGCCAGCACATGATCGTTTTCAAAATATAGCGCATAGCCTCTATTACCCTGATCAAAACTGTGGTCAAACATCAATGGCACATGACGATTGCCCAAATGATAAGCGCCTTTCATTAGTAGAAAGTCATTGTCAGCAGTCACTTTGGTCACAGCTTGTGGCTTAGCGATCACTTGCATCAGCTCACCTGACGCATTGATAAGGACATCATCTCCTTTTAAGACGCCTGTACGAGGCAAGTCAACACCAACCGCCTCGCCTGAAACAGTAATGGCTCTAAAGCGGGAATGCTGACGAGTATCAAAATCTAATAGCAGGTAATCTTCGGCTTGATACTGTTCTGCCAATTGTGCTTTTTGGATATCGCTAAGCGTACTTAAACGGGTATTAAATATTTTCATTATTGTTCTCTGGCTGTTGTTGCTCAAACTATTGTCAATAGTAGTGATGGTAAAAATGTTGGGAATAAAGATACGATCTCATTCAAGAAACCAACTGACTATTGGCATACATGGTTTATGGATCACTGTCCTAGAGCTCCTATAAACGTGCATCATAAGCTCTAAAATAGAAAATAACGCTGTGCCATAGGTAGTACATCAGCTGGCTCACAGGTGAGTGTTTTACCATCAGCGCGTACTTCATAGGTCTCAGGATTGATGTCCATATCTGGACAGTAGCTGTTAAAGCGCATATCGCTTTTACGAATTTTACGGATACCGTGTACTGGCTGAATGACTTTGGTCAATCCAAGCTGTTTATCTACTTGTTTGTCGATCGCCGCTTGCGACATAAAGGTAATGCTAGTTTGGGCGACTGATTTTGGATATGTAGCAAACATAGGACGATAATGCACAGGCTGAGGTGTGGGAATAGAGGCATTAATATCGCCCATCGGTACCGCAGCGATAAGCCCGCCTTTGATGATGCACTCAGGTTTTACCCCGAAAAACTTGGGCGACCATAGCACCATATCTGCCCATTTTCCCACTTCGATTGAGCCGACCATATCGCTAATACCGTGAGTAATCGCAGGGTTTATTGTATATTTTGCGATATAACGTTTGATACGGAAGTTATCGTTGTCCGCGCTTTGGTCATAGTCTGTCAAAGTGATGTACTGTTGCTCATCTTCAATGGTCGCTGTTGCATCTGGTGCTAGATGGCCACGTTGCACTTTCATTTTGTGCGCGGTTTGCCAAGTACGAATGACCACTTCACCCACCCGTCCCATCGCTTGCGAATCACTACTCATCATCGAAATTGCGCCCAAATCATGCAAGATATCTTCTGCAGCGATGGTTTCTTGACGAATACGGCTTTCAGCAAAGGCCACGTCTTCAGCAATAGCAGGACTCAGGTGATGACAAACCATCAGCATATCGAGATGCTCATCAATGGTATTTACAGTGTATGGGCGCGTTGGGTTAGTCGAAGATGGCAAAACATGCGACTCTCCAATAGCCTTTAGAATATCGGGCGCATGGCCACCGCCTGCCCCTTCAGTATGAAAAGTATGGATACAGCGGTCTTTAAAAGCAGCGAGCGTACTTTCGAGATAGCCGCTTTCATTTAAAGTATCGGTATGAATGGCCACTTGCACATCATAATCGTCAGCGACACTCAAACAGTTATCAATAGCTTGCGGCGTTGTACCCCAATCTTCATGTAGCTTTAGCCCCACGGCACCTGCTTCGATTTGTTCAGCAATGGGCTCTGGTACACTTACATTACCTTTACCCAGTAGTCCAATATTCATAGGGATGCTATCAGTAGACTTTAGCATTGAGGAAATATGATACGCCCCTGGTGTACAAGTAGTAGCGAGCGTACCTTGAGCTGGCCCTGTGCCGCCGCCCAGCATCGTAGTTACCCCTGACATAAGCGCCGTCTCACACTGCTGGGGCGCGATAAAATGAATATGACTATCGACGCCACCTGCTGTCAGGATTTTGCCTTCGCCAGAGATGATTTCGGTAGCACCGCCAATAGGAATATCGATGGCAGGCTGGATATCAGGATTGCCCGCTTTGCCAATGGCACTGATACGACCATCTTTGATACCGATATCCGCTTTATAGATGCCTGTATAGTCAACGACTAATGCATTTGTAATAACTGTATCAGCAACTTCCGCGCCTAGTAATTGTCCTTGTCCCATACCATCACGGATGACTTTACCACCGCCAAATTTGACTTCTTCACCTTTGATTTCGACGGATTCTCTGCTACTTCCAACATTTTGCGACGTATCTGCTTGATTAACAGCAATATCTTTATGACTGGTTAAATCTGCTTCAACCTGTAGCCAAAGCTCGGTATCAGCAAGACGGACTTTATCGCCTGTTGTAGGGCCAAAATGCTCAGCATAAATACGACGACTGACTCGCTTTTGCGAAGTAGTGGTTGCCTTTTTATCAGTGACGCTCTCTGATGTTTTGTCTGGATGAGCTGCGCCCATAACGCGTCCCGCAAAACCATATACATCTTGCTTACCAGCATATGCTACCAATTCGACTTCCCGCGATTGGCCAGGCTCAAAACGTACAGCGGTCCCAGAAATAATATTGAGACGAAAACCCCGAGTCTGCTCTCTCTCAAAACTCAAGGCATCATTGACTTCATAAAAGTGATAATGCGAGCCAATTTGGATAGGTCTATCACCAGTATTACTGACACTGATGGTCTGTACCTGTCGCCCTTGGTTTAAGATAATATCGCCATCTTGGATATGGTATTCGCCTGCTTGCATGGTAGCCGCCTTATTTTATAGTGAGCATTTCAGTGCTATAACAATGGTATACAGCGTTACACGATGGGATTGTGTACCGTGACCAGTTTGGTGCCATCAGGAAAGGTCGCCTCGATTTGCACTTCATCTACCATCTCTGCGACACCTTCCATGACATCATCAGCAGACAAATACGTAGCACCCTCACTCATTAGTTCGGCGACTCTTTTACCATCTCGTGCACCTTCCATTAGCAGCATACTGATATAAGCGATGGCTTCGGGATAATTAAGCTTAACACCGCGATTTTTGCGGCGCTCAGCCACCATACCAGCCGTAAATAGCATGAGTTTGTCTTTTTCTGTTGGGGTCAGGTGCATGACAATTCCTTATTGTACTTATCATTATATTTATAGCAGATTAGAGGTTTTCAAAGCATTTGATATCGATTAAAAATAGTCGCAATATATCTTAGTTTCATTATTCAAAGTGGTTGTATTAGGTGTCCCAAATACGTGGACGACAAGGCTCAAGTTGCCACCAATATTCGCGTAAGACCTCTCTCAGCTGATAAAACGCTTCAAAACAGCCGCGTACATCTGAGCCGATGTAGCGGATATTGATCGCTTGGCAATTATGAGTGCAATAGACAGGCAATTGTGCTTGAGCAATGACTTGGCGCAATGCTGCTATGGTGTTATCTAGATAGCGAGTTAATGATTGCTTGATAGTTGCTTGGGCCGTTTCGGTCGATTGCGTGGTTTGCGATGCGGAGAGTGCAAGATTGTCATGGACATCGCTTAAGCTGGGTACTGCCCAAAACGATCCATAAATATGCTGGTTCGCTAATCCTAAATTTGAGGTGAACCAGCGATTTTGTGCTGCCTGCGCCACTCGCTCAGCAACGATAACCTTACCATCTCGGTAGATATTCAATCCAGTATGATAACGCCCTTGCAAAAACTGCTCGTCGTAAGCTTGCCGCCCAAAGACGCTAATCTCCCATGTCAGTAGACTAGATGAATCCGTCAAATCAAAGCGGCTCACTGCATGCATATTGGCTTCGTTATAAATGATACTCTCTTGCGGTAGCCATTCTAAACGGGTATGTGCTGCGAGTTTGGCCTGTACATGTTGGCTTGCATAGGCAGCTATTTCATTTTGACCCATACTTTGGTGAGCAACATCGCTGCCCAACGGAGCTTTATGTTTTTGGCTGACACTGTCTTTGCCGTACCACTTACCTGCCCCTGGTGTGGTGATAACAGCGTGGCTACCACTATCCAAACTTAGGTCTATGGTTAGCGTATCGCCGCCTGCGATACCTGCTGGCGGGTATAATATAAGTATGTGACAAATACCCTGCTGCACGCTTGGCTCAGGATATAGAGCACGCTGTACCATCAAGGCACCTGTATGCTTACGATGATAAAGCCGCGTTTTTGAGTTATCAGCCGTACCCTCTTTGGCCGTACTTATACTGTTAACAGTGTCAAAGCTTAATGCTAAAGAAGAGGCCCAACTCATTTTATATACTCATTTACCAATTAAATATTTTTCAGTATTTTATGTGACAACTATCATTTGCTATGCGTTAAAAACACTATTGCCAATCGTTAACTACAGTTCATTCGCTACAGCAATGTCAGAATAGTAACGGAGGAATACAGCGTACATCATTTATCGCGCCCAGCGCACCATGATAAATCAAAGCGTCAATGTTTTTATTGATACAAGCATTATGCCAACTCTTGATAGCAGATAACCAAATAAGAAACCTTATCGGCTCAAAACTTTGATTTGTCTGTGCTTTTTCTATTTAACTTATATGATAAAAACAATCATATATTTCCAGCTATTTCCTAAACGTTTTTTGAGCTTCAGTCATTTATAAAATTAGCAGATACTTGCACCAAAATAGTACATTTTGTCCATAACAGTGCATTTTTTAGCGTTATTGTTAGCGCAATATTTTATGATGATGTTAGATAAGCAAAAATACTAAACACATAACTATTTGCAGACTTAGTCAGTAAGATAGGTGGATTGTAGGGCTATTAATCAGGTATTCTATGTTAAAAAGTCAGGTTAGACATGATTTACGCTATTTGTATCAATATCTGTACGACTTGATAATAGATAAGATAGTATTTGTCTATTTCTAGACGTATTTTTAGTATAAGTTTTAATATAATCAATGAGTCCTAGACATATCGGAGGGTCACTTTTTCAGCTATTTTATGCACAAACCCGTTTTATAGGCTTGAATAGTGAGCGCAGCCCCCTTATAAACAACCCATTAGTCAAAAACTACTAGACAATAAAATCATTCAATCCATTTTTATTTTATACATTTATCGATAGGACTTTTCTATGACAGATTATGATCGCATCACTGCCAACCCGCATTTTGATATGCTGATGAGTGCGCACAAAGAAGTACAGACCACACAAGCGGCTTTAGTACCTATGGTGGTTGAACAGTCCTCACGCGGTGAACGCTCGTTTGATATTTTTTCACGCCTATTACGTGAGCGTGTTATCTTTTTGACCGGTCAGGTCGAAGACAACATGGCTAACCTTATCGTCGCCCAGTTATTATTCTTAGAAGCTGAAAATCCTGACAAAGATATCCATTTATATATCAATTCACCAGGTGGCTCAGTAAGCGCTGGCTTGGCTATTTTCGATACCATGAACTTCATCAAACCTGAAGTATCTACTATCTGTATGGGCGGTGCTTATAGCATGGGTTCATTCTTATTGGCCGCTGGTCAAAAAGGCAAGCGCTACTCACTTGCTAATGCTCGCGTTATGATTCATCAGCCTTCAGGCGGCGCGCAGGGTCAAGCAACGGATATCGAAATTAATGCTCGTGAAATCCTTAAAACTCGTGCACGTCTAAATAGTATCTTAGCTGAGCGCACTGGTCAGCCAGTAGAAAAAATCGAAAAAGACGTTGAGCGTGATTATTGGTTAGATGCACAAGAAGCCAAAGAGTATGGTTTGGTTGACGAAGTATTAGAGCGTCGTCCTGAATCTTTGTAATCTAAGCATTAACGTGATGCCTCTTGATTGAGAGTGCAATCATAAGACCTTTTATAGTTTGTTTGCCGTAGAGTAGACCGTTACCAATGTCATACCTGACCATTAGAAGGTATGACCATTGAATGGATACGATAATCGACATACTACAAATAAACTAACCAGTTTTAAATTTTAGGAGCGCCTTTTATGGCAGAAGATAATACCCCGCAGTGTTCGTTTTGCGGTAAAGCCAAAAGCGATGTACAGCAACTGATTGCTGCTGACGATGCCAACATCTGTAATGAATGTATCGAGCTATGTACCGACTTAATCGCAGACAGCGCAGAGCACGGTGATGATGATAGCGAAGTAGATACTTCTTGGGTCAATAAAAAACTACCAACGCCAAAAGAGCTGCGTGCCAAGCTTGATGAATATGTCATCGGTCAGGACGCTGCCAAAAAAGCATTGGCTGTTGCCGTCTATAACCATTACAAACGTCTAAAAGTTAGCCAAACGTTAGCCAACGACAGCAAAAAAGCTAAGATCGGCGCTGACGATGCAATGGTAGAATTGGCTAAGAGTAATATCTTGCTAATCGGTCCAACTGGTTCTGGTAAAACATTACTTGCGCAGACCTTGGCTCGTCTGCTAGATGTACCTTTTGCGATGGCTGATGCCACTACCTTGACCGAAGCTGGTTATGTTGGTGAAGACGTTGAAAACATCGTACAAAAATTACTTCAAGCTTCTGACTATGATGTGGCCAAAGCTGAGCAAGGTATCATCTATATTGATGAAATCGATAAAATCAGTAAAAAAGGCGACAATCCATCTATCACCCGTGATGTATCAGGTGAAGGCGTACAGCAAGCATTGCTTAAGCTAATCGAAGGTACTGTAGCTGCTATCCCGCCGCACGGTGGTCGTAAGCACCCGCAGCAAGAGTTGATCCAAGTTGATACTAGCAACATCCTAATCATCGTTGGTGGTGCGTTTGCTGGACTTGATAAAGTTATTCAGCAGCGTACCGAAAAAGGCGGTATCGGCTTTAACGCTGATGTTAGCTCAAAAGACGACAGCCGTCGCAGCTCAGACTTGCTACAAGAAGTCGAGCCAGAAGATTTGATCAAGTTTGGTCTGATTCCCGAGCTAATCGGTCGTCTACCAGTACTTGCAGCGCTAAAAGAGCTTGATAAAGAAGCACTGGTACAAATCCTGACTGAACCTAAGAACGCACTGGTAAAACAGTACAAGTACTTGTTCGATATGGAAGGTGCTGAGATTAGCTTTACTCAAGAAGCTCTAGATGCCATCGCCAAAAAAGCAATGGAACGCAAGACAGGTGCTCGTGGTCTACGTTCAATTGTAGAAAACGCCCTGCTTGAGACTATGTATGAGCTACCTTCTATGGAAAATGCCAAGACCGTAATGGTTGATGCTGATGTTATCAATGAAGGTAAAGTACCTAAAATTGCTTAATTTATAATTAATATAAACAGTCCGTTATCATTAACGGACTACTAAAAAGCGTCTGGCTAAATTAGCTCAGGCGCTTTTTTTATGCCTATTATTTAACCAATTTGTTTGTTAGATAGCTTGCCTGTTAGATAACTTGATACTAGATAACTTGCCTACTGAAAATTAGGGACATTCATTACTTCTGTCCTGAAATGACAGCAGCGTTTATCAATCGCAAGTAAACGTCAGCACAAACCATGCTAATGTAGATAGACTGTTTTGACCTTTATACTGTATTTATATATACCGTAAGATATAGCCTGTACAACCCATATGATTAATAAGACAAAGGATTGTTTATTATGCTCAACCATGTGACCGCTATGGCGACTTCATTGCGCCAAAACCTACCGTTTTCCTCTAACCGTACCTCGTTGGATGACTCGAACGTTGCATCCTACTATCGCAACCATGTCGCTGCCATTACGGGCGCAGGCTCTGGTATGGGGCGTGAGCTGGCCATTCATTTAGCGAAAATGGGCTGTCATGTTGCACTATCAGATATCAATCCTGAACAGTTGGCAGCGACCAAACAGTTACTTGCCAATTATGATGTCAACGTCACTATGACCGTACTCGATGTGTCAGACAATAAAGCCGTGGAAGCATGGGCTGATAGCGTAATGGCAGAGCATGGTAAAGTAAATTTCATCTTTAACAATGCAGGTGTCGCACTCTACTCTACCGTCGAAGGCAGTAGTATTAGTGAGCTTGAGTGGGTAATGAACATTAATTTTTGGGGCGTGGTTTATGGTACTAAGGCGTTTTTACCGTTAATCAAAAACAGCGTTAAACAAAGCCAGTTTGGCGAACATGGACATATTATCAATATCTCAAGTCTATTTGGTTTGACCGCTCAGCCATCACAGTCGGCCTACAACTCTAGCAAATTTGCCGTACGCGGCTTCACAGAGAGCTTACGCCAAGAGCTAAATATACAGAACTGCGGGGTATCAGCAACTTGTATCCATCCGGGCGGCATCAAAACCAATATTGCCAACAGCGCGCGCGGTAATGAAAGCATCCATGATATTGGCATGAGTACTGGGCCCAAAGCCATCAGAAGTTTTAATAAATTCTTAAAATTCGATGCCAATGAAGCAGCTTGGATTATCCTACAGGCAGCAGCGACCAACCAACAGCGATGCCTGATTGGTAACGATGCCAAGATGATTGATGCCATCCAACGTGTATTTCCCTCACATTATAGCCAAGTGCTGAACGACTTCCATCAACTGTCCCGCAAACTAAAACCACGTCGTCGTAAGAAGCTAAAGACCGTTAAATAGTATGTTAACAACATTCCCTCTATCATGAGAAATTGATGAATTTATATATAAAAAGCCCAGCTATAGTCGTAGCTAGGCTTTTTTAAGCGTTATTATTGCCGATTAAGGGTAAGACTGAGTTTTGAGACTGTTGATGATATTTCAACTCAATACTTCAAAGATTAAGGCAGCTTCATATCGCCAGCGACTAACCAGCCCATACGGCGCATAATATAAGCTACTAACCCTGCAATCACCGCAGGCAATACAAACATCAGTAGAATAATCGCTGTCCACAGCTGACCCGTGCTCATAATCTCTTGTGATGCCTCAATCACCCCAAACACACCAACCAAACCAGCAGTACCCATACCCGCACCTGTCGCGGTACAAGCTAATCCAAAACCAACGGTTGCGATAGGCCCAACGATAGCACTAGCAATGACAGCAGGCAGTAAAACGATGGGCTTTTTAAGCACGTTAGGAATTTGCAGCATACTGGTACCCAAGCCCTGAGAGATGACACCACTAACGCCATTGTCTTTAAAACTTGCGACAGCAAAGCCAATCATATGCGCTGCACAGCCTACCACTGCTGCCCCGCCCGCCAAGCCACCAAGCCCAATAGCAATACAAATAGCTGCACTCGACGTTGGAAGAGTCAGTAAAATGCCAACCACCACAGCGATGACGATACCCATTAGCAGTGGCTGTAATTCAGTAGCGGCATGAATACCCTGACCGATAGCTGCGACCCCTGCTACGATAGGCGGATTAAGCAGTGCGCAAACTAAGAGAGCAATACCGCACACCACTAAGGGCACCAATAAAATATCAAGCTTCGTCTTACCAGCGATCCAAGTACCAGCACGATAAGCAAACACAGAGGTCAAATAAGCACCGATTGGATTACCCGGCAGTGCTACAAAAGTTGCGGGCCCACCCACTTGCGGCGTAAAGAGCGTGCCTGCCATTAGTGCTTCAGAATGAGCACCAAGCATACCTGCTACGAGACAGCTAAGCATCACTAGCGTTGGCGCTTTTAAGTAGTAAGCGATACCTACACCGATGCCAGCACCCATCAATATCGAGGCAAGCTTTCCGACCGCGACTAATGCTGGCAAATCTAACCAACCACCGATTTGCGAGATAATCAGACCTGCAATTAACGTGACAAATAGCCCTAAAGCCATACCAGTAAAAGCATCGATAAAGTATTTTTGAAAGAACGCTTTAATGATGCTTGCTTGCGGTGTTACTGAGTTAGATACTGTCATAGCCATACTCTTAATGGATGTTTAATAGGGTAAAACAGCTAGAAAGCTTTTGATAAAATAAAGAGATAAAAAAAGCGTCATTACGACGCTTTTTTAATAAATACAATAACTATAAACGACTAAACCTAGCGACGCTGTTCAACGATAATAGAATCTATACCATTGTTTTGTAGGCGCTGCTGTGCTGTCGTTACTGCTTGACGGTTATTCAAAGGACGCGAGATGACTTGATAAATTGGCAAGCCATTACCCGTCGTGTTTTTGACCACGCGAGCATCAACACCCGCCATTAGTACTTGCGCACGGCGACGATCCGCTTCATCTGCATCACTAAAGCTATTGATCTGCAAGATGTAGGTCGCCGCAGGTTTGGCAGCTTGGATGCTCGCCGTACCTGCTGCTGCATTATTGTTGCGGGTTGTAGAGTTACTAGTAGCAGGCGGCGTACCATCATAAGTTGCATCTTCTTCAACGACAACGATATCCTCATTAGGCCCAGCATTATTAGCACCAGCAGGTTCGACAGTCGCATTTTCCGAACCACCGAAGCTGCCCGTTTCGGTACTGCCTGCATCACTATCTGGTTGAGTCACGACGACGTCTGGTTCAAACGCACCTATATCACCTATTTGATCATTATCAATGTCAGCGATATCTTCATCAGGGATGGTTGCCATCTCTTGATTAGGTAAAATATCGTAGAACTCATAATCGCCATTATCGGTATCAGTATCCACACGTGGCTGTACTTGGCGATCAGGGTCATTCTCAGCACTACCATCAGCGGGGCTGAAATTGAATAATGGTGAGAGGTAGATAAACACCCCGATCATAAGGGTCAATACGGCCCCAACAAACATCCACAATAAGCCTGATACGCTACTTGATTTGCGCTTTTCTGTTGCGCCTTTAGGTTTTTTGGCTAGCATGGATCTCGTTCTCCCTACTGGATTTAACTATCATCATCGAATTAATGCTATCAGCTGTCTATACTCATGTCACATTTTAGAAAAGTACTACATGCTAGACGGTGCAGACAAGCCTAGCAGACTAAGGCCATTTGCCAATACCTGTCTAACGGCTTTTGACAGACGCAAACGTGCTTGCATTAAGTCTAGCTCATCCTGACTTGGCGTTTCACCTGACGTCAAGCTCATTGGCAAGATACGATTGGTGTCATACCAACCATGGAACAATGCCGCCAGCTCTTTTAGGTAGTTGGTCAAGACGTGCGGTTCATAACCAGTCGCTGCACGAAGTAACGTCGCTGGATATCCTGCTAACAGTTTAATCAGCTCGTCTTCGTTTGGCGCACTTAGCAAGTCTTGATGTGCCAAACCAATGGCATCATCTACGGTCAAATCGTAGGTTGCCAATTTTTCTAACACGCGGCAAACGCGCGCATGAGCATACTGAATATAATACACTTGATTGTCTTTGCTTTGTGATTTGGCAAGTTCTAAGTCAAAATCTACATGCACTTCAGGCTTACGCGCAACATAGTAGAATCGTGCAGCATCGTTACCGACTTCTGCACGTAGCTCACGTAAGGTCACAAACTGACCAGAACGCGAAGACATTTGTACCTTTTCACTACCGCGCCATAATGCCACAAACTGTACAAGTACCACATCAAGACGTTCAGCATCGATACCAAGAGCTAGTAGCGCTGCCTTTACGCGTGGGACATAACCATGGTGGTCTGCGCCCCAGACGTTAATGACTTTATCAAAGCCGCGATCAAACTTGTTTTTATGATAAGCGATGTCAGAAGCAAAATACGTCGACTGGCCATTGGCACGGCGTACCACACGGTCTTTCTCATCGCCGAAATCAGTCGATTTAAACCAGATATTGCCATCTTTTTCGTATAGGTAGCCTTTGTCTTCTAGTATTTGTAGGACAGGCTCAATCTCGCTATCGATAGATCTTTCGCTAAACCAGCACTCGTAGCTCACACCAAAGTCATTTAAGTCGTCTTTGATATCCGCCAAAATACTGCTCAATGCCGCGTTTAAAAATAACGCGTAGCTGTCACCTAGCAAAGACTTACTATTGGCAATCAAGCCATCAATATGCGCTTCTTTATCACCTGAGATGACGGTTTTTTCGCCATCAGTATTAATCTCAAACTGAGCATCTTCTGGCACATCTTTGGCAACGTCTGCAAAGCTATGTACGTAGCTATCGCCATGCTGTGTTTTTAGCGTTTGAGCGATGTCACTGACATAATCACCTTGATAGGCGTTGACTGGGAAAGTTATCTCTTCACCATTTAGCTGTAGATAGCGCAAATATGTACTGGTGGCTAAGATGTCCATTTGACGACCAGCGTCATTGACATAATATTCACGCGTGACGTCATAGCCAATAGCTTCTAGCAGGTTAGCAACGCTCATGCCAAATGCAGCACCGCGACCGTGACCGACGTGCAGACTTGACGTTGGATTGGCAGAAACGAATTCAACTTGAACTTTTTGACCGTCAAACTGATTGCTCAAGCCAAAGCGATCTTGCAATGTAAAGATATCGTCCAATACAGAAAACTTAGCTTCCGAGTTTAAGAATACGTTGATAAACCCTGGACCTGCGATTTCTACTTGGCGAATATCTTGATTGTCAGGCAATGCGCTGACGATTTTTTCAGCAAGTTGACGCGGATTGGCCTTGGCCGCTTTCGCTGCCGTTAGTGCGATATTACTGGCAAAATCACCGTGACTTAAATCTTTTGTACGGGTGATTTGACTGTTGTTTTGCCAATCGCTTGGTAGCGTACCATCTGCTTGTAGGGTTTGAATTGCATCGTTAAATAGGGATGCAAGCGTATCAATTTGGGCTTGTGACATAGGAATTTGAACTCAATTAAATAAACAACAAAAACGGTGCGAATGCGAGCAATCGATAACTGCTTATTATAATAGCGACCGACATTGCAGGGATAGAATAATGTAAAAAGATAAGTAACCTGTAAATATAACAATCTTTGCGCTTTATTGCACCATTTGCGCCAAAATTAGCACTAAAATCTTACCGTTATCAGGATTTGGGCTGACTAATATCAATGATGCAAAATTGATAAATAACTCATAACGTGAATTGTAGCGTTACTGTTGCTCAATACTGGGCAGTCGTTTATACCTGACTGCTTCCACGTTATAATAATGGTTTGTACGGCTCTTCTAAAATATAGAAGACGTGTTACTACTCTATTATAGGATTACGCCATGTTTGCTATTGCCGCCAGTACTGTCACCAGTTGGGGACTATACGTCTTGTTGCCGATATTCATCGCTTTCTTGTTTTTTATTATGTGGGATATCTCTAAAACGTCTGAAGCTGGACGCGCTGGTACTTTTTGGATATTTCTAGCCCTAGGCGCAGGTTCTGTTGGTTTTATCCTTAAGATAGTCATGGAAGTCGCTTTCAAAAAATGGTTAATCTAGTTGGCCATTTTCATCACTATTCTTTGATATCGCTTAGGACATGAGTAGCAAAACTAAAAACGTAATATACAACTTATGACTGCTGCGCTTGATAAGGTGTCAGTCATTTAAATCAAAGTCTTTTAAATCAAAGTCTTTTAAATCAAATAAGCTATTGAGCCTTAGCATTATTCTCTATGACCTGACTCACATAAGTTGGTAGGGCCCACGCTCCACCAGCAAAACCTCGGCACATGCCCGTACTAGACTCTTCGCTCTTAGCAAATGTCTTACCATTCCATATCCATGTAGTACGGTTCCAGCAATCACCGATACCTCGATCTTTGTGAGTGGCCGAAATCTCACCATCAAAGTAATCATTCCCTGCTGTTGTGATAAGCATAGGCTTGCTAGGCTTTGCATTATCAATGATCCAGTAGCCGTTACTTGAGTTGTAAGCACCTAGCCAGCAAGTATGCGCGGCTAACGTATAGCTATCATCAATCGGTATAAAGTCCCAACCAAGCATCGTAGAGCCATACTCTGACATCCGCTGATATGTCTCAGTTTTTGGGTTAATCAGCTCACAATCACCCATCACGTCCTTAGACCCTATAAGCTGCTCGGCATTAATATCGACCCAGTTATCAATATTTTTCTGAAAATGCGCTAGCTTTGATGGAACAAGTGTTTTGTTGTCTTTTGCTGAATACGCAAATGCTTTTTGAATGATTGGTTTTGGCAAAGCTGCTTTAGGACGTTGACGATTTAGATTACTCCTACTGACCAATGCTATCGGCGTCCCTACTCGACCTTGCTCATCGTCTAGTTTGAGCAATACGGCTGACATGCCTTTATCGCTGATCTGCCAGTGGTTGTCGCCTGCTCTAATTTCTATCTTAGTCGCTATACGAGCATGAGCAAGCAGTGCTTGGGTCTGCTTGGCTGACAAGTCGTATAGTAGACTGTCTTCTTTATTGGGTTGCAGCACACCATAGTTTTTGTTGTTCAGCCAAAGCTCAACACGCTTCAGCTCATCTAGCGGCACTTCTGAGATAAACTGAATTTTCCCTTTTGGTAGAGCTACTTTTGGCAACGCTGTGAACAAGATTGAGGCAGGCTCATCTATTAGTGCTTCACTAGCGTAACCAGCAGCTCGACAAGTCCGCGTATTATCACAAACCACTTGCCAGTCGTCTTGTACAAAGCCCCAGCCTTCGGATACATTCCCATAACCTGCTATAGCAGGTAGCGATAGCAAGCTGATGGTAGCTACAATCAAAGTCTTTGATGTCTTCAATGTCTTCATAGTGCTTTCCTTATGTTAGCTACCACCATCAATGCTACTTTTTGGCAATCAAAGTCGCACGCATGGGAGCAGGATACCCCTCGACGGTCTTAGTAGAGTCATTAGGATCTAAGAAGTCTGCTAACGAATGATAGGTCATCCATTCGGTTTGTCGTTGTTCCTCAGTCGAGGTGACTGCTACATCGACGCAGCGCACATCTGAAAACCCTGCTTTCTCCAGCCAGCCAATTAATGCCGCCACCGATGGCAAGAAATAGACGTTATTCATCTGCGCATAACGGTCGTGCGGCACCAGTACAGTATTGGCATCACCTTCAATCACCAGCGTCTCAAGTACCAGCTCACCACCTTTGACCAATTGCCCTTTAAGCTGTTGTAAATGCTCAAACGGTGACTGACGATGATAAAGTACGCCCATGCTAAATACGGTATCAAACAGCTGACTGTGCTCAGGTAACGCTTCAAGCGGTACAGGAATATAATGCGTACGGTAACGGCCTGTATCACTAGCATCTGCGGCACCAACGAAATGACGAATCGCCATAAACTGATGATAAAACAAACATGACGGATCAATAATAATAACGGTATCCGCGCCAGCCCCTGCCATGCGCCAGCCGTGATAACCAGAGCCACCGCCCACATCCAATACGCGGCGACCGTCTAATCTACTTAAATGCGGCGCAACACGTTTCCATTTCCAATCACTATGCCACTCGGTATCAATCTTAATACCTGACTCATCATCGCCGATTTGACCGCCAATTTGAAATGGCCCTTTACGCCATGGCATCAACTGCTTTAATAACGCCGTTGTTTGTTTGCGCTGAGACTCATTTAGATCTGCCTCAATCGTCAATGTATCGCTGTTTAAATCGACATGATTGACAGCTAAGTTTGGCAAACGAGCAACTGACGCTTGGTAGGCAGGCGCGTGCGCATAGTTGGCTTTGTCTTTTATATCACCTAGCCACGTTGGTAATTGCTTAAGCCATTCATAAGCGCTTGGCTGCTGCTGTGCCAGCTCTAGCAAGGTTAAATATAGTTCGCGTTCGGCGTTAATGATAGTGTCGTTGAGCATAAAAGCAGGTTACCGTGTTGATTAAGAAATAAATGTGTTAAAAGTAAGGATTATTTAAACGCCACAATAGAGACAAAATTCAAAAACTGAAACCACGTTAGATGACGTTTAAAGCCAACATCGCTCAATCGTGTATGATGCTCATCTAACGTGTCAGTAATCAGCACATTTTCTAACGCATTACGCTTGCCGCTAATCTCCATCTCGGTGTAGCCATTGGCACGTTTAAAGTCATAATAACGCTCTACTAACCATGCATCATATTGCTCATCAAACGCATGGGTTTTTTCAGTCAGTACCAATATACCGCCTTCGCTCAATGCCGCATAAACTTTCTCTAGTACTGCTACCCTATCAGCAGCTGGCAAAAACTGTAACGTCAAGTTCAAAATCACCATATCGCACGGCTCAAGCTCAATATCGCGGATATCTGCTGTGATTACTTCGATGTCATGCTCAGGATAATTTTCACTCAGTAGCGTGGTCGCCTCGGTCGTCATCGCTGGTGAGATATCAATTGCTTTAATCTGCAAGTCTTGTGGGTCGAACTCACCAGCTAGCGTCATACTGGCGGCACCCAATGAGCAGCCTAAATCATAAACACGACTAACACGCTGACCACTATCGCTCTGCTGGCGATACTTACAATGACGACGGGCAAATATAGGTAACATAGCTAGTACCTGACCATAACCAGGTACACTGCGACGAATCATGTCAGGAAAACAAGCCACCACTTGCTCATCAAATGAAAAGCGTGCGGCCTTATCCAGTGGCGTGGTAAACGGTTTATCAAATAGGGTGTCATGTTTGATAGCAGGCTGGGATTGGCTCATGGGATGACTCATTTTTTAGAATAGAACTGAAATTAAGAATTACTTGGTGACTTTTGCTTGGTAGTTTCGCTTGTCATTATCAGGTGATAAAGAAGTAAGATAGCAAAAGCCCATTATAACATTACTGTTTGTTACTTATCGCCTTTGGCTTGCCTGCTAAGCTGAATAAATAGTGCCAAGGGTAATGAGACGTTTGAAAGAAGCATTGAAAAACGAGAGCGTCACTACCAAATATAGCGCTTAACCCATATTTATAATAATAGGAAAAAATTATGCAAACGATCGTATTAGGTGGCGGCTGCTTCTGGTGCACCGAGTCTGTATTTTTATCGGTAAAAGGTGTGCAATCTGTCGTCTCAGGCTACATGGGCGGTGATGCTGTCTCTGCTAACTATGAAGCTGTCTGTAGCGGTACGACTGGCCATGTCGAAGTCATCAAAGTCGAATTTGATGACTCTATCGTCCCGTTAGAAGTGATACTCGATGTCTTCTTTGCTACGCATGATCCCACCACGATGGATCGTCAAGGCAATGACGTCGGTAGTCAGTATCGCAGCGTGGTCTTTTACACCGAAGACAGTCAAAAACCGACCGTTGACCGTACCATCAATAAGTTACGCGATATGGGTGTTAATGTGGTGACGGAAGTACATCCTGCCGTTGAATTTTATCAAGCAGAAGACTCACATCAAGATTTCTTCAACAGAAACCCAGGACAGGCTTATTGCAACTTTGCGATACCACCAAAGCTCGCTAAACTGCGTAAAGAATTTAGCAAGTATATGGTTAGTTAAATGAGGGTTCGCTAAATTGAATAAGACATTATTTATTCAAAAAGTTTCTTAGCCTAATGTTAGATACCAGCCAAACACTTATACTATAGGTGTTTGGCTTTTTATTAGTTATTCCTTTGATATATCAGATCAATATTAGAACCGTATATATAAAAATTTGCAGATAGAGGACCACAGCATGAACCCTGAGTTTTGGCAAAAACGTTGGCAAGAAGGTCGCATTGGATTCAATCAATCTGCGGTCAATCTCTTGCTAATTGAGTACTTTAACTATCTCAATTTAACTGCGGGTAGCCGCGTCTTTGTTCCGCTTTGTGGCAAATCTATTGATATGGTTTGGCTAGCGACGCAAGGCTATGACGTGGTGGGCGTTGAGTTGGTCGAAACAGCCGTACAAGAATTTTTTGTTGAGCAGAACATCCAACCTACGGTCTATCAACAGGCAGACAATCCAGCGATTAAATACTATCAAGGTCAGTTGTCGGGACAAACCATCACTTTATGGGTCGCTGATATCTTTGCACTGACTGCTAAAGATATTGGCTCTATTGACGCAGTATATGATAAAGCGGCATTAATTGCCCTGCCAGCCGATATGCGTATGAAATATAGTGAGCAAGTGCGCAAACTTAGTAGCGATACCAGTAAAGTTGATGGTGCTAACAATGAAATAACACCGCAGCTTCTACTCACGCTAAATTACGATCAGCGTAAAAAGAATGGACCACCCTTCTCTATTAATAACGAACAATTAGAGCAGTATTATAGCGCTCACTACCAAATCAGTGAGCTAGCAAGCGTGCCTTCTTCTATAGGTTCTGCACCTGATATCACCGTCACAGAACACGTTTGGCTATTGAGCAATAAATAAAAACTCATATAACCTTTAACAAGCTGCTAAATCGCAACGGAGAAAATGAATGAAAATGATAGTCGGTCTAATGAGTGTAATTGCTGCTCTGCTAGTCGCTCTGGCAGGCCCATTGTATAAGTTTGGCATTGTAGAATTAGGGACTGCTTTTACAGGGTTTAAATTTGGGTTATTTGCTGGTATCGCAGCATTGGTATTGTTAGCTATACAGCTATTATTTAGAAGAAATACAGCCAGTATTGGGAGCGCACTAGCCTCAGCCGTACTTGCTGTCGCTGCAATTGCTGTCCCGCTCGGCATGATGAATACGGCCAAAAATGTACCACCTATTCACGATATTTCTACCGATTTGGTAAATCCGCCTGAGTTTGTCGCGATTGCACCACTACGTGCAGATGCACCAAATCCCGTAACGTACGCAGGCGCAGAAGTAGCTGAACAACAACGTGCAGCCTATCCTGATTTGCAGACATTGACCTATACTCAATCGAGGCCTGAGTTAGTTGAAGCAGCTAAACAAGCCATAGAAAATTTAGGGTGGGAGCTGGTCAATACTGATGCAGACAAAGGCATCATCGAAGCAACAGAGACGACTGCTTGGTTTGGTTTCAAAGACGATGTGATCATTCGTGTGACTGACAACGATAGCGAGCGCTTAGTTGATATCCGCAGTAAGTCACGAGTTGGACAGAGCGATTTGGGCAAAAATGCGGCGCGGATTCATAAGTTGATTGAAGAGTTGGATGGGGTTTTGGGAAGTAAATAATTGTAAGGCAGTTTGGAACCCAAGCGTGCTCAGAGTTTATAGAGTATTCTACAAACTCTAAAAAGTGCTAATACAAATACCTAAAAATTACTATAGCTTAGGATATTTCTGATATCTTCCAAATACTAGTTGCACGATTTGCTAGCTGTTTTTGACGGTTATCTATACTGTTCAGATTCCATTTAGTATAATTTTCTGGCAAATTTTTAGTCATTGTCAGACTGCTTGTAGAATAAATTATCAGTTTTTCTTGATAGGACTTGTTGCCTGCATCACGATTACTGCTAGTTTCTAGCAAAGTCATATTACCCAGTCGATAAGTCATTGAGTCAACTTTAGTATCTTCAATATTATTCCAAGAGTCGTCGGGGTTTTCAGGTAAGATATGCTCAATATTAAATTGCTCATTATTTTCATCGACAGCCACACCACTAACTACTTTTTCAATTTCACATAAGATGTGACGAACAATTTTTTTATTACGATTATCAGTAGTTTTTAGTTGTTTAGCGATAAACGCATTTCTGAAAACATCATCTTCAGGATAGATTTCATTTAAAGATTTGATTACTGACTGCGCTGATTTCAGTTCATTGGACTCAATCTTAACCGCTATCTTGTTGTAAAATCGCTCTTGTTCATTAGGTGGGTTATTACAAATTACATTATAACGGAATGAAAGTATGCTTATCGCACGTACAATTGATAGAAATCCTTTTCTATCACTTTCAAAAAATTTCTCATAACTTGCAAGCAATACTGAAAAAGGCTGTTTCACTCTATACATAGTCAATTGTTTGAGATGCTTTGACTCTTCAGACCATCGAGAATCTTGTATATCTTTCAGTGCAGTATACGCATCGGCTGATAGCTCAATTTCTTTAACCAGCCTAAATGCATCTTCTTTATTCCTAATATGCTTACGAATCGTTTTAAATAAGTCAGTTTTACGTATAAGTTTATGCCGGCTATTCCAATAAACTCGTAAAAACTCAGGAAAACTTTCGTTTCCTAATGATGTAATAATGCTTTCCCATCGTTCTTCTAAGTGTTTGATTTGACTATCATGTAAATCATCAACACTAGCTAATGAGAATAGGTAATTTTTTAATAAATCAGTAGAAGAAAGACGCACGCCTCGCGCATTCAACGTTTCAAATACTTTGAAGGCATTAAGTTCATCATTTACAGTAATAACCGTAAAAAACAATTTATCTACTAAGTCATCGAGGAATTGAGCAAAGTCCTGACCACTAGATTCCTCCATCCCAAACCTCTGCTTCATCTTACTTTTGAACCAATCAAAAGCTTTGCGAATTCTGTGCTCAGACGCATGGAGTCCACGCTGTGGTAACTTATCCAGCGTAATTAAGTGATTACGATAATACTTATCATTGTGTCTATTCAATTTTAATATTGGTGTCTCAATAAGAGTAACTGGATCAGTATAACCAATATAGTCGTTTTTCAATTGATGTAAGCGTTGGCTATTACGATCAGCATCAACATCATTACTTATCATATCTTTTAAAAAGCTTAGTCCTGCTAGTATTAGAATACTTAGTGTGGTTAGACGCTGTTGACCATCAATAATATCAAACTGTTTATTATTTGTAGTTTGAAGTACCAGATAACCCATATAATGTGCAGATTCCGCATCTTCAATAAACAGTGCTTCTATATCTTGCCACAGCTCTTCCCATTCTAAATCGGCCCATGAATAATCACGCTGAAAGGGAGGTACACTATAACGTAAGCCGTTACCTAACAACTGACGGAAAGTACTATTTGTGGTATTAAAATTCATGGTCATACTTTTTCCTCAAAGAATCGAAGCGTGCGCTCAACTATTTCTAATAGTGAAATTTAAGATTAATCTATTCATATTCATAAGGTAAGCAATATAGAACTGATAATAGTATAGCAATGCTGATAAAAATAGTCTGACATGTTGATCTAGCATTTCTGGTTGAAAAAATCTTTTTAGCTAAGAATCCTCTTCTAATCTCACGGCAGCGTCAATTTATCGTAACCATTTATAACCTTGGTACTGCGACAGCTTTTCTTTACTGTTTAGATTGGTTACTCTACGTTAATATCATTTTTTGCCTTTCGATAACTATTTTAACGTTTATAGGATGTTTTCATGCGTTTGACTCCTTTTTCTACTTTGTCGCTGCTTAGTGTTGCTGTCGGCATCAGCCTTGCTACCACTGCTCAAGCCGCGCAGCCGCCAGCACCTGATTTATCCAATAGCGAGTTTCAGCAGTGCTTGAACAATCTAAAAAACTCTAGCAAGTTTAGCGGTGTTGATGGCTATACTTTTAATAACTATCGCCCAAGCCAGCCTGATCCTAGTGTCATTCAGTCACTGAATTATCAACCAGAGTTTCAAAAAGACGTCTGGGACTATTTATCAGCATTGGTAGACAAAGAGCGTGTCGAGGACGGTATCCGAGCCAAACGTCAATGGGGCTCGACTCTACGTCAAATCGAATCGCGTTATGGCGTAAAAGCTGAACACGTGCTCGGTGTCTGGGGTGTAGAATCAAACTTTGGTCAAACGCTAGGTAAAAAACCATTATTTGAGTCTTTAGCGACCTTGTCTTGTTTCGATCGTCGTCAAAGCTATTTCCAAGGTGAGTACGCCAATGCGCTAAAAATCGTGCAAAACGGTGATATCGCACCTAATGATATGACAGGATCATGGGCAGGTGCTTTTGGACAGACGCAGTTTATGCCGAGTACTTTCTTAGAATTAGCCGTAGATTTCGACGGTGATGGACGTCGTGACTTGGTCAATAGCGTCCCTGATGCACTCGCTTCTACAGCAAACTTCTTGGACAATCGTGGCTATCGTACTGGCGAACCTTGGGGCTATGAAGTCAAACTACCTGATGGGTTCTGGGCTGCTTCTAATCGTAAAGACAAAAAGTCAATAAGCCACTGGCGTGACCAAGGTCTAACGTTGGCTAATGGCAGTCCGTTACCATATGACTTGAGCAGTGCAGGCTTATTATTACCAGCTGGGATGGAAGGCCCTGCTTTCTTGGTGGGTAAAAATTTCGACACTTTCTACTCTTATAATGCCTCAGAAAACTACGCGCTGGCTATCGCACACTTATCAGATCTAATCACTCGCGAAGACAGCAGCAAAACAGACTTTATCACTGCGTGGCCGACAGATGATCCTGGTATCAGCCGCCAGCAGGCCAAAGACATTCAGCAAGCGTTACTAAATGCCGGTTATGATATCGGCGGTGTAGATGGCATCATCGGAGACAATACTCGTACCGCTATCCAGCAATACCAGACTAGTCGCGGTATTTTCCCAGCTGACGGACGCGCAGGTCAAAAATTCTATCGTGCCATCGTTGGTAATGCAGCGCCGAGTCAAACTCAATACGGCCAGCCTGCAAACAGCCAACCCCTGAATCCTGCATCTGCCGATCGCATGGGACAGTTAATTCAGCAGCAAACGACTGCTCCTAGTAGCTACTCATCTCAACCATCAGTGAGCTCATCAACTTCCGGCAATACACGTTATCGCCGCGTTACTGATGCCGATGGCACTATCAAACTTGTCCGTATAGACCAAGGTTCATAGTAGCAAGATAAGTGATGCTATTTAGACGCATTAAAAAAGCCACGCTAACGATAGCGTGGCTTTCTTATTTATAAATAGTTATTAATAGAACTTATCTCATTTTCTCAAAATACGTATCTAGACAATAGGTGGTGGCTTAGGCTGACCATTGTCACCATTCCAATTTTCGCGAGCTTTGTCGTCTAAATCGGCTGCCGTTTTTGGCTCCCACTTACCGTTTTCTTTCCAAGTCGCATCGCCCCAATCTTCATCTTCGGCTTTACTGTCTAAATCTTTGTAGGCCTTGCTAGGATCTATACCGCGACGTTTCATATCTGCTACTTGCTCTTCTAACGTATGAAACTGATCAGCATCATGCATAGACTTTTCTAGACCATCAATCTCTCTTTTTAACTCGTCATTTTTAGCATTGCTCATCGTACGCTCTCCCTAATTATTAATATTATAGTTGTCATTCTAAAACAGCTAACGTTGTTAGCATAGTTAACTGACTGACTTCATTATTACGGGTCTGAGGTATATTCACAAGCATTGCACGTATGCTTTGTATTACAAAACGTAGTCGTGATGCCAAAGTAGACGTTTTAGATGGCTATTTTTGAACGCGCTAGCGAATAATTACTCGTCTTGTTTATTCGTATTTGAGGTATGATTTTGCAGTAGGTTTTTTGCGTAGAAGGTAAGCTTCCAAAGCTCTTGTGATACACGCGTACCATAAGTCATCAGTTGTATCCAATTTGCACCGACTAGCTTACGTTGCAAATTATTAATATCAGCTTGAGAGATTTGGCAGCGTGAGACAGCATGAACGTTTGGCATCTCTTTTTTGATGTCTACTTCCGCTTTAGCGGTAATCAAACGATTGATGGCATTTTGCAAGCCATAGCTCGAAAAAGTAGATGGTATTCTCATGAGTGTCATGAGTATCTCATGCCACGAGAGTGTTAGTGACCTGGTTACGTCCGTTAGATTGCCGCCTTCATAAGCTTGAGCACTGTATTGAATCTCAAAAAACTCTATTAACTCAATTGGCTCACTAACCTTATCCGAGATAAAGTCTTCGTCATCAGGACTGTCTTTCTCTACCTTGGTAGTACTAGGTAATACATCGACGGTCTTCTCATGAACGACCTTTTTACTAGTTGTATTCTCTTCGTCATTCGCTCTGACCCAGCCACCTACCATTTTATTATTGGCGATTGCATTATAATGAGCCTGTACTAGCAATGGCTCAATATCTTCTTCCGTATCATAGTAATGTAGCTGGTTGTCTTGCTTGGTCACTAACTTAATAAACTCTTGAAGTTGTCGGCTGATAACAGCGTCTGGAGAGTGGTTTTTAACCAGCACAATTAGCGGCTTAAGCTTTGCTTTGGCATTTAGATAACTCAAATGCATCTGGCTGACGCCGTTTTTTTGCACAGTCCCATAGCTGTCGCCAACGATCATGACTGCGTAATCACAAGAGTCAATACACTGACGCCCATAAAAAGAGGCTTTAGATAATTTACTAGAAACATCATAGGTCAGAAATGCGCGCGCCTGAAAAAATATCGCTAAGCTGTCTAGAACCAACAACTGGTCGTTGTCAGCGCATATAATATGAATATGATAGCGACGATTCGGCACAATTACCTCTAAGCGTAGGTCGTGACATAAAAAGGATAAGGTGTGAGATAGAACACAAAAATCTTGTCTTGCTCAGCCTAGCATACTCTTAGCTTGAAAAGATGCACTCAATTTATTTTAACTGAGTCAGCGTTGCATACAGCGTATTGATATCACTAGCTTTGATAATAACTAGTGAGAGTAGTATTGCAATGCCATTTCTGTACCGAGTAAGCGCTCAACTAAAGCGCATAGTCTATCACTATATTTAGTGGCGTGAAAAGTTAATGGCAGTCTAGTAATGGTATTTTTATTACTGGTTTTTTGTGACAGATTTTCTCGTTTTTCACTCATCAATGATGCAGACAAGTTGTTTGCAATCAATAGCTGTCTAACCCGTTCAGCAATCGCTTGACCAGAATCAATAACTTGTATTGATAACTGCTGCTGTGCAATCTCATCTAACAAGAATGTCTTAAAAAACGGATAATGTGTACATCCCAGCACTAACTGATCAATACCTTCATTAGCAAATATCCGTACCAGTTTACGTAATCTTTCGGCTGTCTCGTCTTGTTCTGACATACCTGCTTCTACCCAAGGTACCAGTTGCGGATCAAAATACTTAGTGACTACTGTATTATTAGGTTTAGCAAAATTGACAATAACATCATTTAATAAGGTGCCATTCAAAGTCGCTTTGGTTGCCAGCACCGCTACATGAGCACTCTTACTGGCCAGTACCGCAGGCTTTAGTGCAGGAACAAGACCCACAATAGGGATATGTGGATAGCAGCGTCGGGCAGTATCTAGCGCATATGCTGAGGCGCTGTTACACGCAATAACTATTAGCTTACAACCTTGCTGATGTAACCACTCTACGGCCTTTAGTGTTAGCGCTTCAATATCTTCGCTGTCGCGATTGCCATAAGGTACGTTCAGCGTATCGGCGTAATATACGTAACGCTCAGTAGGCAGCTGCTGTGCTAAATGCAAGTAAACAGACAAACCGCCAACACCAGAATCAAACACTCCAATGGGCGCGCTACGGTTTTTATCGCTTACAACTGTATTACCAGCATGTTTATTGACATCTACTAGATCAATAGCTTTGGGACTTTGGTCAACAGATATATCGACACACGGTCTGAGCTTTCCGACTGTCTGGTTTTTGATATCCATCTTTATGCTAATGCCATTATCATATTATTCATCAATCTCATTACCCAGTTAAATGCGCTATATGTATATTGCGTGTGTGGCGTTACTCTACGTCAGCTATCTATCAACTACCTTTATACGATAGGAATTTTTCAGACCAATAGAATCAGGCGACATTATAAAATTATAGCACTCATTGGCATACAGCAATTAAGAGATAAACATAATACCTAATCAGTAGGCATCGATAATGAATAAGACTGACCACCACTTTGTAACGTTAATATCGTCTTACCATTGTCTTCTGATAATGCTCCAATTTCAGTCAGGTGATAAAAAGTATTGCGGCCAATAAGCGCAGTCAAGCCATTTCTAACCATCATGTAAGGGCGTACCTGTTCTGTAGACGCTAATTCCTGAGAATCTGCAACATCGTCAGCGGTACTCACTTGATTTGCTTGATTCGCTTTATCACTGTTATTAGAGTCGCTGTCATTAGAATCGCTCTTATTAGAGTTATACGCCTTTAATACGATCGGATGCTCATCGTCTAAGCGAACCACATCTCCTGTCGTCGTTGTAAACTCCAACCAACTCATATCATCTTCATGGACAATACCAACATCATTGATCAGAAGTGGCGCATCTTCTACTTGGATACGGATTTTCTGTACAGGGGTTTTCAGAAAGTACTCAGTAATGCCATTATTTTCTTCTTTCCATAGTATCGTGGCAAACAAGCTGACCAGTGACTCACGGGTCATTTTCCCGCCTTCATGCCACCACTCTCCGTTTGCCTTGATAGTCAAATCCATATCAACAATATCTTCAGGATGCCATTTTTCAAGCGGTGGTATTGCACGTCCTTCGCGAGTCCCTTTTGCAGACTTAATATACTGGCTTAGCGCATCCAAATTATCTAAGCTGCCTAGGCTAGAAGTCTTGCTGGTTGGTGCTTCCGCTATTCTCTCATGGATATCTTCAGTGCTATTATTATCTTTATTCATTATTAATCCCTTTATTTAGTATTCAAAGTTTGGCTTATCTATTATTACTATAAATTTTTGTTTCAGGTATGATGAAACTTTATCGTTATAACAACCTCACTTTCTTAACATTACCTTAGCATCGATACTCATAAATGCGTATCGTGTTTGTAGGACTTTTCTTTTATAATGAGTAACGATTTTTTATTGAAATGGTCAAGTGGGTGTTGTATTGATGACACATCTTACGTTATGCGTTGATATCCTTAAATAAATTGGTATTAATCATGACGGGTCAATTGATGCCGCAAAGACAGTTTTATCGGGCAGCCATATGTCTGAGTGACGTTAGCGCCGCAAGTCTATTATTCAGTTGTTAAGCTAATGATGCCCTGAGATAAGCCACTAAAAGTTTAGGAGTAGGTATGCAAGAGCAAGACAATCAAACGCCAGTTATCGATGGTAATACTGTGAATGCTGACGCGCCAGTAGCGACAGAGACCGCAACGCTAGATAAAGCAGAACCAGTCGTAGCGCCAGTTGCCGCGGAACCTGAAGTCGAACGCGAATCAATGGAGTTCGATGTCATCATCGTTGGTGGTGGACCTGCAGGTCTGTCTGCTGCCATTCGTTTGCGCCAGCTCGCTATTGAAGCTGGTAATGATGAGTTTATGGTTTGTGTGGTCGAAAAAGGCTCTGAGTTTGGTGCCCATACGTTGTCTGGTGCAGTCATCGAGCCACGCGCTCTAAATGAGCTAATTCCTGACTGGAAAGAAAAAGGCGCACCGCTTAACGTGCCAGCGACAGAAGATCGTTTCTATTATTTAAACTCTGCCACACGCTCAACTAAAGTGCCTGATTCTTTGATTCCAGGTCCGATGCACAATGATGGCAACTATATTGTCTCGCTAGGTAATGTCGTTCGTTGGTTAGCCGTACAGGCAGAAGAGCTTGAAGTTATGATGTTCCCAGGCTTCCCTGCCGATGACATCTTATACAACGACGACGGTTCGGTCAGAGGTGTGTTAACTGGTGACATGGGTGTGGCGGCCAATGGTGAAGCCAAGCCAAGTTTTGAGCCTGGTTATGAGCTCCTTGCCAAATACACTATTTTTGCCGAAGGTAGCCGTGGACATTTAGGCAAACGCTTAATCAGCCGCTTCGATCTAGATAAAGACTCTGATCCTCAGCATTATGGTATCGGTCTCAAAGAGCTATGGGAAGTTGAGCCTGAAAAGCATGAGCAAGGCGTTGTCATGCACGGTCTTGGCTGGCCATTGACTGAAACAGGCTCTACTGGTGGCTGGTGGTTGTACTTTGATGAAAACAACCAAGTAAGCTTTGGTCTTGTGGCTGATTTGTCTTACCACAACCCTTACATGTCTCCATTTGATGAAATGCAGCGCTTGAAAACGCACCCTGTTATCAAAAACGTTTTAGAAGGCGGTAAGCGTATTTCTTACGGCGCACGTGCATTGACCAAAGGTGGTCTAAACTCATTACCGAAGTTCACCTTCCCAGGTGGCGTGTTGGTAGGTGATGACGCTGGTTTCTTAAACCCAGCAAAAATCAAAGGCACACATACCTCGATGAAGTCAGGCATGCTCGCAGCCGAAGCTATTTTTGAGGCGCTGCAAGCTGAACGTCAGCATGATGAAGTGGTTGCTTATAGCACAATGTACAAAGAGTCATGGTTGTATCAAGATAACTATGAGTCGCGCAACTTCTCACCGGCGATTCACCGTATGGGTCTATTCATGGGCGGCGCTTTCACCTTTATCGAGCACAACTTGCTAAAAGGTAAAATGCCATTTACTTTACATGACAATATCCCAGATTACGATCAGTTGGAGCGTGCTAATCATGCTTATCAACCAACTTATCTTAAGCCTGATGGTAAGTTGGTATTTGATAAATTGTCGTCGGTATTTATCTCTAATACCAACCATGCAGAAGATCAGCCAACGCATCTAAAACTTACTGATCCGACGGTACCTATTTCAATCAACTTACCGTTGTATGCTGAGCCTGCACGTTTATACTGCCCAGCCGGTGTGTACGAAGTGGTCAAAGACGCTGAGGGCGCTAAGTTTGTCATCAATGCACAGAACTGCGTGCATTGTAAGACCTGTGATATCAAAGACCCTTCACAGAACATCACTTGGGTAACGCCAGAAGGTGGCGGTGGTCCTAACTATCCAAACATGTAAATCAGGATAATTCTGGTTTGAGCTGGTACAGTTAATATCATTAAAACTGTACTTCAATAAAAACCGCCCTTCTCTTTATAAGAGAAGGGCGGTTTTTTAATGCTTAGAACAAGCAACTTTTACCAATCAATGCTGCTTAATCTGTCCAAGCATCACGGTTGGCTTCATCTCTGAGTTTCACAAAGTTATCAGGATCAAACTTAATCTGATCGCCTGTTTTACCCTCTTTTACCTGACGCTCATAGTCCCGTAGTATTCTTAGCGCTACAGGAGACAAGAGCAAAATAGCCACTAAGTTGACTAAGGCCATCAGGCCCATAGATAAGTCAGCGAAGTTCCATATAGCAGGTAGGCTAGCAACAGAGCCGATAAATACCATACCTAATACCAAAAAGCGGAAAATCATGATCATCACTTTGGCGTTTTTGGCACCAGAGATAAACTCAAGATTTGACTCACCGTAGCTATAGTTGGCGATGATAGACGTAAATGAGAAGAAGAAAATCGCAATCGCCACGAACACCACACCTAGGTCCCCCACATACTGTGATAAAGCTAGCTGAGTTAACTGAATACCTTCTTGCTCGACATTAGGGTCGACCACACCAGACAAGATAATAATCGACGCCGTCGCGGTACAAATGATAAGGGTATCCATAAATACGCCAAGCATTTGCATAAAGCCTTGTACTGCTGGGTGATCAGGATGACTCTTCGCCGTTGCTGCAGCATTCGGCGCTGAACCCATACCTGCTTCGTTAGAGAACAATCCGCGTTTGATACCGTTAATCATTGCCTGCGCAATACCATAACCGATGACACCGCCTGCCGCCTGCTCAAAACCAAATGCTGATTTTACAATCAACGCGATCGCTGCTGGGAATTGACTAAAATTAGTCACGATAATGAATAGTGCTAGCAAGATGTACAAGATGGCCATCACTGGTACGATTTTACCCGCGATACGAGCTACTGAGCGCAAACCACCGAATACCACTGGCGCTACCAGTACTACCAATACCAAACCTGTCATCCACGTTGGCACACCAAAGGCTTCATTGGTCGCTTGAGCGATGGTATTGGACTGTACACCATTGAACGCCAAACCAAAGGCCACTAACAAACATAATGAGAAAAACACAGCAAGCCAGCGTTTACCTAGACCTTTTTCAATGTAATAAGCAGGGCCACCGCGGTACACATTGTCATTGTGCGGTACTTTGTAGGCCTGTGCTAAGGTTGACTCGATAAAGCTGGTCGACATACCGACCAGTGCTGTCATCCACATCCAGAATACAGCACCTGGTCCACCTAGATAGATTGCAATTGCCACACCTGCCAAGTTACCAGTACCAACACGTGCGGCCAACGACGTCATCAATGCTTCAAATGAGCTGATACCACCATCTTTGCGGCCTTGATTGGACACGCGTAGCAACTTCCACATATGACCAAAATGACGAAACTGAATAAAACGTGTCACGACGGTAAAGTAAAGACCCGCACCAATTAGTAAGAACATCAGTAATCCATACCAAGGGTTGCTAGCAATCAGCCAGTCATTGTTACCCCAGATAATACCGACACCATAATTTACGATGTTATTAAACCAACCTACTATCCCTTCGTTCATATGGGCTCCTTATTCATTCTTTATATGCGTTACTTAAATTTCATATCGATATCATATTTTGATTGCCATGGACTATATAAGCCTCTGTGCAAAATACCTGATACCAAAAAGACACGTGCATGATATAGATATTGAGCGACATGTGACCATCACGTTTACTTATCGATTTCATATAATTATTTTTAAAATAAATAATGCTTATGTTTCAGCTTATATAGAATAGATTAAGTGATAATTTAATCGCACAAATTACACAATCGCCGTACCGTTTCCGTAACGTTAGGTTTTTTAATGAATGCCAAACAAACTAATTGTTAGTAATTTAATTATTATTCATGCGCAGTAGTTTGCAATTATATTTATTAAACCGTGCTAATATAAATTCTATATCCGTTTAGACTGTTTTATAGTTATCGAAGCTATCAAGCAGTACAAGAAGCTATCAGGCAGCATAACAGGATAGCGTGTTAAAAAGATTAAAACTCTTGTCAGGAAGACGAGATTGTTAAAAAGACACTGGATAGTCCACCCTTCTGTCTTCCTCAAGAAACACTGTTTTACCATTCGATGGTTTAGGTCAATACGATACTTAAATAGTTAACTACTTTTATTTGAAGTAGAGAACTATCAAGCATTAAACGTACTATCACGCATCATCGTTTTAACTATATAAAGCAGTACCTGATTATTTTTTATCCTTATTATGGTAAGAAATAATCGCAGTTCTTTTTATATTGTTGGTATTTTTTAGGGAAGACAAAAGGAGTTGTCCTATGAAAGATCATAACGATCCATCCGGTTATTGGCGTGCCAATGTCCGTCTCATCTTAGGTAGCCTAGTAGTTTGGGCACTATGTTCTTATGGTTTTGCTATTTTATTGCGTCCTCTTTTAGCCGGCATCAAAGTCGGCGGCACTGACTTGGGCTTTTGGTTCGCTCAGCAAGGCTCCATCGGGGTGTTTATCATTTTAATTTTCTTCTACGCATGGCGTATGAATAAGTTAGATAAACAATATGGCGTAGATGAGGAATAGACCATGAGTCAGTATTTAGTTAATATTATTTTCGTAGGCCTATCTTTCGCTCTGTATTTTGGTATTGCGATTTGGGCTCGGGCTGGGACAACCAGTGAATTCTATGTGGCGGGCGGCGGTGTACATCCAGTAGTTAACGGTATGGCGACAGCTGCTGACTGGATGAGTGCGGCATCTTTTATTTCTATGGCAGGTTTGCTTGCTGCTGGCGGTTATGGCGCATCCACCTACTTGATGGGCTGGACAGGTGGTTATGTACTACTAGCCATGCTCCTGGCGCCTTACTTACGTAAATTTGGCAAGTTCACTGTGCCTGATTTTATCGGAGATCGCTTTTATTCAAAAACGGCTGCAATGATTGCTGTGGTTTGTTTGATTATTGCCTCTACCACGTACGTTATCGGTCAGATGACAGGTGCTGGTGTCGCATTTTCACGCTTCTTAGAAGTAGATAACAACACAGGTCTTATTATTGCTGCGGTTGTTGTATTCTTTTACGCAGTTCTTGGCGGTATGAAAGGGATTACCTACACGCAGGTTGCGCAGTATGTGGTTCTGATGATTGCTTATACCATTCCTGCTGTCTTTATCTCACTTGAATTAACCGGCAATCCAATTCCAGGTTTGGGTCTATTTTCAAACCATATCGAATCTGGTGTGCCTATCCTAACCAAGCTTGATCAAGTCGTGACCGATTTGGGATTCACAGCGTATACGGCTGACGTACCTAACAAGCTAAACATGGTGCTGTTCACCTTATCACTCATGATTGGTACGGCTGGTCTACCTCACGTTATTATTCGCTTTTTCACAGTTCCTAAAGTCGCTGATGCACGTTGGACGGCTGGTTGGACATTAGTGTTTATCTCTTTATTGTACTTTACAGCACCTGCTGTTGGCGCAATGGCACGTTTAAACCTTATCGATACTATCTATCCACAAGGCGTTGCAGAGCCTGCTATCGACTATGACCAACGTCCAGATTGGATGAGAACTTGGGAAGATACTGGCCTGATCAAATATACTGACCTTAACAATGATGGTCGTATCCAGATGTATAATGATAGTGGACTGGGCGCTGCAGAAGTTGCACTGACCAATGCACAGACTGAAGGCGGTGATGTAGGCGCTGCGACGACTGCGGTTGAAACAGCACGTGCTGCACATGATCTAGAACTTGATGGCCGCTTTGTAGATGCAGGTTGGGCTGGTAACGAGCTCGACGTCAATGCTGATATCTTAGTATTGGCTAACCCAGAGATTGCACAACTGCCATCTTGGGTAATTGGTTTGATCGCCGCAGGTGGTCTCGCTGCGGCACTATCAACTGCTGCTGGCCTATTGCTCGCTATCTCGTCAGCGATTAGTCATGATTTAATCAAACGAAACCTCAATCCAAACATTACTGACAAAGGAGAGCTCAAGGTCGCACGTATCACGATGGGTATTGCGATTGTGGTTGCTACTTACTTAGGTATGAATCCACCAGGGTTTGCAGCACAGGTAGTTGCATTGGCATTTGGTATCGCTGGTGCATCCCTCTTCCCTGCACTAATGATGGGTATCTTCTCAAAACGTATTAACAACCTTGGCGCTATCGCTGGTATGTTGACAGGTTTGATCAGTATCTTGGTTTACATCTTCGTCTTCAAAGGTTGGTTCTTCATCAGCGGTACTGCCAACTTCCCTGATACAGCGGAGTACTGGCTATTTGGTATCTCACCACTATCATTCGGTGTGATTGGTGCCCTGCTTAACTTTATCGTTGCATTCATTGTTTCTTATGCGACCAAAGCGCCACCGCTACACATTCAAGAATTGGTTGAAAGCGTTCGCTCACCACGCGGTGCAGGCGGTGCGGTCGACCATTAATCTGACGAATGATGATATGTCTTCTGTTACTATACATCACTCACTGGCAGCCACTGCTGGTGAGTGATTTTTTATCTAATACTTATTAAAATAATAGTTAGATGATTGTTTTGCTTTGTCCACTTGAACATACCTGACTAAAAGTGCCTAGCGCATTAAGGAATATTTTATGCTTTTTGAGTTTATCGCTACCATAGCTGCTGCATTTGGCATGGCTGGATTGGCACTGATCATAACTCACCTCTGTAAACTGTCAGGTAAACGCGCGCCAAAGTGGCTGATTCCCTTATTTGCTGCGATTGGTATTTTTGGGTTTCAGGTACATCAAGAATATAACTGGTACGGTCAGCAAGTCCGTCAGCTGCCGGATGGTGTTGAGGTCGTGAAAACTGCCGAAAGTACAGAATGGTTTCGCCCGTGGTCTTATATTAAACCGCAAGTCTTGCGCTTTATTGCGGCAGATACGGGCAATGCTAGCATGCATGCAGAAAATCCAGATATGCATTTAGTTAATTTGTATTTGTTTGAAAGACGCAGAAGCGTGCAAAAGATTTTACAGGTAATAGATTGTACTACACCTGCCCGAGCAGACTACGTGATACCAGAAAAAGACAGCAAGCTTACAGTTGATGAACATGTAAAGCAAACCACTGCATGGCGAGAGCTGACTACAGATGACCCTTTATTTATCAAAATCTGTACTGATGCAAGCGTCTGATCCAATAACGCTTAGTACGGTTATGATTATTCTGGTTCATTAAATGCTGGTAGTAAGTTGCTTTTAATAGCGTTGAGAAGCAGCTGAATAAGTATGCTTTGAATTAGCTCCCAGCAATAGCCCCGCACACAAACCACCAAAATGTGCCGCAAACGAGATACCTTGTTGCGGCATCAATCCTTGCTTAATGGTCAGCCAATAGCCAGTCCCCATGACAATACAAGCAATCAGATAACCCCAGCGTCGCGCAAATATAGCCCCGCCTATCATATAACCTAACATTGCAAAGCAAAGCCCTGATGCGCCGATATGGATAGAAGATGGCGACCCGATAACCCAAGTGACCAGTCCTGAGGCGACAACCAGTTTAATTACTGTGCGATAAGCATTCTTTTCAAACAGTCCAAACAAAAAAAGAATTTGTAATAGCGTCACTGTATTGCCAGTCAAATGCGACAAATTGCCATGCATGGTCCATGAAGCAAATACCCCTATCATACTACCTACATCTAAAGCACGCGGTACAATACCAAAGATATTCCACATACCAAATAAGGCCACTTCATTTAGAAAAAACATGCCCCACATCGGTATAAGCACAAAAGCATACAGTCCGATGACCTGCTTTATTCGTACGACAATTAAGTTAAGCAACTGCTGCCAATTCATATACCATCCTATCCTTATTACCTAGATTCTTTATGCCTACTTAATGATTTACAGCAAACAATGGATGCACAGCAGGTTTGAATGATAACAATGATGCGTCTTCATCAGTAGTGAGATAGTTATCACCATGCAATAATGACGTTGAATGATACGGAACCAAGGCCGTAGGAATAAAGCGACGTGCCGCGTCAATATGCTTGATAGAATCATCAAAGAAGATGTGCGGCGCAAATGTTCTGAGTACCGCTGTTTTCTCTAATCCTCCCAAAAAAAACGCCATATCAACATTCACGCCCCACTCTCGTAGTGTCTTGATAGCACGTAAGTCAGCTGGCGCATTGCGCGCGGTCACCAGCGCAATTTTTATTGGTGAGTATTTTAGACCAGCAGGTAGGCGCTCTTGCAGATTTGATAATTTAATCAATAATTCAGCATAAGGGCCTTTTTCAATTGGTAAATCACGCATCTGTACTTCACGATCATGAAAGGCTCGTAGCCCTTTTTGTTTGTATAGCAGTTCACCTGAATCATCAAAAAGCACCGCATCCCCATCAAAGGCAATGCGCAGCTGCTCAGTATCTAGCTCATAAGTATTCACAGGCGTCGCATCTAATATGGCACAGGCACAGATATTAGCATCCGCAACTTGTTGAGCATCTTCACGATTAGTGGTCAAGAACAGATCAACGTTAAAGTCTTTAATATAAGGCGTAACAGGGCTACCTGAAATAAAAGCAGAACGGGAGATATTGATATCATGTTCTAGAATTGCATTAAGTACCTGAATACCAGTGTCTGGACTACTTTTTGAGACGATGACGACTTCGACCAATGGTGTTTCAATGTCTGAATCTCGTCCATCACTATTATCACAATACTTATTTAGGTTTAGTAACGCTTTAATTAGCGGATAACCTGCACCAATATTCAAGGAATCATTTTCACGCTCGGTCATGTACTCCCTAAACTCTTTTATAGCACTTGTAGGACGTTGCTCTAGCAGCTCTAGCAAATAGTTTTCTGACTCCGTCAAATCAAAAAGTGCCGTCGCAGAAATTGCAACGATAAGCGTATTACTAAAATCGACAGCCATGACTATCTCTACTTATAAAGTTATATAGGAAAATGAATGCAAACCAGTTTACTACATTCATAAGCCTTTATAACACTAAGAAAAGTTATCATCATGCAGCGTCATAGATTGTGAGTTTGTAAAATGTCCTTCTCTTAATTCTTAGTCAAAATGTCAGCCAATAAAAAAGCCACACTGCTTCATTAGCAATATGGCTTCATACAAGAGCTCTATAAACTATGGTTTAAGTTTTAGTTTAGATTCAGCCTACCCGAGCAGCACAAGCGAGATGGCAGGGAACATCACCAAGATAACCAAACGAATCACATCAGAGACAATGAACGGTGCCACCCCGCGGAACATATCACTTAGCTTAATGTGCGGTGCCATCGCCTTAATCACAAAGATATTCATCCCCATCGGCGGCGTAATCAAACCAAGCTCCACCGTCAATACCGCAATGATGCCAAACCAGACTGGATCAAACCCTAACGCTAGAATGATGGGATACACTACAGGTATGGTGATTACCAGCATCGCTAAGGCATCCATGAACAATCCTAATAGGAAGTACATGAATAGGATACAGATCAGAACAATCATTGGACTGACCGCCAACCCACCGATCCAAGATGCCAAGGTATAAGACAGGCGCGAGACTGAAATAAAATACCCTAATGCCTCTGCACCCAGTAACATAAAGAACACCACGGCAGAGAGCGCGAGTGTCTCAATCAGTGACTGCTTGAGCCCATCTAAACGCATGCCTTTAGCAAAGGCATAGGCCCAAGAGACAAACGCCCCTACTGCCGCCCCTTCTGTTGGCGTAAATAACCCAAAGAAGATACCAGCAATAATCACGATAAAGATAAAGCTAAATGGTATCAGACCAGTCAGCGACAGTAACTTAGCTTTCCACGTGGTTTTCTCACCACGTTTTGCTAGATGCGGTTTCCAGCGTACCATCACCATGACGGTGAGTGAGTACATTACCATACCGAGCATACCGGGTAAAAAACCAGCGATGAACATGTCACCTACTGACTGCTGGGTTAAGATGGCATAGACCAGTAGAGCAATACTGGGCGGAATCATAATACCAAGCGTACCACCAGCGGCTAAGATACCGCAGGCAAAGCCTGGCTGATAACCGTACTTCTCCATTTGCGGTAGCGCCACTTTGGTCATGGTAGAGGCAGTGGCAAGTGATGAGCCTGAGATAGAGGCAAAGATACCGGATGAACCAATACCTGCAATGCCCAGACTACCCCTTACCCCGCCAAATATGGTTCGGGTGGCTTCAAAGAGTTTACCTGCCATGCCGGAGTGAGTAGCAAACACGCCCATGAGAATAAATAAGGGAATGGCACTAAAGTCATACTTTGCTAAAACATCAACTGGGATGTCTTTGAGCATTTGCAGAGCACCACTAGGCGCGGTAACCGCACCAAAACCGACTAAGCCTACACCTAACATGGCAAGTGCAACGGGTACGCGTAGGACGACAAGCAGGATCATGACCACTAGGCCAATCGCACCGATAATTTCTGGACTCATGCGCCTGTCTCCTCGGCGTCAAAGAATTCGCCTGTCTTAAAGATGTTGATGGATTCGATCAATGAGCGAATGGCGAGTAGGATGCTTAAGAATGCACTAATCATATAGATAGGCATCATAGATATTCGAAGATCCTGGGTGACTTTGCCATACTCTAGAGCATCAATGGCGCTCTCGTAGAGCCCCCATGAGAAGACGATGCCAATGATAAAGAAGCCCATCATAAAGATACCCATAAGGTAGCCTTTAATAGACTGTGGCATTTTCTGGGTGAAGACGTCGACGATGATTTGTGAGCGTTCGACAAACGCGGCAAAAGCAGCTAGTAATGCAAATAGCATAAAGTAGGAGACAATCTCTACACTGCCTTTGACAGTAAAGCCAAACTCACCGCCGGTGAGTTTGAAGATGTAGCGTGCGACAACGTCGAGCATGGTGGTTAGGACGATGATGATGAGACTCACCCCACCGATAAACTGGCATAATCTAGAGATTAAGACGCTGAGCTTGACTAAAAATGCCATGTGACACCTCCAATTAGGTTAGACCTTACAGGCAGCACTGGCAGCTTTTGCTTTTTCATAGACGCCATCAGCATCTAAACCCAAAGCGTTAACGTCACTTAGATATTTTTGAGTTCCTCTTTCAAGTGGCCCTTTCCAATCTGGATCATTTAGCGGATCAGGAATTTCGACAATTTCATCACCCTTATCTTTAGCAGCTTGAATTGCCATCTGGTCATGCTTATCAAATACTTCACCAACTTTACTGGCCAACGCCATTCCTGAGTTTTTATCCAAAACTTGTTTTAGATCGTCAGGTAAATTGTCATATTTGTCCTTGTTCATCGTGACCATAAGCGCTGAACTATAGAAAGGAATGTTGGTATGATATTTAGTAATCTCATCAATTTTAAATGCTGTTACCGCCTCCCAAGGGAAACTTAAACCATCAACGACACCGCGCTGTAGAGAGGTATACATATCGTTTGCAGGTAAACCGACTGGTGAAGCACCTGCACTTTCGATGATATCACCTGCCACAGCTGAAGGACGGCGAATACGCATACCTTTCATATCTGCAGGCGTACGAATTAACTTATCCGTTGTATGAAGTGCACCAGGTCCCCCACCATACATAAACAGTAAATGAGTATCTTCATACTCACTCGCCAAAGTACCATCATCGTATAGGGTCTGTAGCATACAGCCCATTTGAGTTGCTGAATTTGATAAACCTGGAAGCTCAGTAATCTGAGTCAAAGGAAAGCGACCATTGGTATAACCATGCGCTTGTGAACCGATATCGATCGTACCTTTGGCAGCAGATTCATAAGTAACGTCTGCTTTAGCAAGGCCCGCGGATGGATACAGTTCAACTTTTAGACGACCGTCAGAATCTGTTTCTATCTGTTTTGCCCAAGGCTCAAAAACTTCTGTACTGATAGATGAGGTTGCTGGCCAAAAATGTGAAAACCGTAGCACGGTAGTTTCTTGAGAAGTCACTGATGAGCCATCAGTCGTATCAGCAGATTGGTTAGAACAGCCAAGAAGACTAATAGCGGCTAAAGCACCAATTGAAAAAAGAGGAGCTAACTTCATTATCAATTCCTTTTGATAATTATGAGAATAGGAGTAATGTGTTACGAGCAGACAATCTGATTCATCCTAGATTAAATTGTCTACAAGGTTTAGATATATTTTTACATACCTGTAATAAAAGTACAGTTTAAAATTAGCAGCTATAATGATAGAAGTCAAATCATTTTGAGCAGATTATGAAGGGTATATTCATATTATAGATATATTTCTGATACTTGAATTGTCTATATAGATAATAGTAAAAATTAAGCAGACTAAAATAATTCCTCATAAAAAAGCTCTCAGCCTGTTATCCAGTTGAGAGCTTTTTTATATAGATACTATATGAATTCATAGAAGCTGCTCTAGGCAGTTATACAAATCATAATAGTGGTGAAGCACTACTCTTCCATCTGCCACTTATCATCTACCCATACAGCATCGTTATCATCTAGATGCACATGCCATTCTGCATCAGTTACCGCAAGGCGAATCTTGGTCAAACATTGTAGCCAATGCTCTAAGGTATACATAAGATCTTCTACATCTAGACTAACAGGTAACTTTGTAGCTCCTGCTAATATGACCTCTGACTCACTATCATCGTATGCATAGAGATCAAAAGTCTCTGCATCATCTGCATGCTCGAATTTGTCATTATATTCATCAACTATTGACGCAATCTTTTCTTGCTCCTGTTGAGTCAAGAGGGTAGAACGTTCAGCAGTATAATAGAGTGAAACGCCCATAATGTGCTCCAAAATAAATGACAGATAGTAGATTCTAGAATTGAATAAATAGTATCACATCAAAATGATTTGTAGAAAGGTTTGAGTTTTGACCAAAGTATCTAGCGCTAAACTTTCTGACACCAAGCACTGGCATTAAAACCACACACAAAGAAAATCCCCCGACAAGCTAATGTCGGGGGATATTTCAGAATAGAGAGCTG
>NZ_JBAKAY010000011.1:0-60714 GCF_038155145.1 Psychrobacter proteolyticus
AGTAACAGTAACAGTAACAGTAACAGTAACAGTAACAGTAACAGTAACAGTAACAAAAATCGCTCTAGGCAGTTTCATCGAGCATTAAAAATAAATATATAAATCAACCATAATAAGGATATGTCATGTCGTTTATTAAATTTTGCACTTTGGCACTCATTGCCACATCCTCTCTAACTGCGTGTAGCAGTCACAACCAAGCCAACTCGAATGCTAAAACGAGTATTAGCCAGATTGAAGACAGTAACTCATTCCTAAGCACCCTAAAACCAAGCAGCGCTGAAGCGATAATCGGTCAAGTAACAGGTATTACTTCGCAAGATAGAAATCAGCAAAAAGTCACTATCGTAGCCCAAGATGGAAAGTCCTATACCGCGTCTATTAGCAAAGCTAATTTTGGTCAGCAGAATGCTTATCAAATGCAAAAATTGGCGATGGGTGACTATATAGAAGTCGAAGGTGACATAGAAGTAACAGACGAGCAATCAAAGCCAGATGGTGAGCATCAGCTAACTGTACATGCCATGCCATATGTATTACGCAAGATCATTGTCGCTGACCATCAAGTAGACTGCGTAGGCGTTGCGCCACAATCCTGCCTTTTAACAAAGCCAGCTGACCAAGTCGATAGTCAAGTAGATTGGCAGTATCGATATAGTGGTATAGAGGGTTTTGATTATGAGCCGGATTATGAATATACCTTGCTTATAAAAAATACAGCCGTTACTAGACCACCTGCTGATGCATCGTCAGTGCAGAGCAAACTGATTCAAGTCATTGAAAAGAAAAGAACCCAGCCTTAGTGATAAAGATATAACCCCTCTAAACAGACAAGCAACCACACGATTAATTGTTAACATTATTCAACCTGTGGTTGCATCTGACGTTTATTACGCCTAGTATTTCGCTTCTTTAAATAATTCTATTTTTAACAATAACACCTCTACAGGTTTGTCTACTCACAATAAAGAAGGATTCGTTATGCCAACAAATACAACCACAATTATTGATGGTGGCATGGGACGAGAACTGGCGAAACGCGGTGCACCGTTTCGTCAACCTGAATGGTCAGCACTGGCAATGATAGAAGCGCCAGAGATCGTTTGTGATGTACACCGTGCTTATATTAAGAGCGGCGCGGCAGTCATTACGACCAACAGTTACGCGCTAGTACCCTTTCATATCGGCGAGGAACGTTTTGCGGCGCAAGCACAAGATTTGGCAGCAGCGTCAGGTGAAATGGCACGTGCAGCAGTGACGCTGGAAGGCGCAGCAACCAAAGTAGCTGGCTCTATCCCGCCACTGTTTGGCTCCTACCGTGCAGACTTGTTTGATGCTGACCACGTAGAAGATATCGCTACCCCACTGATCAAAGGTCTAAATCCGTATGTCGATTTTTGGCTCGCTGAGACTCAGAGTCTAATCGCCGAATCTATCGCTGTTCGTGAGCTACTTAATACGCTAGATACAGACAATAAACCGCTATGGGTAGCTTTTACTTTAGAAGACAGTATGGATATCGATGTACCACGTCTGCGTTCAGGAGAAACCGTCGAGGAAGCCGTAGCAACGATGGCTGCTCTCGATGTCGAGGCGATACTCTTTAACTGCTGCCAACCTGATGTCATCGAACAAGCATTAGATGTCGCGCAAACTGTACTGCAAGTAAAACAAGCGCAGCATATCAAACTTGGCGCTTATGCCAATGCCTTCCCGCCGCAACCAAAAAATGCCGCCGCAAATGATACGCTTAATGAAGTGCGTGATGATTTAACCCCGCCTGCCTATCTGCTTTGGGCACAAAAGTGGCAAGCACAAGGCGCTTCATTAATCGGTGGCTGCTGCGGTATTGGCCCTGAGCATATTCAGGAATTAAGCCAACATTTTACTGCTACTGCCTAGACATAGGCTGATCCGAATATAGAAAATGTAAGGTAATTAGATCGTTGAGTTCATCATGCTGACGACCATCGAATGTTGTTTGATGGTCGGCATGTTTCTGGTCATGGAGCTAGGGCTGTAAGCGTATCGAAAAATTCAGTAGCAGTTGCAGGCTTGAATGAAATCATCGACTAGCTTGTCATAAATATGCGTATTGTATTCTTAACAGTCTACCCTCTTTCCCGCTACCCTGAAGTCTGTCTACCCGTTTGTATCAGTAGGACCCCACTTAAAATCAGTACCAACGCTATAATTTCTAAGCTGGTGATGTCCTCGCCAATTAACGCGCCAATGATTACAGCAACGACTGGAGCAATATAAGTAGCACCAGCAGCCCGCACTGAACCTAACGTCTCAATAATAAAATAATAAATCAAAAAAGCAGCGCCAGTACCCAAAGCACCCAGACCAAGTATCGTTCCCCACATTGCCCTAGTATCTGTCGTCAGCTGGGTTATACCATCAAAATCAATGAGTACGGAAAGCGTTATGACGGCTAACCCCACTTGCCAAGTGGCTAACGCTAGTGGTGGCAATCTCAGAGGAGACAGATAGCGCCGCGCATACACAAAAGATGCACCCACACTCAAAGATCCTGCCAACATCCATAAAACGCCAACGAGTGAGACACCAGTAGCGCCTTGCCATGGTCGCGCACTTAATGCGATACCAGCAAATCCTAGCGCAAGTCCAATCGCCATTTGCTTGGTCGGACGCTCTTCAGGTAAGAACAGCGCCGCGCCTAAAAAGGTAAATATAGGGATTGAGCCACTTAATAGACCTGCAATGCTACTGGGCAATAGCGCCGTACCTGCGACAAATCCATAATAATAAAATGAAGTTGCAAGCACCGACATCACTATAAAGTGTGGCAAATGCTGTAACTGCGCCCGAGTAATTACTTTGCTGTGCCAAGCAACTGCAACCAATGGCAAGAACCCAAATAGCAGGCGTAAAAATACGGTTTGTGAGGGGCTGATTAGAGCCGTCGCCCATTTCATAAAAATAAAATTCGACCCCCAGATGACCCCGAGAAGCACCAGTGCAGCATATGCTCGAAACATAACATTGGCCTTAACAAATAGATGAGCTGCTTTTTTCAAACAGCTAGCGTCGACAGTGTTTTATTGCTTGTATTAACAGTCTGGTATTAACTATCTTGTATCAATAGGCTTGTACTGACTAACTCGTTACACAGAGCGAATGACGCCACCATCAACCCGTATATTCTGCCCAGTGATGTATCCAGCAGCTTCGGATAATAAAAAGGCAATCGTTGAGGCGATTTCTTCAGAAGTGCCATAACGCCCCATCGGTACACTCTCGCGTCGCTCATCGACTTCAGGCAAGCTATCAATCCAGCCAGGTAAGACATTATTAATACGCACACCTTTTGCTGCATAATCATCTGAGAAAATCTTGGTAAAAGCGCCAAGGCTGGCACGAAAAGCCGTTGACGTAGGAAAAAGCGCAGTCGGCTGCGTTACCCAAGAAGTAGATATATTGACGATAGCACCGCTACCCTGTGCCACCATGATTGGCGTGACCAAACGAATTGCACGTACCGCACTAAGAAAGTAAACCTCTAGCCCTTTATGCCAATCCTCATCAGTGATGTCTAAAATAGTTGCGCGCGGGCCGTGACCAGCAGAGTTTACAAGCGCATCAATACGTCCCCACTGTTGCATCGCCGAATCAACCAAACGTTGTACATCTTCATTAATAAGGTTGGATCCAGTAACACCAATGCCGCCAAGCTCTTTTGCTAAAGCCTCACCTTTACCAGAGGAAGATAAAATAGCGACATGATAACCATCAGCTGCAAGTTTACGAGCAGCGGCAGCACCCATGCCTGACCCGCCTGCTGTGATAAGCGCCACTTTTTTTGTCGTTGTAATATTATCCATATGTCTTTCTCCATTAGTTATCGTTTCATTTATCATAACCAATAAAATCAGATTCCTAACATCATAATAAAAGATGCTAGACTGTAGAAAATCTACAGTCTAGGAAAATAAAGTGACAAACAGTCATCGTACATTGCCACCGCTCAATGCCTTACGTGCATTTGAGGCTGCAGGGCGTCATCTTAATTTTCGGGCAGCGGCGGATGAGCTGTTTGTGACACAGGGCGCGGTCGCTCAGCAGGTAAGAATGCTAGAGGAGCATATCGGCTTTGCTTTGTTTCAAAGACTACCAAGAGGCGTGGCGCTCACCAGCCAAGGTTCTGTTTACTTTGCAGAAGTTACTCGCGCTTTTAAGATTTTGGATAAAGCAACAGCTCAGCTACTCAGAGAACCTAAAACTGTCACTATTAGCGTGACGCCGACTTTTGCCACTAAGCTATTATTGCCGCGCTTATCGGCATTGACTGCTGCGGTCCCTGATGTCGAGTTGCGTACTGTAGCGACCGAGTCCGTTGCAGACTTTGACCGTGATCAGGTAGATATCGCGGTACGCCTGACGCGCCCACCATTCCCTGCGGTATTTGTTACTCAGCTGCTGTTCAAACAAACGCTCGTAGCCGTGGCTAGCCCTCACTTAATGGCCAATAGAGAACTGCCTATATCACTTGAAGCGCTACAAGAGATGCCATTGCTCCATGACTCACATCATCATTGGCCACGATTTTTTGGTACTACAGGTAAGCTAGCCGGTGCTGTATTTAACCAGACCGCATTGGCTTTAGATGCAGCGCTAGCGGGTCAAGGCGTTGCGATTGCTTGTCAGGCGTTTGTACAAGCGGATTTGAATGCAGGAAGATTGGTACAGATAAGCGAGTCAACGCTAACAGTCGATCCAGATTATTATCTTGTTCGCAAAAAGAGTTCGTCATCAACACCAACTGTCGACGCTGTCTGGAACTGGTGTGTCACTCATTTAGCACTGGCTTGATTTAGTCAGGGCTAGCTAAGCATTAAGTTAAACGTCAATATAAATAATCTAATCTCAAACTTATTAACGTTTTTAACCTGTAAAGCTAACTAAGATTTCAGTCGTGCTTTTCTATCCTACTACAGTCGTGCTTCAACATAATGATGCAGACCTTCCTACTTTCTTATCCTCATCTTTTTTCCTCGTTTTATCTTTTTACTAACTACCCTAACTCAGAAGTAAAGTACAGCTACCTATCCCCTTCTCAATCAAAAAACGCCCTATTTTTACGCGATTAAAATACTAAGTTTTTATGTCACATTACGTACAACTTACACAGTTAATTTATCATAAACAATTATCGGCTAAATCATTACTTAATTTTGTATTAGTATGCATTGGTATTCAATAAAAGATTGAAGATACAAGTACTTACATTGTCTATAAGCTATTCTTTTTATATAAATTTCACTTGTTGTACCTGCTTAAGGACCAGACATGACTGCTAACACACAAGAAGCTTTGACTAGCGCAGCACTCAGTTTTCAATTAATGACGCGAGCTGAGCCTCCAGAGTTGGTTATTGCTACGATAAAGTCGTTATTAGCAGTAAAAGAAGCACACGATGAGATATTGATTATCGATAATAATAATAAAGAGACATCGTTATATGAGCCGTTGGCAGCATTTTGCCAAAGCTTAGACGCTAAATTGAACGTCCATTTTTATCACATTGATCGTGTCGAAGGATTCAAAGCGGGCGCTTTAAACTTGGCACTTGGGTTAATGAGTCCAGACTGTAGTCACATTGTGGTTGTCGATAGTGATTACCAAGCATTACCACATGCTAGAGCCTCTATTACACAGGCTATTGCCCAGTATCCTGAGCATACCCTACTGCAGTTTCCGCAGTTTTATCGTAATGAAGGACAGCTCGATGCGCGTAGCGAGTTGAATCACTATTTTAACCATCATCTGTACCGCTCTTTTAATCGCAATCGCGCCTTATCAACGGGTACTTATGCAGTCATTCGACGCTCGGATCTTTTGAGCATAGGAGGCTGGTCAGGCGCTTCTATCACTGAAGATGCTCAGATGGGCGTGCTTATGCATCGACAAGGTTTTCGCAGTCAGTTTGTACCAGAAGTTATTGCCACGGGTTTACTGCCTAACACGCTAGATGACCTAATATGTCAACGCCGACGCTGGATCTACGGCAATATGCAAGTACTCACGGATTACCTGTCAGTCCCGTACCACTCTCCAGTTCAGTATGTATCGCAATCCAAAAGTATGAGTGAACGTCTAGCATATATACGCGCTCATCTGTCTCAATTGAGTGCTTGGGTCAATTTTACAGGGTTCTTTATCCTTTTGCACATCTGCTCATTACTGGTGATGGTTGACATGCTTTTGGTAAATAACGCTGACATGTCGATGCTTGCACCTTTATATGTGGTTTATGCGGTTTATGCGTTTTTTATCTTTAGACGTTTGTGGGCATATTGCCGTGATCAATCGCCTCTCAATCAACAAATAGATGACGACCATCAGCCACGTTTTGGCAGAAAAGTACGAGCATGGTTGATGCATTTGAACTTTTGGGAAATTGGTGCCTTGTCATGGCTTCCGGTGCTGTGGGGACGAGAGAAACCTTTTGTCTGTACGCCAAAACAAAACTATATCCAAAATCGTCAGTCATTATTTATTAAGAATATAGCGGCGTTACCAAAACTGCTATTGGTGCTAAATATCATTACAGTCCTAGTTGTAGCGCCATTTTCACCGCTCTACTCACCAGTACTGTTTATATGTGCAGCGGCAGTTTGTATTCTTAAACTAAGCGCAGCCAAGGTAGCAATAGATAATTTCGCTGATGCTCGAGCAGATATATCGAGTATGAGTAAGGTTCTAAAACAAACTTTAAAGGTAGCCCATGAAAAAAAGACGACTATCACGACATCTTATGCAACGTCTTTATTTAAAGATAAAAAAACCATCGACTCGTAAGAATCAGTACTTCTAAAACTAGTACTTATAAAGATAGTGATTCGTAAAAACTTGCGGTTTATATAAGCCAATTTTGAAACAAGGTCATTCTATTGTCTTTTATCGTTTCTATACTAGGTTCCCTATACACCACTCTACTAACCATAACGCTTATAGCCATGATGCTTATAAATATAAAGGTCTCAAAAACATGATTAGGTCTTCGAATTCACCGCTACGTATTGCCATTATTGCGCATTCACTTTATCCCATTGCCCAGCCTTACGCGGGTGGTCTAGAAATGATTACCCAATTGATTTGTGATGAGCTAGTGGCGCAAGGTCATGAGGTATTGCTTTATGCTCATAAAGATAGCGAGACAAAAGCAACATTGGTGCCTTTATTGACTCGTCATGAGTTTAATAAGATGGTCTATGATAATGAGCATGAAACGGTCGCCATGGGCCGTGAAGAGATGTACCAATATCTCACCTATCAGATAGCCTTACGAGATATTATCGAACGTGATGAGCGCGGTGAGATTGATATCGTACATAATCACAGTTTGCATCACATTCCGATGATGACAGGCCAAGCGTTTGGCGAAAGGTTTTTTACCACTTTTCATACGCCTATTTTTCCACAGTTACGTTTGGCACTTTTGACGCTACGCTCTGGTACAACCACTCAGTTTACAGCGATTAGTAAGCACCAACAGCAGTTGTTTGCTGAATTTGTCCCTTCACAAGTGGTGTATAACGGCATTGATGTCGAATCCTTTACTGCCAATACAGAATCGCTTGGCAATACTGATGGTAGCGATAACGAGGTATATTTTTGGTATGGGCGTATCTGCCCTGAGAAAGGCACTCATTTAGCCATGCGGTACTGTATGGAAGCTGGGAAGAAACTTATCATAGCAGGACCTAAAAGCAACGAAGACTACTTTAATCAAAAAGTAGCCCCTTTACTATTTAAAGACAGTAAGAGTGGCGATGACAAACTATTCAGTTATGTGGGTCATGTCACCAAGGACGAGATTAATAATTACTTGTGCCAAGCAACTGCCATGCTATTTACCAGCACTTGGGATGAGCCATACGGATTGACCTTAGCTGAGAGTTTGGCATGTGGCACACCAGTCATTGGTTTCGATGCTGGAGCCAGTGCCGAAATTATTACTCCAGAGACAGGAGTCATCGTACCTAAAAAAGACAAAGCCGCCTTTATCAATGGTTTTTCTACGATTAAAAACCTATCACGCCAAGCCTGCCGTGACCGCGCCTTACAGTTTTGTTCAGTGTCAGCCATGGTAGACGGCTATCTGGAACTGTACCGAGCAGCGTTAAAAAATAGAACGGTGTTGATAGAAGACAATTCAGAAAGCTATATCAATAGTATTAACGGTATCAACAGCTATGAGCTGTCTGATTTAACAAAAGACTCCCTGCAGTTTTTTAATCAAGCCATTCAAGCGCCAGTTGAAACTGATAATGATCTTGTTAGCTTTTCTGAGGGGTCGTAATGATGCGTATCGGATATTATGCGCATCATCACGGCTCAGGACATTGCCGACAGGCAGACAAGCTGGCTGCATTGCTACCTAATGATGCAAGAGCGCAATTAACGGTATTTACGAGTTTAGATATAGATAGTTATCGTTTTACCGCTATTGATGAACAGCAAATCGTACGTTTGAATGCAGAAGATGAATGCCCCGATGACATATTGGCAGGTCGTGCGGGAGAATATTGGCAACCAGCCAGCTTACACTACTCGCCCGTAGGCAATAGTGACATTCAAAAACGCAGTCACCAAATATTAGACACTATCTTTCGACGTAAGATCGATCTGATGATTATTGATGTCAGCGTCGAGGTGGCCATGCTCTGCCGTGCGGCAAGTATTCCTTACCTTTACGTTAGGCTTCCGGGCATTCGCGATGATGCGCCACATTTGGGTGCTTTCGCTGGCGCGCTTGCCTTACTAGCGCCTTATCCTAAAGCGTTAGAGTCTGCCCACACATCTGAGTGGATCTGCGATAAAACGCTCTATCTTGACTTTATCTACTCTCAAAAAGCTGAGTCATACACTTATGAGAGTTTTATAGATATTTTGGCAAAATTGAGTGTGGATAATGAAACTTCTGTTCCTAAATCTACCCGCCTACCATCTAACAAGACTCAATTAACAGACAAGTCCGGAGCTACAACACATATTATCACCGTTATTAAAGGCTATGGTGGACATAAAGCGATTGACGAAAAACTACCGGAGTTGCGCTCACTACTACCAAATGCATTGATTGTCTCTCTCGGGCCTATAGACGATGACAAACGATGTTATGTCGATATCTCAGCTGAGGTAGATGACGTCACACCATTTATTTGTCATAGCGATTATCTAATGATGGCCTGTGGCCTAAACGCTGTCGCGCAAGCATATCATTACGATACGCCGCTCATAGTAGTGCCTGATGACAGACCTCATAATGAACAAGCCGTCATGGCTGAAGCGTTAGTCGCTCAAAATAAAGCGCTAAATTGGCAGCAGTTTAAAACCTTAATGAGCATCAATAACGGTCAACCTGAATCTCTTGCCCAAACCATTCATTGCCGAAGCAAACAACACCCTACTACATCGGTTGATAGCATTAAAGAAAATAGCAGTGAGGAAGATAGCAGCGAGGAAACTAACGCAGTTACGTCAACGGCTGCTCAAGCGTTTATGCATAGCACCGCTGATTATCCTACTACTAAGCGTTGGTTTGAAAACTGGTTGCTTCCTCGACTCAACTTAACACCCGAATCAACAATTAAAGACTGACTTATTAAATATTGACTTATTAAAAATAACAGGCAACACGATAACGAGGCAAAGATAAACGATGACCATTCAGCCAACGAGTAACGCTAGCACGACTTCTGATACTGTATCGATGACAGTCATTACGACTTGCTATGGTCGTAATCGTCATCTCTATAACCTACTTAGTAGTCTAGAAAATAGTAGTGTAAGGCCAGCCGAAGTCATTATCGTCAACGACGACGCTGATCCCAATCGGTTAGCTGAATTCTCATTAAACATCGTGAAGTTACCGACTACGGTTAAATCAGCTGTGAATGATGGTGGTGATACTAACACTGCAGAGTTTGATATCGGACATAACCGTAATCTTGGGGCACTGCAGGCAACTCACGATATGCTGATTTTTTTGGATGTTGATTGTATCGTAGCGCCTACGTTTATTGAGCAAATGTATAAGAAGCTTCTGCAATATCCTAATGCGCTTTTGATGGGTCAACCACGCTATCTAACGCGACCTTTATCAGTAGAAGAAAATGCACAACTAAAAATTAACCATCTGCCTTTCTCTGTTTTAGACGAGCTGTCTGTCTATAATCCTTATCGTTATAATTTTGATGCAGCTGACTCATATCCTACTGAAACAGAGCAAACCGCTATCAAACAGACTGATGATTACGGTGCATTTTGGAGCCTATGCTTCGCTATCAATCGACAGACTTTTGATAAAATTGGTGGTTTTGACACCCAATATACAGGTTATGGCGCAGAGGATACGGATTTTTCCTTTACAGCACGTCGATTAGATATCGATTTTTACCTTACTGCCGATATCACCTATCATCAGCAGCACAGTGTCTACCGGCCACCCCTCAATCATCTAGACAGTATCATTGTCAATGCCAATCGATTCTATCAAAAATGGCACTGTTGGCCCATGGCAGGATGGTTGTCACAGTTTTCCGATATGGATCTGATTGATTGGACCGAAGAACAGTCGTTACCGATAGCCATACAACGAGAGCCTAGCGACAATGAGATAAAGCGCGCTCATTGCCCTGAAGCTCCCTATGTTTGACTACTTCTAGCAATTTCTAGCTAAACATAGCTTAGTTAATCAATATTCTAGTACCGATGAATAGTCACTCCTGTAGATGGTCGACTCATTTCCTGACGTTCAAAATCCCAATTATGACCATGCCAAAAGTGAGCAGTTTTATCATTGTCATTGAAGCCGATCATTACTATCTCTAACGGTAGTTTCGTGTTTTGAATATGGTGCAAGTATGCTCGAGCTGCAAACATCAGCCGATATAATAGAAAACCTGACGAGGGCGCTGACGAATGAATATCGGTAAAGCATGGATAGTCAGCAACGACTTTATGATGCTCTGATAGCACACTGTGATGAATGGAGCTCAACCATAGTTTTTTCATGTTCGAAGGAATATCTAAGATGCGATGAGCAGTAATAGGATCATCATTAGGGCTTGGGTCATCAGCTAATGTTGGAAACTGATACGGCTGGTTACTCGTCAATACCCCTAGCGGGGCGGTCTCTGCCATTTGCTCCACCACTGATATATGATTGCTTCTAGGCGGTAGGCCAAAATGCAGCTTACTGTCACCAATCTGCCGAAAAAACAGCAGCTTAGGTAACAAACTAGCTAACTGATGGCTGGCAAAAAAATCTGCGTGAATAAAGTGATTAAATAACACTAAGACATCATCGGGCTGCAATAACATCTCAAGCTGCGTCGTGGTCACAGCAGGATTATTTGCAATCAGAACAACTCGTTTAGCTTGATCCAAGGCAGTCTGTATAACGACTGGTAGCGTCAAGAAAGCAGATTGCGCTGTATTTATGTCATTAGATATATATTCGCTCTTCTCTGATAGCGAGATACTCTGTTTGAATATTGGTTTTTTTGTATTGGACTCTATATTGGACATAGCAACCTTAGTTAATGTAATCTTTTGATTGCTACTTTAGCATTATTAGCGATTTTTATAGACAAATTGACGATGTTAGTATACCTATTGCTTTTGCCTTAAATAAGTAAAGCCCTTAAAACTTATACTTGATCAAATTTTTTCACGCTTATATATGAAGCCTTCTTCGTCATAAATTTGATAAGTAACATCTAATAACGTTTCCAGTAATCCAGACTTATCAAAATGCCTGACACTCATCACGATTGGCGAAGTTAATATCCCCTCTTCAAATGGGATATAGGTTATCTCTTGATGACGTAAATGCTCAAGTGTCTTTGGTACGATAGTCAACCCTTCTCCTGCTGCTACTAACCCTAGGGCAATATGCAATTCACGTACTTCCATGAAATAATTCGCCTTCAAATTACGATTTTCAAATAGTTCTAATACGTAATCAATGAAACTGGGCCTCGGTGCTGTTGGATAAAGTAAGAGGTTTTCATTTGTTAAATCGATCAAGCTTAAACTGTCGCGTTTTTCTTTTGATAATGGGTGCTCGATAGGAACAGCGACTACTAAATCTTCCTCTCTAAGCACCATTCGCCTAATGGAAGCATCTTCAAATAACAACCTGCCAAAACCTACATCTATCTTACCTTCTGTCAATGCTTGCGTTTGTTGCCAAGAGTTTAGCTCATACAATTTAACCTCGATATTCGGATGAACTTCTCTGAAACGGGATATTACTCTCGGCAATATGCCATACAATATAGATGATACAAAGCCTATTGAGAGTGAATTATCAAAATTTCCCTTACGAATAGTCATAGTACGCAAGTCGTCTGATTTTTTTAAAATTTGAATAGCATGATCATAAAAAAACTCGCCAGCCTCAGTGAGTTTCAAGGGACGGTTCTCCCTATCGATAAGCGTAACGCCAATCTCTTCTTCCAACTGTTTTATCTGCCGGCTAAGTGGTGGCTGCGAGATGTACAAACGAGCAGCTGCTTTATTGAAGCTTTTTTCTTCTGCCACAGCTATAAAATAGCGTAAATGCCTGAGTTCCATTATTCTTCCTTGATTGACTTCCTATTGCTTCTATCCTAAGTCGTTCTAATTTCTTCCCTTTTATCTATCACCTAATTCATATACAAAATATCCATACCTAAAGAACATAACATACCACCTACCTTCCAACAAAATACCTAAAAAGTATTAAAACAAGACTAAATAGGTCTTAGACATGTCGATATTTAACACCTATAGTTCTTATTAAGCATAAGGAAGCCAAAATTTTATACTAAGGATAGATATGATTCGTTCAATTAATACTTTACTAGTGCCAATACCTACTATTCGAGCGCATAAACTGGCTTGTACCGTGATGAATGAACAAGTATTGGTTCTGGTACATATCCAAACCGAAGATGGCTACGAAGGTTGGGGCGAAGCAACGACGATTGGCGGCTTAAGTTATGCTGAAGAAAGTCCTCATAGTATCAAAACTAATATCGATACTTACTTTACCCCTCTCTTGATGAAAGAAAAGCCTACAAGCACAGCGAAAGCAATGCAGCTATTGAATACCCACATCAGCGGCAATCGTTTTGCAAAATGCGCGATTGAAACTGCTCTACTCGACATCGAAGGCAAAAGACTCAATCTACCTATCAGTGAGCTCATCGGTGGTCGCGTCCGTGATCGTATCGAAGTGGCATGGACGCTTGCTAGTGGAAATACTGATACCGATATCGCTGAAGCTCATCAGATGATTGAACAGAGAAAGCATCGGATTTTTAAATTAAAAATAGGCAGCAACCCTATCCTTGATGATGTCGCCCATGTGTTAGCTATTAAACAAGCTTTACCTGATTGCCGCATCACCGTTGATGTCAATCAAGCATGGACAGAGCTTGAAGCTATGAAAGGTATTAGTCTGTTGCAAAATGGCGGTGTTGACTTAATCGAGCAACCAGTATCGATGCGTAATAAATCAGCGCTGAAGCGTTTAACTGAGCACTTTGACGTGGCTATTATGGCTGACGAAGTCGTGCAAGATCCACATAATGCGTTCCAATTGGCAGCGGATCATTGTGCTGATGTCTTTGCTGTAAAAATCAATCAAGCTGGTGGATTAAAAGCCGCCTGCCTTATCGGACAAATGGCACATCTAGCAGGTATCGAGCTTTATGGCGGGACGATGCTAGAAGGACCTATTGGTACTGCTGCATCAGCGCATGTGTTCTCTACTTATCCTAGTCTGAACTTTGACACGGAGCTTTTTGGCCCGTTGCTACTAACAGAGGATGTTTTAGCTCAACCGCTTGATTATCAAAATTTTGGTTTAATTATTCCAACCGGTGCTGGCCTAGGTATCGAGGTAGATAGCGACAAAGTATATCACTATGCCAGACAAGCAAATTTATCATCCTCAAATCCTATATCGTTAGGAACTTACGTAAGCGACTCTCACGCTGGGGCTTGATAGTGCTCTGCCAAAAGCTCCGTAAAATAAATGCTGATATAGACCAAATATCAGCCATATGACTAACCATAAAATATAAGGACATAATTATGTTATATCACGTCAGAATGGATGTGTTGTTACCGACAGATATGAATGCTGATCAAGTTAATGAACTTAAGCAAGCTGAAAAAGCGCTATCACACAAACTGCAGGAACAAGGTAAGTGGCGTCATATTTGGCGCTTAGCAGGAGAGTATTCTAACTTTAGTATTTTCGATGTCGAAAGTAATGAAGAACTACACGACATTATGATGTCGCTACCACTTTACCCTTATATGAAAGTCGAGGTCACCCCTCTACTTCGTCATCCTTCTTCTATTCGCGATGATGATAGTTAGTGCCTTATAACGCTATTACTAGATTTCATTATTACCTTTGATGCTAATCAAATAATAGCGCCTTAACCCATTTTTTAATAATTATTGGTCTATACCAGACCAACGGGCACCTGTTGCCAAAAATAAGCAGTGAATGAATAAAATTTGAGTAAGAGTACTCGATATAACTACCTTTTAAATAGTCCTCAACAAGGAGAGAGACATGGAACGCAGCCAAATTGAAGCATTAGCCACTCAGTTCATCAAAGGTAAAATTGACTTTCCTGAACAAGTTAACCCACGTATACAAGCTATTGTCTTACGTATCGTAACCGACCTCATGCAGACCATCAATGATTTGAAAATCACGGCAGATGAATACTGGTCTGGGGTTGAGTTCATTGGTGATTTGGGTAAAGAAGCAGGATTACTCTCCCCTGGTCTTGGTTTTGATCATTTTATGGATTTGATGATTGAAGAAGATCTCAAAGCAGCTGGTCTTGATGGTGGCACTGTACGTACGATCGAAGGCCCACTTTATGTTGCTGGAGCTCCAGAAGAAAAAAGTTTTGCACGTTTAGATGACGGCACTGATATTGAGAATGGTACCGTTCTATTCATGCAAGGATGCGTTTATGGCGAAGATGGCAAGCCTTTACCAAACGCCAAGGTTGAGGTCTGGCATGCCAACAGCTTAGGTAACTATTCTTTCTTTGATGAGTCTCAATCTTCTTTTAATCTACGACGCACCATCATTACTGATGAAAACGGCAACTATGCATTCCGTAGCATTGTACCACTAGGTTATGCAGTACCGCCAGAAGGCATGACTCAAAAGGTCTTAGGCGCGCTAGGACGTCATGGTCATCGTCCAGCACACATTCATTTTTTCGCTAGTGCAGACGGTTATCGTAAATTAACCACCCAAATCAATATCGACGGTGATGAATATCTATGGGATGACTTTGCATTTGCTAGTCGTGAGGGTCTAGTTCCCGAAGTAAATATGATTGAAGACGCTGATAAGTTAAAAGAGCATGGTCTTGATAAGCCATATGCCAGTATCGATTTTGATTTTCACTTAGTCAAAGATATCGATAAGCCAGTGCAAGGCAGTGAAGTCGAACGACGCCGTGCGCAAGCTTAACAGTTGAATATCTCAGCTTTATTCGATACAGCTATTTGCTACTGATCAATAGCTATTAAATATATAGATTTGCGCTTGATATACACTTTGTTGTCATGTCAAGCGCAGCAGACTCACATCATTATTCACAAGGAAGACAGTCATGAGCGAGCGTATTAACTTAGTTCCTGAAGGATCAGATATTTCTATCGATGGTTTTTTGGAAGAAAATAAAGAAAAAGGAATTTATCGTCTACATCGTAGCGCTTTTACCAACGAAGAGCTTTTTGAGCTTGAGATGAAACATATCTTTGAAAGCAATTGGGTCTATCTGGCTCATGAGACACAAATTCCTGATAATAATGATTACTACACATCATATATTGGCCGCCAACCCGTCATCGTGGCTCGTAATAAAGAAGGTGAATTGCATTGCATGATCAATGCATGCTCTCATCGAGGCGCTCAATTATGTCGTCATAAGAAAGGCAATAAGACAACTTATACGTGCCCATTCCATGGTTGGACTTTCAATAATTCAGGCAAACTGCTCAAGGTGAAAGATCCACGCGGCGCAGGTTATCCTGACGCCTTTAATAAAGACGCTTCTCATGATCTAAAGCAAGTCAAACTTGCCAACTATAAAGGCTTTTTATTTGCGAGTCTTAATGATGATGTCGAACCGATTGAAGACTGGCTTGGCGGCTCAACCAAAATTCTTGACATGATTGTCAACCAATCTCCAGAAGGCCTAGAAGTACTACGCGGCACCTCAACCTATACCTTTGATGGTAACTGGAAGCTACAAGCTGAAAATGGTGCTGATGGCTACCATGTTTCAGCTGTCCATTGGAACTATGCTGCGACAACAGCACGTCGCAAAGAGCAAGAAGCAACAAAAGAAGACAATATTAAAGCCATGAACGCTGGTAAATGGGGTCGTCAAGGTGGCGGATTCTATTCTTTTGAGAACGGTCATTTACTCCTCTGGACCCAGTGGGAAAACCCGCAGGATCGACCTAACTTTGCATATCGTGATGATTATGTTGCCCAGTATGGTGAAGCAATGGCCGACTGGATGATTGGACGCTCTCGTAACTTATGCTTATATCCAAATGTCTACATTATGGATCAATTTAGCTCGCAAATCCGTATGCTGCGTCCAATAGCCGTTGATAAAACTGAAGTCACAATCTGGTGTATCGCACCGAAAGGCGAAAGCGATGAAGCACGGACTCGTCGTATCCGTCAGTACGAAGATTTCTTTAACGTAACTGGTATGGCAACACCAGATGACTTAGAAGAATTCCGCTCATGCCAGCAAGGCTATAACGGCATTAAGCTCGAATGGAATGACATGTGCCGTGGTTCCGAACACTGGATAGAGGGTGCTGACGAAGGTGCAAAAGCCATTGACTTGAAGCCTTTGTTAAGCGGAGCTAAGACTGAAGATGAAGGATTATATACCGTACAACATCGTTACTGGCATGAAGAGATGAAAAAAGCCTTAGGAAAAGAACAGCAATTACATGGTGCAGGCTAAAAATCCTACGTACTTAGGCCAATATTAAGCCCCATTACTTGCTAGTCATGGATGTTACGAGACTAATAGATACACGAGGATACCGTCAATGAAAAATACAACGATTAATATCGAAGATGTTAGACAGTTTTTGTACCGTGAAGCACGGTTACTTGATGAAAAAAACTGGGAAGAATGGTTAGCCTGTTATGACGAAGACTGTCCATTTTGGATGCCTAGTTGGGATGATGATGGCGAACTAATAAGCAATCCGCAACGTGAAATATCTCTTATTTATTACCCTGATCGTCGTGGACTTGAAGATCGTATTTTCCGTATCGAGACTGAGCGTTCTTCTGCAACCATTCCTGATACCCGTACCACACATAACTTATCTAATATCGAATTACTTGAAGATAATGATGGCATTGTTAGCGTCCGATTTAACTGGATCAATAAGTCTTATCGTTATCATGAGACCAACACTTATTGGGGATTCTCTAAATACAAAATAGATATGAATCAAGCTAGCCCAAAGATTTTGGACAAATACATCGTATTAAAAGATGATTACGTACACCAAATTATGGATGTATATCACGTCTAGAATTCGCATGATTTTATTTATGCTTGCCAGCTAGTACAAATAATTAAATTTAAAAATAGCTTGTTGGTAATTTATAAAGTATCAACAAGCCAACCAAAAATATAGTGATGTTAGTCAGTAGCCATATATTGAAAAAGGATGTTTCTCATGGAATACAACATAGCTCTACAGTTTGAAGATGGTGTCACGGGATTTATCAAATGTGAAGATGATGAAACCGTTGCCGAAGCTGCTTATCGCCAAAAATATAATATCCCTGTGGACTGTCTTGATGGCGCCTGCGGTACCTGCCGTTGTCATTGTGAGTCGGGCAGCTATGACATGCATCCCGATATGTATATTGAAGAAGCACTGACTGAAACCGAAGCTAATGATGGCTACGTCTTGACCTGTCAAATGATCCCTGAGAGCGACTGCGTCATTAAAGTGCCAACCTCATCAGAAGCCTGCAAAGTCAGCAAATCTGTGTTCAAAGGTAAGCTACAGCAGCTAAATGTATTGTCAGAATCTACCATTCACTTCGGCGTTGAGGTTAATAACCCAGATGCCTTAGTATTTTTACCTGGGCAGTATGTCAATATTACTATCCCTGACTCTGATGAGACACGTTCCTACTCTTTTAGCTCAATGCCTAGTACCAATCAGGCTGAATTTGTCGTCCGTAATATTCCAAATGGCAAGATGAGTACCTTTTTATCTGATGTTGCCAAGCTAGGTCAAGATATTGACTTTGAAGGACCATTCGGTAGTTTCTATTTACGTCCTATCGTACGTCCTACTGTATTTTTAGCTGGTGGTACAGGTATCGCACCCTTTTTATCGATGCTAAAAAGCTTAGAAATATCGGGCGCTCATCATCCTATCAAAATGGTCTATGGTGTTACTAATGATGCTGATTTGATAGAGATTGAAAAACTGGAAGAAGTGAAGAAAAACCACGATTGGTTTGACTATTATACCTGTGTAGCAAGCGAAGAAAGTGACCATGAGCGCAAAGGCTATGTGACCAGCCATGTTGAAGCTGATTGGCTAAATAACGGCGATGTTGATGTCTATCTGTGTGGTCCTCTGGCGATGGTCGATGCCGTTAGCCATTGGTTAGATACAAGTAGCCTCAAACCTAGCAATTTTTATTATGAAAAGTTCACACCTAGTGAGCAGTAATATAGCTCAAACAATACAGCGATAGAATACTTTTCTCTAGGAGACAGCAATGAGTAAGCGCTTTGATAATAAAGTATGTGTCGTAACGGGGGCCGCACAAGGTATCGGTCGCGGGGTCGCATTACGCTTAGCAAATGAGGGTGGCAAGATAGTCATGGCAGACTTCTCACCTTTGGTAGAAGACGTGTTAGCAGAAATCACTGCAAATGGCGGGCATGCGACTACCATCCAATCTGATCTTGAGACTTATCAAGGGGCACAGGATGTTATCGATAAAGCACTTGATACCTACGGTCGTATTGACATATTGGTCAATAATGTAGGCGGTGCAATATGGATGAAACCATTCGTCAGTTTCTCTGAGATAGAGATTGAAAAAGAAATCAGTCGCTCACTATTTCCAACATTATGGTGTTGTCATGCAGTATTGCCAGCGATGATTAAACAACAATCTGGCACTATCGTTAATGTTTCCTCCATCGCGACACGTGGTATCAACCGTATACCCTACTCAACTGCAAAAGGCGGTATAAACGCCATGACTGCATCACTTGCTTTTGAATATGCAAGTGATGGAATTCGCGTTAATGCAGTGGCAACAGGTGGTACTGAAGCCCCACCCAGAAAGATTCCACGTAATACAAAGCCTTTAACTGATGAGGAGAAAGGCTGGATGAACGCAGTTGTTGATCAAACCATCGACCGCACATTTATAAAGCGTTACGGCACAATAGATGAACAAGTCAATGCCATCGCATTTTTGGCTTCTGATGAATCTTCCTATATCACTGGAAGCACTATCCCTGTAGGCGGTGGTGACGCAGGCTAATCTCTCTCGTCAGATTATTAAATAGCATAGCGTTGAACAGAGAACTATCTAATCGCTGCTGATTTGCAAGGAAGCAATATGGCAAACGTAATACACACATTGAAAGACGACTGGTCACTCTCTGCCACCGTGGCAGGTTTTTTGGCCGTACTGATCTCTTATGCTGGCCCCTTAATTATCTTTTTTCAGGCAGCACAAGCAGCGCAGGTGTCTGAAACGATGATGGCATCGTGGATCTGGGGAGTATCTATAGGTGCCGCTGTCTCAGGTATCTATTTATCCATTAAGTATAAAACCCCTATCATTACCGCTTGGTCAGCGCCTGGTACCGCACTACTGGTAACCGTCTTTCCGAATATGAGTATTAATGAAGCGATAGCCGCTTATATCGTATCAGCGATTGTGATTTTTTTAGTAGGCGCAACTGGATCTTTTGACAAAATTTTAAGATGGATTCCTAATGGTATCGCTGCCGGTATGATGGCAGGCATCCTGTTTCAATTTGGTTTAGAGTTATTTGTAGCAACTAATACGATGCCATTTATCGTGTTTAGCATGCTTGGCTGTTACTTAGTAGCCAGACGTTTCTCACCGCGCTATACCATGATTTGGGTACTGCTATGCGGTGTCATTTTAAGTGTTCTATTGGGTAAGATGAACCCTGTCGATATAGATTTAGCCATTACCATACCGACTGTGATATGGCCTGAGTGGACGTGGAATGCCGTATTCAACCTTGCGATTCCACTCATTCTTGTCAGCTTAACTGGACAGTTTTTACCCGGCATGGCGATTCTTAATCTTAATGGTTACGACACACCAGCTAAGCCTATCGTCAGTATTACAAGCCTCGCTTCGTTAGCAGTCACCTGTGTAGGGGGTATTACAATTGTCCTAGCAGCAATCACCGCAGCACTTTGTACTGGCAAGGATGCTCATGAATCAAAAGAGAAACGCTACATAGCAGGTGTGGCAAACGGTATTTTTTATCTGTTGGGGGGACTACTTGCCGGTAGTATCGTGATGGTATTTAGCTTGCTGCCCAAAGAGCTAGTCGCAGCATTAGCCGGTCTTGCACTTATCGGTGCTATTTCTACCAACGTTACTATAGCAATGAAAGATGACTCTCAAAGAGACGCAGCGCTTATCACTTTTTTAGCAACAGCATCTGGTATGAGTTTTCTAGGACTAAGCTCTGTTTTTTGGGGCATTCTTATCGGCATGGTTGCTTACTATATTTTAAGCAAAAAACGCTTATTACCTTTGTTTTCATAAGCAAAAATATACGTCATTTTTATCAATAGAACAGCCCAAACAACAAGACAGTCTCGAAGATGCATAAAACTTAAGTCTCGCAATACCTAATATTATTTTTGTATAGGACATAAACATGATTAATAAAGCTGAAAAAAATATCACGGATGTACTTAGCCAAATTAAAGATGGCGCCACTATTATGATTGGTGGTTTTGGAACTGCAGGGCAACCAGCTGAACTCATTGATGGCCTTATCAATTTAGGTGTTAAAGACCTTGTCATTATTAATAATAATGCTGGAAACGGTGATCATGGTCTTGCCAGATTATTAAAAACGGGCGCGGTACGTAAAATCATTTGCTCTTTTCCTCGGCAGTCAGACTCATGGGTATTCGATGAGCTTTATCATGCAGGAAAAGTTGATCTGGAATTAGTACCACAAGGTAATTTAGCTTGCCGTATTCAAGCGGCAGGCATGGGACTTGGGGCCGTATATACCCCAACAGGGTTCGGCACTCTACTCGCAGAAGGCAAAGAAACTCGTCATATCGATGGCAAAGACTATGTCTTGGAATATCCAATTAAAGCTGATTTCGCCTTAATAAAAGCAAACAAGGGTGATCGTTGGGGTAACTTAGTTTACCGAAAATCTGCACGTAACTTTGGTCCAATTATGGCAATGGCAGCTGACGTGACTATCGCTCAAGTCTCTCAAACAGTTGATCTTGGTGAGCTTGATCCTGAGCACGTTATTACACCAGGCATTTTTGTGCAGCACGTGGTGCAAGTCCAAACTGCTAGCGCTAGTACTGAACTTTCTGATACTGCAGCTTAGCCACCGCTAAATACTGCCAATTATAAGGAGCGTCATCATGAGCCATACCTCTTACACCGTTTTGACCCGTGACCAAATAGCCGAACGGGCTGCACAAGACATTCCAGATGGAGCCTATGTCAACTTAGGCATCGGCCTACCGACCAAAATCGCACAATACTTATCTAATGATAAAGACGTATTTTTGCACTCAGAAAACGGCTTATTAGCTTTTGGTCCATCACCTGCCAAAGGTGAAGAAGATCCCGAACTGATTAATGCTGGAAAGGAGTACGTTACTATGCTCGATGGCGGTAGCTACTTTCATCATGGTGACTCTTTTGCCATGATGCGCGGTGGCCATATCGACATTTGCGTGTTGGGTGCGTTTCAAGTAGCTGCTAATGGTGATTTAGCCAATTGGAGTACTGGTGCAGAGGATGCGATACCCGCTGTTGGAGGTGCTATGGACTTAGCCGTCGGCGCTAAAAAAGTCTTTGTAATGACCAATCACATCACCAAAACTGGGGATCCTAAAATCGTCAGCGAACTTACCTACCCTGTGACTGGGAAAAATTGTGTAGATCGGATTTATACCGACCTATGCGTCATTGATGTCACTGACAAAGGACTGCTAGTCACTGAAATGGTCGATGATATGAGCTTTTTGGACTTGCAAGCATTGACTGGTGCAACGCTAATTGACGCTACTCAATAAAAAACCCTCTTACTAAAAGCCTAGAACAATTAAAACTCAGGATAATCACCATGATTGATTCAATCACTAGTTTAAATAATGCTTATATTATCGACGCCATTCGTACCCCTTTTGGTCGTTACGGCGGCGGTCTAGCACCTGTACGTGCAGACGATTTAGGTGCTATCCCTATCAAGGCGCTAATCGAACGTAATACTAATGTCGATTGGGTAAAAGTAGATGACGTCATCTATGGCTGTGCTAACCAAAGCGGTGAAGACAACCGCAATGTTGGACGTATGTCCTCATTGCTAGCCGGCCTACCTTATCAAGTGCCTGCAACTACTGTTAATCGCTTGTGCGGCTCGTCGATGGATGCGTTAGCGATAGCTGCGCGTGCAATTAAAGCCGGTGAAGCTCATCTAATTATTGCAGGCGGCGTTGAGAGTATGAGCCGTGCGCCATTTGTGATGGGTAAGTCAGATAAATCCTTTGGTCGTAGCCAAAATCTTGAAGATACCACTATGGGTTGGCGCTTTATCAATCCAAAAATTGATGAGCTATATGGCACAGAAACCATGCCTCAAACGGCTGAAAATGTTGCAGAGCAATTCAATATCAATCGTGCTGACCAAGATGCATTTGCATTACGTAGCCAACAACGTACTAAAGCGGCGCAAGAGTCAGGATTTTTCAAGGATGAGATTACTCCTGTCGTCATCCCCCAACGTAAAGGCGAGCCTGTCACCATCGATACTGATGAGCATCCTCGTGCTGATACTACACTTGAAAAATTGACCAAATTACGCCCTATCGTCACCGTAGGTGGCACCGTAACCGCTGGAAATGCTTCTGGAATCAATGATGGCGCAGCAGCCTTCTTAATAGCGTCAGAGCAAGCGGTTAAAAAATTCAATTTGAAGCCGCGTGCACGTATCGTGGCCTCAACTACGGTAGGCGTTGAGCCATGTATTATGGGCTTTGCCCCAGCACCCGCAATGAAAAAACTGCTTAAGCAAACAGGACTAACGCTTGATGATATGGATGTCATTGAATTAAACGAAGCCTTTGCTGCGCAAGCTCTAGCTTGTACGCGTGACTTGGAGCTAGCTGATGATAGCGAGCGCGTCAACCCTAACGGCGGTGCGATTGCCCTTGGTCATCCACTCGGCGCATCAGGTGCACGTTTGATCTTAACCGCTCTCAACCAGCTTGAAAAAACGAGTAAGCGTTATGCAATCTGCTCAATGTGTATTGGTGTTGGACAAGGCATCGCAATAATTATTGAACATGTTGAGAGCTGATTAATCGTTCAAAATAAAATAGACACCCAGCTTAATAAGTCAAAAAGAAGACCTTAATCACCCGACAGTTAACACAAGGACGTTCATCATGCCTGTACTTGAAAATAAAGTTGTCACGCTAAACTATGCCACCTTTGGCGATAGCAGCAACCCTGCCCTAATATTCTCCAACTCTTTAGGTACTAGCTATCATATGTGGCAACCACAAATCGATACCTTACAAGCCGATTACTTTATCATCTGCTATGACACTCGTGGCCATGGTAAGTCATCAGCACCCAGAGGTCCTTATAATTTAAACCAGCTTGGGCAAGATGTGATTGATTTGTTAGATCACCTGCATCTTGATAAGGTATTTTTTTGTGGCATTTCTATGGGCGGCATAACAGGTCAATGGTTGGCTATTAATCACCCTGAGCGCTTCCACCACTTGATGTTATGTAATACCGCCGCGAAAATTGGTAACGAAATAGCATGGACGGAGCGTGCAAAATTGGTACGTGAGCAAGGTCTAGCTCCTATCGCGGCTACAGCTGCTCCGCGTTGGTTCACAGCAGATTTTATCGATCATTACCCAGATGTAGTCACGGCATTGTCTAGCGCTCTTGCGGCTGGCAGTGCCGAGGGCTACGCAAGCTGCTGCGAGGCGTTATCTATCGCTGATACTCGCAAACAGTTAAAAGATATTCGTGTACCAATTACAGTGTTAGCAGGCGCTGAAGACCCGGTGACGACCTTTGCCGATGGCCAATATATGGTCGACCATATACCTAACGCTAAGCTCGCCACTATCGATGCCTCGCATATCTCAAATATTGAACAACCTGAAGCATTTAATGAGTATGTTAGATACTACCTGCAATAACGCCAATAAATGCTTTTAAAAACACATTCATTAGCGTTAATTAATTGGGCTAATTTTATCTATTTATCTTATATTTTTAATCATCTATATATTTTTTTAGTATATGGATGATTTTCTGCGTATTCAGTATTTTCATAATAGAAATTAATGAAACTTCTTGGCGTTAATTGTCTTACACACACTCACTGCAAGCATCATTCTTAGTATCTCATACTTGATAAGAGTACCGACTACTCTAATAAAGATAAAAGTCAACATTATTTCAATAGAATGTTATATAGAAAGATATACCTTTTAGGTATCGATTGATACCTAGATAGTTTTTGACTTAGCACCTGTAAAACCCTAACTTGTAAAGCACGTATAAGGATATCATCAACGGAGAATATGAATGGAATCTCAAACCTTAAACATCAATAAAGTTATTGATGAAGCCAAATTTTCACCTTTTCATTGGAAAGTCCTATTTTGGTGCTTACTGATTATTATCTTTGACGGCTACGACCTCATTATTTATGGCGTGGCCCTGCCATTGCTTATGGAAGAGTGGTCATTGACTTCGGTACAAGCAGGTTTTCTTGCTAGCGCAGCACTATTCGGCATGATGTTTGGTGCCATGATTTTTGGTACTTTATCTGACAAAATCGGTCGTAAAAAAACAATTATGATCTGTGTCGCTCTATTCAGTAGCTTTACTTTTTTTGGTGCTTTCGCTAGTGGGCCTATGCAGTTTGCGGCTTTACGCTTCATTGCAGGTCTAGGTATTGGCGGCGTGATGCCAATCTGCGTAGCACTAACATCTGAATACGCACCTAAACGTATGCGTAGTACTTTAGTCGCTATTATGTTCAGCGGTTATGCAATTGGTGGTATGACGTCAGCATTATTAGGATCTTTTTTGGTGCTAGATTTTGGCTGGGAAATTATGTTTTATATTGCGGGCATCCCTACTTTACTATTGCCAATTATCTGGAAGATGCTACCTGAATCCTTGATGTATTTGGTCAAAGAAAAGCGAGAAGACGAAGCTAAAAATATCGTTCAAAAATTGGCTCCTCAAGAAAAAGTCACACCCTCTACTACGTTAGTACTAGACGAACCCACCAAAGGTGATGATGCACCAATTAAAGCGTTATTTCTGAACAGACGTGGATTCACTACTATTATGTTTTGGGTAGCATTTTTTATGTGTTTGCTGATGGTTTACGCTTTAGCAAGCTGGTTACCAAAGCTAATGATTCAAGCCGGTTACTCGCTAGGTGCTAGTATGTTATTTCTATTTGCACTTAATATTGGTGGGATGATTGGGGCTATTGGTGGTGGTGTCCTAGCTGATAAATTCCATTTAAAACCTGTATTGACTATTATGTTTGTCGCTGGGGCAATAGCATTAATTTTGCTTGGCTACAACAGTCCTCAGATTGTACTATATACGCTTATTGCGATTGCAGGTGCTACAACCATCGGCTCACAAATTCTGCTCTATACTTTTGTGGCTCAATATTATCCTACCGCTGTACGTACGACTGCTATGGGTTGGGCGTCAGGGATTGGACGTATTGGTGCTATCGTAGGTCCTATTCTAACTGGTGCGCTACTCACCTTAGAGCTGACCCATCAGATGAACTTCTTATTTATCGCTATACCAGGTATTATCGCAGCCATCGCTATCTTCTTAGTAAATCTGAGCGCAGCGGTCGACAGCAAAGAAAGCAAACTGCAACCAACAAGATTAGATACTTCAGCAGCGTAAAAGTAATATTGACTTTAAAAAATCGTATTACTGTTATCGTAGAAAACACATAGTACATTATCTTTTTATAAACTAATATAACTGGCGTTTCGACCCCGACAATTGCAACGTCAGTTATATTTATAAGAGAATTCCTAGCATATATTCTAATACTTGAATAACATGATAAGTATTGATAAAAAATAATGAATCAAGATAATATATCCCCACTATAACTATGGAAATGCGCCATCGTATCGCTTACTTCTCTAAACACTTCAACTCAAAAATCATATTTTGCCATTATTTCAATTTGCTGACCTGCTGGCATCCATGGGAATGTCGTTACGTCCTGATTTCTCCACTCAATACCCAAATCTAAATCTGGTAAATACTCATAGATAAGATTTGCGCTTTTTACATTAGCAGAAGTATCTGCCGCATCGTCTACATTTACCTCACCATAACGCAAGTTGCCGCGCAGCTTTTGAGTAAATTGATGCTTATATCCTACGCTATAGCCAGTTTGCGAGATAAGCTTCCCATCCTCGGCATCACAGTCTACGCCGCCATTCATAACTAGCGGTCCTCCAACACAGATGGCAGAATAAGCACCCATGCCTTTACCATTGTATATACTGGCATGGAGTGAATCTTTACTCAATGTCAGCTTGCCCGCTAAAGAAACACCGATACCCACATCTGAACCATCTCCGTTCTCAGCATCACGAGCTGTGACAGCCACGTTATAATCAAAGTTAGATATCTTATCTTTATAGCTGACCACCATATCAGGTAAGCTCGCATTATCATAAACAGGATCTTGCGCCGTAAAACGCAGCCCCTTATAAGTATAGTGCAACGTCAAATCTGGACGAATATAAGAGCCTCCACCAGAGGCCGTGCCCAAACCAGTACCCCAGAAGTCAAGCTGCTCCGTAGAAAGAGGCGCTACTGCCAAAAACTGACCATTCCAAGTCTTACCCACTGTCAAATCATCAACCTGAACATAAGCATGACGCAAGCGCAGATTTGAGCCGCCCTTGGCGTAATCGCCATAAAAATCACCTTCGATAAACCCCGTGAGTTTTTTATCATCTACCGACTTGGTCGTTTTAACATTAATACGAGACTGGCGTAAATTGCCCTTAAATTCCGACTCGCCTTCATCAGGAGAGTTAAAAGCACCTTCTGCTTTGATGTAACCACCGATACTCAAAGTCGTGTCGCCTGTTGTCACAAGATCTATTGCTTGTGCAGATACGCATGTTACAACCGTAGCAAAACCTACAGATAGCCTTTTTATATAAAGCATCATTCATTTATTCCCTGTTTTATGTTGATATCCTTATCAATCCCAATTGCTACTACGTTTTCTTTAATCCATAAAAATAAATAATCCTTTTAGATGAAAACCAACTGCTACTTAATAACTACTGTTCAATTAAAAACCCCAATCAGAATTTGACCGATGTATTATGTTTTAGGCTGATGTTTGATATTCTCCAAAGCAGAAATCGCTTCTTTTTGCGACTCATCGATAGGCTTTTTCTGCCCACTCAACTTATCAAGATAGACCAATACCGACTCACCGATCGCAACGACTGTTTTCTGCACTGTACTATAATAGGTATATTCATGAATCAGACTTGAATTACCGATTTTTTTGACCTTGACGCCAATCCATAACTCATCGGGATAAGCAACCGATTTGAGATATCGACATGACGAGGCTGCCATCACCGAAGACGTCTGTTCGTTAAATAAACCAAGCCGCCTATTGTAGTAGATACGAGCATTTTGAGCATATTCGTAATAAACCACATTATTGACATGACCAAAGGAGTCCATATCACCCCATTCCACTTGCTGAGGGTAGATAACCGTAAAGTCATGCAATGGGTGATTGTCGTCACTTGCGACAATCTCTTGTATTTCTGGGAACGTAGGCGCAGCTTCCATAGTTTTTCTCTTTTTATTAGACAGGTTCTGTTATATATAATGAATATGACTCAAGATGTTCGTGGTTCACACACACCTTCCCCTTCCCTAGCATTTAGTCAGACACTAGGGAGATGTAGGTTTTTTCTATTATTAGAGTCACTATGATGGTAACAAGGTTGTTCGGTTAGATTAAATGTTCTGAGTACATCGACCGCATGCGTTTTTTATCGAGTTTTCCGACGCTGGTTTTTGGCATGTCTGTTAGAAACCTCACTTCATTTGGTACACCGTATTTTGGCAGATGACCTCTCTCTACTGCTTGATGACCCAATGCCAAAATATCTTCCATTTTTGTGTCGACATGGTCTGGTTTTAGCACGATCAACGCCAAGGGACGCTCACCCCAACGCTCATCTGGCACACCAATCACCGCGATATCAGCGACGCTAGGATGAAAGGACAAAATGGTTTCGACTTCAAGTGAAGATACCCATTCGCCGCCAGATTTAATGACATCTTTGAGCCTGTCTGTAATGCTTAGCGTGCCATCAGCGGTCATACAGGCGATGTCTTGAGTATGCATCCAGCCGCCTTTCCATAACTCATTACCTGCGTCAGGATTTTTAAAATAGCTTTGGGTCAACCACGGCGCGCGTATCACAAGCTCGCCTGTCGATTTGCCATCCATGGGTTGTGGTTTACCATTTTCATCCCAGATTTCCATCGACACTAACATAACAGGTGAACCTGACAGACAGCGATAATTCAGATTATCCTCTAGCGTCATCGACTCTGTCTTGTCATCAAATACCGCTCGAGACAGTACAGGGCACGATTCTGACATCCCAAACCCTGACATAAACTCGATACCGCACTCGATAGCTGCTTTAGCCAAGCCCTCATTGAGCTTTGAGCCCCCTAGTAACAGTTTAAGATTTTCGAATTTGCGACCGCGTTCTGCCATTTCTTTGAGAAGCATCTGCAATATTGCTGGGACACCATGTGATAGCGTGACTTTGTGCTGCTCAATCAAGTCAACCAATTTTGGTGCCAGATATCTCCCGGGATATACTTGCTTGAGCCCTATCATGGTAGCGCCATACGGCCAGCACCACGCATGTACATGAAACAAAGGCGTCATTGGCATATAGACATCGTTGTAGCGCGCGCCTTGACCTTCGGCGTTGAGGGCTGACGCCAAGGTACTTGCCATCGTCTGTAGTACTATCTGGCGATGAGTAAAGAAAACCCCTTTTGGATCGCCTGTCGTACCACTGGTATAGAATGTCGTAGCGATGGTGTTTTCATCAAAATCTGGGAAGTCAAACTCATCACTAGCGGCGGCTAATAGCGCCTCATATTCGCCATCGACATAGTCTGGCAGCTCAGCTTTCTCACCACCTACTTTGTCACCCTCTGCATCATCAGCCCACATCACATGCTCGATAGAAGGCGCATCGTCACGATAATCTTTAATCATCGGCGCAAATTCAGCATTCAACAATAAGGCTTTTGGTGCAGCATGGTTGACGGTATATAGCACTTTTTCTTCAGATAAACGTACATTAACGGTTTGCAAAATCATGCCCGACATTGGTACTGCAAAGTAGGCCTCAAGGTAACGATGACTGTCCCAATCCATGACCGCGACCACATCACCTGCCTGCAAGCCCATATTTTTTAATACATTGGCCAAGCGGTTAATACGCTTAAAAAACTCAGCATAGGTATAAGTAACTTTGTCCGCATAGCTGATGGTTTGGTTGGTAGAGGCGATTTTGGCGCGGTTTAGTAGTTGTTTTATAATTAACGGGAACCCATACGCTTCTTCTGCTTGATGGTAGTTATCGTGTTCGTTGAGTATGGTTGTCATGGTATCTTCCTTGATAATAAATTGTCCTTGATATAGTCAATTCTCTATAAAAGAGTGACAGCGTTAACCTCACTTGAAGTATCACAGTTACATCTGCGATCGGTTGCCTTATTTCTCTTCTAAACTGAATCAACCATAGTCAGTAATGGGGCGAGCTTGCTTTTGAGTCTTAGACGCGTTCTATCACCATGGCAAGCCCTTGCCCAATACCAATACACAAGCTGACCACGGCATATTTGCCACCTGTGCGCTGTAGCTCTCGAGCGGTACTCAAGGCAATTCTTGCACCAGATGCGCCAAGCGGATGGCCAACAGCGATGGCGCCACCATTGGGATTGACACGCTTATCATCAGAATCAATATCCAACCCTTTTAGACAACCCAGTACCTGTGAGGCAAATGCTTCATTAATCTCAATGACAGACATATCCTCGAGGGTCAAATCAGCACGCTTTAGTGCTAGCTTAATTGCTTCAACAGGACCCACGCCCATGATATTGGGTTCAACACCCATTGCACCTGATGATAGGATCTTGGCAATCGGTTTAAAGCCTAGCTTTTTCTCTGCTTGCTTTGAGCCAATGATGAGCGCGGCAGCACCATCGTTGATGCCAGAGGCATTACCTGCGGTGACGATTCCATCTTTATTTAACGGTTTGAGCTTTTGTAGTGCTTCAATATTAGAGCTGGCACGAGGATGCTCATCTTCCGTGACTATTTTTGCAGGCAATTTCTTACCTTGGGGTACGGTGATAGGTGTTATCTCATCGTCAAAAAACCCTGCTTGCTTGGCAGCTTGGTACTTGGCTTGTGATGCTGCTGCAAACTTATCGGCTTCCTCGCGCGTAATACCATACTTCTGCGCAACATTATCGCCTGTCTGCGGCATGGTATCACTGCCGAACTGCTCAATAATTTTTGGGTTGGGGAAACGGCTACCAATGGTCGTATCAAATACTTTGAAGTCACGGCTAAAAGGCTGTTCTGTCTTGGCAAATACAAACGGTGCACGCGTCATCGACTCGACCCCACCCGCTAAAATAATATCCCCTTCGTTACACGTAATACTGCGTGCAGCATCGACCACAGTAGACAGACCTGACGCACATAGACGGTTGACTGTCTGACCTGGCGTGGTGACATCCAGTCCTGCTAACAAAGCCGCGTTACGTGCGATATTGCGAGAGTCCTCACCCGCTTGGTTGGCACTGCCTAGCAACACTTCATCAAAGATATCAGCAGATAGTTGGTGCTTTTCGACCAACGCTTTCATCACGGTGGCGACCAAATCATCAGCACGTACGGTTGCTAATGCGCCAACATATCGACCAAAAGGACTTCTTAATCCATCATAAATATAGGCATCTAACATAACGTTTCCTTGTCGTATTTCTAACTGTGAATAATAAATTTATGGTTTAGCAATATTGCTGTGTCGTCAATATTAGTAAGTGTTTTGCTGAGTAAACAATGACATGTCAAGCTTGGCTCGGCGTTGCAGCCAAGGGCTTGGACGATAACGTGGGTCACCTGTGAGCGCATAGATACGTTCTAAAATGAGCAATACACGTGAGGCCCCAAGATGGTCGCCCCAAGAGATAGGACCATATGGATAACCTAGCCCAAGCTTGACGGCATTATCGATGTCTTCAGGTGAAGCAATCCCTTGCATAGCAATGTCACAACCAAGGTTAATCACCATAGCGACCACACGTTGTGCTACAAAGCCCACGCTTTCGGCAATCAGCGTGGCACCGACCATAGGCTGTGTGGTTGCCTCACTGGCAGCCAAGCCCTTACTGAATAATGCATAAGCTTGTGCGACAAATGTTTCCTGCGTGACGAGACTTGGCATCAAAGTACGATGCTTTGCTAGTCCAGTGAGCATATCAATGGCAACGGCTTGCTTAGGATTAACTTGATAACGAATGGCAGCATTGGTCGTATCTTCACCATAGGGTGCGAGCAGCACCAAACTATCAGGGTTTGGCTTGTCGTTGTCGTCGATAGCGACACCCTGAGACTTTAGGTAATCGACCAGCTGAGTTTTGTCTTCTACCAGATCAGCGCCAACCCAAACTGAGGTAATAACGGCATCAGATATGAGTGCTTCGGACGACTGATCTTGAGCAGTGGCCGTTGACAACTTCTGACCGTTTTCATAGTGATAAAACCCTGCACCAACCTTACGACCAAGCTTTTTACCTACTAGCATTTGACGGGTCAATGGATGCGGACGATAGCGCGCTTCGTGATAGAACTGATTGTAAATCGACTCCATCACGGGGTGCGACACATCGATACCAGTGAGGTCTAACAGCTCAAACGGCCCCATGCGAAATCCTGCGCCTTCACGCAAAATTCGGTCAATACTCTCAAACGTGGTTACCCCTTCACCCAATATCTTTAACGCTTCTGTACCGTACGCTCTACCGCCATGATTGACGATAAAACCCGGTGTGTCTTTTGCTACCACGCCTAGATGACCCATACGTTTGGCCAAATCGGAGAGAACGTCAATCACTGATTGCTGAGTAGACAGACCTGGAATGACCTCTACAATTTTCATTAAAGGGACTGGATTAAAGAAGTGAAATCCTGCCACGCGCTCCGGATGATCGCAGTCAGCAGCAATTGCTGTCACTGATAAGGAGGAGGTATTGGTCGCCAAAATAGTATCGGCAGTGACCACACCTTCTAACTGGGCAAAAAGTTGTTTTTTGATGTCTAGATTTTCGATAATGGCTTCAACTACTATCTCAGCAGTCGCAATTTGGCTAAGCTCTTGTAGCACCGTCAAATTACTTAAAATATCCTGTAGTTGCTCATCAGTAAACTTACCTTTAGCAGTGAGTTTTTCGAGGGTACTTTGCAAGGATTGTCGTCCTTGTTCAGCAGCGCCTGATTTGGCGTCATATAAAAGTACTTGGATACCAGCTTGAGCAGCAATTTGAGCAATACCCATGCCCATAATACCAGTGCCGATAATGGCAATTGTGTTCACAGTCATAATAACTCTCTACATAGTTTGCTATGAAATTTCGGTTCAAAGGTGATAACTTGCTTCAAAAGCGATCACAATGTGGCTTTGAATTCACGTGCTTATGAATTCACATGCTGATGAATTAACGCGGCTAGGAATTAGTGCCCTTTGTACTCTGCAGGACGCTTTTCCAAGAAGGCTTTAGCGCCTTCTTTTTGGTCATGAGTATTGAACAAAATCTGGAAAGCCTTACGCTCTAGAGCCAACGCACCTTCTAAAGGCATATCAACACCTAGATTTGCCACTTCTTTGATTTGCGCTAAGGCAATGGGAGAGTAATGTGATAGCTGCTCAGCAATCTCAATGGCGCGTGTGATAGTAGCCTCATCTTTAACGACTTCAGATACCAGCCCCATTGTGTCCGCCTCATCAGCTCTGATCATATCGCCCGTTAGTACCATTTTCATGGCCTTATGTTTGCCAATCGCGCGAAACAAACGCTGCGTTCCGCCAGCACCTGGCATGAGTCCTATCTTGATTTCGGGTTGACCAAATTTGGCAGACTTGCCTGCGATGATGATGTCAGCATGCATGGCCAACTCACAGCCACCGCCCAGAGCGTAACCATTGACGGCAGCAATAATAGGTTTTTGGCAGTTAGTAATGGCATCCCAATAGCGCTCACTATGACGCAGGTACATATCCACTGTACTTGTAGTCAAGAAATCGTTGATATCCGCACCAGCGGCAAACACCTTGTCACCACCAGTAAGGACGATCGCTTTGGTTTGTGGGTCATCATTTAATTGAATGAACAGGTCTGCCATTTGCTGACGTAGCTCACTGTTTAGTGCATTGCGCACTTTAGGGCGATTAAGTCTAACGACACTCACGCCCTCTCCTTTTTTCTCACAAATAATGAGCGGCTCTTCCATGATCGACTCCTCAAACTTCATTCTTGTATAAAGTATAAATACCCTAACAAAGCATTTATTGTGGATATTAAATATCGCTATGCGGTATTTAATATCAATATATACTGTTTATTTTGGTTTGTGAAGCATAAAAATTTGATAAATTAGAATAAATTTAAAATAAAAAGTTATATTCAATTATATAAATACCGCAATGCGGTTTTTTAAACCAAAACTATTGTAATTTAATAATTCATCGATTATGCTGTTTATCCAAGGACTTCACATTATTTAGTACTGTCACAGAGCTGATATTGATATCAGGCATCAATCAAACAAGGAAGATTCATATGATTAGAGATAAAGAGACCCTCGACCACATCACTCAAACCATTCGTAACTTCGTTAACGATCAACTTGTCCCTATGGAACATTGGGTTGCCGAAAATGACCGCCTTCCAGAAGAGATCATTGAGCAAATGCGAGAATTAGGGCTTTTTGGACTGACCATACCCGAAGAGTACGGCGGACTTGGTGTCACTATGGAAGAAGAAGTCACGTTGGCATTTGAGTTAGGACGTACCTCTCCTGCGTTTCGTTCATTAATAGGGACAAATAATGGTATTGGCTCATCTGGCCTAGTAATTGATGGCACTGAAGCACAAAAGCAGAAGTATCTACCTCGGTTGGCCAGTGGTGAAATCATCGGTTCGTTCTGTTTGACTGAGCCGGAGTCAGGCTCAGATGCCGCCTCATTGAAAACAACCGCTATTAAGGATGGTGATACTTATATCATTAATGGCACCAAACGTTATATCACCAATGCCCCGCAGGCTGGTGTATTCACTGTCATGGCACGCACCGATCCACAGAACAAACGCTCTGGCGGTATTTCAGCATTTATTGTCGAAAGCGACACGCCTGGTATTACTTTGGGCAAAATTGATAAAAAAATGGGCCAAAAAGGCGCGCATACCTGTGATGTGATCTTTGATAATTGCGTCGTACCGGCGGATGCACTCATCGGCGGAGTTGAGGGGGTTGGCTTTAAAACGGCCATGAAAGTTCTTGATAAAGGGCGCTTGCATATTGCGGCAGCCAGTACTGGAGCCGCCACACGCATGCTGAATGATGCACTCAATTATGCTGTCGAGCGTAAGCAATTTGGTCAACCAATTGCTAGTTTTCAGCTTATCCAAGGTATGCTCGCTGACTCAAAAGCAGAAATCTATGCCGCTAAATCAATGGTGTTAGACGCTGCACGTTTGCGTGACGAAGGCAAAGACGTCGTTACCGAATCCTCATGCGCCAAAATGTTTGCCACTGAGATGTGTGGCCGTGTTGCTGATAGAGCGGTACAAATTCATGGCGGTGCCGGTTATATCGCAGACTACGGTATTGAACGTTTTTATCGTGATGTACGTCTATATCGTTTGTATGAAGGTACCACGCAAATTCAGCAAGTCATCATTGCCCGCAATATGATTAAAGAAGCCAGCGAGTAATCCTTACCACTTTTTCATCCACCAGAATGCACGGCGGTATTTGCTAGGATGCTGATACCGTTCCCTTCTATTTTTACCACTACGCATCAAATTAGTTTTTCATTCTCACAACGTTAAGGATATAAATTGTGAAAAGTGTCGCTATAACTGCAGATCCAAGTATAAGCTCCACTCAAAAACAACCTTGGAAACTGGCCTTTGTTTTTTGTTTTTTAGTTTTACTATGTGATGGGGCTGATATCGGTATTCTTGCCTTTACCTTATCAAGTCTAAAACTAGAGTTTGCACTGACTAATGTACAAGCTGGCGCTTTAGGCAGTTGGTCGTTATTTGGTATGGCAATCGGTGGGTTCTTTGGTGGTTGGGCTTGCGATCGCTTTGGCCGAGTACGTGTTATCGTTCTTGCGACTGGCATGTTCTCTATATTGTCTGGTTTTAGTGGATTGGTGCAGAGCTATGAGCAGTTTGTCACGCTACGGGTTATTGCCTGCTTGGGGCTGGGTAGTCTTTATATCGCTACCAATACGCTTATGTCAGAGATGGTACCTACCAAGCATCGAACCACTGTACTTGCTGCATTAATGACTGGATTTACTTTAGGCTCATTGGTTATCACCAGTGTATCCGCTTGGATTATCCCTAGCTATGGTTGGCGTACTCTATATCTACTGACGTTTTTGCCGATACTTTTGGCAGTATCAATGTACTTTTTGGTACCTGAACCCCAGTCTTGGAAAGACGCTCGAGCACTAAAACTGAGCGGCGCACTAAATACTTTCAAAAAAGCAGAGAACCCATACAAAGCGATAATGGAGAATCCGAAACACCGTATCATGTTTATCCTATGGTCAATGAGCTCAGGACTTTTGTTATTCGGCTATTTTGGTGTCAGCAACTGGCTACCTTCTTATCTAGAAACTGAATTGGGTATCAAGTTCAAAGAAATGGCACTGTATATGGCGGGAACGTACCTGACTATGATGTTTGCCAAAGTCGTGGCTGGATTTATGGCTGATAAAATCGGACGTAAGATAGTATTTGCCTTTGGTACGATGGGCACCGCATTGTTTATTCCTATTCTAGTGTATATGCATACTCCAGAAAATATCGGTTGGTTAATGATCACCTTTGGTTTCTTATATGGTATCCCCTATGCCATCAATGCCACCTATCTAACCGAAAGTTTCCCTACTGCTATCCGAGGTACTGCGATTGGTGGTGCATTTAATATCGGACGGCTTGGCTCTGTAATTGCTCCTGTTGCCATTGGTTATATGGCCATGCATAACTCTATCGGCGCAGGTTTATTACTTATGGCAGGTGCATATTTCTTATGTGGTCTTATCCCTACTTTGTTCATTAAAGAAAAGCAGTACGATCCACAACAAGCCTAACCATACCTCTTATAACGTATAACGCTACCGTTCATACCGCATAGCGAAACAATAGTTTCTCATTATGCTATGCTGAGAATGTGAAAGTAAATTGATATAATATAATCAAAGAGACAGTGGGTAACTGTGGGCTGATATTAGCTCACAGAATGCTATGAATAATGAAGTTTTGTGATTTTATAACGCTTGTATGAATTTGATTGGGGATAATAGACGACATATGACTAATGATACCCTTGCCGATGAAGACACTAACAATGAGATGCATATTGAACTGTTAGAACCCATTGCAGAGATGAGAGATAAAAACGACAGACAGTTTGTCACAGCGTTGGCTCGAGGGTTAGAGCTGCTGCGTTGTTTTACCCCGCAGCGACCTTATCTAGGCAACCAAGACCTAAGTCAGCTGACAGGACTTCCTAAAGGAACCATTACTCGTCTGACCTATACGTTGGTCAAATTGGGATATTTAAAACAATCGACCAATAGCAGTAAGTACCAGCTCTCAACAGGGGTACTAAGTTTTGGTTATACCATGATGACTAATATCTCTATCAACAACCTTGCGACTCCTTATATGGAAGAGCTAGCAGATTATGCCAATAGTGCCGTTGCCATGGCTACTCGTGATCGACTAATGATGGTGTATCTAAACGTTGTGCAAGGCCAAGGAACTACGACTATGCAACGCAATGTCGGCTCTTACCTACCTATTCATTTAAGTTCGATGGGGAGAGCCTGTTTGGCGAGTATGCCACCTGCTGAGCAAGAGTTTATCCTTAATGCGATTCGTAGTAAGTATAAAGATGATTGGCTAAAGATTAGACGAGGATTAGACAAAGCCTTTCAAGACTATGAAGACTACGGTTATTGTTTTTCAATTAGTGAATGGCAAAAGGATGTCAATGCGGTAGCCATTGCGCTGATGCACCCGACAGAAGGCTTGCTCACTTTTAACTGCGGCGCACCAAGCTTTATCCTCAGTCGTACCAAACTAGAAGAAGACATTGCCCCTCGCCTACTGCATATGAAAAATATGATTGAGAGTAATCTATATATTAGCTAGCATCACTCAAATGAGCCCTATAAAAATAACGATTTATCTCCACCAACTATTCAAGCGGTAATCATATAAATCATTCATATCGCTTTTGCATTTTATGTTACATGCCTTTAGACGTGTTTTTTGAGGATTCACCATGAGCCAGCTTTTTTCGCCTTTAAAACTTGGGCAACTAACACTAGATAACCGTATTATCATCGCCCCTATGTGCCAGTACTCTGCCAACGATGGCGCGGCAAGCGATTGGCATACGATCCATTTGGGCCAAATGAGTTTGAGCGGCGCAGGACTACTTATTTTAGAAGCGACTGCGGTCAATCCACAAGGGCGTATCAGCTATGCTGATTTGGGATTATGGGATGACAGGACGCAAGCGGCACTGGATAAAACGCTAACAGCAATCAGGCAGTACAGTCCTATGCCGATAGGCGTACAACTTGCCCATGCTGGACGTAAAGCGTCAACCGAAAAGCCATGGGACGGCGGCGATTCGATTGCCTCTGAGCAGTTAAATGGCTGGCAAACGGTAGCACCGTCGGCGCTTGCGTATGACGAAAGTTCCACTGTGCCCACAGCAATGGAGCAAAATGACATTGATGTGCTAGTAAGTGATTTTGTAAATGCGGCAAAACGCGCCGATACGCTAGGCCTTGATTTGATTGAACTTCACGGTGCCCATGGTTATCTACTACATCAGTTTTTGTCGCCACTTTCTAACAAACGTGATGATCAATACGGCGGTAACCTTGAGAACAGAATGCGCTTGTTACTTGAGGTGTTTACAGCGGTTCGAGCTGAGTTTTCAAGTGAAAAGCCTGTGGGCGTGCGTGTGTCTGCAACCGATTGGGTTGAAGGCGGCTGGGATCTCACACAAACGATTGAGCTGGCTAAAGCATTAGAGGCATTAGGCTGTGATTATATCCATGTGAGCACCGCAGGACTTAGCCCAGACCAGCAGATCCCTGTAGAGCCTAACTTCCAAGTGCCTTTTGCAACCGCGATAAAAGAAGCCGTAGATATACCCGTCATCGCAGTGGGCTTAATCACCGAAGCCGAGCAAGCGCAAAGCATCATTGCTGAGCAGCAAGCGGATGCGGTTGCATTGGCACGCGGTATACTTTATGACCCGCACTGGCCTTGGCACGCTGCTGCCGAGCTTGGTGCAAAAGTAAAAGCGCCTAAACAATATCTGCGCTCAAGCCCGCACGGTAAGCCTTCTCCAATAGAGTGATTGTGATTGTAATTGAACAAAGATATAGACTGAAGACATTACTTGCTTTAGTCTATGTTCTAACTCGCTAGACTTCGAGCTGAAGTAGTTATCTCTTAATAAGTTAGGCAAGAATCAGGGTGTTTAACTTGATAATGGGAGGTATATCAATGCCCAGCTCAGGCGCAAAAAGCTGAAGCGCAATTTGTGCCAAAATTGACGCTCGCACCATTGGAACAGAGGAAGCGACAGTTGTCTATCGCTTAGAGCTATTTGCTAAGGCTCAAAGGCAGTAAACAAAAAAACCAGGATTAATTGCATTCCCGACCAATCATATTGTGAAGTCTTGGATCTATTTTGCTCACACTCTGCTATTTTTCGATAAAATTTCTCTTGAATCCCTTCTTTATTCAGCAATTCCCCTTGATATTTACCCAGTGACCTATCAAACCCACGCCACTCAACTAAGGTATAATCGCCATTTTCCTTTAGCACGTCATCTCCAAGGTATAACTCTATGCTACCAGCAAGGTTATTGATGTTTACTGATTGCTCTCCAGTTGGACCAATCGTCGGGTAATTTTCAGCCAAAGGTAAATCCGGATAATGTAATACCCGAATATTTTCTGGTAAGTTGGTTTTCTCAAGCGATTTTTTTGCAACATAAGCAGCTGTATCGTTATCAAGAAATGCAATAATTTTGTTTCTAATACCTACCCAACAAAGCTTTTCACTTGAGAGACTAAGGAGCTAGCACCTCCAGACGCATTAGCTACTCCAAAATCCATGAACCTGTAATAGTCAGCCAAATGGGGATATAGTAGTTTTAGTGAACGCTCTATAATTGATTTATCCGATGAGCCTTTGAACTCAGCGGAACTTGACTAAATCTAAGCTCTTTAAAGCCAGCAATAAAGTCATCAATAGTCACACTGTTTAAGAAGTTATACTCTTCTATATAATATTCAGGCATTCCATCAGGGCGGTCATCTGAAAGGAATGACCTTCGCTCATTAACACTATCTTCAAATTGACGTTTAACAAACGCCATGGTGTAGCCCATCACCTCCAAACGTTCGATAGCATTTTTTACAGAAGATTTATAATGATGTGCTGTTTCAAGGCACTCTTCCTCGTCTTGAAGTTCTCCCCAAACTAGCGAATTCCGGCTGCCTACTTTTTGTGTAAAAACATTCTTGTCAGACTCAGTGAACAGCGTCATCACCTCTGGGTCAACGTAACTTTTTGATGACAACACAGGATAGTCATCTATATATAATTCAGTACATGAACCCATTTAACTCTCTCAAGCTCCAACGTCTAAATCAGGTGCGCCGCGGGCACCGCCTGAATTTCATTGTTAAGCAAATTTTAATATAATCCTTGATATACTGGAGTCTTGAACCAAATCTCTCCAAGGTTTTTTGTGCTCCACAAATCGAACACATAGCCATTTTCTATCCCACCATGTTGCCTGCTCAATAGATTTATTGAACAGCCGATGTCTTGTAAATACTGATATTGGAGCTTCAGGGCTTCTTGACTTGTTCTCGCTTTTTTGAAGTAAAGGGCTGTTTCTTTTGTTTTCCCATCACCACTAGCTACAGGCTTTTTCTCAGAAAAAACATTGGTGATCTTTGATCCCTTTTGAAAACATACCTCAACTAAATGATGTACATTCCATGTAATAACGGGATGAAAAATCTTCTTTGTATTTAGGAATTCAAAAATAGAGTAACTGCAAATTATAATGCTTTGAATATTTTTGTGATCAAGCCTTTTTTTCTCAATAGTACCTTTTCCTAGCTCCCCTGAAGATACCAAAAGGTTGTTCCCATAGTTTGGGTGAACAAATTCACATAAATAATCGTAAGTATCATTTGCATCAGTAATCTCTTTGGTCAATTCTTTAATGGCATCATTAATATGTATAGCCTCATCACTCTTTGACTTTGAGTTATTTTTACCCTCTCCCGAATAGACTCGATTTAGAACCTCTTCAGATTTAGATATTATTTTGTCGATTTTTTCAATGCTTCCCTGATTCTTCAAATTGTCTAGCATCTTTGAAACATTATTAACGAGGTAGATCAAAACAGCTAGTTGCTCTAATAGCGAACGCGTATTATTTGCAAGAGATAATGGATTCTCTGTTTCTATTGAATGTATGATCGCTTGAGCTAAAAGGCTAAACTTATAATTGAATAGCTCTATGCAGTAAAAGGTACTATCTGCAATGTGATACAATCTTTTTGAAACCATATTCAATGGTGGTGATAATTTACTGGATCTCTTTTCAACCTGGTCTCTTACTTCACTGAATCGTTCGTCATGGTTTCTTAAGAAGCCAGTTTCTTCTATTTCAGCTACGAATTCGCGCAAAGATTTTAACGTATTTTCAATATTTTCCATAAAAAATTTATTAACTCGATATATGCTATTCGCCTAGATATAATGTCTTCTACACGGTGTTGCCTCCGCTTTTCGTGAGTTAACTTAATTAAAAGCCAACGCCATAGCTACTCTATTAAATAACTAAGTAGTAGAAGCTAACACAAATAAAATTAGCATATTTTTGTCTAATCTTATACATAAAAATCTAATAAAGTCCCCTATATCCAACTACAATCTCCGTCACCACATCATTGCCTTCCTGCCATGGCTGAAACTTAGTCATGGCTTGTACAAATAACGGATGTTCCAACCAGTGTTGTAGCCACAGATGTAGCTTGGGATAAGGCAAACTATAAAAGACATCTCGATCCACATAGGCGAATTAGAGAACGAACGGCATATTACTAATATCAGCGATGGTCATACTACTCCCTAACAAACAAGTCCTGTCAGTTGGCAACTCTTCCAAAACTTGACTCATTATCAATATTCTGTCTGAGTCACCTCTAGATGACGATCCGAATACGTATTAGACAGCGTATTGTGAGTCATTTACCTTGTTGCCTATTACCATAACAGCATACGTTATTCATATCATAATCCATGAATAATACAATCGATTAATATCGTAACTAATAAGCTTTTCAGAATGCATTAGGGCTCTAGTGGAAAAACTAATTGATAATATTTAGTAAGTATCATCTCTAAAGTGTTGCTAGCTTGCCGACCTTTCGCAAAAAGCTCCTAAGATTGTATTAATGGTTCAGTATCTGCTAGAAAAAGTCACCTTTCTTTAACTTTCATAAAAGTACGTAACGCTATGACTCGCTATTATCTACTTATTCAATAAAGCGACGTTCAACTCAGATACCTTTAACCATTAAATAAAAACTCTTACTTATAATCAGCCTAAAAGGACCTTACTATGAAAAACTTCAACATGAAAAAAATCGCTATCAGCTCATTATTGGCCGTATCTACTTGCTTTGCTATGATCGGTCCAGCAAATGCTGCCCAACAAGTTGTCGTGGTCAAAGACAAACATCAGACAAAACAAGCAGTCGTCGTTAAAGCAAAGCCCAAAGCGAAACAAGTGGTTGTGGTTAAAGCAAAGCCTAAGTCCAAGCAAGTTATCGTAGCGAAAGCAAAACCTAAAGCCAAAAAAGTAATCGTTGTTAAAGACAAACATCCAGCACAAAAAGTGGTCGTTGTGAAATCAAGATAGACCAAGCAAGTCCGATACCCTATACAGCTTATGTAGAACCCGCTATATTAAGCAGAGAACACCACTACCTCATCGTCTTCCTGCCATGGCTGAAACTTAGTCATGGCTTGTACAAATAACGGGTGTTCCAACCAGTGTTGTAGCCACATCTGTAATTTCGGGTAAGGCAAACTATAAAAAATATCACGATCTACATGGGCAAACTGGCGAACAAACGGCATGATACCAATATCAGCAACCGTCACGCTATTGCCTAGTAGATACGTATGCTTAGTCAATAACGCTTCTAAATCCTGCAGAAAAATTTCACCTTTTTGTCGATATTCTATTTGAGTCATCTCAGGGTGAAGATCGGCATATTTGTAGCGATCGAGCCACTGCTTAAACTCATTGTCGTTTTGTGCTATCAAAGCATTGGCCTGAGATAAAACGCTTTCATCCAGCAGTCCTTGCGAATCTTTTTGCTTAAGCGCCCACATCATGATCTCTGCACTCTCTTCAATGACGGATCCATCTGAAAGCTGTAATACAGGAACCGTGCCTTTTGGACTAATCGCTAGCATCTGATCTGGCTTATTCTTTAGCGTGATTTCCCGTAGCTCTACTGGCAACTCGGCGAATATTAGTCCGAGACGAGCGCGCATAGCATAAGGACAGCGACGAAAAGAGTACAAGCGAGGCAACGAGGTGTTCATAGATTCCTCCATAGTTGAATAGGAATTAAGCAATAGGTAAATAATAGGTAAAAAGCAAACAAAGAAGAATTAGCAGACGCAAACCTACTGACATTAATAGTTATTAAGGCGCTGTTTAATAGGTGACAGACTTATAATTGGCCATAGTTTCTACTAATGACTGTGGTAGATAAGCATCTTTCAGGTGCGCGTGCGGATAATGCTGCTCAATCCATGATTGATAGTTATAGACAGTTAGCGTACCACAATATAATAAATATAAAACCTGCACGCCGATGCTACGTGACAACCCCATTACGCAATGAAAATTAATAAGTGTGATGAGGCTAACCTTTACCTGACTATTTTCTACCTGACTACCCTCTACCAAATTCTCATTATTAGCGGTTATCGGTTGTGTCTCTGCTGATTGTATCAACGCTTCAATTTGTTGAAATAGATCAATGTAGTCTTGGAGCAATACATCATTTAATGGCTGCAAATCCAACAAAGGTAAATACAAGTAATGAACTGTCGTACTCACGCTGCTATTAGCAGCTATTTTAAGATTATGAGCGTGGCTAGATATCTCAGCAGCCAAATCAACAACAATAATTTGATAGCGAACTGTAGGCCGATTGCTTTCTGTCGAACTCGGCAATTCTAATGAGCTGGAGCCAAATAACCAATACGTTAAATAACTACTTAGATCCGTCTGCATCAAGCGAGCTGAAGCAACAACTTTGACCTTGTCATTAATAGCATACGGCGTGAGTGGATACTTTTGATTTTTGGAGAAAACTTTAAAATACCACTGCCCTAAAAGTGACATGCCATTGTAAATAATAATGATTGGCGCAAACTTCATCCAAGTATATACCGTGAGTCGACCGCTACTGGATTTTTGAAACCAGCGTGTATCCCGCATTTGCCTGACCTGTTGATAGGCACAAGCCAACATCGTAAAACTAATCAGCCAATATGCAGCAATGATGATAGCTAAAGTTTCTATAGACTCAGACGCTATCATACTCATATTAGCAAAGTAAAACCCTGCTATCGCTATCAATAAGAATCCTATTACTCCTAGTGTCAGATGCTTGATTACCAGTGCATTACGGATTCGATTTGAGAGTATCAGCACCAACACTGCCAACACTGCTCCGCCGAACATATCTAGCAAATGGTGTTGATACGTCAACACTGTCGACAGGGCAATCAATGTACATATGCCAGTCAGCAATAATCGATAAGCCGCTAAAATCCATCTCTTTTTAGACGCTACAACATCCCATAATGATACGCCAAGCAACATGGCATAACTGACATGCAATGATGGGAGCTGATTGAATGGCTTGTCCACCAATTGCAAAAACTGATAGCCAAATTGCGTCCAATCGTCAGGTATCGAACGATTGTATGAGAAACGAGCAGGATAAAAATAGAAAATTAAACAGGCAAAAATGGTCGTCAAAATTAAGCGGTAGGTCAATAGAGATAATTGCGTGGACGTCCGCACTAAGAAAAAACTAGCCACAAATAAAATCAATGACCAGCTATAAGGAACAATCATAGCGGGAATGAAAGGAACCATGCTGTCAAATGGCGTGGCAAGATTATGAATTTGCGATGGGTAGAGTGTATATAAAGATACGCTATAGGCAGTCATCAAATTATAAAGCAAATAAAATATCGATAACGCAAGACCTAGGTGTTTGAATCTAGTTAAATTTGATGGAGTTTGCAACACCTAGTACCTCGTTTGGCTATTGAATAAACATTTCAAAAAACTTTGGCAATATAATCATAGTTAAAGTTGTCATAATAGCAACTTATTGTTGGCTAAAAACTGCCCAAACCCATTGGAAATACAGTGATTTTGAACTTATACTTGACTATTTTCTGGACTTAGAAGGATTTGAGAAATGCAGTTTTTGAGGATGATAAGTCAGCAGTTGAGTCGATTTACGGCATTGGTTATTATTTTAGCGGCCGCAGTGACATTTATAGAGCCTGCGACTTTTTCTTGGGTGACAGGTGATACCCAAGTCATCGTTCTGGGTGTCATTATGCTCGCAATGGGTATGACACTAGGTAAAGAAGACTATAAGGTGTTGGCCCAGCGCCCGCTTGATATTTTTATCGGTTCAATTATCCAATATACCATTATGCCGATATTAGCGATTAGCGTGGCTAGATTGTTTGACTTATCGCCTGGGCTGACACTGGGTCTAGTATTGGTTGGTACTTGTCCTGGTGGTGTGTCTTCAAACATTATGAGCTACCTTGCCAAAGGTGATGTGGCGTTTTCGGTAGGTATGACCACCGTATCGACCATCATTGCACCGTTAGTGACGCCACTTTGGCTCAATTATTTAGTTGGTCAGTCTGTAGAAATGGATGGCTGGGGTATGTTCCGCTTTATGCTATTAGTGACATTGTTGCCAGTCGCTATCGGCTCTATGTTAAACATACTATTTCAAAACAAACACTGGTTTAATGATGTACGTGCGGTGATGCCAGGCGTGGCTGTATTAGCTTTCGCCGCTATCGTCGGTGGCGTTGCCGCTGTATTTGGTGATCAGTTCTTGCAGTCAGGGCTAGTCGTTATCTTGGCCATTGCGGTACACAATATCGTCGGCTATGTATTGGGCTACTACTCAGGTGCCTTATTTGGTATGAGCAAACCCAAAAAACGCACCATATCTATCGAGGTTGGCGTACAAAATGCAGGTCTGGCCACGGGCTTAAGTACGAAGTTTTTCCCTGGCAATGCAGAGTCCGCCATCGCTGCCGCCGTCGCTTGTATTTGGCACTCTGTTTCTGGCTCTATATTGGCCAATATCTTCGCTTGGTGGGATAAGCGTCAGGAAGCGAAAAATCCTACCGTCATCGAGACTGAAGAGACCATGGAGCTTGGTAAACCAATCAGAAATCATTAGTACTAATAAAGATAATACTAAGCTAGGTGACATTGAACTAGGTGATATTGAACTAGCTAATAAAGTTAAAACGCTATGAGTTAAAACACTATGCTAGATTATTATTTCTAGCATAGTGTTTTCTAACAAAGCACCTTCTAATACAGAGTCTTTCAACATAGTGTTTTTTAACATAGTGTTTTTTAACATAGAGTCTTTTAACATGGTGGCTTCTAATATAGCGCTCTCCAGCATAGTATTTTTAGAACAGCACTGTCGACAATTTGCATGAACTACTAGCCTCTCTTCTAGGTTCTCACTTAACGTAGTCTACCGTAACTCATTTCCAAAACGTTTACGCACCTGACGCAAGTATAAAGCTGGCGCAATACGCCACAGTAAACTGCCAAAGCGTGAGATAGGGTCCGGCAATATCCAACGTTTGCGCCGCTGCAAACCTTGATTGATCTGTTCGGCCATCCACTCAGCACTACGCATATTACCGATCATTGACCGTGGATGCTTTGCGATACTGCCATCACGGCCGAGCGCATGGTTCTCGATAGGTGTATCAAGAAAGCTGGGATAGACCATAAGGATATGTATACCTTCAGATTCTAGTTCCAAGCGCAATACTTCAAAGAACTGTGTCAGCGCACCTTTTGCCGCACAATACGCTGCTCGTCCAGGAACTGGCATCCAGCCAGCCATTGAGCCGATACATATAATTTGACCTTTGGACTCTCTTAGCATCGGTAGCGCAGCCATAGTCAGCTCCACTGCCCCCTGCCAATCTACCGCCATTACTTTGCGAAACACCGCAGGATCAGTCTGATGTGCTGGTGATCGATGGGTAATCCCAGCATTGTTCACCAATAGATCAAGACGGCCAAAGCGCTCGCTAACTTGCTCAATAAGCGCAGCAATATCATTAACTTGAGTGATATCAGTGACGACTGTCATGACTCTAGCAGAGTCCTCTAACTCACGAGCGCGGGCGATCAGCGCTTGCTCATCTATATCAGCGAGTACTAAGTGATGTCCAGCAGCATACCAGTGCTGTGCCATTGCCCAACCAAGTCCTGATGCAGCACCAGTGATTAAAGTAATATTTATTGATGACATTGGTGGCATTGATGATTTTCTCCCTATCAAGGTTTACGCAATCCATTGCATTCGATGAAGTACTCGAAGGTTTCGGCAGACGTTTTTTCTAAACAATAACCAAACTCTTCTTTAAGTCGCCTGTTACTCAGTACTGGGCGATAACGCAAAAAATTAACCTGTTCTGGTCCTGTTGGCTTACCGGCCCACTTTGCCACCTGTAAGCCAGCTTTAACCAAACCCACTGACAGGGTCAATAGCGGTTTATTAAGTCGGTTTGCGATATCCCTCATCGTCAGTGCGCCATCGCCTGCCATGTTGTAGATGCCAGATTTATTCTCGCGAATTCCCATTTCCATAGCACCAATCACATCTTGATCCCAAATAAACACAAAAGGCGACTCACTGCCTTTGAGCGCAAGCACACGCGGTGCCATAAACAGACTGGTAATTTGATTGCGCGTATCAGCGCCTAGTACGGTGCCAGGTCGAAAGATCAGCTGCTGTAATTGTGGATGCTGCTCGCGAAAATCTGCAAGCATTTCCTCGACCTGCCTTTTGTGATCCGAGTAAGCAAACTCAGGGTTACCGCGTAGTGCATCTTGCTCATCAATCCATTCAGGATTGTCAGCATGATATCCGTAAGCAGCACCCGAGCTGGTGAGTGTTATATGTGCGACATCTTCTTTGATACAGCAATTAAGTACGTTACGCGTGCCATTGACATCGATATCATAGTCACGAGCACGATCTTTTGACGCTTGTAAGATAGAAGCGAGATGCACGACATGGGTGATGCCCTCTTCTTTTAGTAGCGTTGCCAAACGCTCATCACGCACGTCTAATACGTGAATTGGAAAGTCTAGATCATCGCGCTTGCGGATGTCCGTGCCGACCACATGATAATGAGCAGCCAGACGATTGCCCAGTTGATGACCGATATAACCTGCGGCACCAGTGATTAATATGCGTTTATTCACTATGCGTTTATTCATTGCGCTTTTATTCATAGGGTATCCGTGCCCAAATTTGTGAAAGTGTCAGTCCTGACACTAAATGCCATACACCCCAGAATGCCGTAATCAGCATCATGCCGCCTGCTTCTGGGAAAAAAGTAAATAAAATAACCAGTCCTAGCCCTGAGTTTTGTATTCCTACTTCTAAAGTCACCGCGCGCCGATCCGCGACTGGCAACTTGAGCATCAGCCCCATGCCATAACCTAAAAAAAGTGCCAATAAATTATGACCAACGACCAACCAAAAAAAGCTATGGAAACGCTCTAAAAATAGCGCAAAATTGCTAGAAAAAGCGATTGCGACAAAAACTATTAGTACAAGCAGCGAGAAAATACGTAGCGGTTTTTGGATATGTACGACCAGATCAGGTAAGCGTCGCCCTGTTACCATCCCTAGCACTAAAGGTAACGCTAACACTAATAGAACCAGTAACAGAATACTACTAGGCTCAATCGTTATCTTTGTCAGATACTCACGCGTGTGTGGGTTAAGCCAACCATAAAAGGCAAAATTGACTGGTGTTAATATAGCCGCAGCGAGACTTGATACCGCAGTCATACTAACTGACACCGCGACGTTACCGCGTGCCAGCCAAGTCATAATGTTAGAAAAACTACCACCTGGGCAAGACGCGACCAAAATCATTCCTAGCGCCAACTCAGGATCGATATTCAATGCCCACGTAAACAGGCACGTGGCTAAGGGTAGTAGAAAGAACTGAGCGAACAGACCCGCTATCGGCGCAATAGGAGATAAAATGATACGCTTAAAATCTTCAATACGTAAACTCAATGACACGCCAAACATCATTAGCGCCAAAATGAGATTGAGCAGAATTAAGCTCCGTGGCTCAAACGCCACTGCCGCTATCATACCTCTGATGCCAATACAGGCTGTTCTGTTTCAAGCTCAGCGATATGCTTGGACAGCGTCTCTAAGTATTCATCTTTGTTCACGTAATATGCCATACGCGCAAGCTTAATGTAATCATAGCCACCATCGAGCGTTTTGCCTGCACGCTTACGTTTCACTTTATTGAACTGTTTAACGGCTGCTGTATTTTGCTGACGCTGCTGAATATATAGTGCAACGAGCCTAGCTTGTTGATTTCGACCTTCCCACCCTAGCCCTGCTGCCTCAACCATACCCATCATAAATAAATTATTATGCTTAGGGTGAAAGACATTCATATAAAGCTGCGGCGCGTCATGATTGGCAGGCCAATTAAGCTGAGCGCGCTCAATAAATGGATAATCTAGTAAATACCCAGTCGCCATAAGAATCAAATCATAATCCTGACTTTCCCCATCACTAAAGGTCGCCGTATGACCATCGATGCGGCGAATATCACGACGCGCTTTAATATCGCCATGACCCAAATGATGTAATACCAATGAATTGACCACAGGGTGTGATTCGTACATGCGATAGTTTGGGTTTGGCAGTCCATAATCAGAAGGTTTTCCGATGACCATACGAATCATCGCCGCATCCATGCGCTGCTTGATTGGGCGCGGTAACTTTAGTTTTCCGCCTAGCGTGTCAATGGGCTGACCCTTGATAAATTTGGGAAGAAAGTAGTAGCCGCGGCGCAGACTGATATCTACTGATTTGGCATGATGTACCGCGTCAACAGCGATATCAGCGCCCGAGTTACCACAACCAACGATCAACACACGTTTGTCTTTAAATACTGACGGGCTACGATATTCAGAGGAATGCATCAACGTGCCGGCAAACGTACCCGGCAAGCTTGGGATATTGGGGGTATGTAAAGTACCATTTGCCATGAGGACACCATCAAACAGTCGCGATTGCTTTTGACCATTGCACTCGCTAACTAAGCGCCAACCCTCCCCTTCAGGCACCATGCTGATCACGCGCGTGGAGAATTCATAATGTGATTTTAGATTGAACGTATCTGAAAAATCGCGGAAGTATTGACGGAGCTGGGTATGATGAGGATACGCCGCGACTGAGTCACTCATAGGAAACTCTTTGAACTCCGTCATACGTTTGGACGAAATCAAATGGGCACTTTCATACATGGTACTGTGCGGATTGTCGATATCCCAGAGGCCCCCTACATCTGTGTGTAGCTCAAAGCCGACAAAAGGAATATTGAGTTTTTGCAAATTTCGGGCTGCAGCAAGCCCCATTGGACCTGCCCCAATTACTGCGTACATAAGCGCCACCTTAGAAATCCATTTCAATTATATAAATCAGTCAATTCCGTTTGACTGCACCTCTGGTGGGCGATACCAGCGTACTCCATGCCCGTGATAAAACAATAGCATACATTGATACATGAACTGGCTCAAATGAATAAATTGTCCATACAGACTACTTATAATAGGTAAACCCACCCTCTGCTTTATACTTCTTTTTCGCTTGCTCTATACAGCCTAATCTTCTCCCAAATATAAAAGCACTGCCCTATTTATAGATGATGCTATTAGCACCTTATCAAGCAACAGCCGTAGTTTACCAAACCTAGTATATTTAAAATTGACTCAGTAATTCATTGTAATAGAAATGATTATCATTATAATAACGATTTAAATTACATTCTGGAAATATTCATGCAACTGTCTCGCTTATCTGCTGCTTTGTTTCGTCTTAACTCTCTGAATGTGTCTGGCGCTTCTCTACGATTAGCGTCCATACCTTCACGTTTGCTATCAACGAAATCGCTACCTCTAAAATCACTATGTTCAGTCATCATACTAACCACAAGTCACTCAGCATGGGCGCTAGTAGATGATGCAGATAATCAAACCACCCCTAACGTAGTACTTGATACTATCGTCGTGACCAGTAGTGCTGATGCGTCAGCAGATGGATTACCTAGCGCATATGAAGGTGGACAGGTGGCGACAGGCAGCCGCGTCGGACTCTTGGGCAATCAAGACATCATGGACACGCCGTTCTCTACCACCTCATATACCAATGAGTATATCGCCAATCAGCAAGCGCAAAGTGTGGGCGATCTACTCAAAAAAGATCCTACTGTACGTGTGGCAAGAGGTTTTGGTAACTTTCAAGAAGCCTACTTCATGCGTGGCTTTATCACCACATCAGATGACACCATGTATAACGGTCTATACGGCATCTTACCAAGACAGTACATTGCAACTGAATTATTCGAGCGCGTCGAAGTCCAGCGCGGTGCCTCAGCGATGTTAAATGGCGCAGCACCGAGTGGCGGTAACGCAGGTGGTACAATAAATTTGCTACCGAAACGTGCTGGTAATGAGCCGCTACGTCAGCTAACGCTTGGCTATGGTCAAGGTGACCAAGGTAAGGTCGCAATCGATGTCAGTGATCGCTTTGGTAGCGATGATGCTATTGGCGTTCGTTTTAATGCTGCTTATCAAGATGGTGACAGTGCTATTGACGATGAATCATCGACCTTGGGTTTGGCTGCCCTCGGTTTGGATTATAGAGCGGATCAGTACCGACTATCAGCTGATTTGGGCTGGCAAGACAACAAACTCAAAGAGACTCGTCCTAGTGTCAATCTTGGTGGGGTGTCTAGTGTACCAAAAGCACCAGACGGCTCAAAAAATTGGACGCAACCTTGGACCTACTCCGATGAAGAGGATGTCTTTGGTACCATTCGAGGAGAATATGATTTTACTGATAACATTACCGCTTATGGTGCTTACGGTGTGCGAAGTGGCGAGGAAGAAAACTCACTAGCCAATTTAACCGTCAACAACGTTGATGGTGCGGGTACAGTTTATCGCTTTGACAATACTCGAGAAGATAAAGTACAAAGCGCCGAGCTCGGTCTGCGTGGTAAATGGCAAACGGGTGAAGTGGCTCATAATTGGGTACTAGCAGCTGATCTCTATGACCAAGAAGAAAAAGGTGCATTCGCGTATGATTTTGGTAATCAACCCGCGACCAATTTGTACCACCCTACCGACTACGCTGAGGTCCCTTTTACAAGCACAGCAATCTTCGGTGGTAACTTAGACGATCCAAAACTAACCAACAAAAAGCAGTTTCAAAGCTTTGCGTTAGCAGACACGATCTCACTGTTCGACGATAAGCTAAAAACTACGGTAGGCGTGCGTCATCAGAACTTAAAAACCACCAGCTATGATGCTAATACACAAGCAGAAACTGGTAGTTATGATGAAAGCGCATGGACACCAAGTGTCGGTATCGTTTATCAGCCAACAATGGACTGGTCTGTGTATGGTAATTATATCGAAAGTCTAGCACCAGGAAAAAGAGCGCCTCTAACTAACGATAATGGCGCTGTCACTAATGGTGGTCAAAATCTAGATCCGTACGTGAGTGAGCAAACTGAACTGGGTGTGAAATATGACAATGGCATGATTGGCAGTAGTCTCGCTGTTTTCCGAACTGATGAACCGCGTGGTTATATCAACAACTCAAATACGTTTACTGCTGCTGGAGAAAATCGTCATCAAGGTGTGGAGTTGACTGTCTTTGGTAGCCCAAGTGAAAACATGCGCCTAAATGCTGGTGTTACTTACTTAAGTGCTAAGCAAAAAGACACTGGTGATAGTGCATTAGATGGCAATCGAGTGATTGGTGTGCCTACCTTACAGAGCAATGTCAACCTAGAGTATGATTTAGCCGCCGTTGAAGGACTGACATTAACGGGCGATATTATCCACACAGGCTCTCGTTATTCGGATAATGCCAATACCTTAAAGGTTGATGGTTATACTACCTTAGACCTTGGTGCACGCTATCGCACTATGCTGGCAGGACAAGACGTTACTCTAAAAGGTATGGTAACCAATGTCACAGGTGAAGATTATTGGCAGTCAGTGGGTGGTTATGCAGATTCAGGCTATCTCAATGCGGGTGAACCAACGGCCTTAAAAGTATCAGCAACGTTCGATTTTTAAGCTTTATTAGTAGGCTTTCTTAGGTTCTATAAAAGGGATTAGGCGCGACCTACTCCCTTTTCTGCTATCAAAAATTTATTTTATTACTGAGTTACTATGTCTTCTCATACTACAGCGTCCTCTCGTACGACCGCTTCTTTATATCATATGATTTGGGCGAATTATCGTCTGCCTTTTCTTAAAGTCATTCTGCTAAATTTGGTCAATGCCGCTGTCAGTGTGGGTATTATTGCCTATATCAATCATACCTTTATCAGTCAGCCAGTATTTGATACTTTATCTTGGCTCAGCTTGACGCAGTTTTCACTGCTAGTGTTGTTACTGCTAGTGACGACATTTTTATCGCAATATGCCTTAACGCGATTGGGGCACCGATTTGTCTATGAGCTTAGAACCAAACTGGTCAAACAAATCATCGATACCACCGTTCCTCAGATAGACCATTTGGGTAGTGCACGCTTACTTGCCAGCTTGTCTTCAGATATTCAATCAATTACCGTTGCTTTTGTCCGTATGCCAGAGCTGGTGCAAGGTATCATTTTATCTGTTGGCGTTGGGCTATATCTAGGCTGGTTGTCGTTGCCATTATTGTTTATTGTCATGTTTTGGATTGTGATGACGATTTGGATAAGTACCATATTGGTCAAGCATGTCTACACGCATTTGACCGAATTGAGAGAGATTAATGACGCGTTATATCAAGACTATCAGTCGATAATAGAGGGTCGCAAAGAGTTAGCACTTAACCAACACCGAGCAGAAAAACTGTATACAGATGATTTTTTGGCTCATGCTAAATCGTACGAGAAGACCGTGACCAAGTCTGATACTTTTCATCTATCAGCGGTGAACTGGTCCAATATTATGATGTTCGCATCGATTGGTATCGTGTTTGCAGTGGCCAATTATCTAGATATACCAATGGGAGTTGCTACTACTTTTTCTTTGACGATTTTGTTTATGCAGTCGCCGCTCCTACATGCGGTGGGTGCGTACCCAACATTGCAGACTGCTCAAGTTGCACTAGAAAAGATACAGTCTTTAGAATTGGCCGAGCATCAGCCAAGCTTTGCGACAGATACTGTTGCACAGGACTGGCAGTCCATAACTCTGAATAATATCAATTATCGCTATGTAGGCAGTAGCAACAGTAGTAATGCACCAGACACAGCAGTTAATGATAATGCTCAAAATAGCGACAACAGTGATAACAACCAAAACCCTGCCAATAATATCTTAAAGTCCGTCAATTTAACCTTGCAACGAGGTGACGTGGTTTTCTTAATCGGTGCGAATGGTAGCGGTAAATCCACCCTTGCCAAAATCATTACTGGTATCTTTACTCCTACTACAGGAACGGTACAAGTCGATGGACAAAGCGTTAATTCAGAGAACAATGCCGATTTTAGACAGCTATTTTCTGCGATTTTTAGCGACCAACATCTATTTAAGCAGCTGATTGGATATGAGGGTAATGATCCTGATGCGGCCCTAGTATCTGACTGGCTGCATAAGCTCAATCTACAAGAAAAAGTAAGTGTGTCTGACCATAAACTCTCTACAGATAAGCTATCACAGGGTCAGCGCAAACGCTTGGCCATGCTAATCGCTGTCGCCGAACAAAAGGACATATTACTGCTCGATGAGTGGGCAGCCGACCAAGACCCTGCTTTTCGTCGCGTATTTTACCAGACGCTCATCCCTGAGCTAAAAGCCATGGGTAAGACACTATTTATTATTAGTCATGATGACGGTTATTTTGAGCATGCTGATCGATTATTACTGATGAAAGAAGGCCGTCTCGTTGAGCTAAATGCCGAAGAGCGACAGCGTGCCAGTAAAGATGCCATTGCTATGCTCAAGTAAGCAATACTTTAACTACTAGCATGAACCGGGCTATTTCAATCCCATAAAACGTTTGATCAATTTTAAGCTAAGTAGCAGTTAATCTGAGCATTTTTTGAAATAATCCATTCTTAAAATCAGCAATTTTTAAGCAAAAAAAGGAGCGCCTTACTATAAGGCGCTCTTTTACTATATAAGGAACAACGATATCTTACCGTTCGCTTATTTTAACCATTCCTGCAAAAACCCAACTCGAGAAATCACCAAGAAGTCTAATAGCGCGATAGCTACAATCGTGATAATAGCAGTCGGGAATATGATAGCCACAACTAATAAAGGAATAGCAAGCGGCCACCAGACGGAAACATTTAAGCCGCGAGCTGGTGGGTTTAATCCTACGTTATTACTCGCCTGACGAGGACGACGCTGCCACCACATGATATAGCCACTGACACAAATAGCGATTACTGCTAGGCAAAATAGTACATTAGCCAGTACGCTCCACCATCCGAGTGTGCCCATATGCAGCGCGATACCAGCCGCCATAAACTTACCAAACGCATTATAATCATCAAAATGAATATCAGCTAAGACATTACCCGAATAACGGTCGATATGTACCGTACGATCTGCTATCGGACTTTTCATATCATAGCTCATTGAGTCTTGGCTAATGGTCCAGACGCCTGTACTACCTTGTGGTAGGTTCAATTGATAACGCCCTACAAAACCGATTTCACGAGCGTAGCGATCCACCGTATCAATCATAATGGGTATATTGGCGGCGATACCATCTTTGCCCTTGGTCGTACCTGATACAGGCATTGGCGTCAGCTCAAGTACCCAAGGAACTTCTTTGGTGTCGCTTGAGTTTAGAGCACTGCCATGTGTGGGTGCATTAGTATGCGCCTCAGACGCTGCCGCACCATGTACATGCGGCGCTGGTGTAGACTCTTGCATAGCAGCATGCTGACTGTGATCAATCGATACGGGAACAGGCGCAACACCCCACTTACCCGCAGGAAACTGGCTCCATGCCTGCACCACTCTCTCACCCCATACACCTGCCCATGCCATGCCCGATATGCAGAAAAACAGTAGCAGCACAGATATCCAACTACCCAATGTCGCATGAGTCGTACGGATAAAAGAGCGTTTTTTCTTATTGGTTACGCTCTCATTAGGTATCAGCATAGCTTTGACTGATTTACGTTTTTGCCACCACAGATACCAACCAGACAAAATCATCAAAATAGTCAATGATGCCGCTGTTTCTAACAAATAATCACCGACTTTACCAATCAGCAAGTCACTGTGGATATCATTAAACGTACTATAAAGACCGCTACTGGTAGGCACACTTTGGACTATATCAGCCGTATAAGGGTTGACTGCCACCATGTTGCTTTGGTCGTCTGATTTTATCTGAAATAAAGCCACCGTATCAGTATCACGAGGGGCGATATATTTAACCAGTGTGCTATCAGGCAAGGTGCTCAGCGCGTTCTTTGCTTGAGTAGAGACAGGTGCTTGAACTGTAGACTCTGGCACGACAACCGTTAAGCGGTCGTTGTCACGTCCTACTGAGTTGGACATAAACAGCATACCGAGCGCCGTTATCGCCAAGACAACTAAAAAGGGAGCAACAAAAATACCTGCATAAAAATGCCAACGCCACACTGTGAAATAGCGTTGGTTGTTGGTGGATTGGTTGGAGGGTGTGTCCATAAATGTGACCTTAAACAATCTTTGGTTGCTCAATAAACAACGTAAACCTATCGATAATCATGGTATATCTGCTTACAAGACCAATCTTAAAAGGTCTCGTAAAGATCTAGCATGACGCCGTACAGTGACGTCGACAGAGCAATGCAAAAATTCTACTGTAAATAATTGTATTCAGAATGCTGCTGCATAATACGAGAAAAGTCTGACAAAAACCATCGTTTAAAACACATCGTTCAAAACAGTAAGTCTGCGTGACTCTATTCGCAATACTCTGTCTTTAGCCCCTTATTGACAGTGCAAATACTTCTCAAAACTGTCTCGTTGTAACTTTTTAATGATAATAATTATCATTAGTGTTATTATTAGCGTCGTTATAATTTTGCTTTAACTGTCACAAATAATATTTAATCATTTTAGTCCAAGAGGAAATCTGATGCGGTCTCATCTAACCACTAACGTCATTCGCAAAAAATATCTTACTACAGCAGTACAAATTGGCCTGATTATGGGTATGAGTCACGCCGCTTACGCTGTAGAGACGACAAACAATACTGAAAACGATGAGGCTGCTACACCATCAGCCACCTTAGATGCTATTACCGTCTACTCAGATGGCTATCGTAGTACTGGCACCAAAACTGCACTTGACCCAAACGATGCGCCAATGAGCTATACCAGAATCGATCAAGACCTGTTGCAAAAGCGTCAGGCAGACAGCGTCAATGCTGCATTACGTTATGAACCAGGCGTGAGCTCTGAGAGCCGCGGTACAGTATCTGTCTTTGATGAGTACAATATCCGCGGGTTTAAAACCTATTCAAACTTTTATGACGGACTAAGACTGCCCTACGATGGCGCTTGGAACCTAATGCCACAAGTCGATGTCTATGCGACTGAAGCGGTAGAAGTCGTGAAAGGTCCTGCTTCATCCCTTTATGGCTATGCAGCACCCGGCGGTATGGTGAACCAAATAGCCAAAGCTCCTAAAAGCACTCAAGAGAACGAAGTACAGCTACGACTCGGCAATCAAAACCTAAAAGAAGTGGCCGTCGATAGCACGGGTCCTATCACGGACACCTTAAACTATCGCCTAGTCGCGCTAAAACGCCAAAAAGATGGTCAAATGCAAACCACAGAAGAAGAGCGATTGCTGATTAATCCATCGCTTGAATGGCAAGCGACGGATGATGTCTCAGTACTTGCTAATTTGTTTTATCAAGATGATCCAGAGATGGTACCTTCTACCCCATTGCCTGCTGTCGGCACCGTCTACAAGGCAAGCTATGGCAAGCTTGACAGTGATGCCTATGCAGGCGATAAATGGAATAAATTTAGTAAAGAAGTATTTATGCCAAGCGTCACCGTAAACTGGGATATCAATGATAAGTTAATGTTTAAACATATCATGCGCTATACCGATGCCGAGGCGCAGCAACGCAATATGTATAACAGTGGAGGGTTTGTAGATGGCAGTGACACGATTCTCAATCGCGTGGCTTATACCACGGATGAGAACATGAATAACTGGACCACGGACAACCAGCTTGCCTATAAATTCAATACAGCTAACACCTCACACAATCTACTGTTCGGTGTTGAGTATCAAGAGACAGATAGCAGCGCGACTTACTATGATGCTGGGGCAGATGGCACGCCAAATCTTGATTTATCTAATCCAAATTATTCACAAATCAATGCTGACACTCTGCCATTAGATGCTTATCGTCAAGAGGAAGATATCGAACAAAGTCAGCTTGGTTTTTATGTACAAGATGAGATGAAGTGGAAAGACTGGACCGTAGTGGCAGGCTTACGTCACGATAATTTTGACAGTATTACTGAGCAAACCAAAGCCACTGAAGGCGTCATCTATAGCGACAAAACAATTGACAATGATGCCTCAGAAACCAGTGGTCGTTTTGCTGCTATTTATGACTTTGGTAATGGTTTCTCCCCTTATGCCAGCTATTCAGAGTCATTCCAGCCAGTGGTCGGTAGTAACTTTATTACCAATGAACCATTTAAGCCAACCACTGCCGATCAAGTAGAAGCTGGGGTGAAGTACTTGTCAAAAGATCGTGCCACTCAAGGAACGCTTGCCGTATTTGATATCACACAAAAAAACGTCGTAGTAGCGGATGAAATCAACTACAGAAGCCAAACGCAAACTGGTGAAATTGAATCAAAAGGCTTTGAGATATCAGGCAGTCGCATGCTCAATGACTGGGTAGATCTCGCGGCAAGCTACAGCTACACCGATGCTGAGATCACAGAAGATGAGTTCAACCCTGATGTAGTCGGCAATACCCCTGCTCAAACTGCCAAACACAAAGCCACGCTATGGGCAGACTACTATGCTACAGACAAACTCACTCTAAATGCTGGCATTCGTTACGAAGACGGCATGCAGATTGATAAACAAAACTCCGACGACTTACCCAGTGTGACGCTGGTAGATGTCGGCGGCAGCTATCAGATAAACCCAATGCTCGCGGTGGGTGCGAGTATCAACAATCTGTTCGATAAGACCTATGTTGGTGCTTGTTACGATATCAATAACTGCTGGATGGGCCCTGAACGTCAAATGTCAGTCAGCCTAAAAGCCAATTTTTAATAAAATTTACAAGCAGCGGGTTGGTTCTATCAGAAAACCAATTCGTTGTTAGAAGGAAAATACAATATGGCAAAACCTACACCAAGAGTACTAGAAGTTATTGGCACTAGATACATTACGCCAAATATGTGCCGTGTCACGCTTGGCGGTGCTGGCATGGTTGATTTTCCTATCGATCAAGAAAGTGCTTATATCAAACTGATATTCCCTCAAGATGCAGGTAGCCGCCCACTGATGCGTACTTATACTATTAGCGTGCAACGTGATGATGAAATAGATGTTGATTTTGCTTTACATGAGACGGAAGGACCTGCATCGGCATGGGCACGAAATGCGCAAGTCGGTGATCAAATTCTGATAGGTGGTCCAGGGCCAAAAAAAACCATCAACAATGAAGCAGATTGGTTTTTATTAGTCGGCGATATGACTGCGCTACCGGCGATTACGGTCAACTTAGCCCAGTTGCCTACTGATGCTCGTGGTTACGCAGTACTTGAAGTGACGACTGAGGCAGATCGTCAGACGCTCAAAAAACCAGAGAACGTCGAGATACATTGGGTGATTAATGCGCATCCAAATCCAGACGATAGCCCCTTACTGAACTGTGTTAAATCATTGAATTGGCTTGATGGTCAACCTGCTGTATGGGCAGCGTGTGAGTTCCATAGTATGCGTGCACTGCGCCAGTACTTCAAAGTTGAGCGCGCGATACCAAAGACGCATTTATATGTTTCTAGCTACTGGAAAGTCGATAGCACAGAGGATCAGCATAAAATCGTCAAAAGTCAGGATGCGCAAACGGAAGATCAGTAAATACAGATTTCATATTCAAAAAAAGGCGTAGCTCATATGAACTACGCCTTTTTTATAAATCATCACCTATCATGCTTCGACCACCTTCCCCTCTTTCACTCTACTAATAGTCAGCCCAGTGAACCCGAATAGCAGTGTCAGCAGCAGTGACAAATAACAGAAGAACGCATAAGGCAAATAGTCTAGTACCGGCACCCCTAACGCCTGACTGATAAATACCCCGCACACACTCCAAGGCACTAATGGATTAATCACCGTTCCCGCATCCTCAATCGTCCGCGACAAATTCTTAGGAT
>NZ_JBAKAY010000012.1:0-23613 GCF_038155145.1 Psychrobacter proteolyticus
AGTGTGCCGGTTTGGATTTCGTCTTCGGCATTCGGTGCGGTTGGTGGGTAGTCTACGGTGATGGTCGCTTGGTTTGACTTGTTGCCAGTGACATCAGAGACCACATAGTTCACCGGCGTTGGATCAGCGGTAAAACCTGTTTCTGGGGTAAAGGTGACTGCGCCAGTGGTTGGATCAACACTCCATACGCCTTCGCCGGCAATGGTCAAGCTAGTAACTTCAAGACCTGTGTCTGGGTTGATGAGCTTCACGGTGGTCGGGTCGATGTCGCCTTCAAGATCGGTGTCGTTGCTGAGCACGTCGATGACCACTGGTTGACCAAGTGTGCCGGTTTGGATTTCGTCTTCGGCATTCGGTGCGGTTGGTGGGTAGTCTACGGTGATGGTCGCTTGGTTTGACTTGTTGCCAGTGACATCAGAGACCACATAGTTCACCGGCGTTGGATCAGCGGTAAAACCTGTTTCTGGGGTAAAGGTGACTGCGCCAGTGGTTGGATCAACACTCCATACGCCTTCGCCGGCAATGGTCAAGCTAGTAACTTCAAGACCTGTGTCTGGGTTGATGAGCTTCACGGTGGTCGGGTCGATGTCGCCTTCAAGATCGGTGTCGTTGCTGAGCACGTCGATGACCACTGGTTGACCAAGTGTGCCGGTTTGGCGATCATCTGTTACGAGGGGCGCAGTACCCTCTTCCGTATTGCTGTCATCGTCTCTGCTGTTACTACTTCCACTCGCCAGTAATCCAACCAGTCCAATACCAGCAGCAGCAGGTATCCACCACGGTATCGCAGCTGCTACATATTCTTGACCACCTAAAGCTTGACCTTCTACATCGCCTATATTTAACTGAGTCACATAATCATAGGTTTCACCAGTATCTGGGATATAGTAGTAATACTCACCATCTTCGGCAATACCAACCAATGCACTATCTGCGCTATCGTAAAAACCTTCTATAATAAGGTCACTATCTTTACCTTCCTTTTCAAACGATACGTGAAGGTCGTTTTTTATCCGTTTAGTAACAATATGATTAGGAGCCCGGTTAATAGATTTGTCATGAAACTCATAGTTTACTTTGTCTACGGCTTTAATGACGGTAGGTGTACCATCTTTAGTTATGATCTCTATTTGGCTTATAGTCTGAGTGGCATCATTCGTTTTTACGACAATAGCATTCATTTTTTTACCTTTTATTTTTTTAGTTGCAACAATACTGTTTGAATTTTTTATGGCCTAATTTACTTATGACAAATTCGTTTTTCTATCAGTTATTTGAACGCTCTTCCACAACAGCAATAACACGGCGGTTAAGCTGACGACCTTCTACTGTTTCGTTACTAGCTCTTGGCTGTGACTCACCATAACCAACAGCACTGAGACGTTCAGAATCTACACCGAATTGAGTGATTAACACTTCTTTTACAGCGTTCACTCGACGTTGTGATAGAGCTTGGTTATATTGCTCACTTGCCCGACTATCGGTATGACCTTCAATAGTAACAATGGTGTTTGGATATTGAGTCATGAACTCTGCGACTTCAGAAATTTTAGAGTAATATTCAGGCTGAACAATAGCTTTGTCAGTTTCAAACAATACTTCAAGCTCGATTGTCACTTTCTCTGCCAAGACAGGTACTACTGGTGCTGTTTCTAGTGGCTCAGATACTACAGGAGCTGCACAATTAGGCACTACTCGGCTAATTTGATGATTTTGATAGCGTTTGGTTTCTAATAATTGTAATGCACTGTCAGCAGTTATTTCTTCGAGTGTACTTTTTCCTGTATCATCCATATCAACGTAGAAGAAGTATGTTTGACCACCATCAAGCTGATAGTCTTTTTTATCTGCTAATAAGTTATTGTCTTTAAAACCAGTAGCATGAGCACTTAACTGGTTTGTACCAACGCAAGAGTTAACAGCTGTATAATTACCAGGGTGTAGGCTTACTTGATATCTATTATTAACAGAAATATTGGCACTAGTTTGCTCTAAATCATCGTCATTTTTACGAATAAATATCAATCTTGTTTGATCGGTATTAACTTCTGTTGCTAGTAGCTTGCGAACGTCTGTGTCGACTTGATTGTTCCACGTGACATTGCCCACTCTACGACTGTCGCCCTCGTTATCAATTCCACTATTGCCTATAGCAGCGCATCCAGATATACCGAGCAAAATAGTGGGTAAAATAATAGCTGCGATAGTGTTCTTAAATACTCTTTCCATTATAGATTCCTAATTGATAATTTCTTTGAGACAACGTGTTTGTTCTTGCTCGGATACCGCCTAAATATAGTTTATCTTTTAACAAAATAGTCGATAATTTGGACTTGATTTTTACTTACTAGAGAACTTTTGTCTTTTTATAACGCGATAGAGTTCATTCGGATAAAAAATGACCTGTTTTTATTAATTGATAGTAATTTAAGTATTTTGTAAAGTCAACTTCATAGAATTCAGTTTAAAACCCTCTAATGCAGCGTTTTAAACTGTTATTTCACATGAGAAATCTAGATTTCAATTTATATTAATCGTTGATTACTATAGGAATAATACTACATCATCCATCTGACGCTGCAAAAAATTAGTCAACCGTTTTTCACAGAAATAATTTGTGTTTTGTAACCTATCAACTATATCCAATTCCTTAAAAAACAATTGTTATTATTGAATATATATAATAAAAATTATTCTTTTTGTAAGAGAGTCGATAGTTGGAAAGTAATCAAACTTACAAATAGATTAAGTGTATATCTGTCATATTTTCTGAATACTTAATATATATGTTCCAAAATCAGTCATCATGGTATTTAGTTTCTAATTTTACTAGCATTAATGTTTGCAGCAACGAATGCATGTAGGGTATAGTTTTCATTTTGAACGTTTAATCAATATAGACTATAGTTAGATAGCCTTATCGCTAGGATTACCAGTGATAGTCGAGTAGCACTCAGAGACTCACCCCTAGTAGACTGTCTAACACCAGTGCCAGAATGCGCTGTTATTTTTCTAACCCAAGGATGATATATGAAAAAACTTAGGACGCCTGATTCATGTTTTGCTAACTTGCAAGATTACGATTTTGAACCGAACTATTTGATGGTCGATGATACAGAAGGTGGTGAGCTGCGAGTACACTACCTTGATGAAGGTCCAAGCGACGCCGACCCTATCTTGCTATTACATGGTGAGCCTTCTTGGTCTTACCTGTACCGCAAAGTTATTCCCATACTGACAGCAGCAGGACATCGCGTTATTGCGCTAGACCTTCCTGGGTTCGGACGTTCAGACAAACCTGCATCACGTACTGACTACACTTATCAGCGTCATGTCGATTGGATGCAATCGGTGCTTGATCAATTAGATTTAAAAAATATCACACTGTTTTGTCAAGATTGGGGCGGTTTAATCGGTCTACGCTTAGTAGCAGCGCATCCTGATAAATTCGATCGCGTCGCAGCAGGCAACACGATGCTACCGACTGGGGATCATGATCCGGGCGAAGGGTTTCGCAAGTGGCAGAAGTTCTCTCAAGAGACGCCGCAATTTAATGTAGCAGGCACCATCAAAAGCGGTACCACAACGACATTGTCTCAAGCCGTACTGGATGCTTACGATGCACCTTTCCCTGATGAGTCCTATAAAGAAGGTGCTAGACAGTTTCCTATCCTAGTGCCTACGACACCCGATGATCCTGCTTCAGAAAACAACCGTGCAGCTTGGGTCGTGCTAAGCAAATGGACCAAGCCATTTATCACACTGTTTAGTGATTCCGACCCCGTAACTGGTGGCGGCGATCGCATCATGCAAAAGCTGATTCCTGGTACCGAAGGCCAAAATCATACGACTATCACTAACGGTGGTCATTTCCTGCAAGAAGACCAAGGCGAAACGTTGGCTGAGCTTCTGCTGAAGTTCATCAATGACAATCCGAAAGCACAGTAATAAATAACAAAAACCCTGATTGCTAATGTACTAGCAATCAGGGTTTTTAGTAATACTATGATGATTGGTCAACGACAAAAGGCGCGAGCTGTCATAACTAAAAAATCTGCTTTTTATACAACCTTACTATACGATATTTTTAAAAATATCATCGATATATTTCTCTACCGCATCATTGTCATTAGTAACCTGCGCATACGTCCTGAGACCTATAATTTGAATTTGGAAATAACGCGCCAGCTCAACTGGATCTTTTTCTGCGCTAATCTCACCGCTATCAATGGCTTGTCCAAAGAGAACGGCAAACGACGCCTCTATACCTTCCAATATATTCGTTGCATGTGCGAGCAAATCTGGACTATCGTTTTGAGTAAGCTCAGCGACTGTCTTGACGATCATGCACATACCACTAGGCGCAGTAGCACTATTACAGACTATCACCGTATGGATAAAATGTTTTAAGCCATCTAACACTGTGTCTTTTTGCTCAATACAGTCGGCCAATCTCTTGGCACCATCTGCAGCATAGCGATTCAGTGACTCTGTAAATAGTTTATCTTTACTACCAAAAGCTGCATAAATACTACCTGGATGCATATTCACCACATCTTGCAAGTTTCGCATTGATGTCGCGTGATAACCTTTTTCCCAATAGAGATTTTTTGCTTTTTCGATCACATCCTCACGATTGAACTTTATCGGAGCACTCATAATTTTCACCTTAATATCTTTGCCTTAAAATCTATTTTAAGGCAAAGTTTGTAGAATCAACCTTAGTTACTGGTTTTAATCACTTTTTATATTATAAAACTTATTAAGTCTCTTTGCTTCGATTAACTGTTTTTATCAAAGTTTTGCGGATAAAGCGCGCGTGCAGCAACGTCATCAAACTCAGTTTTGAAATCAATACCTTTAGGAATGTCACGGGCTTTCTGTACCGCTGGGCGGGCATTAATGCTATCAAACCAACGCTTTAGATTTGGATAGTTATCCAAGCCGCCTTCGCCTAGCACAACTGTCGCTTTATCAATCCAGCCCCAAGTAGAAATATCAGCGATTGAGTAGCTATCACCAACCATATATTCACGACCTTCTAGGTGCGTATCTAGCACTTCATAATGACGCTCGGCCTCACGAAGGTAGCGATTAATCGCATACGGGATTTTCTCTGGCGCTTTATGTCTAAAGTGAACAGACTGACCAGAAAAAGGGCCTAATCCAGATGCTACAAACATTAGCCACGACAGCATCTCGCTACGATCTTCTGGTTGTCCTGCCAGCTTGCCTGTTTTTTCAGAAAGATACATCAAGATTGCCGTAGAATCAAACACGCGTTTGCCATCATCTTCTAGCGCAGGTGTTTTGCCATTTGGGTTGATAGCACGGTACTCAGGTGTATGCTGCTCACCTTTTAGCGTATCTACTGCAACAAGTTCATAAGGCAGCCCAGTTTCTTCAAGAAACAATGCTACTTTCATTGGGTTTGGCGTTTGGTGAAAATAAAATTTAAGCATAACTTTATCCTATTAGAAGACAGTCGTCTAATGACTATCAAATCTGGTGACTATACTAATGACTATAAAAGCTGTAATGGGATAACAAAAATAGACGTCGAAATTTGAAGCACATTTTTATTGTCTGATATACACTATAACCACAAATGAACGGTCGTTCAAGTAATGTTATATATTGATATAATAAATACAGTATTGATATAACTCTGTTCGCATATAGACTCTTTTACCAACAGCCATCCTCACAACTTGTCTAACCATCTCATCAACTCAAAGGATTAGAAATGACTACATTAACCGTCATCGCCCATATAACAGCAAAGGACGATAGCATCGCTCTCGTAAAAGCTGAGCTCGAAAAACTCATACCAGCTACTCGCAGCGAAGAAGGCTGTATTCGTTATGATTTGTTCCAAGATAATGAAAAACCCACTCACTTTATGTTTCATGAAAGCTGGGCCACTCGCGAGCTATGGCAAACCCATATGGAAAGCCAACATCTAAAAGATTTTTCTGCGGTAACAGAAGGCGCGGTTAAATCGTTCGTGCTACATGAGATGACTGAAGTTAATTAATCTCGATTCACTCAATCTTTTCAATAAGCTTTGCCCGTAATACTAGAGAAAATAACGTTATTAACGCTAACAATCACTTTTTTACCGTTATTTTCTCTTATTACTTACACAGTGTTACCTTCTTAAGATACTGATATTAATAGAGTAATATGAATTACGCAGAGGAATGTAATTAAGCCATTACAATTTACTTGAACGATTACTCAAATAATTATTGAGCGATTGCTCAATATCATTTATAGTAGTCTCTATTGACTCGCTTACTAAGCAAAGTTGCTAATTTTGAGTAACTACTCAAGCCAATAATTAAATGTAAATCAGTGACTACTTTGAAGCGAGCATGAAAACTCTAAAACACACCAAATCTCAAACCTATTATTAGGAATTATGTTATGACCGAATTTACTCTACACGACAAAGACACAGCCCCAGCAGAAAGCAAAGACTTACTTGATTCTTCTATCAAAGCATTTGGTATGGTACCTAACCTACACGCCGTGATGGCTGAAGCGCCTGGCTTGCTAGAAGGCTACCAACAGCTACATCAACTGTTTTTAGACAGCAGTTTTGATGACGAAGAAACCACTGTGGTATGGCAAACTATCAACGTTGAGCATGCTTGCCATTACTGTGTGCCTGCGCATACTGGTATTGCTAAGAGCATGAAAGTAGATGACGCTATCACGGATGCATTACGTGATGAAACGCCACTACCAACTGAAAAATTGGAAGCATTGCGTACCTTCACACTATCTGTAGTTCGTAATCGTGGTAATGTTGATGACAACGCGGTTCAAGCGTTTTTAGATGCAGGCTACACTAAGCGTCAGATTCTTGAAGTTATTCTTGGTGCAGCTCAAAAAGTCATGAGCAACTATACGAACCACCTAGCTAACACCCCAGTCGACAAGCCATTCCAGAAATTTGAATGGCACAAAGCTGACTAATACGTTTTTCAGCTAACGCTGACACAGTCCATTTGATGTTTTCATACTGTTGTTCGAAACATCTTCGGGCAGCAGTTTTTCATTTTAATTTATTGCTAATGAGAGATCCTATGGAACAGGAAAAAAAACCCTTACAAATAGACATCGTGTCAGACGTTGTATGCCCTTGGTGCGCTATCGGTTATAGCCAATTGGCCGAGGCACTAAAACAAACCAACACGCCGCACGAGATTCATTGGCACCCATTTGAGTTAAATCCTAATACGCCGCACGAAGGAAGAAACTATCGTGAGCATATTATGGAGAAGTACGGTACAACTGCTGAGGACGTTAAAGAGAACCGAGCTAGAATGACAGCAGCAGGTGCAGAAGCTGGATTTAATTTTCAGTTTACCGATGACTTCCGTACCTACAATACTTTTAATGCGCATCAATTGCTGCATTGGGCTGATCAGCAAGGACGTATGCACGACCTAAAACAAGCATTATTCGTTGCGCATTTCGTTGATAATAAAAACGTGGCTGACAGTACCGTACTGGCAGATGTCGCAGCAGATATTGGACTAGATCGTTTTGAGGCGCTTGCCGTTATCGCAGATCAACGCTTTGCCAACGTGATACGTGAAGCCGTACAGCATTCAAAGCAGCAAGGTGTTCAAAGCGTACCATCGGTTATCTTCAACGGTCGGCATCTGGTGAGCGGTGCACAAGGTGTAGAAAACTACAAAAACATCTTAAAGCAACTAGCAGACATGCCAGAATAAAAACAATAAACTGGATCTGATTTACCAATTACCCCCTACTGAGCACAGTATATAAAAAGGTATCATCATTATGTCAAACTCTAATCATTACGAGCCACCCAGCATCTGGACATGGGATGCAGAAAGCGGTGGTAAGTGGGCAAGCGTCAACCGCCCTATCGCTGGCCCAACGCATGAAGCAGAACTACCCCGCGGCAAACATCCGTTGCAAATCTACTCAATGGGCACCCCTAACGGTCAAAAAGTCACCATTATGGTCGAAGAGTTATTGGCGTTAGGTGTGACAGAAGCTGAGTACGACGCGCACCTTATTCAAATTGGTGAAGGCGGACAGTTCTCATCAGGTTTCGTTGAGCTAAATCCAAACTCAAAAATTCCTGTGCTTTTGGATACAGAGACTGGTAGTCGGGTGTTTGAGAGTGGCGCTATTTTGTTTTATCTTGCCGAAAAATTCGGAAAACTACTGCCTAAAGATGCAGCAGCACGCACTGAAGTGATGAATTGGCTCTTCTGGTTACAAGGCTCTGCTCCTTACTTGGGTGGCGGTTTTGGACATTTCTACTTTTATGCGCCAGAAAAGTTTGAGTACCCTATCAATCGATTTACGATGGAAGTAAAACGCCAGTTAGATGTACTAGAACGTGAGCTTGCAGAAAATCGCTATCTAGGTGGTGATGAGTATACGATTGCAGATATTGCCACTTGGCCTTGGTATGGCAATCTAATACTAGGCGAAGCATATAATGCAGGAGAGTTCCTACAAGTTGAGAGCTATCCAAATGTGCGTCGCTGGGCAACTGAGATTTTAGAGCGTCCTGCTGTGCAACGTGGTCGCAAAGTAAACCGCACTTGGGGTGAACCTGCTGAGCAATTACACGAGCGTCATGATGCCTCAGATTTCGAGCTAAAAACTCAAGATAAAGTAGATGCTCAGACAACTGAAGAAGCAAAAAAATAGACGCTTCGTCTATGACTTACTGGGGCGTGTCCTCATTTTAAAAATGGTGATAAAAATGAAATAAATTGCCGTCAAACGAGGAAAATAGTGCAGATAATATCGAGATATTGACCAACTATTTGACGATGTTTGACAAAATTTAGCTGTTTTTAGCCCATTTAGAGAACACTCGTTTGAATTGAGGACACGCCCTAGCTTACTTAAGTAGCCTTATTAATCGATTTTAAAGGTAATGTTAACTTTTCCTATTACTACTTGGGACTACTGTAAATATCCAATACTTTTGCATTTAAGACTGCTACTGTAAGGCTGTTAAATACCAACTAACCATAAAGACACTACTAAAAAGGATAAGAACTATGTCAACAGATTATGCTCAAAAAATTCAAGCCGGTACTACGTTTCCTGAAATGAAAGTACAAGTATTAAACGGAGAAATGACTTCATTAGGCAAACCTGAAAACGGTCATGACTGGAAACTGGTTGTTGTATACCGTGGTAAGCACTGCCCAATTTGCACAAAATATTTAAATACCTTAGAGACAGTAAAACAATCTTTCTATGACGTCGGTGTCGATATCATCGCAGTATCTGCAGACAGCAAAAAGCAGTTAGAAGGTCATCTAGATCAAATAGATGTTAGCTTCCCTATGGCTTATGGTCTGACTATCGAGCAGATGAACACGCTAGGTTTATACATCTCTGACCCACGTTCAGAAAAAGAAACTGATCATCCTTTTGCTGAACCTGCTGTGTTCGTTATCAATGCTGAAGGAAAAGTGCACATTGTTGATATCTCGAACGCACCGTTCTCTAGACCAGATCTTGAAGCCTTGGCAAACGGTTTGGCTTTTGTTAGAAATCCAGAGAACAACTACCCTATCCGTGGTATGCACGGCTAATTGATATAGTAGATATAGAGTGTTGATTCACTCGATTATTTAGCTGACCTATATCTAACGGGTTAAACTATATGGGGCGTATCGAGATAATTCTTGATACGCCTTTTTTTTGTTTATTGATAACTGAACTGCTATCAAACGCAATCGCTTCATCTCTAAGTTCATTAATACTTGCTCAGTACTAATGTGTGAGTAGCACTGTTAATCTATAAAAAGAGGTTCTAGACGAAACTCATAGACTAGCCAGCATATAAGGGCTATATTTGAGCTCGAAATATCATCATAAACATTTTCCCTTTTAAGTAATCTGTATTTCTTTTTTATCGGTTTATTTTTATAAATAAGACAGACTGTGCTTATGGTTTGATTTGTCTCTCGTTTCGGCTAAATCTTGATACGATTGTACGTTCTGATTTATAAATGCTGTTTATTATTTGTTGTTAACACTCGTACACTGAGATTGATTTCTGCTAAAATCATGCAGCAACATTATCAATATCTCATCATAGGTATGAGTAAAAGGATTCGATATGCGATTGAAATCAATCGTTCAAAAACTACATGAACGCGCTCCAAAACTGGGCAAAGCTGCCTCACTGACGACAGCAACCAGTGTTATCACTTTTAATAGTATGTTAGCTGGTTTACCTGTCTGGGTAATGGGTGCTACCAAGGCTATCACCGGTGCTGCCATCGCTGACAAAGCCGTTATCGATGTGACGAACTATTGGATCAATAGCAACAATGCATTGATCGATAACGTATTACCGCGCAAAGACTGGCGCATTAACCTACCTGACGATGTGCATACAAACGGTAAGTATCTACTGGTAAGCAATCATCAGTCATGGGTTGATACCAGTATCGTGCAATATATCAGCGAAAAACGTTTGCCATTGACGCGCTTTTTTACCAAGTTTGAACTCATATATATCCCTGTCATTGGTCAAGCTTTCTACTTTCTCGACTTTCCTATGATGCGTCGACATTCAAAAGAAGCCATCGCCAAAAACCCTGCTCTAAAGGGTAAGGATATCGAAGAAGCGAAACGAGCGTGTGCATTGCTTAAAGACAAGCCTTTTACACTATTGAACTATCTAGAAGGGACTCGCTTTACCCCTAGCAAACACGATAAACAAGAATCCCCTTATACGCATTTACTTAAGCCACGCGCTGGCGGGTTATCACTGGCTATGAGTGCCTTAGGGGAAGAGATTGATGGGATTTTGGACATGACGATTGTCTACCCTGACGGTGTGCCCACTTATAGCGATCTATGGAAAGGCAATATCAAGCGTTTAGGCGTCGATGTGCGACATATTGAGATACCCAAAGACCTATTTACTGCGATCAAGAACGGCGGTTACGAAACAGATGAGGCTATAAAAGCGCAGATGTTTGAATGGGTAGAACAAATATGGCATCAAAAGGATCAGCTAATCACAGAAATGCTGGCTGACTTTGAGAGCAATGACTCTGCAAATAAAGAATCTAAAATTAAAGATAATATTGTACAGGCTTAGCATATTCTCTCTACCAACAATCCTAATTATTTGATAACCTCAAGGTGTGTTGCACGTGTACTAATATGATAAAGGTAAAGCCATATAATGATGAAGTTCCGCGAAAAATGGTTTTGGGCATTGTGCCTTGCAGTATTAGTACACGTTGGGGTTTTCTTTATTTTCTATCTCAACACTCATCAGACGGATTCAGTAGAAGTAGCTGATAGCCAAACGAACTCGACTGAACCTATTGCTATCAACAATGTAGATCTACCTGAAAAGGTCTATACCACTACTGTCACCAGCACTAAGACATCTAATGACACTAACGACAGTGTAGAAGACACGGTCAATAAAAAATCTGAGATTGGTAATGAGCCTGAAGCATCTCAGCTAACAAGTAGTGATGAACAAACAGCCAACGTGGAAAGCAGAAAAGCACCCACTTCTTCAACTGCCAATAACATCGATAATAAGCCCAAAAAACCAGCTTCTACATCGATAGAATCACCTCAAGCAAACAAAACTCCTCCGCAAAAGGACAGGACACCAAATGCTCAAACAGTTAGCAATACCCAGTCTATAGTTGCGAACACTGATGATAAATTAGAAGAAATTAAAAACAATGCAAGCTTGCTGGATATAGACGTTCCTGCTCAAAAAAGTAACGTCAAAATAGATAAAGACTATCTTTCAGCAAAATCTGAAGTGGAAGCAATAAATGATCAATTGAGTGCGGCTATCAACGAAGTTAAAAAGCGTAATCAGCAGAAAATTGATGAGCAACAACAGTTAAGAAATGAGGCAACTAGCCAAAGACTTCCTGAAAACTCTAACTAAGAATATAAGAGTTATGAGTAGTAGCACAATTAGACTCAATACCTCTATATAAAAAAACCCCAGCGATCAACTGGGGTTTTTATTATCTCGTCAATAAACACTCAATATTAAACTGTTAGCGCTCACCCAAACCTTCTGATAAGGTTTTGGTAATTGGCTTAGTCAAATAAGACAATACCGTACGCTCCATCGCTTTAATATCAACAGAAGCTGTCATACCAGGTTTGATGACAATCTCATCACCGCGCCCTTTAAATTCAGCACCATTAATCACAATTAGTACACGGTAGTAAGGCTCTTCGCCTTTAGGTGTTTGCTCCATTAGCGTGTCTGGACTGATATAGTTGACTGTACCTTTCATGGCTCCAAAAATAGAGTAATCATAAGCATCAAGCTTAACCGTCGCTTCTTGACCTTCTTTGACATAAGCAATATCAGCAGGACTGACCTTGGCATCTATAACCAAGTCACTACTGGTCGGTAGAATCTGCATGATGACTTCGCCGGGCTTGACGACACCGCCAATAGTGGTCACGTTGATGTTCTTAATTTTACCTTCTGTGGGCGCCATCAAGCGCTTCTCTTCAAGTACTTGCGCCCGATCTCGCAATTGCTCAAGCTCGGTATCTAGCTCTTCTTGAGCCTTGGTCATTTCAGCCTGTGCTTCTTCGAAGTACTTATTACGCTTGTTATTAATCTGCGCTTCGATATCAGCAACTTGACGACTGAGCTTGATAACATCAGCCTGACTCACATCGCCATATTTTAATAAAGGCTCATTCATACGTAATTCTTGACGTGCCAGCACCAGCATTTTCTCAAGAGAAGAGACTTCTTCATTGATGGCTTGACGACGTCTATTGTATAGTGCCCTTTGGTTTTGTACGTACTCAGGATAGTCCTGTACCCCTTTAGGAAATACCAACGGTTTTTCAAAAATCTCAGCATTTAGTCTTGCTAGCTTAGCAGTCAATGCAGCTGTTTTAGAAGCGGAATTATCAACAGCTGCTTTAGCACGCTCTTCCTCCAACACTACCAATAACTGACCTGCCTTAACTTCTTCACCTTCTGTGACAGCCAACTGAGTCAATACGCCGCCTTCTGACGCTTGGATTTCTTGCGTTCGAGCACTGGCAATTACCGTTGCTTGCGCACGGGTCACTTGGTCAATCTTGGCAAATGAGGCCCAGACAATTAAAGTGACGATCCCGATTAATGCTATCCAAATACTCAATCTTGAACGATTAACTTGGGGTTTAGTGGGTGTGTACTTATACTCTGACATGCCTACTTCCCTTGATCGTCTGTTGAATGTTTAGCACTGATGGGTTTTACGCTGATGTTTCTAACTCTAGAGGTAGCAGGCTTATTTTCGTCGGCATCTTCTTTCGACGGTTGGTTGGCTTTGTTAACGATTTTACCTTTTTGCTGCACGGTGGTTTTATTTTTTGCTTGATCGTTTTTTCTGAGCTCATCAAGTACAGCTTGTTTTGGACCATCGATAATAATACGCTGGTTATCCATAATGATTAGCCGATCTACCAAGTCTAGCAATGCTGTCTTGTGAGTCGAAACAATAAACGTCTGCCCTTTTGTCAACTCCTGACGCAGCACTTGTAGGCAGCGCTGCTCTTGTCGATTATCCATGGAAGCCGTCGGCTCATCCAGTAAAAACACATCTGGCTTAGTCAGCAGCAAACGGGTAAATGCCACCAGTTGCTTTTGTCCGCCCGATAGTCCTTTACCGCCTTCACTGATCGGTAGGTCAAGACCACTTGAATGACTGGATACTAAGTTGATTAGCCCTGTCCTGTTTAAAGTCTCTTGAAGGACATCGTCATTGGGCGCTGCCATACCGATTAATAGGTTCTCACGCAGGGTTCCTTGGAACAATCGATGGTCTTGCTGCAGATAACCCAAGCGCTCACTAAGTGTCTCACGACTGATTTGATGTATATCCAGTCCGTCTAACAATACTCGTCCTTCTGTGGGTGCATACAGTCCTGCCAACACCTTAAGCAAGGTAGATTTACCTGAACCAATAGGCCCAAGTATCGCTATACGCTCTCCTGGTTTAATCGATAGTTGCGGAACCGTAATGGCTGGTCGATCGTTGCCTTGGTAATTGAACGACAATCCATCGCACTGATACGCACCTTTTATATGCGTAGGCGATAATGGATATGCAACGCCTTGATTGTCTTGCTCTAGTGCAAACAGACTCTCGATATTCATTTTGGCGGCTTTGGCATGAGCATACTGTACTAGCAGATTGGGTATCGCCATAACAGGCGCCAACACTCTACCACCAAGTATCGAGCAGGCAATCAGTCCGCCCATTGTCATGTCACCTTGCATGACGACAAACGACCCGACTATCACGATACCAACGTAGCTTACTTGCTGTAGCATCTGCGTAAAATACGTTAAGTTGTCATTGGCATGCTTCATATCCAAGTCGTTTTTGATGGTGATATCCATCACATCTAGCCAACGCGAGAGAAACTTCCAACTGCCCGCCCCCGCCTTTATTGTCTCAACGCCTTCTACAGCTTCTACTAACAGACCTGTCTTATAATAAGAAGCAGTCGCGCCCTCTGATGCAATAGCATCGATGCGTTTACGTGCAATCAGTCCCATCGTAATTGCGATGACCGCCGCTATTACTGGTACAACAGCGACTAATGGCGAGCCAATAAAAGCTATTAAGCTGATAAAAATAATGGTCATGGGCAAATCGACTAAACCAAAAAGCGTGCTCGCCGTAAAAAAGCTACGTACTTGCTCATAACCACGTAGCTGTGCTGCCATAGAGCCAACTGACCCCGGCATTTGGTCGATACGTACTTTGAGTAGACGTTGGAACACTTCTCGAGATAGGTACTGATCAAGACCGACGACGACCTTATCCATGATTCTTGAGCGAGAAAACTTCATGAATGCTTCAAACATGATCACCAAGAAGACGCCACTGGCTAAAATGATCAGCGTGTATTCACTACGCGTTGGTATGACACGGTCATAAACCTGCATAGAAAACAGAGAAACGGCTAATGCCAACATGTTAATCAGAAAAGTGGCAATAACGGCTTCAGCTAAAATACCTTTATAATTACCCAAATCAGACTTTAATAGATCAGAAAATGAGGCCTTTCGCTGCTTAATATGATCTTCTTTTAGACGAATACGCATGACCAAAGTCAATTCTTCGGCACGCGTATGTACCTGCTGGTTCGCTTGTCTAAAGTTCCAACTTTTTTGCGGCGTTTGGCTGTCAATCACGCCCCAACCTAAATCCGCTCGATACGCTAGTAAGGGCAAAAAAGCAGCATCAGGCTGCTCTAGTATTTCTGGTGTATCTGTTATGCCAATGCCTTGTAATACTGCAATGACACCGCCTAACTCATGAATGCTTTGACCTTGCCTGTCCGATTGCTCACTATGACGTTTGACGACATCATGGAGCCGTATGTTATCTACTGGATAGCCTTGCTGTCCGAGTAAATGCTTAATCGCATCAGTCAGCGTTTCGGTCAGATCAACCTGCTCTGAGTGTTGCAGCTCATGGTGGTCAACAGACTGAGACGGTGTCTTTTGTAATTGTGCACTCATATTAATCGCTTATTTAATATTTTAGATGGTTGCGTATGTAGGATAATTTACGCCTATTTATATGACTTTCTGATTTACTTATTTGTCATATTCTCTTGATCAGTTATCGGCGTAATACTGTAATCATCATTTAACATGAGATACTCACCATTGTTCAAGCTTTGCTCTGCCGTCTCGGGCAGCTTAATATCGATATATTCTTCTGCTGCGTTGTTTCCATAACCGAAATGACTGCTAGCGCTGTTTCTGTCTTGCTTATTGAGCCATTGCTTGACAGAGTTGGCTGGGCTAAACAAAGTCACTGGGTCACGATTATGAGAGAACTGCTGCCACTGCATAATGCCAAAATCTACTTGTAGTCTATAAAATGCACCCAACATTTCTGAGCGAGTTTGTACCAGCTGGACTTGATAATCGTTATGCTCACGGACAGCGTTTAGTACTTCAAGCCATGACTTGCGTCCTGCGATGAATTGCCGGCGATAAGAGCTGACCACAATTTGTGCCCCTGCTACAGCAGCGACCAACGAGGTTTCTCGGTCTTTGGCACTGATAAACTGCTGATACTGTACTTGAATGTTTTCGATAACATTACGGCGTGCGGCTTCTTGGTTTTGTACTAGGCTGTTGACCTCTGCCTGTGAGGCTCGTGCTAGCGCAAAATTAGAAAATCCAGCACCTGGTGCATAGCTCAATCCTACTGAGAACTTACCATCGTTTTCATTATCCTCATGATAGTAAGCATGCTCATATTGGGCATAAATGGTTGGGTAACGAGCCGCTTGCTGTGCTTCTACACCTTGCTTCGCGGACTCAATCTGGAAGTGCTCTTTTACGACGGTAGGATTGTAAAAGCCAGCTCTATCAAATGCCATTCTTTCAAAGTCAACGGATTGCTGCTTGGCTTGATTTACCAATACCTTAAGGTTCGGTATGCTCGTGACACTCATCTGAGACAATGGTTGACCAATGATTTGTTCTAGCCTAGCAGCGGCGATACGTTGCTGCTCAACTGCCGCTTGATAAGATGTTTGCTCTTGCAATATACGGTTAGTTACCAGATCAAGCTCAATACGAGCCGATACACCTTGACCAACGCGTCGCTGCATCATGGCTTCAAAATCATTCAGCTCTTTTAAATTCTCTACATGGACGCTTTGTGTAGCGACGGCTTGGATATAGCTCTGCCAAGCATCAATCGTTGTTTTGGCCACTAGGTTTTGCTGCTCATAGATATACTCTACCGCAGCTTTATCATCGAATATGGCTTGATTGATATCTGCGGTGAGCTTACCCCCTGTCCATAAGGGCTGGCGAATAGTCACCTCTGAGACAAAGTCATTGTCTCTATCGTAACCTGAGCTTACGCTTGGTGTTGGTAAAAGGTTTAATTTGGCCGCATTAATTCCTTCGGTAGTTGCTTCTTGACTCGCTCGAGCCGACCCTACTAAAGGATGCGTTTGAATTGCCTGCGCCACTAGGCTATTGATTTGGAAATCTGCTACTACTGCGTGTGAAGTCACGGTAAAACATATACCAGTCGCCAAAGCGGTCATAAAATGGCGCACTGAAATACTACGAAGTGACTGCTTACGATTTGACGAATTTTTCATATTAGTTTTCAGTGATCAGCTCTATGAATGTTTTTTGAATAAATGTTGATCTTTTATGCACTAAACCTTACTAAAACTTACCTTATAAGGCAATAAGATAATAATTTAAATAAAGTCTAACCTGTTATATAAGATAGTCTTAGAGCTGCTGTGTCGTTGGCCTCAATTCGCCAGTATAGCTCCACACTTAATAAATCATCAGTAAAACCATAACGCTACGTCGAAAAATCAATAGATATTAATTAAATATTTCGTAAAATCAATCTAAGTCTATTACTACTAATAGACTTAGATAGTTGAACATAAAAACGTGCGTCTTACTCGCATAAAAATACTGTTTAGCAATAGCATAAAATAAGAGTATAGCTACAATATAAGTTTAAGGTAGTTCGTAAATAATGGCATACATTAATTGCTATTTGAATGAAGCCTCCCAAGCCGCTCTTTACGGAGTAAACCTACCATAGCTATTCATAATTACTTTGGAAATGCTATAACAAATGTCTCGACTTTCAGCTCCTAAAGTAATACTAAGATAATGCGTGTCATCATCAGTCCAGTAGTTTATAAGGTTCGAACCTATACCAACCAAGTTACCTGTCTTCAATCCTAGAACATTCGAATGAGAGTGCATAAGCTTGTTGGTATTAAAAACTTTCTTACCGTTGTATTCAACATACTTGAAAGAACAGTAAGAAGCTATCGCCCCATATTGGCTGATAAGACAGATTTCATATCTTGACTGCCTACTTTTACTGGCTAGTTTTTGTCTTCTTGATCTACATGGATTACATCATAATTTGACTGGTATTTTTTCGCAGCGAGCTTTGGGTAATTGGCCGTTTTTAAAAAATCAAAGTAACCAATAAGCCCTGATAGATAGTGCTCTACATCATCAATTCTTACTCTAAACGAGTGATGGCGGATAAAAAATCCATGCAGAATGGTTTGCGGGGATTTATAAAACATGGCCATTTCTGGAAAGAAAAAACCATTCATAAGATAATTGGCACGCGCATGTAATGCCTGATAAAACTCTTGAACATCGAAACCTACTAACACATCATGAAACTCAGGATGTTCATCTAGCTTTAATAGCATTTTATGAAACGCCATGGATAGCTCAAGTAGTGTCGGAAAAGTAGTGATACGGTTTTTGATAAAGTCGGTATAGCCTTTAATATTATCTACTGCAAACTGAAAATACTTTTTTTCAGGCTTATAAATGATTAGCTCGTTTGAGCAATAAGATAACCAATGGTCATGTGCTTGATGATGCTTGACTTCGATAAAATAGTCAAACGCACGAGTGACACAATCAAGCCAGCGCGCATCTTTGGTCAAACCATACAAACGCATCATTGCAAATGCCGCCTCACCATCATAATAAATGATTCGGTTTTTCGCTTTTAGCGTTAAGTCTTTGCTATGTAAGATATGCACAAAGCTGCCATCGTCTTGTTGCATCGCGATGATGCCTAGCGCTAATCGCTCTGCCAACGCATGATAATCATCTGCTTTTGGTGTGCCTCTAAAGACTTGTAGATATTTAACGATTGCTAATATCGCAACAGCATTTGCACCTAGCTTAATCTCTCCACCCGTATCAATTACATACGCTTTATCATTATAGGTCTGAATAAGCTTATCAATCAAATAGCTCATGGCATTATCAATACTGACTTTCGTATTAGCCAAAGCAAGCTTAGCCTCATCGTTACGGTAGGCGTCAAAACTATGACAAGCTTCATAGCCTTCTATCAGTGCATAAGTGCTACTGGCATGGCGCAGACTATTATAAGTATCTATCGTGCGGCCAAAACAAGGAAAATATCCATAGATATACTGGCCAGAAGGCTGCACCTGTCGGGCTAAGTAATTTGCAGACATCTCAATGATAGGCTGAGTCGTATCTGCCGATAATGGTAACAATTTGCGGTGACCCTTAAAGCGTGGCTGCGTATCAAGGGTATGACACTCACCTGTGTGCTCATCAATAAACACACCCGCCGTATTAAAGCTAATAATGGGTAAATCATCGCTAAACTCTGGAATTTGGCTACTGCCATGGCGTGCTTTTAGATACACATTCAGGTTGTTAGTATTAACCCCTGCATGAGAAACCGTATTACCCATATAAAGGCATGCATTGGCATTCAGCTCCATTTCGGTGAGCAATAACCATGGCTCACGCACTCCTTCAAATGCAACGCCTGAGCGATAATAATTGCGCTTAAATCCTTTTAGACTTTGCTGAAAATTTGACCAAGTAGTGAGTGAAGCTTGATTAAGCCACTCAAGCCTTAACCAAACAATAGGAGCATCAAACTTTTCTGATAACTTATCAATTTTTACTATTATCTCTGGCAATATCTTTTCAAAATCAGAAAAATCACTGGTACTACCTATTTTATCTATATTTGCTAAATTCCTAGTAATAAAAGTAATCGTTTTGGCTTTTTTGCAACCATCAGATACCGACAATACAAAAGTATTGGCCAAATTATCTAACACTATGCCATCTGAGCTGCTTTCTGTTTCTTTATTTAGCTTCGTGAGATGTGACTGCGTCCAGTTATCATAAATAGATGGTAAAAATACTTCTAAATATTTTACTAGAAGATTCGAGTTTATATGTTCATCCATGTCTTTATTGCCCTGCCCTGTAGCACCTTATGCTTTGTTGTATTTGCATATAAATATACAGCCATTATATTAAGGCTATTTTTTATACTTATTCACTATAGCTCAAAAAAATTAGACAAATATTGTAAAAAACGCCTCCATTTTGGAAGCGTTTTCAAGATAAAAGTTCAACTATTGAATGTTAGATAATGTTGGTAATATCAGTATCGATATAAATCTGTGTAGATGTATCAGTACCTACTTGCCATACATTATATAGCTCATTTTCTGAGGTAATCTGTGCAACATTGGACCAACTATCGCCTTCTAGATCGACCGTATCATCGCTATCACCTCTGACATAGATAGCAGACTCAACATCGCTAACTGCCACATTTAAAGTATTAGCCCCGATGCCACCAATATCAATGATATCAGGCTGCATCATGTCAGCTAAACTAATGACTTGACCTGCGCCCTCAAAGCTTAGAACATCAAGCCCTTCGCTTGAGACAGTCAATGATGTATCAGGAATATCGATAGAAGTTGCATCATCAGCAAGTGTGAAGCTACTGGCGCTCATACTTGCAGCGGCTGCACTTGAGTCGCTAGTTGTAGCTTGCCCATCACCATTGATGGTGATGGTCAGCATAGCCGTATCAATATTACCATTACCGTTATCAATCGTATATTCAAACTCATCTGTTTGACCAATCACATTGACATTTTCGTTTGGTGTATAAGTATATTCACCGTTAGTGTCAATTGCCAAACTACCATAGTTACCTACGATGGTGGTGAGTCCACTGATCGTATCACCATTAATATTAGTTACAATTGTCGCTAACCCTGTATCGGTATCATTATCAAGCACATTACCAGTAGCTGGTACTAAATCGATATTAAGGTTTGTGGTTATAATTGAGTCAGTCTTGACAGTGACAGATGTTCCTACACCAAGATTCAATACTCCGCTTCCATTGGCAACCACAATATAATATTTCGCACCGCCAGAGAAAGTATCCAGTTCTAAAGCATCTCCTTTCCAAGTGCCGCCGATAACACCAGCTATACCAGCTGTGTAATCAAGCCAGTTTGGTACGGATTGAACCAATTCAGCTTGCGTACTACCTACTTCTTGACGATACACTAGGACATCAAAGTCCTTATCGCTACCAAGTGATAATCCTAATGCTTGGCTTCCACTACCAGATATCGTAAGGTCTTGTGTGGTATTGGTTGCAACATCTACTGTAAAAGCAGTACTTGAGCCAAGCAACGCTACATTAACCAAGTCACCGACTGCCCCAAGGCTAACCAAGCTACTAACGGTTCCAGTCTCGCTGCCTGTAGTACTTGCTATAACAGGTGTTATAGCAAGTCCAGCAGAGGCCTGATCATTAATAGCATCTGGTATTGTAGTATCTACTGTGACTGTCACAGCAGGTGCATTACCGCTCACATTGTCGACAGCATCTTTGATGTTGTAGCTTAGCTCATACTCAGCATCATCTAAAGGCGTTTGCGGCGTTAAAGTATAGCTGCCATCGGCGTTTTCAGTGATTACTGCATCAACTACGTTACCATTTACCACTAATTGCAGTGTTTCACCGTCACTAAGTACACCAGCAGCAACCTCAAGGCTTGGTGTATTGTCATTTGTGGTGCCATCATCTGCAATGACTTCTGAAGGTGTTAGTACATCACCACTGCCGTCATTAGCTACATTGTCTGTAATAGTTGCCGCTGTGACTGGTGCATCAGGGGCCGTAGAGCTGATATTGATCACCAGTTTTGCGGTATCGCTGTTACCTGCTGCACCGTTAGAGATGGTGTACTCAAACACCTCTGTTTCACCTGACGAAGAATAATCACCATTGGCCGTGTAAGTATAGTCACCATTTTCGTCAATCACTAGTACACCGTATTGTCCCTGTATGGTAAATACATTGATACCGTCGACAAGCTGAGATGTTGGCTCTGAAACCGTATTATCACTGCTTATGTCCGTCAGCTTAGTGTTGACAGTAACCGTATCCTCACCTGACTCATTCGTTATCGATGCGTCAGGGTCAATCACGTTGCCTGTTATAGCTGTACTTGAATCGAAATCATACTCAGTTAGGGTGGCTGTGACATCAGTAGTTTCAATCAGCGTTAAAGTATTGCTAAGCAATGCTACTGCAACCGCATCCAATACTGGGTCAATCACACCACCAAGCAAAGTATTCAATACGGTATTGTCTTGAAGCAACGTTACCAACTCATCGACACCCAGCTCATTCGTTACTAGCAATGCAGCTGACAGAATACCTTTGACAGTAGTGCCCAATTGCAAGATAGGGTAATCAGTATTGAGTGAGGTTTCCACTGCATTTAAGACAGCCTCTTGGTTATTTGGACCTAAAACAATGCCTGAGTCACCCAACTCTGCCAACTCCACATCTTGTACTAAAGTGGTTAATGCACTCTCACTTTTGCGCACTACCACAGTGTAATCTCCTGGCTCTAAACCAGATACGACTGCTGTTAACGTGTCATTGCCAGTCAATCCTAATAATTTTAGACCTATTACATCACCTACCAGTGGGTCACCACCAGTCGTACCGACATAAACACGGTCGCCATTACTATTGTAGACTTCGATGTTGACCGCATCCGCTACTGCGACTAGTGCTGTCTGACTAACTTCAATACTGACCGTACCATTAGCGCCTTCACTTACCGTAAAGTCAAGCGTACCATCTGTACCGCTATCGCTTTCGGCGACACCGAGTACGGTGACGCTATCGTTATTTACTGAAGGATAAGTGGTTACTTGTAACTTACCTAAATCGATATTATCTGAGTCATCTTGAGCGATGATGACGGTGGTATCAACCGTCACGTTAGTGACTAGCGAATCCTCACTCACGTTACCTGCCTCATCAATAAGGTTGTAGCTGAGTGTATAATCACCATCAGTCAATGCCGTGGTTGGCGTTAAGGTCACGCTGCCATCATCATTAGGCGTAGAGATTGAAGGTACGACGCTGCCATCAACCACCAGTTGCGGGGTACCATTAACCACTTGCTCGGGAGGTACAACAACGCCTGGGGTGCTGTCGTTAGTCAAGCCACCATTAGTGATGGGTTCTACTGGAGTAAGTTCATTACCACTGCCGTCATTGGCAACGTTGTCAGTGACCACAGGGGCGTCAGTTGGCGCCGTCGGTGCAATGGTATCTACGACAATATCAACCGTGCTGCTGGCGCTTGGTAGATTACCAGCGGCGTCCGTGGCAGTGGCTGTTAGGGTTTCATCCCCTTCGCCCATGGCAGTGACCTCTGCTGGGCTCACAGCCACACTCCAGTTGCCATCACCATCAACGGTCACAGGATTGCCAATCTGAGCACCTGCTTCATTGGTTAAGGTGATGATGTCACCTGCGGTACCAGTGCCAGTCACATTAAACCCAGCACCTGCTTCAATCGCATTGATGATGTCATCGCCTGTGACTGCATTGATGACAGGCGCCGTCGGTGCAATGGTATCTACGACAATATCAACCGTGCTGCTGGCGCTTGGTAGATTACCAGCGGCGTCCGTGGCAGTGGCTGTTAGGGTTTCATCCCCTTCGCCCATGGCAGTGACCTCTGCTGGGCTCACAGCCACACTCCAGTTGCCATCACCATCAACGGTCACAGGATTGCCAATCTGAGCACCTGCTTCATTGGTTAAGGTGATGATGTCACCTGCGGTACCAGTGCCAGTCACATTAAACCCAGCACCTGCTTCAATCGCATTGATGATGTCATCGCCTGTGACTG
>NZ_JBAKAY010000013.1:0-10315 GCF_038155145.1 Psychrobacter proteolyticus
TGGTTTGTATACAAGTCTAATTAATCTATCTTGTATAGCTCAGGCTATAGAATAAGAAAGAACATTTCGATATCACCTTTAACCTTGATTCAGTTAGGTTACAAGTTGATCGACAACAAGCTCAAACTTGATGTCAATAAAAACAACAACAGACTCATATCTAACCCCCTTTGCTGACGACAATAGCGCGATGGCCCCACCTGATCCCTTCCCGAACTCAGAAGTGAAACATCGTAGCGCCAATGGTAGTGTGGTTCGCCCATGTGAGAGTAGGTCATCGTCAGCTCTCTATTCTAGATAAAGCCCCCTTCGCTAACGCGGAGGGGGCTTTTCTTCATCTAATATTAGAAATTATTTTGTCAATCCTATAACGTATATGCGAACCTTACTACTTACAGAACCATAGATGTTTTCATTGCGTATGTACTATTTTAAAGCGAAACCCGTGCCCTAAGACAAAAGAAGTATCTATCATTAGGCAAGACTATGCCGTTGAATCTAACCAAATGTATTAGATTATACTTAGCCAGTAGAGTTTATAAGCGATAGACGACGCCACCATATCCGCTTCTACCCTTTTAGTATGATAAAGCAGAGAATCGTGAAGTATTAGGCATTGATGTTGGGACAAGTACCCTTTACTGCGAGTGATGCGGTATCTTAATTATTTAGCTGAGTGATAGTGTCGTCTTTTGAGTAACTCAAATGGAGTGAGAAAACTCGCTAAAGATTGAATAGAGGTCTATATCAAGGATGAATCTTATAGCTTACTTAATCGTATGCTATCTAATGAGCATAAGCGGATCGAGGGGTTAATTATTTTCTAATGAAGCTATGATGGAAGAGCTATATTGGTAGTAAATCTATAAGCCATCGTAGTTCCCAGAATGAGCGTAAACCCACTCTAGAAACTACTTACTGATTGCTAACTATTAACTGTTTGTTGTACTGCTTAAAATTTGCCTTGAAGTTCTTATTGTTCTTTGAATTTTGGCACACCTTTTTCCCAGACATCCCAGTTATCAACGATGTGATCGACAGTTTTCGATCCTACTAGCACGATATTTTCTACTGTTTCTGCAAAGCCACCAGCTGTTTCTCCTGGCGCTGGATCTAGATGTTGAAGCGTGGTCTCATTTGGATTACCTTGGTCAAAATTCACTGCACCACGTAAGCTCATGATGCGTTCAATACCTACCGTTCTGTTAAGTACTTGTGCTATTGCAGCGGCTTCCATTTCAGTGATAATGTAATCATCTGCATTATATAATTCAGCTATATATTGCGCTTGTTTTGACAGTCCTGGACCATGAAAAAAGGTATCTCCTGTCATATGGGTGCCTACGGTTATAGCTGGGCTCCGTCGTGCTGCTGCATCAGGATATTTCATTCGATAGGCTCTGGCTTCTTTTGAATCTTTTAAAGCAACTGACTGGCTTAGATGTAGGTTCCATTTTAGCAGTTCAAAGTTAAGTTGATAGCGGCGAATATCTTCATAGCCTTTGCGGGGTGTAAACGTAGGTGCACCTTTTTCACCTTCTTCGGCTTTCCAGCGGTGACCTAAGTCGTAATCTACGAGCCAAGACGCCCAGCTGACATCACCTATCGTGCCTTTACTCGGTGGTGTTCCTGCGACACCGCTTAGAACGAAGTAGCTTTTGCTAAAGTCAAATTTAGGAGAAAGTGTGATTGCTTGCATGGATGCTGAAGACCCTACTTTACCCATCCCTAATACCGAACCACAGACACCTTCGGAGTTACAATAAACTGGGCTATGGGCACCTTCTACTTTTATAGGCTTACTATCTGTAAAATATTGATTATACCAATGCTGAAATTCGCCTGCTTTATCTCCGCTATTTTCACCAATTTCAAACATCGCTGCGATAAATACCTTTACTTGGATTTTATCTTGATGAGTTTCAGCTTGTGCATTACTGCAAAACATGAATATCATGGTAAAAATAGATAAATGAACAAAATGTTTTTTTATAAACATACGGGACGCCTATTCAAAGTATTTAAATCTGGATTTATAATTTAATTAGCAATAACTAAAAAATTTGCTAAAACTAAATAAATGCTTATATATATCCAATATAGAATAGCATAATCTATAGATAGGCTGGAGCGTTCGGCCAGTGTAGAGGGTAGGTCAAAAGGTTTTAGTTGGAACAGAGTTTCCCTTTTTTACTAATTTTATTCAACTATTTATGCCGTGCAGTTGGTTTTTTCGATAAAGCATCTCAGGTATAGCTTTATCTATATCTTCGTAGTCATATGCTACATTTCTTTGTTTATGAACTGACTATATATCTATTATCTTTGTTAATGAGTATTGGACTGGCTATTTACTTTTATGTCGCACTTAGTAGTGAGCCATACTATTTGTGCTTTTTGTTATCTTGGGGCTTGCTAATATTGCTTTTAATTTTTAGTATTTTTTGGAGATGTCAGTGGCAAGTAATATTAAGCAAAATAAAAATGACGTTGATGGATGGTTCACTGCTGTAGTTACTAATGGAATTATTTTTCTTGAATCTTCAGTTAGTAATTTGTCAAAGTCTCCTAAAAGCTCACTGATCGATCTATACACTGCAATAGAGCTGTTTTTTAAAGCTCGACTAATGAAAGAGCATTGGTCACTCATTATTTCAAAGCCAGAATCAGCAGTTAAGCAAAAATTTGAAAGTGGTGACTTCCATTCTGTTTATCTAGAGCAAGCATATATTCGTTTGAAAAATATCTGTGGAGAAAACATTGAAAAAGAAGCTATGGATAATTTTAAAGCTTTGGGTGAGCATCGAAATCAAATTGTTCATTTTGCTCATACAGGGTTTTCAGGTAAAGAGACAGAAGTAGTTATCGAGCATTGGGTCTCATGGTTTCATTTGCATAAACTATTAACTAATAATTGGGCTGATATTTTTTCTAGCCATCTAGGCTTAATAGATGAAATAGATGTAAAAGTTAAATTGAACCATAATTTTCTTAAAGCCAAGTTTGATTTGATTCAAGATGAAATTGAAATAGAGAAGAAAAGAGGGAGTCGTATCGTCTCTTGCACATCATGTGGATTAGAGTCAGCTAAAGTTCTTAAATCACATGGCTGGGGTGAAGATATCGAGTGCTTAGTCTGTGATGTGAAAGATTTAAAGTTAAAAGCAATCGAAACTTCAATACCATGTTTAAACTGCAATAAAGAAGTTAAGTACTTTATGGTTAAGGATCATAAATGCACTGAGTGTCAGATAGAGTTAGCTTCTGAATATGCTCTGGAGAAATATACTGAAATATATCAAGAGCAAGATCCTGAAGTCCGTTATGGTGATGGGGCTGATCCATTGGCTTATTGTCACAAATGTCAGATCGAAAAACAAACAGTATTAAACTTAGAAGGTATGTGGGTTTGTGTTGAATGCGAAGATCGTGGTTGGGCTGCTTTAGATTGTGAAAATTGTGATAGTTTCGTTACAGGAGATGTGGAAGCTATTAGATATTTTGCTTGTCATCGCTGCGAAGACGAAGTTAGAAAAAATTATGTAGATAAATGGGGAAATATATAGCTGAAATTACAAGTTAGATATCATAATACTTTTAAGTTGAATCAATACCACAAATTAAGTCCCACTATAGGTTTAGATAACTGTTCTAAGTGATTAGATCTTATATATAAAGGCCTTTCTCGCACATTACAGAGCTTAATATTCCATATTGTAACTAATGGAGCATAAGTTATTATTGTCTAACAGCGTTATACTATTTAAAAAGAAGTAATCTAGAAAAAACAACTACCAAAGAGAACCCCATGACAACATCAAAAGTAACTTACAAAGGCAATTTACGCACCCAAGCCATTCACCTACAGTCGAATAATCAAATCATTACCGATGCGCCGACAGACAATCATGGCAAGGGTGAGGCGTTTTCTCCGACTGATTTGCTAGCCACTAGTTTGGGTAGTTGTATCTTAACAATTATTGGTATCAAAGCCGAAGCGATGGATATCGATATCTCAGGTACGACCGCAGAAGTTACCAAAGTTATGGCTGCCAAACCAAGGCGGGTAAGTGAAATACATGTCGTGGTTAATTTTTCAAAAGCCTTGGATGAGAGTACCTTAAAGAGATTTTATAAAACCGCATTGACCTGCCCAGTAGGCAATAGCTTGGATCCTGCTATTACTCAAAATCTAGTATTTAACAATGGCACAGAAGCCTAATATGTCTACTAAGACGTTACTCATCGTCGCTCATGCGCCATCGCCCAATACTCAGAAATTGGCGCAGGCAGCTTATGACGGTGCCAATCATCCTGATATAGATATCAACGTCATTTTGAAATCACCGCAGGATACGCAGCCTGAAGATGTATTGGCTGCTGATGCGCTACTGCTAGGTACGACTGAAAATCTGGCGTATATGGCAGGGCTGACCAAGGACTTTTTTGATCGTTGCTACTATCCAGTGCTAGAAGAGAAGCAAGGCATGCCATTTGCGGTATATATACGCGCAGGGCATGATGGTACAGGTACCAAGCTTGCGCTCAAAACGATTACAACGGGGTTACGTTGGTCATGGATTCAAGAGGCACTGATACTACAAGGTGATTGGCAAGATAGCTTTGCTGAGCAAGTAGAAGAGCTTGCTATGACCTTGGCTGCTGGGGTAGAGGCAGGTATTTATTAGTTGTGAGTTGTGAGTAGGCGGCCACTAGGTTAGTCTTAGGCAGTGCTTGTTCATCTACTGCTATCAATACTGAGAGCATAACAAACGGTCTGGGAGGATGGTGATGCGTGACGATAGTATGGATAGCGATAATCCAGATAATAAAGTAGACATCGCTGCATTGCCATTCTCTCAGGCGTGTGAAAATAATAAACAGCCTATTCTAGAAATACTTCAAACAGAGCTACAAGGCTTTAATAATGTATTAGAAGTTGGTTCTGGGACGGGTCAGCATAGTGTTTACTTTGCTCCTAACTTGCCTGAGGTACAATGGCAAACCAGCGATGTCACTGGTAATCATCGCCATATAATCGCTTGGCATAATGCTTATCCTGCACCTAATTTATATTTGCCATTAGCGTTTGATTTGAGTACGGACTCCGTACCTGTTAGTAGTCATTTAGATAGTGGTCATTTAAATAGCGGTTATGTAGACAAACCTTATGATGTGATATTTACAGCCAATACTTTGCATATCATTAGCTGGGCTTTGGTAGAGCGGTTATTTACATTAGCTAGTAATGTGCTACCTGTGGACGGTAAGCTGATTATCTATGGCCCATTTAACGAAGATGGTAAATATACCAGTGAAGGTAATCAGCGATTTGATGCGATGTTGAAAGCAAGTAATCCTGATAGCGGCATTCGCGATAAAGAAGATGTCGTTAGTTTAGCAAATGCTCATCATTTACAACTTTCCAAAACGTATGCGATGCCTGCTAATAATCAGCTATTGGTATTTCAGAAGCGCTAAGTTGTTAAAGCGTTGGCAAAAATTAAATAAATAAAAAGACACCTCAATGGATCATTATTAGATCTTATTAAGGTGTCTTTTTGTTTGGGCTTGCTTATATTATTACTTATTCAACTTGTGCTGCTAGGTTATTTATATTCTTCTGCTAAAAAATCTAAGTAGCGCTTCCAAGAGCGCTCATCGGCGCGAGCATCATATCTATCGCTGCCAAATACGCTAAAGGCATGTGGCGCGCCGCTATAGGTAACCATCTCATGAGGGACTTTGGCTGCTTCTAATGTTTTACCCAAAGTGGCAAAGCTCTCTAGCGAGACAGATTGGTCAGCAGAGCCGTGGAATACTAGGATTTCTCCCGTAGTTTTGTCATAACTTTGACCGGTTGGAATATCGAATGCACCGTGGAAAGGTACAAAGGCTTTTTGCTCAAAACCTGAGCGTGCTAGCTCTAACGCGACCGTACCGCCGAAACAATAACCCATAGTCGTGCCTTTACGCACATCATTGCCTTGTAGTTGTCCTGCTGTTAATGCCCCTGCCAATATGCGGCGCATTTTATTACGATCATCATATAGCTCCCCAGTTAGGCGTTTGTTTTCTTCGATAGAAGTGGGGCGAATGCCTTGTCCAAACATATCGGCTGCCAATACGTTGTAGCCTTCAGCCGCTAACATATCAGCACGTTTGCGCTCATAGTCAGTTAGACCATCCCAATCATGAATCAATAAGATAAAAGGTGCATTTGGCTTATCTGCTTTGGCGTAATAGCCTTCATACGCTTTATCATCGACCGTATACGTTACGTTTTTGGTCGTGATAGCAGCAGCCGTTTGACTGAACGTTAATGCCATTAGACCCATTGACGCGCCTACTAGCAATGAGTGATAAGGTTTTTTAGTCGGGGAGCTTAGAGTTGGTAACATGGTAGGTAGCCTTATAGTTATATAAAAATAGTCGCATTGTCAAATCCCTATAAATCCGCTACATCGTCATCCTCGCTAACCATACTAATGTATAGCTTGCGCTCGGTTTTCTTGTATCGAAATTATCTGAATCCAACGATATAAATAAGATAAATATAAGGCTAAAACCCTGCCAATTTATTTATCAATAGTCTCTGGCACTACATAAAAAGCATACCTTAAAGAATAACTATATTACAAGATTCTATTGTTAACGTTTATGCGCCTTTAAGACCAACTAAAGTAGTTGCTTTATAGCGTCTATAGACCTTAACCAAACATCAACAAGGTTTACTATATACGCAACTATATTTGACTTATTTTTTGGGTAGTATAACTCCTAAGCCTATTATTCCTTTACGAATTTTAGTGCGGTATCAATTTAACGTTAGGCAATGCTGAAAACACAGACAAATAAATGACAGATGAAGTCACCACTATCTCAAAGGATATCAAACCTGTGTAGGCACTCTTTTAGTGATTTAAAAGAGCACTCTCAATCTATTAGCTAGGACTTTTTATGAATAATAATATCGATCATACTGACCCCGCCAAAGACATGAATACGGAACGTGGCAATGGTGGTGAAACCCATCAGCGCGCAGGTGACGACACCAAAGTATTAACCACGCAACAAGGTGTGGCCATCGCTGACAACCAAAACTCTCTAAAAGCAGGTTCACGTGGACCGACGCTATTAGAGGATTTTGTATTACGTGAAAAAATCAATCATTTTGACCATGAGCGTATCCCCGAGCGTATCGTCCATGCTCGTGGTAGCGCAGCACACGGTTATTTTGAGCTGACAGAGTCACTAGAAGAATATACAACTGCCAAAGTATTAACCGAAACGGGTAAGCAAACGCCACTATTTACGCGTTTCTCAACGGTAGCGGGTAATAAAGGCTCAAAAGATACGCCACGTGATGTGCGTGGTTTTGCAGTGAAAATGTATACAGAAGAAGGTAACTGGGATATCGTTGGTAACAATATGCCAATCTTCTTTATTCAAGATGCGATGAAGTTTCCAGATTTGATCCATGCGGTAAAACCAGAACCAGATCGCGGTTTCCCGCAAGCGGCGTCTGCTCATGATACGTTTTGGGATTTTGTCTCACTAAGCCCTGAAACCATGCACAATCTAATTTGGCTGATGAGTGATCGTGGTTTACCACGTAGCCTACGCATGATGGAAGGTTTTGGTATTCATAGCTATCGCTTAATCAATAAAGAAGGTAAGAGCACCTTTGTACGTTTCCATTGGAAGCCAGTATTGGGCGTACAATCGACCACATGGGATGAGGCAGTGAAAATCTCAGGTGCTGATCCTGATTATCATCGCCGCGACTTGTTTGAGTCAATCAACAACGGTGACTATCCTGAGTGGGAGTTTGGCGTACAGTTATTTACTGAAGAAGAAGCCAACGAATTCCCATTTGATCATCTCGATGCGACAAAACTGATTCCAGAAGAATTGGTACCAGTAAAAGTCGTGGGTAAGATGGTATTGAACCGCTATCCAGATAATTTCTTTGCAGAGACTGAGCAGGTAGCATTCTGCCCATCACATCTGCCACCGGGTGTTGATTTTAGTAATGACCCATTATTGCAAGGTCGTTTGTTCAGTTATCTAGACACACAGCTATCACGTCTAGGCTCGCCAAACTTTGCCCAGATTCCTATCAATGCGCCAAAGTGTCCGTTTGCTAATAATCAGCAAGATGGTCATATGCAAATGCAAGTGCCTAAGACACGTGTACTCTATGAGCCACAAAGCCTAGATCCAACTCGTCCTCGTGAAAGCGCTAAACGTGGTTTCAACTCATTCCATGAGCAACTAGATGATGGTGTAAAAGGCCGCGTACGTGACGAGAGCTTTGCCGATCATTATAGCCAGCCACGTATGTTCTATCGTAGTCAGACAGCAACTGAGCAAGCACATATCGCAACCGCTTATGCGTTTGAGCTAGGTAAAGTAGATACAGCCCATGTACGTACGCGTATGCTTAGCCATTTGATTCATATCGATGAAGACTTGGCCAATCGCGTAGCAACGGCATTGGGTATGGAGCTACCAGAGCCAGCTGACGCAGCTGCATCTGTCCAAGACTTAGGAACCTCTAAAGCAGTACAAACTATTGGTCTGACGCCTGATACACTAAAAGGTCGTATGATCGGTATCTTGGTTGCAGAAGGCTCTAATAGTAGTGAAGTCAAAAAATTCGAAGATGCTGCCAAAGCGCAGGGTGCTAGTGTCAAGATTGTAGCGCCTAATAAAGAAGTCGTATTGGATGATGGTACACGCATACAAGCTGATGAGCGCCTCGCTGGTGGTCCATCAGTGATGTTTGATGCTGTCGTTAGTATCATCATGCCTGACCAAGCTAAAAAGCTCGCCATGGACAGCTCTGCGTTAGATTGGTTCAATGATGCGTACAATCATTGCAAAGCCATCGCCTATTGCGGCGCGACTGATGAATTTATCCTAAGTAAACTGCCAGTTGAAAAAGATGAATTTGTGACGCCATTGGCTGAGCTAGATGCCTTTATTAGCAATGCTAAGTCTCGTCTATGGGAACGTGAGCCAAAGGTTCGTGATCTTGCCTAGTCGATAAGTAGGTAATTTACGAATTATCCAAAATACTAAAAAAGATACTAAATGTTTCCTTAAACCCAGCCTAAGTGCTGGGTTTTTGCTTTTTGCTAATAAGGTGAGAATTATCATGGATAGAACCATACATGCGGTTATGAGTATTAAATGGTTCATCGTTAATTGTATGCTGCATCGTCTCTATATATCAGATTACTTTTGTATATAGTCACAAGCGTTCACTCAAAGTCATTTTATTTATGGTGACGGGCGCTATACTAAAGATTGGCTATAAAACTGAACAAAAGCCTCACAATAATAACGACGAATGAGGTAGGGAACACCAATGAGTCTATGTGAAATTGTACGTTTAGAAGGATATATTCAAAGTAGTTATCTGGCAGTATATCCAGATAAAATAATGCTGTTAGATGGTTGCTGCCGTGCTGATGTACCGATGGTGCTTGACTATATTAAGACAACGTTAAAACGACCCGTCACCGATCTAAAAGTAGTAGTGGTCACGCACATGCATCCGGATCACGCAGGCGGTGCGAATAAGTTTCGAGAAAAGACGGGCTGTCTAATTGTTTCAGCAGATAGAAAAAAGCAGTGGTATAGCGGTATTGGTGGGCGCACGATGCACTTCGTAGATATACATCTAGGATATTATGTGGCCAGACGTCAAGGCCGCCCACTTAAAAACCTATATTACTCGGCAAGTCTGAAACCAGATATCACTGTCACAGATGGCGAGCTTGTGCCACACTTTGATGAATGGCAAGTACTAGAGACACCAGGTCATACGGATCGTGATTTGTCTTTGTTTCATCTGCCCAGTCGCGAAGTATACACTGCTGATTTAATCATCAAATTGCGCCATAAGTTCGTAGCGCCATTTCCTGTCTACTACCCTAAAGATTATGTCCAGTCGCTAAAAAAAATCAGGGCATTGCAACCGTCAATGGTGATGATGGCACATGGTCGAGAGCTTGCAATGAGTAAGACAGAGTTTGATGAGTTTATCGCTCATGCGCCCAAGCACCCACGTACTATCAAAGATACGATCAGACATAAACTACTATGGCGCAAGAGAGATAACTTTCGACTGTTTAAACGTAAGCATAATAAATAAAGGTATATAAAAGCTAAGAAACTAATAGCTCAAAAACAACGTTTAAAAAGCCCAGACGAAAAAAAGCCCAGTTACTAAGATAGTAACTGGGCTTTCTAAATATGGTGGGCTGTCCGCGACTCGAACGCGGGACCAATTGATTAAAAGTCA
>NZ_JBAKAY010000014.1:0-5177 GCF_038155145.1 Psychrobacter proteolyticus
AACTATAAAAATTATCATTTAAGACAGCAGAAAAACTCAAAGTTAATTCATTACGAACATAATTTTTAGCGATTTTGCCAGATTAGATGAGCCAAGTTTAGAAGCTTCTTTAAAGAGCTTCATAGCAAGATTAAACTGAAGAGTTTGATCATGGCTCAGATTGAACGCTGGCGGCAGGCTTAACACATGCAAGTCGAGCGGAAACGATGGTAGCTTGCTACCAGGCGTCGAGCGGCGGACGGGTGAGTAATACTTAGGAATCTACCTAGTAGTGGGGGATAGCACGGGGAAACTCGTATTAATACCGCATACGACCTACGGGAGAAAGGGGGCAGTTTACTGCTCTCGCTATTAGATGAGCCTAAGTCGGATTAGCTAGATGGTGGGGTAAAGGCCTACCATGGCGACGATCTGTAGCTGGTCTGAGAGGATGATCAGCCACACCGGGACTGAGACACGGCCCGGACTCCTACGGGAGGCAGCAGTGGGGAATATTGGACAATGGGGGAAACCCTGATCCAGCCATGCCGCGTGTGTGAAGAAGGCCTTTTGGTTGTAAAGCACTTTAAGCAGTGAAGAAGACTCTTCGGTTAATACCCGGAGACGATGACATTAGCTGCAGAATAAGCACCGGCTAACTCTGTGCCAGCAGCCGCGGTAATACAGAGGGTGCAAGCGTTAATCGGAATTACTGGGCGTAAAGCGAGCGTAGGTGGCTTGATAAGTCAGATGTGAAATCCCCGGGCTTAACCTGGGAACTGCATCTGAAACTGTTAGGCTAGAGTAGGTGAGAGGGAAGTAGAATTTCAGGTGTAGCGGTGAAATGCGTAGAGATCTGAAGGAATACCGATGGCGAAGGCAGCTTCCTGGCATCATACTGACACTGAGGCTCGAAAGCGTGGGTAGCAAACAGGATTAGATACCCTGGTAGTCCACGCCGTAAACGATGTCTACTAGTCGTTGGGTCCCTTGAGGACTTAGTGACGCAGCTAACGCAATAAGTAGACCGCCTGGGGAGTACGGCCGCAAGGTTAAAACTCAAATGAATTGACGGGGGCCCGCACAAGCGGTGGAGCATGTGGTTTAATTCGATGCAACGCGAAGAACCTTACCTGGTCTTGACATATCTAGAATCCTGCAGAGATGCGGGAGTGCCTTCGGGAATTAGAATACAGGTGCTGCATGGCTGTCGTCAGCTCGTGTCGTGAGATGTTGGGTTAAGTCCCGCAACGAGCGCAACCCTTGTCCTTAGTTACCAGCGGGTTAAGCCGGGAACTCTAAGGATACTGCCAGTGACAAACTGGAGGAAGGCGGGGACGACGTCAAGTCATCATGGCCCTTACGACCAGGGCTACACACGTGCTACAATGGTAGGTACAGAGGGCAGCTACACAGCGATGTGATGCGAATCTCAAAAAGCCTATCGTAGTCCAGATTGGAGTCTGCAACTCGACTCCATGAAGTAGGAATCGCTAGTAATCGCGGATCAGAATGCCGCGGTGAATACGTTCCCGGGCCTTGTACACACCGCCCGTCACACCATGGGAGTTGATTGCACCAGAAGTGGATAGCTTAACCTTCGGGGAGGCGTTCACCACGGTGTGGTTGATGACTGGGGTGAAGTCGTAACAAGGTAGCCGTAGGGGAACCTGCGGCTGGATCACCTCCTTATAGACGCATTCGGTCAGCAAGAATTCACAACAAGTTGTTCTTTAGTTTAAGCTTACGTTTTAACAAACGTATTAGGGTCTGTAGCTCAGCTGGTTAGAGCACCGTGTTGATAACGCGGGGGTCGGTGGTTCAAGTCCACCTAGACCCACCATTTTACAATGGGGCCATAGCTCAGTTGGTAGAGCGCCTGCCTTGCACGCAGGAGGTCAACGGTTCGACTCCGTTTGGCTCCACCACTACTAAGACGGTTAAGTAAGCTTTAGATGCCAATAAATAAATAGGTATTAAATAGAAACAAGTGATTGTTAATGATTACTTCTTTCTGTTTTATACAGAATCTGTGACTCGACGAGAGCATAGAGACTATTTAAAAACATAGATATGAGTCTGGGTTAGGAAGAGCGTGTTCACGCGCACTTCTTAACCTTAATAACTCACCTCTTAACGACATCAGTTGTTATCCCAGGGGTGAGTTATTAAAAAAAGTAAAGAGAACTGAATCAAGCGTATAAACATAGGTGATATCGTTATCATAATTAGATTGTATGACACTTAGAAGTCGAAAGACTACTTGGGGTTGTATGGTCAAGTAATGAAGCGCACATGGTGGATGCCTTGGCAGTCAGAGGCGATGAAAGACGTGACAGCCTGCGATAAGCTTCGGGGAGGCGGCAATATCCTGTGATCCGGAGATTTCTGAATGGGGAAACCCACTTACCATAAGGTAGGTATCCTAATTTATTAGGAAGCGAACGAGGGGAAGTGAAACATCTCAGTACCCTTAGGAATAGACATCAATTGAGATTCCCCTAGTAGCGGCGAGCGAACGGGGAGAAGCCGATTAATTCTAATGTAGAAGAACAGCGTGGGAAAGCTGACCGTAGTAGGTGATAGTCCTGTATTCGAAACATTAGAGTTAACATATTAAGTAGAGCGGGGCACGAGAAATCCTGTTTGAAGATGGGGGGACCATCCTCCAAGGCTAAATACTCCTGACTGACCGATAGTGAACCAGTACCGTGAGGGAAAGGCGAAAAGAACCCCTGTGAGGGGAGTGAAATAGAACCTGAAACCGTGTGCGTACAAGCAGTGGGAGCCCACTTGTTGGGTGACCGCGTACCTTTTGTATAATGGGTCAGCGACTTATATTCTGTAGCAAGGTTAACCGTTTAGGGGAGCCGTAGGGAAACCGAGTCTTAATAGGGCGTTTAGTTGCAGGGTATAGACCCGAAACCGAGTGATCTATCCATGAGCAGGTTGAAAGTGCCGTAACAGGCACCGGAGGACCGAACCCACTGTCGTTGAAAAGCCAGGGGATGACTTGTGGATAGGGGTGAAAGGCTAATCAAACTCGGTGATAGCTGGTTCTCCCCGAAAGCTATTTAGGTAGCGCCTCGGACGAACACCATTGGGGGTAGAGCACTGTTTCGGCTAGGGGGTCATACCGACTTACCAAACCGATGCAAACTCCGAATACCGATGAGTGATATCCGGGAGACACACGGTGGGTGCTAACGTCCATCGTGGAGAGGGAAACAACCCAGACCGCCAGCTAAGGCCCCAAATTCCTAGTTAAGTGGGAAACGAGGTGGGAAGGCATAGACAGCTAGGAGGTTGGCTTAGAAGCAGCCATCCTTTAAAGAAAGCGTAATAGCTCACTAGTCGAGTCGGCCCGCGCGGAAGATGTAACGGGGCTCAAACTAGGAGCCGAAGCTGCGGATTTGAATTTGTTTTCAAGTGGTAGGGGAGCGTTGTGTAAGCCTGTGAAGGTGTGTTGTAAAGCATGCTGGAGGTATCACAAGAGCGAATGCTGACGTGAGTAACGATAATGCGAGTGAAAAGCTCGCACGCCGGAAGATCAAGGGTTCCAGTCCAACGTTAATCGGGGCTGGGTGAGTCGACCCCTAAGGCGAGGCCGAAAGGCGTAGTCGATGGGAAATCGGTTAATATTCCGATACTTGTTTATAATGCGATGGAGGGACGGAGAAGGTTATGTCAGCCTGGCGTTGGTTGTCCAGGTGAAAGGATGTAGGTTTATAGCTTAGGTAAATCCGGGCTATTCTATACCGAGATCTGATAGCAAGCTGTACTTGTACAGCGAAGTGGCAAATACCATGCTTCCAGGAAAAGCTTCTAAGCAATAGTTATAAACGAATCGTACCCTAAACCGACACAGGTGATCAGGTAGAGAATACCAAGGCGCTTGAGAGAACTCTGCTGAAGGAACTAGGCAAAATGGTACCGTAACTTCGGGAGAAGGTACGCTGTTGATGGTGATAGGACTTGCTCCTTGAGCTGTTGGCAGTCGCAGATACCAGGCTGCTGCAACTGTTTATTAAAAACACAGCACTCTGCAAACACGAAAGTGGACGTATAGGGTGTGATGTCTGCCCGGTGCTGGAAGGTTAATTGATGGGGTTAGCGTAAGCGAAGCTCTTGATCGAAGCCCCAGTAAACGGCGGCCGTAACTATAACGGTCCTAAGGTAGCGAAATTCCTTGTCGGGTAAGTTCCGACCTGCACGAATGACATAATGATGGCAGCGCTGTCTCCAGCAGAGACTCAGTGAAATCGAAATCGCAGTGAAGATGCTGTGTACCCGCGGCTAGACGGAAAGACCCCGTGAACCTTTACTACAGCTTTACATTGAACTTTGACCTGACTTGTGCAGGATAGGTGGGAGGCTTTGAAGCCGAGACGCTAGTCTTGGTGGAGCCAATCTTGAAATACCACCCTGGTCATGTTGGGGTTCTAACTCAGGTATAACAATACCGAGGACAATGTATGGTGGGTAGTTTGACTGGGGCGGTCTCCTCCTAAAGAGTAACGGAGGAGTACGAAGGTGCGCTCAGACCGGTCGGAAATCGGTCGTAGAGTATAAAGGCAAAAGCGCGCTTAACTGCGAGACCCACAAGTCGAGCAGGTACGAAAGTAGGTCTTAGTGATCCGGTGGTTCTGTATGGAAGGGCCATCGCTCAACGGATAAAAGGTACTCTGGGGATAACAGGCTGATACCGCCCAAGAGTTCATATCGACGGCGGTGTTTGGCACCTCGATGTCGGCTCATCTCATCCTAGGGCTGAAGCAGGTCCTAAGGGTATGGCTGTTCGCCATTTAAAGAGGTACGCGAGCTGGGTTTAGAACGTCGTGAGACAGTTCGGTCCCTATCTACCGTGGGCGTTGGAAATTTGAGAGGATCTGCTCCTAGTACGAGAGGACCAGAGTGGACGAACCTCTGGTGTTCGGGTTGTCACGCCAGTGGCATTGCCCGGTAGCTACGTTCGGATGGGATAACCGCTGAAAGCATCTAAGCGGGAAGCCCACCTCAAGATTAGATTTCCCTAAAGAGCCGTTCAAGACTAGGACGTTGATAGGCAGGGTGTGGAAGCGCAGCGATGCGTGTAGCTAACCTGTACTAATTGCTCGTTTGGCTTGACCATACAACACCCAAGTGGTTTGTATACAAGTCTAATTAATCTATCTTGTATAGCTCAGGCTATAGAATAA
>NZ_JBAKAY010000015.1:0-3681 GCF_038155145.1 Psychrobacter proteolyticus
TGGTGTTGGTGTGGCTACGGTTTATCGAGTATTAAAAGAGAGCTAGTAGCTCAGATATTTTAAATAAATACCCCTATCCTTTTATTAGCCTTGATGGATTGTGTTAAGCATAAGAACAGCTAGAGACTGGATTTTATGTTGGGCTAACTGTGTAAATGCTCGTAACATCACGATGTGAAATATATAGGGTACTAAGGTATAAGGTATCCTTGCCTATAAAACCCTTATCTAATAAGGCTTTCAGGGTAGTTAGGTACTACTACTATGGTAAGTAATGACGATACTTATTAAAAGGTTAATAGGCTAGTAAACATAAGGCTTACAACGATATATCAATACGATAAGTTAGACATATTAGAAATATAGAGAGCACTATTTTATATCTGAATAATCATATTTATCTTATCTATTGCCTGAGAGCTACGTAGAGCCTCTAAATAGCGTTCTAATATAATTCAGCTACCATTGCATAGGAAATGTTAAACAAGGCTATCCTGAGCCATTCTATAGCTCTTACGTAAGGGTTTATTACCTTATAAGCAATGACATGACATCTAGATAAGCAGCTAAGAGTAATTACTTAAATTTTATAACTCTGAAACAGTAATTCTTAATTTCTATACCTACACTAAATCCTACTCCTGCAACCATTGATAGTAAAAATACTATAAACACTATATCTATAAGTTCAATACCCATAATTCTCATCTATAAATTCCTTATTTATTACTTCAAAAATATAAGATTCTGTGCTTTTAAGTATTTAAGAGCTTTTAAACAGCTTTTACGTTCTCTGTACCTATTGGTATTAAAAGGATGTAGCATAGCATTGAATACGTTTGTCTAGGCTATTGAATACGTTTGTCTAGGTAAAATAGTATATTTAGCTAGGGCATTGAATACGTTTGTCTAGGTAATAGATACGTAGTTTAAATATGTATTCAAAGGGTGTACTATCAGGTATTGATTAATACGGTTTATCTGAGGTATACCAATGTCAGAATTAGTGGTGAAGGACAACGGGTTGATTAACGCCAGCTACTCATTAGGACTAGCTGAACAGCGTCTAATACTCTTAGCAATAGTAGAAGCTAGGCGTTCAGGGAAAGGATTAGCAGAAGGTAGTTTGCTGACTGTCCATGCTAAAGATTACGCTAAACAATATAACACTGACATAGATACAGCCTATCAGGTACTTAAAGATGCTGCAGATGCTTTAATGACTAAGCTTATAAGGTATAAAGCTAAAAGCCCTATGACAGGAAGGTTGATAGAATTCAAAGAGCCATGGGCTAACAAGAGTGCCTATGAACCTGATTTAGGTTACGTCTACATAAGGTTTTCTGATGTGGTAGTACCTTTAATCACTAGATTAGAAAGTCAATTTACGAGCTATAAGATTGATAACGTGTCTAACTTAACGAGTGGTTACGCTATCAGGTTATATGAAACGATATGTTCATGGCGTGAAGTAGGCAAGACACCTAAGTATCAGCTTGAGGATATAAGAGGTAAGTTAGGCGTAGAACCTGAGCAATATAATACTATGTCTAACTTTAAGGCTAGGGTATTAAAAACGGCTATAAAACAGGTTAATGAGCATACGGACTTAACCGTACAATACGAGCAGCATAAGACAGCAAATAAGATAACAGCTATATCATTTAGTTTTAAACATAAGAAGTCAGATGAGCAATCTACTAATGATGATAGCTATATCAAGATGACAGATAGCCAAATTAAGCTATTCAGTAGCAAGTTGGCATTATTGAACGAGTTAGGTAGCAACGCACCTATAGGAGCTAGTGTAAGTGATTACGCTGAGATTATAGCTAATGAGCTAAGAGATACTAGAAAGCAAGAGAGGTATCATAAATACTTAAGCAAGGTGGGCTATCAGCAACCAAAAAAGTAATTATTATGATAGATTGCTAATGTAACAGTTGTCATGCCATTTTCTAATGTAATATAGCTAGTAAGCCTATGTCTGCTATGGTTTAAATAAATTTTAATTTGGTGGGTTTTTAATATTATCCTTACTGATAATGTAAATATATTTATAGTAATGATACTCTAGCATGACGTTGGTCATTAGAACATTCAGTAAGGTCTTTTAAGGGTTATTAGTAATATGCGTAAGTTAACGAATGATAGAACAATAACAATAGAAGGGTTAGAGTTACCAATACTCACTCATGATGGTAAGTACAATTGCTTCGTAGAACCTTTACCTAAAATAAAACGTGAGTTAGACGCTATGCTATCTCATCACCGTAAAGTATTTGTATTTAGGATTGATATCAGAATTGAGAGATACACTGCTGATAATGAAGTTATGACTAAGTTCTTAAGAAGTTTTATCCCATGGTTAAAGAGAAGGTATCAATTAAAGCGTGTGGGTTATGTTTGGTGTAGAGAAGTTGAGACATCAAAGAAGCAACACTATCATTTAGTATTTATGATTGATGGCACTGCTGTTAAGACCATGAAAACGATTACTGATAAAGCAATAGATATTGCATCTATACAAGATTTATCACCTTGGATTCCAAAGAGTCCATCATATTTGATTGAACGTAAGCACTTAGAGCAAGGCAATTATACCAAGTACAAGGAAGCATTCCGTAGAGCCTCATACATAGCAAAAGAACGTGGCAAGAAGGTTAAAGGTGAGAGCGTTAATAGTTTTCAAACTAGTCGTGTTGAACCAAGATTAAATGAGCATGGTGAGGTATTTAAGGCTGGTGATGATTATAGTAAGCGTATGAGAGAGGTAGTCTAGTAATCGGATAGGAAGACTCAAAAAAATAAGCAAATCACACATAAGCTTTTCTTTATTAATTTTATTTATATCCTTTTCTTTATTACTTCCCAAATACTGACCTACATAGTCCCAATATTTGTGATTCATATGGTCAAAATCTGGGATTCATTTCTGATGACTTATCTATCATTAAGACTATACCTTAACAGTAAAATAATTAAATGATAATTCATCTATCATTAGAGTTGTTTTATATATTAAATGATAGTATTATTAATGGACATTAAAAATTAAGTCTAAATGATAAGGTAATACCCATGACAGTAAGAATATATGTGAGAGCGAGTACTAAGGAACAGAAAGCGGAAAGAGCCTTATCTGATTTGATTGGCTTTAGCAAAAGCTATGACGATAATTATTCTGAGTATATTGAGAATTACAGTGGAACTAAGCTAAACAGACCAGCTCTCACTAAGTTACTTGATGACGCCCAGCAAGACGATATTCTATTAGTAGAAAGTGTAGATAGACTTAGCCGACTATCACAAGGTGACTTTGCAATCCTAAAGCAACGTATCAAAGATAAGGGATTAAGACTAGTGGTTTCAGACCTACCTACTACTCATACGGTTAGTGATGGTATGACTGGTGAAATCCTAAACGTAGTAAACAATATGCTCATTGATTTACTAGCTACAATGGCTAAATTGGATAATGACAAGCGTAGAGAACGTATTAAACAAGGGTTGGCTAACAGTGGCTATAAGCCATCAGGTAAGACGGCTAATACAGAAAAACATAAACGTATTAGAGAGCTGGCGAGTCAAAACAATATGACAAAAGATGAAATCGCTAAGGCCGTTGGTGTTGGTGTGGCTACGGTTTATCGAGTATTAAAAGAGAGCTAGTAGCTCAGA
>NZ_JBAKAY010000016.1:0-1407 GCF_038155145.1 Psychrobacter proteolyticus
TTAATAGTCTGTCAACTTCTTTTTTTAATTTGTTTCAACAAGTTAACTGGGTTATCAACGTGTAATTACACACTAGCTACTTCCAGCTCGTCTTGATGAGGTGCGTATTATAGACGCTATATTTATTTAGTCAAGAAGTATTTCCTATTTAATTCAAACAATTTACATCGTTCAAATCAGTAACCCACTTCCCTTTCAACTGGGTGGCATTATACGGAGTTTTAGATAGAAAACAAGAAGAGTTTTCAAAAACATTTTAACTTGATAAATTGAATTGATTGAGCCTACTATTAAAGACAATAGTAGGCTCAAGTATTTCCTTATTTCTTAGATCTACATATTAGTCGAAAGTATAGCTTACGCCAACATTACCACCATTTTGGCTGCCACTACCACCAAAAGCACTACTGATAGAAAACTGTCCGTCAGATGTAGTGTAACCGACACCAAATGCGTACCCTGTCTCACCTTCCCATGTACCACCGCCCAGACCAACACTTACTTTACCTGGCGTGTTGGGATAACGTAGAGCACCGAAAGCAAGCGCACCCGCTACTGCTGAGTGAGTCTCACCTTCTAAATCATTTATTCTTCTATCTGTATAACCAAAGGCTTCGGCACGATTTTGGTTAAGCTGAGAAACGTTAACTGCATCATTTGAATTAATACCAGCGGCAACATTGGTAATTCGGCGCTGGTTGTTTGCACTGCCTACCGATACGGTATTATCTGCCGTTGATTGTGAGTTTGCTCCTAATGCTACCGCATTGCTATGAGTCGCACTGCTATTAGCACCGATAGATACTGCATTAGCTGCTTGGACGTTCACCGACTCACCGATAGCAACAGAGTTTGAGGCGTTAGTCTCGTTAGCAAAGGTTGGTGCACTATTAGCACCAATTGTAGCCGCTGTAGCACCAACTGTCGCATTACTACCTAACACTACTGAATTACTAGTAGTATCACCGATAATGTTGTCGTTGCCAACTGCATAATTAGCGCTGCCGCCGATAATATTCGGGTCTCCAAACGCACCTGAGCGATCACCTGAAACGATGTTGCCATTACCCACGCTGGTAGATTGATCGCCAGTCACCGTATTGTTAGTGCCCATAGCGATGCTGTCCTTACCTTTAGATTGAGCATTAACCCCAATTGCTATTGCACCGTCAGCAGTAGCGCCATTGCTGTTATAATTGCCTGCATCTTCACTGTCACTAGAGCCATTAACGCTAAAGAAGCGAGCTTGGCTGTCTTCGATTTTACTTTCTAATTCAATTTTAGCTGCTTCGCTAATACCTGAGTCGCCTTTATCACCTTTAGCACCGTCAATACCATCCTGACCTGCTGGACCTTGTTCACCCTGAGGACCTTGCGCGCCATCTTGACCATTGATACCGTCAGATC
>NZ_JBAKAY010000017.1:0-1232 GCF_038155145.1 Psychrobacter proteolyticus
AATGGATTAATCACCGTTCCCGCATCCTCAATCGTCCGCGACAAATTCTTAGGATGTAAGTGTAAGCGCTCAAACGTTGAACGAAATGCCGTACCTGATAATAGAATACTCAAATACTGCTCACCAATCAGCACGTTAATGCTCAGTGCCGACATCGCGGCGGCAAATATCGCTCGGCCTGATGTCGTCAATGTGTCTTTAATACCAGATAGCAGTGCTGGCAGAATACCCAGTGCCGTTAATAACCCACCTAAGCTTAATGCCAGTATCACAATTGCCTGCGTAAAGAACATACTCTGTACACCGCCACGCGACAGCATACCGCCTACTTCCCCTAACTCTAATGACTCAGCAGGGGCATACCCTGCAAACAAGTAACCACCCAATTGGCCAAAGCTTGGTGAACTATGGATATAAGTAATAATCAGTGCCGCGGCAATAGTACAGATAATTGTATAAATCGCATTAACTCGAAACAGGGCTAACCCGACTAATACGACAAAGGGTAATACCGAATACCCATGTACCAAACCACTGTCGATGAGCTGACCTTGCAATATAGTCACTTGACTCAGATCAGCACTGGTCGTCTGTCCTGAGAACATCCAAAACAAGATCACCGTCAGTATCCATGCAGGTACTGTCGTATACATCATATTGCGAATGTGTTCAAACAGATCAATACCGACAACAGAGGATGCAATCGTACAAGTATCAGACAAAGGCGACATCTTATCGCCAAAGAACGCGCCTGATACTACTGCCCCTGCCGCTATCGCCACATTGGCATCAAACGCATTACTCATACCAATAAAGGCCACGCCCAAAGTCGCTGCAGTCGTCAAACTACTACCCAATGCAATACCGATAATAGAGGTTAAGATGAAGGCAGAGATATAATAGTATTCAGGTGAGATCAGCTGAAAGCCTACATACATCAGTGTAGGTATAGCACCTGACATCATTAAAGCCGCAACCATGAGTCCAATAAAGAAGAACAAATAGATGGCACCAATACCACGCATGACACCTGAGGCCATTTGTGCTTGCATGTCATCAAAGCTGAGTCCTTTATACATACCGATAGCCAATAGCACACAGATGGCGAGGATAAGAGACAGATGCGGTACCCAGCCAAAACCAATCATGGTGATGCCCATGATACCGATGACGATGGCGGATATGATAAAGGCGAGCTTGGCACTGATTAATGTGAGGGGTTTTGGTGGCAT
>NZ_JBAKAY010000018.1:0-746 GCF_038155145.1 Psychrobacter proteolyticus
CCAACTTTAACGATACCAGATTCAACACGGCCTGTTACTACAGTACCACGACCTGAGATTGAGAATACGTCTTCGATTGGCATTAGGAATGCTTTGTCGATGTCACGCTCTGGCTCTGGAATGTAGGTGTCTAGTACGTTTAGTAGTTCTACTACAGCTGGTTGGCCGTATTTTTCTTCTGAGCCTTTTAGGGCTTCAGTAGCAGAACCTTTAACGATAGGAGTGTCATCGCCTGGGAAGTCATAGTCGTTCAATAGTTCACGAACTTCCATTTCTACTAGCTCTAACAATTCTTCGTCATCAACCATGTCACATTTGTTCATGAATACGATGATGTACGGTACGCCAACCTGACGTGAAAGCAAGATGTGCTCACGAGTCTGTGGCATTGGGCCGTCAGTTGCAGATACGACTAGGATTGCGCCGTCCATCTGGGCAGCACCAGTGATCATGTTTTTAACATAATCGGCGTGACCTGGGCAATCTACGTGTGCGTAGTGACGGCTGTCTGTGTCATATTCTACGTGTGAGGTGTTGATTGTGATACCACGTGCTTTTTCTTCTGGTGCTGAGTCAATAGACGCGTAGTCTTTGGCTTCGCCACCAGAGGTGATTGCAGCTACGGTTGCGATTGCAGCGGTAAGGGTTGTTTTACCATGGTCAACGTGTCCGATTGTACCGACGTTGACGTGTGGCTTGTTACGTTCAAACTTGGCCTTTGCCATGGGTATTTCCTCTTTTTTTGG
>NZ_JBAKAY010000019.1:0-699 GCF_038155145.1 Psychrobacter proteolyticus
CACTGTCATTCTCGGCAACAGGCGCTGTTTGTGGGTAGTCGATGGTGACGGTGGCAGGATCAGACGTTAAACCTGTTGTATCAGAAACTACATAGTCTACTGGTGTTGGATCATCGGTAAAGCCAGCTTCTGGTGTGAAGGTAACAATGCCTGTATCTGGGTCAACGACCCATTCGCCTTCGCCAGTAATCGTCAATGTCGTGACTTCTGAACCATCAGTCGGATCAAGCAGTTTAACGGTGGTTGGATCTAGATCGCCGTCAAGGTCGGTGTCGTTGCCTAATATGTCAACCATAACGAGACTACCTGATATGCCTGACTCACTATCATCAACGGCTACTGGGGCACTTGGTGGATAATCCACAACAATGGTGGCTAGGTTGGATTGCTCACCTGTAATATCAGAGACCACGTAGTCTACTGGTGTTGGGTCTGCGGTAAAGCCTGCTTCTGGTGTGAAGGTAACAATACCTGTATCTGGATCAACGACCCATTCGCCTTCGCCTGCAACGGTTACTGTGGTGACCTCTGAACCATCAGTCGGATCAAGCAGTTTAACGGTGGTTGGGTCTAAATCATCTTCAGGATCACTGTCATTCGCTAAAATGTCAACTGATACGGCTGTATTTAAGGGACCAACACCTCTGTCATTCTCGGCAACAGGCGCTGTTTGTGGGTAGTCGATGGTGACGGTGGCCT
>NZ_JBAKAY010000020.1:0-581 GCF_038155145.1 Psychrobacter proteolyticus
CAGGCGAAGGTACGTGGAGTGTTGATGCCGCAACAGGTGAGATTACCTTCACACCAGAAGCAGGCTTTACCGCAGATCCAACACCAATCAGCTACACCGTTGATGACGCAACAGGCTTGACCTCAAATGAGGCCACCGTCACCATCAATTATCCGCAAGCTGTCAATGATACGCAAACAGGTACTTCAGGTAGCCCTGTTGTGGTTGCTGTGGTCGGTAACGATGGCCAGGCAGACAACTTAGACCCAGCGACTGTCATCATCACCGCCTCACCAGCAGGCGGCACCATTGCTGCTGACGGAAAATCGGTGGTGGTACCAGGCGAAGGTACGTGGAGTGTTGATGCCGCAACAGGTGAGATTACCTTCACACCAGAAGCAGGCTTTACCGCAGATCCAACACCAATCAGCTACACCGTTGATGATGTAACAGGCTTGACCTCAAATGAGGCCACCGTCACCATCGACTACCCACAAACAGCGCCTGTTGCCGAGAATGACAGTGAGTCAGGTACCTCAGGTAGCCCTGTTGTGGTAGACGTGGTTGGTAACGACAGCGATCCTGAAAATGATCTAGACCCA
>NZ_JBAKAY010000021.1:0-458 GCF_038155145.1 Psychrobacter proteolyticus
GGATCCGCGATTGAAGGCGCGGCAGATGACACCATCGTCTTTAGTATCGATCAGGCCGGTCTGAGTGACCGTGCCACCAGTGTGATTGCTACCCTGAACTTGACCGACGCAGAAGCGGCGGACATTGACAGCATCTTGCTGACCAATGCTGATGGCAGCACCCAAACCATCAGTGTGGCGGATGCGATTGCAGGGGTCACCGTGTCCATTCCAGCAGGCACCTTGCTTGCTGACATGCCAAGCTTTAGCATCACCCCAACGCAAGATGCGATCTACGAGATATCAGAAACCATTGGCATGAGCCTATCGGGCCCAGTCAATGCCGCTCTTGGCACCGCCACTGCCACTGCTGAAATCCTAGATGAAGATGGCGGCGCGACAGATGCGCCTGTGGTCAGTATTACGGCGACCGACGCGCAAGCGATTGAAGGCGTGGACAACAGCCTCATCTTTAGCGT
>NZ_JBAKAY010000022.1:0-351 GCF_038155145.1 Psychrobacter proteolyticus
GTCATATTGTTCGATGAAGTAGAGAAGGCGCATACTGATGTGTTCAATATCTTATTGCAAGTATTGGATGATGGTCGCTTAACAGAATCGAAAGGTCGGGTGGTAGATTTCAAAAATACCCTGATCATCATGACCATTAACTTGGGTTAGCATATGATTCTAGAAATTGTTGGATAATGCTACGATTTTATCAAAGCAGAAGTAATGGATTCTGTTGGGCAGCATTTCCGTCCAGAGTTAGTCAACCGTATTGACGAAATCGTAGTTTTCCATCCGCTTGGTATGTCGCAGATCGCAGGTATTGCGGATATTCAACTGGATCGATTACGACAGCGTATCCAAGAGCGTCAG
>NZ_JBAKAY010000023.1:0-348 GCF_038155145.1 Psychrobacter proteolyticus
GTCAACTTCTTTTTTTAATTTGTTTCAACAAGTTAACTGGGTTATTTATATGTAACCTACATATAAGCTATCTCCAGCTCGTCTTGATGAGGTGCGTATTATAGACGCTATATATATTTAGTCAAGAAGTATTTTCTATTTAATTTAAACAATTTACATCATCCAAATCAGTAACCCACTTCCCTTTCGACTGGGTGGCATTATACGCTTGTTTGAGTCTGGGTCAAGGTTAATTGAGCTTTTTTTATAATTATTTTACTGAACGAGATTGGTCGCTGTTGATCAAAGCATTATCACCAAACCGCGCGCAAAGAAAATCCCCCGACAAGCTAATGTCGGGGGATATTT
>NZ_JBAKAY010000024.1:0-315 GCF_038155145.1 Psychrobacter proteolyticus
AATCACCACCTTCGTCAGTAGTGGCATCAGAGACGCTGACGACGGGTTTATCGCCCTCCGTGTTGCTACCTGGATTGGCAGGGTCGTTTGATTCATCAAGGATGACACCAGTCGCACTATTCGTGCCAATGGTAGCATTCACTGGGCTGCCAATCTCAAGCACAAGATCTTCTGATTGCTCGTAGACCACATCGTCAGCAATGGTCACGGTAATGACTGGCGCAGCGGTTTCTCCAGCTGGGATGGTGACACTGGCGCCGTTGGTTAAAAAGGTATCAATCTGAGTGGCAGTGGTTAAGCTGACCACCACCCCTG
>NZ_JBAKAY010000025.1:0-310 GCF_038155145.1 Psychrobacter proteolyticus
GTTGGGGTCGAGAGTTCGAATCTCTTTTCCCGCTCCAAATATGGCTTGAAAAAGCGCAAAAAGCCTCACTTCACAGTGAGGCTTTTTTTTATGTGTAAAATCTGTCCTAAGTCAGCTGATAGCGAAAATATAGAAAGCGAAAACTAAAGCTAACTATAAGTAGGACAGAGGTTATCAACATTTAGTATTTAAGAATAGATGCGCGCACCAGAATACCTGAACGAATTAAACTTCTCGGCAACATAAGGGCATCCAATGCCACCAAAACCCCTCACATTAATCAGTGCCAAGCTCGCCTTTATCATATCCG
>NZ_JBAKAY010000026.1:0-292 GCF_038155145.1 Psychrobacter proteolyticus
TAGACTACCCACCAACCGCACCGAATGCCGAAGACGAAATCCAAACCGGCACACTCGGTCAACCAGTGGTCATCGACGTACTAGGTAATGATACCGACCTTGAAGGCGACATCGACCCAACCACCGTGAAGCTCATCAACCCAGACACAGGTCTTGAAGTCACCAGCTTGACCATTGCCGGCGAAGGCGAATGGAGTGTTGATCCAACCACTGGCGCAGTCACCTTTACCCCAGAAGCAGGTTTTACCGCTGATCCAACGCCGGTGAACTATGTGGTCTCTGATGTCACTGG
>NZ_JBAKAY010000027.1:0-285 GCF_038155145.1 Psychrobacter proteolyticus
TAAATCGTTTGGCCTTTATCGTACATGCTGGCGTTGCCGACTATACCAGTCAGCCTTCAGGAAATGCAGGCGATCGGATTGGTTGCGGTATCATCGTAAAAAGCTAATACTGTCCAAACCTATGGACTAAGGCTAAGTCTGCAAACGTAGAAATGGCTTAAAATAAATATTATAGTTCCAATAAAAACCCCTCTTTTAATTTAAGAGGGTTTTTTATTGGAACTATCTATTAGGTGCGTTGAAGCCATTATAAAGCTAATACAAGAAAGACCAATGCAAATTGTA
>NZ_JBAKAY010000028.1:0-281 GCF_038155145.1 Psychrobacter proteolyticus
TTAGTGAATGACAATCTAGCAATGTTAAGCAATGTCTATTCATATTTGCTTACAGAAAGTTACGTTAGATAATACTTGTCTAATTTTATGATTCCAATAATTATGTTTGGTCATTATCTATGATTAATTATATATAGCAAAGTATGAATATACTTTTGAACAACATATACTCGTTTATAATCAATAAATTCCTTTATATAAGGTGCCTATAAAATTTAATTTTGCTCTGAAAAAAATAATTAAAGCGTACAAAAAAGCACTCATACGCTGTGAACGTATAA
>NZ_JBAKAY010000029.1:0-278 GCF_038155145.1 Psychrobacter proteolyticus
CACATAGTCAACGCTCTGACGGCAGATACGATTGAACCAAAAGCTACGCTCTGACGTCTCACTACTATTGGCTTCAATGATCCGTGACAGCTGTACGTGGACAAATATGTGATACTCCGGCAGCGCGTTTTTTAACTTATTAAAAAATATCACTTCCGTATCGGTCATGATTGGCATCGGCGCATATGGCCAGATCGCTAGCTCATCACCGCGCACAGGTTTTGGATCTGGCTCGACGACGGGGCGCTTCGTCAGTAGTGTTGGTAGCAGCTTCGGTA
>NZ_JBAKAY010000030.1:0-269 GCF_038155145.1 Psychrobacter proteolyticus
CTAAAAGAAGCTGATTCAATTATGCTTTCCCTCTGGGAATAGGAATGACTTCTTCCATGCTGCTTGCACCTGTCAACACCATTATCAATCTATCCATACCGACTGCGATACCGCTACATGGCTTCAAATCATTGGATGCATCTAATAGATATTCATCGATTGTCATTTGAGGTAGGTTATGACTCGCACGTAATTGATTGTCTTGTTCAAAACTGTCATGCAATGCTTGAACATCTGCTAGTTCATAATAAGCATTGGCAATATCAACG
>NZ_JBAKAY010000031.1:0-267 GCF_038155145.1 Psychrobacter proteolyticus
TGGGCATTCTAAAGCTTGGAAAGCTGATGCGCTTTGTCTCCCGCTCAGTGGTTATCGGTTTCGTCAACGCTTAAGCAATATTGATTTTTGCTGCGCAATTACCAGAACTAAACCCCATGACTGAGCGGGTTGGCATGACTGTTTATATCATGACGGCAGCTGGTTTGGCGATTATTTATATGTTTCCACTTATTACTAAAATCGGTCGCATCGTTCCTTCTCCGCTTATTTGTATTTTAGGTTTGACCGCTGTTGCAATGTATATGA
>NZ_JBAKAY010000032.1:0-267 GCF_038155145.1 Psychrobacter proteolyticus
CGTAATTCAACCCCTGCGTCATCATCGTTTTCGCTATCGCGGCGTACTGCACACACTAAATGCTTGATACGGTAGCCAAGTTCTTCGGCATAGTGTACGTCTTGCAGGGTAATACCAGGAATACCTTCACAGTAGACTTTATCAAACTGTACCGGAAAACCAAAAGCGATAGAGGCGAGTAGCGCCAATTTATGAGCATCATCAATACCTTCAACATCAAAAGTAGGATCTCCTTCTGCATAACCTAACTCTTGTGCTTCGCTCAAT
>NZ_JBAKAY010000033.1:0-265 GCF_038155145.1 Psychrobacter proteolyticus
TGAGTCATCTTACCATGATAAAGACATTAAATTTCCGTCAGTTAAGCCACACTAGCGCATTACGTAAGATCGTTATCACGAGTATGCTTAGCGCTACTATTGCTATGTCTGGCTGCTCATTTTTGAGTGTTTATAAGATTGATTTGCCGCAAGGCACAGCGATTACTCAAACCCATGCGGAGAAGCTAAAAGTGGGGATGAATCAAAACCAAGTTCTTTATACTCTTGGCAGCCCTGCGTTTCGAGATACTCTTGAGCGTAATCG
>NZ_JBAKAY010000034.1:0-265 GCF_038155145.1 Psychrobacter proteolyticus
CATTAAATGAAGCAATTACCATGTATCCACAGTTGGCAAGGAAAGTAACATATGATCCAGACGATACAAGCTCGATTATCTATCATCTCAATCCTAATGCTCGTTTATGGGATGGGTCGGGTGTAACCAGTCGCGATGTCAAAGCGACTTTTGAGGCCATATTGAACAAAGGCCCCATGTATATTCGAAGTTATCTAAGTGATATCAAAGACATTCAAATAATTAATTATCAAAAAGTAAATTTTGTCTTTGAATCTGCTGAAAA
>NZ_JBAKAY010000035.1:0-265 GCF_038155145.1 Psychrobacter proteolyticus
CGTCACTTCGGACAGCGGGTTGTTCTGATCCATGAACTGGGAGAGCTGGCTGGAACCGAAGAATTCCTTCACCGCCGCCGCAACCGGCTTGGCGTTGATGAGATCCTGCGGCATCAGGCCTTCGCTCTCGGCCATGGAGAGACGCTCCTTGACCGCACGCTCGACACGGACCAGACCGACACGGAACTGGTTTTCCGCCATTTCGCCCACAGAGCGAATGCGACGGTTGCCCAGGTGGTCGATGTCATCGACATCGCCATTGCCG
>NZ_JBAKAY010000036.1:0-262 GCF_038155145.1 Psychrobacter proteolyticus
TATCGTCTGTATACGAGGACTTGCTATGCCGCAAGGTAGGCTTGAGCAAGCCCCTCAGTCAGCATGGCAAGCTCCTGAACTCGATCAAGACACTGGTCAATGCTCTGAGTCCTTCTCTCAAGCACAAGGACGATGTCTGTCGCAAACCCGACCGCAGCAAGACGCAACACCTGCGCCTGGATTACACACCAATTGGTCATGGCTGTGACAGCCGGAACCGGGTGCGAATCCACCCAGGCGACATCACGCTTCTCTGGAATGC
>NZ_JBAKAY010000037.1:0-260 GCF_038155145.1 Psychrobacter proteolyticus
GGCCCCCTGGCTTGGCATGACGGCATTTCTCAGTCTCGGCATCATGCTGACCCTGCTGGTCTTCATCGGTGAAGGGCTGCGCGATGCCTTCGACCCACGTCATATCAGTGCCCGGGAGCAGGACGCATGAGTCAGTCAATGCTTGAAGCCACGACAGCAGCCAACGCCGAGCCGCGCCCCCGGGAACACTGCGTGCTGCGACTGGACGATCTCTGCATCCGCTTTGGCAAGACACCCGTCGTCAGGCATCTGTCGCTGGA
>NZ_JBAKAY010000038.1:0-257 GCF_038155145.1 Psychrobacter proteolyticus
GCCTTGGAATGGTCCAGGATATGGGCCCCCGAACAGACTGGAGAATTGACATGGATGGTACTCAGATCCTGACCCTTGGCTTGGGCTTACAAGCGCCTTGGAAACTCAAGGACCAGCATCTGGATACCACGTCAGCTCCGCATCGTCTCGAGCTTTACGTGGAAGCCGACCGGGGGAGCCTTTATGCCTGCCCGGAATGCGGCAAGGCATGCCCGGCGCATGACTTTGCCGACAAGTCCTGGCGACACCTGAACTTC
>NZ_JBAKAY010000039.1:0-255 GCF_038155145.1 Psychrobacter proteolyticus
ACAGAACTTAGCTTGGATTATATCTACTAGCCTGACATCAAGACGTTAATTGATGAATTGCTTGGTCTCTATATTGAGTCGATTGTTTATCAAGCGGTACTGGAAAACATTGCCTCTGAGCAGTCTTCACGTATGGATGCGATGAAAGCGGCAACAGATAATGCTCGTGACCTTATAAACGATTTACAGATGGTTTATAACAAGCTGCGTCAAGCGGCGATAACCCGAGAAATCTCGGAAATCGTTCGCGGTGCT
>NZ_JBAKAY010000040.1:0-254 GCF_038155145.1 Psychrobacter proteolyticus
TCACAAACGCGCGCTAAATCAAGAAAAGTTTCCTTTATGGATGTCTGAGCTAGGGGAATTGCTAGAGTTACGTATGCCTCATGAAGGGTTTTACTTCTGGCTCAAAGTGCCTGAGCAATTCGGCGGTGATGATGAAATATTTGTCAAAGCGCGGTATGAACAAGCCAATATCCATGCATTGGCAGGACGCTATTTGTCACGGGAAGTGGATGGTCACAATCCTGGACAAGGTTATGTGCGTATCGCTCTGGTCG
>NZ_JBAKAY010000041.1:0-253 GCF_038155145.1 Psychrobacter proteolyticus
TGATACGATCAGCTCGGCCTTTGGCACGTGGTAGGATACGTTTTAGCGTAATGCCTTCATCATCGTAGATAGTTGATACTTTAAGAGTATAGATATCTAGACCGTTGTTGTTTTCGGCATTGTCGATGGCTGAGTTAAGGCATTTCTTAAAAAACACAGCGCCTTTTTTATTGCTATACGTTAGGATATCCAAAGACCGCTCAATACATTTGCCACGAACTTCATAAGCAACGAGGCTAACTATTTGTGCAGA
>NZ_JBAKAY010000042.1:0-252 GCF_038155145.1 Psychrobacter proteolyticus
GCAAGGTGGTGACGGCACCGGACAGGATAGGGCCGGCCCAATCGGCAAGCCCTTCTTGGGCAAACTGGGACATGATCAGAAGCCTTGTCGTATCAGGTGAATAGGAGGAAGGCACTACGGGAAGCATGCTGGCCAGACGACACCAGCCATCGGGCCAGCACGCTCGTGATCAGCCCAGGCAGACGTCGGTATCGAAGTACTTGTTCGACAGCGCCGTGCAGGTACCGTCCGCGTAGACCTTCTGGATGGCAT
>NZ_JBAKAY010000043.1:0-250 GCF_038155145.1 Psychrobacter proteolyticus
CAACGCTTTCACCACCTTCGCATGTGGCGTACGGCCATCGGCTTCGAGGATCAACCCGAAGCGATCAGCCTGGTCCTTGTGTCGTGCAAGCGCAGTCCCCAATGCTGACACGGTGAGCGAGGTGTCCCCGAGCGTGAAATCTCCCTTGGCGCCGATGGGCATGATCAGCGGCGCCTGCTCCACGGCGCTGGCCTGGCTGGATTGCGGCAGAATCAGGTCCAGGGCGCGTCGACTGTCAAACGTGGTCGAG
>NZ_JBAKAY010000044.1:0-249 GCF_038155145.1 Psychrobacter proteolyticus
TAAGCGTAATGCATTATTGAATGTCATCATGGGTGAAAATGAAGGCAGACGAGTTTTTCATTAATTGATGCAATACAGCCAACTAACGTCAGTAAATAGCTAACGATTAGCAACACATATTAATATCCCAATAGCAAATAAAAAATTTGTCGGTAACGATAAATAAGGAAACACAATGATTAAAGAGAGTAAGCAAGACGGCGAAGCACGCATGCAAAAAACGTTGGACGCGCTTGAAAGCACTTTCAG
>NZ_JBAKAY010000045.1:0-248 GCF_038155145.1 Psychrobacter proteolyticus
GCTGAGTGAGTCGTTCGTCAACTTTCAAATTGATTTACAAACGAAAGTGTCGGAAGGCCTACAACAGGCTTTAAAAGCAAAAGGCTATACTTTTGAATTTTGTGATAAAAAATTTCAAGTATGCGTTTTTTGAGTAGCGGTCAAGGATTACTACAAACCCAGAAATTCTTCGAAGCTATATGGGATACGATGTATAATTGGTACGACAAAGGCATATGATATTCATTGCTTTATACAAATTAATGAAA
>NZ_JBAKAY010000046.1:0-247 GCF_038155145.1 Psychrobacter proteolyticus
GTATGGCTGCATGGTAACTGCTATACTTTTGATATCTCAAATCAGGCATTTACCCCAAACTCACATCTGTATGTGGCTATTGGGCGAGATTATCTAGATACCGCGCCTGATCGCGGCGTACGTATGGGCGGCGGTTACGAAAATCTTTACAGATTGGTATTAGTCAAAAAGCTATCATAGCGTTTGCTACTTTTTAATACTTTTATTCATCAAGGGTATTTTAAGACTTATTGTGCTGCCATTCGTC
>NZ_JBAKAY010000047.1:0-247 GCF_038155145.1 Psychrobacter proteolyticus
GATGCCAACAAGCCCGGGGAGCTTGAGCTGGCCGAGGAGGTCGGCGGCAGGATTCTGGAACTGTGCGTGGCCGCCGGCGGCAGCATCACCGGCGAACATGGCGTGGGCCGCGAGAAGATCAACCAGATGTGCGCGCAGTTCAATCACGAGGAGATCAGCGTCTTCCATGCCGTGAAGGCCGCCTTCGACCCCACCGGGCTGCTCAATCCCGGCAAGAACATCCCGACGCTGGCGCGCTGTGCCGAAT
>NZ_JBAKAY010000048.1:0-246 GCF_038155145.1 Psychrobacter proteolyticus
CAGATTTTTTTGCTGCAAACGGATTTGCCACATCGTTTTTATCATTTTTTTGATTCTGACTATCCAAGTGTGTCGCAACCGAACGTAATATGGCCTGTCGTCGCTGCTGTGCAAGCAGCCCATCCGTCCATGCTGCCATCATTTCTGGTAATACCAATAATCGCAAAGTATGACCTGTCGGTGCGGTATGAAAGATGATGTGCTCATACCCAGCATCTGCCGCTTCGACTAAATGTTGACACATGG
>NZ_JBAKAY010000049.1:0-246 GCF_038155145.1 Psychrobacter proteolyticus
CAAAATTGAGCCAAAATGCATGTTTAAGCTCTTCAAAAAATATCTAAGCGCGATGGATATTGATTTAGCTTGCGTGTTGTACGATGATAATTTTGTCATCAGTGACATCGTTTGGTTTAAGCAATTTCGTGATAAAGCTGAGTCGGTCAAACATCAAGGAGACAGGTTAAATGGTAAGGATCGCGGTGAACAAGCCATGTATCTTGCGCCACTTGATCAAGAGCAAATCAGATTGGAGCTTGAGAA
>NZ_JBAKAY010000050.1:0-245 GCF_038155145.1 Psychrobacter proteolyticus
CTCCTTCCCTACGCGCTGCCATATCTCTTCTGGCTTATACAACACCATCGCCAATGTCAGACTTAAGGCTTTAGAAATTGACTGCACAGAAAAGGCTTCATCAGCATCACCAGCTTGAATCACTTCACCTTCATTGGTGTATACCGCAATCGCCAGTTTCTGGTTCGATACGCGAGCTAATGCAGGAATATAATCAGCGACCTTTCCCTGACCAATTAAAGGGCGAACTTCATCTAAAATCTCGG
>NZ_JBAKAY010000051.1:0-243 GCF_038155145.1 Psychrobacter proteolyticus
CATAAAAGAGCAGATATCTACTATCAAACCTGTATTTACATAACTGCTACACAATGTGAAAAACTATGGTGATGAAGGGTACGTTGGTACTTTTGACGCCCGGATGAGTATCTTGAATAAACGTATATCTGCTTCACGACGTATAGCCGCACAGTCTTATGATATAAAACGTTTTATCGTTATCGCCGAAAGGCTCATAATTAGCAGAAACGATGTGGTTCTGGCGGTCTGTGCAGGTGCTAT
>NZ_JBAKAY010000052.1:0-242 GCF_038155145.1 Psychrobacter proteolyticus
TTACGTTTTAATAGCGCTTCAGCTTGCATTTTATTACCGCCAGTAGCGAGGTAATAAACGGCTAAATCATCAATTTCCCACTTAACATAAGAGTCGATAATTAAATCTTTTTTCTCTGATGTTACAAAGCGATCTGGTTGATCATCTAACGTTTGAATACGCGTATCCAAAATTTTAACAGTGTCAATAAAAGGTACTTTAAAGTGTAAACCTGGTGCATATTCTACAGGATTACCTTCACC
>NZ_JBAKAY010000053.1:0-242 GCF_038155145.1 Psychrobacter proteolyticus
TCCACCGCCGCACGCACCGCGCGTCCGGTACTCAACGAGATGGTCTGTGGCTGCTGTCGACCGAGATAGAACGACAGGCGCTCGGCACCGGCCACCGCGAGATACTCCGCAATGCTTTCCGGCGACTGGGTGTCCGAGGGCACCACATCGCAGAAGCTCAGACCGAATCGCTCCACCAGCGCATCCGACAGCGCCATGCTGCTGGCCACGGGGTGATCGATGGAGATCTTGACCAGGCGTTC
>NZ_JBAKAY010000054.1:0-242 GCF_038155145.1 Psychrobacter proteolyticus
GTGTGGTACTAAAGGCTGATAATATCCATGCAAAAGTTGCACTCGCAGGCGTGATTCTTGCCAAGCTATACTTAAAGCTCAACAAAATTCTCCACGAAAAGCACATTGAGCTGTCACGTTTTGCTTTGCCAGCGAAAGCGGGCGTGAGTGATGATGCGCAGTCAGAGACAATGACTCACTTCCTCCAGAGTGTCGGCAAAAAAGAGCAGCTATTGATACTATTGTCAAATGCCGGTCTCAAG
>NZ_JBAKAY010000055.1:0-241 GCF_038155145.1 Psychrobacter proteolyticus
CCAATGCAGCTGGCGCTTTCAAAAACTCGACCATACGTTCTTGTATCTCTAACGGCTCATGTATCTTTCCATAAGAAAAATATGGCAGCGGTATATGCAGGCTTAAATATTCATGGCTGTATATTTTCATGCTCAACATTCCTTGTTTGAGACTACTTGGTTTTGCATTATTTGTTGTGATACTGCTGTATTTAACTCTGCTTTATTTAAGAAGTTCCATTTTCTAGCTGTTATTTTGAGC
>NZ_JBAKAY010000056.1:0-241 GCF_038155145.1 Psychrobacter proteolyticus
CTCTTCAAGCAAGAAACGGTCGACATAGTCTTCATAACATTGACGAGCATGAGAGTCGGTATTATGAATAACTGGCTCGCCATGGTTTGACGCTTCAAGCACTGAATGGCTCTCAGGAACAACCCCAAGTAGTTGAACTTTTAGAATATCAATTGAGATAGTATCGATATCCAACATCTCAATGGCAGCCGCAAGTTCAGGATTATAACCAGTGATAATCAAATGCTCACGAACAGTACCT
>NZ_JBAKAY010000057.1:0-240 GCF_038155145.1 Psychrobacter proteolyticus
GCGCCTGAGAAGTATGAAAACATCAATGCAGAGTTTGGCCTGAAAGTGCGAGTCGGTACTTTGGGCTAAAAACTTACGAATGAAGATGTCGATGGTTTGCCTGAAATGACCGAATCTACGGTTTGTATTGTTGATGTTTTTCAATATGGTGGACATTATGAAAACGGTCAAGACACTAGTAATGATGATACTAGCGTCCAACTACGTATCGTCCAACCACGCCGCCCCTGCTACAAAATT
>NZ_JBAKAY010000058.1:0-239 GCF_038155145.1 Psychrobacter proteolyticus
AGTGATTATACTCGTTAATTTAGCTTGGTTTATGATGAGCAAGCCTACTGTGCTCGCATCAGAAATTGGCATAATGCGAGTTGGTCTGATAGCAAAAAGAGCGGCGATAATCTCAGTAGCTTTTCGCTCGTCATTGGTCAAGAAATCGCGAATACGCAGGATGATAGGAATATCAATGTGGCTGCTCAGACCGAAACGGTTTATGAAGGTCAGATGAGCTATGATAGCAGTGACGCGCA
>NZ_JBAKAY010000059.1:0-239 GCF_038155145.1 Psychrobacter proteolyticus
ATATAATAAAAAGGTAAAAAAATACTGAACCTAGCATGACACTAATGGATCAGTACTATTTATAACTGTAAAGACTGTACTGTAAAGGCTTTAAAAAGCGCAGTGAAAAAGACTTAATAAGTTATCCTATTAATATCTTTATCAGTCCTATTAAATGCTATCTTTACTGGCCTAACACTTTATCAAGTGCCTTATCAAAACGAGCTACTGTGCCATCGATATCAGTCAATTTATCCAAG
>NZ_JBAKAY010000060.1:0-239 GCF_038155145.1 Psychrobacter proteolyticus
AGCACTACATTTATATTCCAACCAATAGATAACACTTGCCATAACTCTACAGCTACACGCAGAGTTATGGCATTATTGAATTTTATAAAGATATTGTAAATCTACTATCTTACAGCTCACCTACCATTGTATCAGAATCCAGACTTGTGGTATCTCCACGATATGGTAAGTGAGCTTTGACCTCAGCATTTGCACACCACTTTCCACTTCTTACAAATTGCTTACTGGCATCTTCTATT
>NZ_JBAKAY010000061.1:0-238 GCF_038155145.1 Psychrobacter proteolyticus
CACCAAGCCCACGACTGGCACCAGTGACTATGGCGACTTTATCCTTAAGCAAAGCTGGTATAACTGAGTGGTTTTTATTCAAGGTGTTTTGAGGTGAGGTACTTTCGGTCATTGTGCTGTATCCCGTATTATTATGGTATGGTTGGTGTCTTATAGCCAAAGGCTGATATCTGCTTAGATGATGTTCGTCATACTTCGGTCTGAGCCAATCATAGAATGTTTATATACCATCTTTTTT
>NZ_JBAKAY010000062.1:0-238 GCF_038155145.1 Psychrobacter proteolyticus
GGCTAGTTGTTTGTCGATTTTAATAGCCAGTTGCTAAAACAATTCAAAGGTGAGCTTGTGCGCGATAATGGCATTGATAAAATGAAGGGGTTTGAGTAATCCGCGAGTAGGATGTTGCGAACGTACCAATGCTTCAAAACCTGTGATAGCACCAGTCTCTAATGAGATCTTTGGCTGATAATAGGGATCGAACTGGCCTTCAGTGGTAGCAGCTCTAAGCTCAGACTCTATCTCTTTG
>NZ_JBAKAY010000063.1:0-238 GCF_038155145.1 Psychrobacter proteolyticus
CTATCTTAATTACGTTGGCTTTTTATCATTTCATGAAAGATCAGGCTAACTCTATTAGCGCGATAAAGATTTGACTAGTCATGTTATTATTTACCACATTGCCCGTATCTCTTGGTATGCTTGCTCGCCACAAATTTACTGAATTTATGGTACGTCGCAGCAGTCTTCTAAACGGCTTGGCCAGCATGTTTTTTCTACTAATTGTCTTTGCTGCTATTGCCTCTAACTGGCAACTACT
>NZ_JBAKAY010000064.1:0-235 GCF_038155145.1 Psychrobacter proteolyticus
CGCCAGTTATGCCATTCTGTTAAGTATTATGCCTTTCATTGCCAAATTCGGGGTTGGTGTTGGTCCCAATATCGAAGAAATCCTCGCTGCTGGTCCAGCACTACTGTTGCAAGAATTAGGGAATGTAGCGACCGGTTTGATTGCGCTACCCGTTGCAGTGCTTGTCTTTGGTATGGCCGAGAAGCCATCGGTGCCACGGACTCTGTTGCTGGTGAACCCAACGTTGCTTTGATTG
>NZ_JBAKAY010000065.1:0-235 GCF_038155145.1 Psychrobacter proteolyticus
GGCGAATATCAACACAATAATCAAGCCCGTAATGATTTTTTGGGTGCGGTACCTAAGCGTCAGCCAGCATTTTAAGTTTATGTTAGTTGTTTAGTCTGTTGTGAATAACAACCAAACAAAAAGGACGCATAAGATGCGTCCTTTTTATTTGGTTGAGTGATAGGAAATAGCACTAACCAAATGGTTTTACATCATCGATCCAATCACCATAACCAGCAGCTTCAATATCTGCAAG
>NZ_JBAKAY010000066.1:0-235 GCF_038155145.1 Psychrobacter proteolyticus
GTCATAATCCGCTTCTAGTTTATTACAGAAGAAATCGAATTTTTCTTTTAGCTCACTTGCATCAAACACTTTTAACGTATCATTAGACATAATGAAAGCGGCTGTTTTACGGCGCTCATCAGCATCGATTTCGCCATCTGCTGCTGCGACTAAAGCACAAATTGCCATCGATGCATCGGCAAATTTTTTATTTTTAAATTGACCAATATTCTTTTGCAAGCTGTCATTAGCATCG
>NZ_JBAKAY010000067.1:0-234 GCF_038155145.1 Psychrobacter proteolyticus
AGTAGTAAGTAACTAACATTAAGTCATTCGAAAATCGCTGATATAGACATTCAGTTAGTTAAACATTTGCTTAAATCATGACGAAATCATAACGCCAAAAGCTGAGACAGGCTCAGTGTGGACATCAGTGTCATTTAAATCAGTCAAGCTATAGTCGATTCAATTTAACCGTAGTACAAGGCAACCTAGTATAGATGTATGTGTGATACTTGAAGCGAGGTTAACGCTGTCATA
>NZ_JBAKAY010000068.1:0-234 GCF_038155145.1 Psychrobacter proteolyticus
AAAATACTAGTCACGCTACAGGACGCTTGCACGGCAAGCCAAGCATCGCCAGTGGTAAAGACTGTTTTCTTCAGAGTGAGTTTTTCTGCTGCGATTGCCGCAATAGCAATGGGGAAATCCTCTATGGCTCGCGCATTCACTTTGCTATAGATAAAGTTTTTTAACTTAATACCTTCGATGAAACCTTGATTCGACAAGGTAAAGTCTGTGAGCTGGCTATCAGTACTGGTCAGT
>NZ_JBAKAY010000069.1:0-233 GCF_038155145.1 Psychrobacter proteolyticus
GTATGATTACATTTGTCTATAAAGCTATAAATACAGACAAAACTTTATGTAGTGGGAATGTTCGTATATCGGCTAGTACAGGAAGTACGGCTACTCAGACGTCCAATCTTACTGTTCAAGCGCCTGAAGCTACTTCTATTGTTTATACTTCAAATCAGATTACATTAGGTATTCAGAATAGCGGATCATCAGCGACGCGTGAAGCTGAATTTGCAATATATTCAAATAAAACA
>NZ_JBAKAY010000070.1:0-233 GCF_038155145.1 Psychrobacter proteolyticus
GGCGACTGATAACGACCAAGCCAAAACTGATCCCAATAATAATTCTGTCTTGTGCCGTTTTCCAGCGCGAGTGGCATGGCTGACAGAGGTGCGAGCGATCGATACTGCAAGTCTATCTGCTGACTGTGCAGAATTGGAGGAGTGGATGTCGACATTGGCGCCTGAGAAGCTGTCTATCATGTTTGCGAATGAGTATTTGGACAATCCTCTCTCTGCGTTTGCTCATACGCTGT
>NZ_JBAKAY010000071.1:0-232 GCF_038155145.1 Psychrobacter proteolyticus
TAAAGCAGCCACTATTTTACAACAACAGATTTCTATCTTTGTTGACCTAGCAGCTGAAGAAGCGCCTGAGCCTGTGAAAGAGAAAGAAGAGGTTGATCAGGTGCTATTACGCCCTGTGGACGATCTTGAACTAACGGTTCGCTCAGACAACTGCTTGAAAGCTGAAAACATTTACTATATCGGTGATTTGGAACAGCGTTCAGAGACTGAACTTCTAAAAACCCCAAATCTT
>NZ_JBAKAY010000072.1:0-232 GCF_038155145.1 Psychrobacter proteolyticus
CAGTATCGCTCTCGAAGAATCATTGCTCAAATCGCTAAACAAAGCATTGTGGGATAGTGCTCAGTTTAAGCAACCTGCTGATATCAAAGCCCGCATTGTACCTATTAAGTCAATTCTAGTAGGTGTTGAAGACGATGAGCAGGCCAATGGATTTATTAACGCCCACCTAAAGCTGATGAGCGGCCGTGATATGGCCACTCGTGACCAGTTGGCTGAGCTGTTCGTTGGTACT
>NZ_JBAKAY010000073.1:0-232 GCF_038155145.1 Psychrobacter proteolyticus
TGGGCGCAGTACTATGATAATGATTTGATGCAATTTATAGAGTTACTAGAAGAAAACATCGCCCTAGCTTTATTCGTGTATCGCCTATTATGTCTTTGCGTTGGGAGTTTTCTAAATGTTGTGATTCATCGCATACCGCTGATGATGGTGTATGGTAGGAGACAAGAGAGTAGCCAGTTTATGTCTGACCAGGCAGATATGCCACGCGAGCATACGCTGCCCATAGCAAATA
>NZ_JBAKAY010000074.1:0-231 GCF_038155145.1 Psychrobacter proteolyticus
GATTCACATTCTCCCACAAAAAAAAGGCCACCCTAGATAGGATGGGCTTTTTATGACTAATTCATAAGCTCATTACTGAGACTTAAGGCTTAGTTCAATACGTTAGCAACAACACCAGCGCCTACAGTACGGCCGCCTTCAAGAATTGCGAAGCGAAGACCTTTGTCCATAGCGATTGGGTTGATAATCTCTACGCCCATCTCAACGTTATCACCAGGCATTACCATTTCA
>NZ_JBAKAY010000075.1:0-231 GCF_038155145.1 Psychrobacter proteolyticus
CAACTTTGTCTTCGGTAAAGGTCTAAACACGCCAACTGACTATGCCAGTATCAAGGACCGATTAAAGGTACACACGGACAAGACGTGTCGTAACGTTCCAACCTATGTCCTCTTTATGGTAATTGCAGATGAGACCGATGAAAAAGCGCAAGCAAAGTGGCAATCATACAATGATGGCGCGGATTTTGAAGCGATTGATTGGCTGGTGTCACAACGCGGTAAGGACATAAC
>NZ_JBAKAY010000076.1:0-231 GCF_038155145.1 Psychrobacter proteolyticus
CTAGCGTATAAGTAGAAACGCTTATTTCTATAAGTACTACGATATCTAACAATAAAAGAAACCCTCGTTATTTATAACTAGAGTTTTTATATATGTCTATTCTGTATGGGAAACTCAATGAATTAGCTCACATATAACGATAAACTATCCGCACCTTCATCTAAATTAGCCTTGGCGTTTTTGCTACTGAGATTAATTTTGAGGCGTAGATCATTAGGTGAGTCGGCATTT
>NZ_JBAKAY010000077.1:0-231 GCF_038155145.1 Psychrobacter proteolyticus
AGCCAAAATATTATGTATAAACTGACCAATTTTTCGATACACAAAGACAGCTCTGTATAGAGCTGTTTATTATGCCTATAGTATTTTTTGCTTGTTGCATCGTTTGTTTTAATGTTCGTTAAATAGCATGAGACACTGCTATATCTTTATTCAGCAGCGACGATGAGTTACGCGGTGATCACAAAAGCACTGTAAAAGTTATGATAAAATATGCACTGCATTTCTTAGGTT
>NZ_JBAKAY010000078.1:0-231 GCF_038155145.1 Psychrobacter proteolyticus
GCTGCAGGCACCTCGTTCGATTGACAACGATACTACTGGTGGTTTTAGAATCACGAAATATAACTAGAATCTTGCTGACTGTATACTTTTAAAATGCTAAACGGTTTATAAAGTGGAGCATCATAATAGTTTTTCACTTCCAAGGCTGCTCATCTTTTTTTTAATAGATAGTCAATTATCATACTATAAATATAATTAAAATAAGTATTTCTATATCAATGACTTACAAGA
>NZ_JBAKAY010000079.1:0-231 GCF_038155145.1 Psychrobacter proteolyticus
GTGCTGGATGGTCTCGAGAACATCCAGCACGTCCAGCTTGGTCAGGCAGATGCCGCTGACCGAGTTGATCTGCACGGCGTGACGCAGGGCGACGGCATCGAACCAGCCACAACGACGCGCACGACCGGTGGTAGCACCGAATTCGGGGCCACGCTCGGCCAGGTGACGGCCGAACTCATCGAACAGCTCGGGCGGGAACGGGCCGGAACCGACACGGGTGGTGTAGGCCTT
>NZ_JBAKAY010000080.1:0-230 GCF_038155145.1 Psychrobacter proteolyticus
CTATGGGCTACCGTGTTGAAGATATCGATCTTGAAGAAAAAAACAAAAGCGGTGTTTTTGAGATTGAGTCCAAACGCGGTTCACAGAAGTACGAGATACTATTAAGTTATCAGAATTTAGATGTGATCAAAGTCAGAAAAGATTGACTACTTTCAGCGATTTTAGCTAATTAACTCGCTACATTTAGTTTTTATCCATATTGAGCAACGATATATTACTAGCAAATCAGT
>NZ_JBAKAY010000081.1:0-230 GCF_038155145.1 Psychrobacter proteolyticus
CGCTAGCGGCTTTGCTATGCGGGTACAGCTACTTTTATAATTCTTATTGTTTTTATAAAATATCGATAATAATAATGAGTTAATAAACAGGCAATAAAAAAGGGTTTATCGTAATAGCGATAAACCATTTTTTGCTAAAGACAACGATATCTATTTGTTTTCTTTTTCATTGCTCTCTTTTTCACCGCTTTCTTTTTCAATCGCATCTTCTAACTCATCGCCTTCTAGTA
>NZ_JBAKAY010000082.1:0-230 GCF_038155145.1 Psychrobacter proteolyticus
CGAAATCTCTTCCTACCTTATATATTCCTGCCTATCTCGCTACTTTTGCCTCCTATAAATGAGGTATTGTGAGTAGCTAGCCCTTGCCTATAAGTGCTGCATTCTTTTTATACTAGTTGAATGACTCTACTACCACTCGGTTAGCACGCAACAGCTACTGCTATGAGCGGTATGCGAATATGTCAAAAAATGATACAAGCCTTCGATAAATTTTCTGTTGTGACAATTCA
>NZ_JBAKAY010000083.1:0-230 GCF_038155145.1 Psychrobacter proteolyticus
CCGATAGCATGCGACTGCATAGACTGTCCTTAATTCATATAAACGTGTTGGACCTAATACTCATTTATACGGCTGGTAATTCTGTGATCGGCCTACGCGGAATACAGCTAACAGCCAAATCATCAGACTGTCCTGCTTGTAAGCGCTGAAAACCTGCATAACCAATCATCGCGCCATTGTCCGTACATAGCGCAGGCCGTGCAAAATGAACCGTCGCATAGATCTTAGCC
>NZ_JBAKAY010000084.1:0-230 GCF_038155145.1 Psychrobacter proteolyticus
TGACCAGCAAGTTATCGGCCAAGCGTTTAATCAACCTATTAGTAGCCAAGATGCTACTGCTCATGCAGAGATAGTTGCATTAAGAGACGCTAGTACGCGTTTAGAAAACTATCGACAGCCGCTACAGACTACTCTATATGTCACTTTAGAGCCTTGTACAAAGTGTATTGGTGCTCTAATTAATGCGCGAGTAAACAAGCTGGTGTATGCAGCCAGTGAACCGCGTGCTG
>NZ_JBAKAY010000085.1:0-230 GCF_038155145.1 Psychrobacter proteolyticus
ACAGATTATCGAAGTCAAGACATCTAAAGACCTTTATCAAGCGCTGCGTGACTATTACAAAATCGAAAAAGAAGTACTGACAGAAGATAGTGACAATACGAGTATTGCCCAAGCATTGGATTTGACTGGTGTATTGCCAGATAGTGTGACTAATAGAAGTGACCCGATTGTTAACTACAATCTTTAAGCTTGATTAGAGACGGATACCTATTATTATGGTGAAGTAACCA
>NZ_JBAKAY010000086.1:0-229 GCF_038155145.1 Psychrobacter proteolyticus
CAGTTGACTTCAATAGTAAAAACAGCAATATCACTGTATCTAAAGACACTACTAATAATGATGTCTCGTTCGAACTCAACAATAATTTAGCCCTAGGTAATAACGGTAGTGTAGAAATGGGCTCAAGCTCTCCATTCGGTTTTGCTGATACAACGACACTTGATCGTTCTGGTCTTAAAACAGGTTCCTCATACCTTAGTACTACCGTTGATGGCTAAGGTGTTAAAAC
>NZ_JBAKAY010000087.1:0-229 GCF_038155145.1 Psychrobacter proteolyticus
GTTGAAGCAATGAAATCTAAAAAAGTAGATGTTGGTTTCTTACCACCAACTGCTTACACGTTAGCACATGATCAAAAAGCAGCTGATTTATTATTACAAGCACAACGTTATGGTGTGAATGAAGATGGTTCTAGTAATAAAAAACTTGTAAAAGATTATAAATCAGAAATCTTAGTTAAAAAAAATTCAGGTATTAATAGCTTAAAAGATTTAAAAGGTAAAAAAATCG
>NZ_JBAKAY010000088.1:0-228 GCF_038155145.1 Psychrobacter proteolyticus
CCTGTTGCCAATCAAACAAATACAGTAGCCCGTGTTTCGAAACTTTATTAGTTGATGTGTTCTCTGGATTTTGACTGAGATAACGATGATTGAACCATAACACAATTAATATGAGTACTGCTGGAAACAAGAAAGCCATTACGCCACCAGAGTCTTGTAGGACATAATGCGCCGCGCCAGCAATAAGTAAGATACCCGTACCTACACAGCTTGCAGCAGTATAACGTG
>NZ_JBAKAY010000089.1:0-228 GCF_038155145.1 Psychrobacter proteolyticus
AACATCTACGCTGCTGACAAACTATTTGCGACGCTATATCCTACTCTACGCCGTTTAGACTGGCAGGGATTTGGTCGTGTCGTCTTGGTCGATACGGTTGGTTTAGTCCGTCATCTGCCGCATGAGTTGGTTGAGTATTTTCATGCAACTCTAGAAGAAACGCTAGAAGCAGATTTGTTATTTCACGTCATTGACTCCTATAGCGAAGATATGCACGAGCAGATTCAG
>NZ_JBAKAY010000090.1:0-228 GCF_038155145.1 Psychrobacter proteolyticus
GATTTGTTTGCAGGTTTGCAGTTGACGATTGGTATTCAGGCGGCACTATAGGCGACTCAAAATACGTGTGTTGGTAAACATGTCGATGTGGCATTGCTCGACAGTGCACTGGCTATCCTGGCCAATGTCGGCATGAATCATTTGGCTTCCGATAAGATACCGCCAAGGTTGGGTATACAGCATCCTAATATCGAGCCGTATCAAGTATTTGCGGGCGAGGGCGAGCAG
>NZ_JBAKAY010000091.1:0-228 GCF_038155145.1 Psychrobacter proteolyticus
GGTCACCTGATTCAGGCCAATATCACCTGTCACTCGACCCACGATAATATCGGCGGTCGTATTGACATGAAAATGTTGAATATAGTCGTTCAGATCAATACTATTAGCATGAACAGATAGGCGCTCAAGCTCTTTGCTAAGCTTTTGGCGACCTATTTCATTATTCTTTTCACGGTGTTGCTTGTTAAACCACTGGCGCTGTTTTGAACGGGCCCGGTTGGTATGAAT
>NZ_JBAKAY010000092.1:0-228 GCF_038155145.1 Psychrobacter proteolyticus
GTCAAGGCCGCTGCTGTATGGGAATATTAGCATTGCGTGAGCAAGCGGGCCGTGATCCCAAGCAGCTTCATGCGCAAGATTTCGGTTTCGTATTAGGCCGACGTATCAATGCAGCTGGGCGTATGGATAATATGCTCATCGGTATTGATTGCTTATTAACTTAAGACTGGAGCACCGCACAACGTTTGGCACAAGAGGTTGAGCAGTTGAACCGTACGCGTCGTCATG
>NZ_JBAKAY010000093.1:0-227 GCF_038155145.1 Psychrobacter proteolyticus
AAAAATGGTACGATATTTTTATGTTCCCATAGGTAATTAGACGTCGACTTACAGTTGACTTCGCGCTCCATGGTGTCTTAAAACAAAATTGCGCCAAGTACACGCTCACTATCAAAACAGTCACATGTCATGATCCGAGCACGCATTTCATGAACCAAATCAAACATGGCCTCATCATTATCATAGTCTTCGCTGTTGACACCATAAGTCTCTAAAGCTTTTGGCGT
>NZ_JBAKAY010000094.1:0-227 GCF_038155145.1 Psychrobacter proteolyticus
GAACGGTTTAACTGCAGCGCATCTCTCATTACCATTTTATTGATATGTCAAAGTTACTAACAAGACCAATGGTAAATGTGTCGTGGTAAAAGTGAACGATCGTGGCCAATTCCATGGTAACCGTGTATTAGATTTATCTTATGTTGCAGCTAAAAAACTCGGTATTACGAGAAAAGTCGTAGGTAACTTTCCTATTGAGCGAGTTGAAGGACCTTAATTTTAGGTAT
>NZ_JBAKAY010000095.1:0-227 GCF_038155145.1 Psychrobacter proteolyticus
TTATTTAATAGTCGAACGTTATAAATAAAGCTAATTAACAATTTAGTAAGACAGCTCAGCACGACTGTTTTGTGCATACGAGTCTTCTGTGTTACCAGCTGCTGCAGGGCGTTCTTCACCATATCTAATAACTCGGATGTTGTTTGCAGTGACACCTTGAGCAGCTAGGTTGTTACGTGCAGCTTGTGCGCGTCGCTCACCTAGTGCCATGTTGTATTCACTTCTAC
>NZ_JBAKAY010000096.1:0-227 GCF_038155145.1 Psychrobacter proteolyticus
ATATAACTCTATGAGGCTTTCATATAGAACAGGATTAATCGTCTTGGGTACGTTTTCTCGATATTGAGCAAGCCAAGGTTTATCTACTGTCAAGATTAGTGTCCTTAAATATTGAAATAAGTTAAGGCTCTATAAAAAAGTAGACAAGTCCATGTCAACAATTCAAGTTGCTGCTCAATTAGCTAGAAATTCTTGAGTGATAAACTATGTATTCACATACTGATAAA
>NZ_JBAKAY010000097.1:0-227 GCF_038155145.1 Psychrobacter proteolyticus
GCCGCCATCTTCGTTACGCAATAGGTTTTCTAATACCACTTTCATACAAAATTGTAGAGTCTTCATATGCTCGTAAGTTTCGCTCAGCTTTGGAAGGCTGTAGTAGGCATGCTCCTTGCCAGCAACAGAAAGGGTGTCTTTTAAATCAAAAATATAACTCATGAGAGCTTCCTTATCGTTGTTATAAATCCTGGACATAAAGTATTATAAGTTTATGTATGAGTCGT
>NZ_JBAKAY010000098.1:0-227 GCF_038155145.1 Psychrobacter proteolyticus
GATAGAAGTATATATCGATGGTGCTGATGAAGTTAACGAGCACTAGCAACTTATCAAAGGCGGCGGCGGTCCATTGACTCGCGAAAAGATTCTGGCAGCAGCTTCAAACAAGTTCGTCTGTATGGTCGATGATAGCAAAAGAGTTGAAATCTTAGGTCGCGCGTTTCCGGTACCGAATGAAGTATTACCACAAGAACGCTCTTATGTGGCTCGACAATTGGCCAAAT
>NZ_JBAKAY010000099.1:0-227 GCF_038155145.1 Psychrobacter proteolyticus
ACTGATGAAATAGGCTTATGTTGATTACTTTTATTGACCTACCTCGACAAGCACGGCATACTCGCTGCCTTATTTTTTTGCCCAGGAGGGCCGTCATGTTTAGTACACTAGCTATTGTCATTACCCTATTATTACTCATGATCTTTGCTTATCGCGGTTATTCTGTGCTGATCCTACCACCGATTATGGCGACATTAGCAGTCTTACTGTCAGGTGACTTCTTAAGC
>NZ_JBAKAY010000100.1:0-226 GCF_038155145.1 Psychrobacter proteolyticus
GTAAAAGAGTATTCAATAAAAGGACATTCAGGTAAACAGCGCTTACTTTAAGAACTCTCAGTTAAATAACGTTGCATTCAGAAATATAAATCTATTTTGAAAATATCATCTATTAAAGAAAAAGAGCTATGAGATATCAACAGTAACTACAAACTTTACATAACCTACCGATATTATTACTAAAATGAAGGTTATTTAGAGACGAACATTGCTAATCTAAAAGCGT
>NZ_JBAKAY010000101.1:0-226 GCF_038155145.1 Psychrobacter proteolyticus
TGTACTAACAAATACTGCGTTGCCGTATGCCACCATTCAAGCTGTTGGATGCTGAGGCGGCCTGCTAAACCATGCGCACCAAACGCGCCCAGAGCATCAGCAATAGCCATATTAATTGCGGCAATACCGATCCAATTTAACATTGAACATCTCGTATCATCTTAAGGCTACTGGATATCATTTGGCAGAATCAAACTATCAATCGTCATCGAATCTCGAATCTTGT
>NZ_JBAKAY010000102.1:0-226 GCF_038155145.1 Psychrobacter proteolyticus
CAAATACAATCAGTGCGTCTTCGCCTCTGTCACGGAAGTATTCGCCGATCGTACAACCTGAGTACGGTGCGATATTCTGAAGTGCTGCAGGCTCTGATGCTGAAGCAACCACAACAGTGGTTTATTCTAGTGCGCCAGTTTGCTCAAGCTTACGTACTACGTTAGCGATAGTCGAAGGTTTCTGTCCGATTGCCACGTATACACATTTAATGCCTGACGCTTTCTG
>NZ_JBAKAY010000103.1:0-226 GCF_038155145.1 Psychrobacter proteolyticus
GCACAACAAAAGCTAGGTGTAACTGTCAGTGTTGCTAATCCATTTACTAATATCACTATTGCACCAAATATTGATAATGAGCAATTGGCTATTGATGCTCCAAGTATAATGGCTGCATGCGGTCTTGCGTTGAGGAGCTTTGACAAATGGCTCGTATTAACCTGTTACCTTGGCGACAAGAAGAACGTGAACGTCGCAACAAAGAGTTCATCACTATAGTAGTTGC
>NZ_JBAKAY010000104.1:0-226 GCF_038155145.1 Psychrobacter proteolyticus
ATGGCATTTTACGACTTCTTAAAGTGAAAATGCAACCTATCATGCGACAGATTGCATTTGTTTTCAAAGTACTGTCATGCGTTCACAGATAAGATTAGAAGAAACCCATTTTTTTAGGGCTGTACGACACCAGCATGTATTTGGTTTGCTGATAATGATCGAGCATCATCAGATGGTTTTCGCGGCCGATACGTGATTGGTTATAGCCGCCGAATGCCGCATGGGA
>NZ_JBAKAY010000105.1:0-226 GCF_038155145.1 Psychrobacter proteolyticus
TTTAAGTGCTGTTTATTTAACGTTAACTGCTGCCAACTTACTGTGGCTAATGACAAGGGCGCATTGTAATCCTGATACGTGAGTACACCAGGAGAGATACCGACGGCTTTATGAAAAGCTTGCCCGCCTTTTCTACCTAGATAAAAGGTAGTGACGGTCGTTACAATACCGATGCGTATTAAGATACTCATATACGCTTGCTCTTTACCCTTTTACCATTCATCTT
>NZ_JBAKAY010000106.1:0-225 GCF_038155145.1 Psychrobacter proteolyticus
TTGGTGCAGGCGTCTCAGGGTTGCTCACAGCTTGGTCGCTTGCGAATCGCGGTATTACTGTCACCTTATTAGATAAATCAGCGCCCTTAGCAGGCGCAGCAGGCAATCCTAGAGCATTACTTGCGCCCAAAATGACGCCGATTCTCCATGTCGATGAGCATCTGCATCCCATCGGTTATTTTTATAGTGGCAGGCTATATAGCGACCTTAATCAAACAGCCGTAC
>NZ_JBAKAY010000107.1:0-225 GCF_038155145.1 Psychrobacter proteolyticus
CTATAACATTGCCAGGGGACACTGCTCCTAATAACACTATCGACTATAGTGGCTCAAATGATACAGCCTCGGTCACAGTTTCATTAACCTCACGTGATCAAGATGGATCAGAAAGCTTTACCCGTCTAGAAATTAGCAACGTGCCGGCCGGTATTCTAGTAGAAGGCGGGATATTGGCTGGTAAGATTTGTTATGTCGATGTACCAGATACGGCAATAACAGGTG
>NZ_JBAKAY010000108.1:0-225 GCF_038155145.1 Psychrobacter proteolyticus
CAAATCTGAGGTATGGCAAGACTCTAACGATATGACGATGATGGAACCTAGTCACGAGCGAGCTTGTCATATATTGTTGGTAGAAGATGATACTGTTAATGCGATTATAGCCAAAAAAGCACTAACCAACAGTGGTCATACCGTCACTCATGTTACTGATGGTCAGCAAGCAATTGAGTCTTTTGCTCTATTTCCTGAACGTTATGACGTGATATTAATGGATCA
>NZ_JBAKAY010000109.1:0-225 GCF_038155145.1 Psychrobacter proteolyticus
AGAACAAGCGCTTGGTGCTGAGGTGCTAAAAGAGTTAGCGCCAGCTCAAGCCTTTGTCAAAATCGTACACGACGAGCTGACCGAAATGATGGGCAGTGACAATCAGCAGTTAGAGATGACAGGCAAACCACCCGTTGTCTAATTGCTAGCAGGACTGCAAGGAGCAGGTAAAACGACTACAGCTGGTAAGTAGGCCAAATATCTACAAGAGCGCCAAAAGAAAAA
>NZ_JBAKAY010000110.1:0-225 GCF_038155145.1 Psychrobacter proteolyticus
ACAAGCGATATGCCAGTACAGGGCGTGACCGATACTGAGATTATCTTAGGCGTTGCAAATGATTTATCTGGTCCGTTTGCTGGATTTGGTAATCCTGCAGTCGCAGCAGCCAATATGTATTTTGATGAGGTGAATGCGGCAGGCTGTGTCAATGGACGAAAGAATCGTTACATTGGCGAGGACCATTCTTATCAAGTACCAAAGGCAGAACAGACTGCGAACAAA
>NZ_JBAKAY010000111.1:0-224 GCF_038155145.1 Psychrobacter proteolyticus
CTTTATTGTCACATTAGGCAAGCAATCAAGGCGATATTAGAATCAATTAATTTATATCAGATAACGGAGAGTTCTCATGGCACTATCTAAAGATGACGTGTTAAATGAAATCGCTGAAATGTCAGTAATGGATATCGTTGAGTTAATCAGCGACATGGATGAAAAATTCGGCGTAACAGCTGATGTTGCTGCTGCACCTGCTGCTGCTGGTCGTGCTGCTGCTG
>NZ_JBAKAY010000112.1:0-224 GCF_038155145.1 Psychrobacter proteolyticus
ATCATCAGTGCGCTACCCTGTTATTTGTATCGTTGGTCCTAGTGGCGCTGGTAATGGCACAGTTACATGGCGTCTAGCACAAGTGTTATGCTATCAGTTGTTAGACTCTGGTGCTCTTTATAGAATTGTTGGTCTAAAAGCCTTTGAAGCAGGTTTGATTAGCGCAGCTGCTAGCCAACCAATTGACGAAGCTGCTGTATTAGCATTGACTGAAAGCTTAGAGA
>NZ_JBAKAY010000113.1:0-224 GCF_038155145.1 Psychrobacter proteolyticus
AGCCATCCACTAGAGTTCACTGATGACATCATTGATGAATATGCCCAATTGCCAGAGCTAGTATCGCACTTACATCTAACGGTTCAAAGTGGCTCAAATGCTATTTTGGCAGCGATGAAGCGCAACCATACAAACGATGTTTATATCAATCAGATTAATAAGCTAAAAGCCATTCTTCCAGATATTCACTTGTCGAGCGACTTTATTATTGGCTTCCCTGGTGA
>NZ_JBAKAY010000114.1:0-224 GCF_038155145.1 Psychrobacter proteolyticus
GTTGGGTTTGACTCATAAAATGATGATCCTATTTTCCATGCCCTACTGGTTGGGCCACTTACCGAAGCAAATGGAGGCTAATTAATGCCCTCCCATACAAAACTTAAGGATGAGTACGCCATTCTCTTATTAATCGCAAATCGCTTTCAATGTCAACTGATAAGCGTGTGGGCGATGATAAAATTTCACTCAGTGGTCTATTTTGGGGATAAATGGTGACCAAA
>NZ_JBAKAY010000115.1:0-224 GCF_038155145.1 Psychrobacter proteolyticus
TTCGACTAAGTTACCTTTGTCCAATAACGTAGGATAGCGCTTATCTGCTTCGAGGCGCGTAGTGAATATCGCCAACACATCAGGACGATCAGGATAGTAAGTAATCTTACGGAAACCTTCTGGCTCGCATTGAGGCACAAACATTGTATCGTCACCACTACCGGCCATATATAAACCTTCAAGCGCAATTAGTCTGTGGGCAGATACGCACTTGAATGTCTAAA
>NZ_JBAKAY010000116.1:0-224 GCF_038155145.1 Psychrobacter proteolyticus
CCAGTCGCGGATCGGCGCGCGGTGACTTTAGAAGTAGGAAGACAAAACTCAGGGCTAGGACTGGTTAATTTATTTACTATTTTCCCAGAAGCAGGCGGCATGATGCTGATTACGGCATTCAGGGGTGTATGGCATTTAGTGTCAGGACTGACACTTTCACAAATATGGGCACGGATCCCCTATGAATAAAAGCGCAATGAATAAACGCAAAGTGAATAAACGCA
>NZ_JBAKAY010000117.1:0-223 GCF_038155145.1 Psychrobacter proteolyticus
GCCATCGCTCCTAGTCACCATTGATAGGTGGGCGCGATGGCTGTCTATTATATTTTTCACAAAAGCGCCCAATGCCAGAGATAAAATAGGCTAAAGCGCTTAAAATTTTTGGAGACTTATTATGATCAGTGTTTTTGATTTATTTAAAATCGGCATCGGCCCATCCTGTTCGCATACAGTCGGACCGATGGTCGCTGCAACCTTATTTTTGACCTCGCTAACT
>NZ_JBAKAY010000118.1:0-223 GCF_038155145.1 Psychrobacter proteolyticus
ATCATCGCCGAACATCTACGTCAGAAATACGCAAAAATCGCCATTATAGATACGGACATGCATCACGGACAGTGGATCCAAGAAATATTCTACGCCCGCAAAGACGTGCTTTATACTTCAGTACATGGGGACCCCGTTAATTTTTATCCAGCAGTGACAGGGCATGCGTTTGAATAAGGCATAGGCGAATGTGAGGGCTACAACATCAATTTCCCGATGCCAC
>NZ_JBAKAY010000119.1:0-223 GCF_038155145.1 Psychrobacter proteolyticus
TGCTTCATAACTCTAGCCATTGTAATCAAATTGCGCAAGCATTCGGCCAGTATTTTTTTTGTTCCTACCTAAATTAGTTATCGAGGTCGAACGTGGAATCGTTGCAATGACAGGAATTCCCGTTTTATATTCTAGATGCTCTGGGTCCTTTACGACATTTCTAATTTAGTTTCTGATTAAAACCTGCATCACCCCAAGTACAGTACCTACGAGTAACGCCAGC
>NZ_JBAKAY010000120.1:0-223 GCF_038155145.1 Psychrobacter proteolyticus
CTGAGCAGACCGATATGGTCGTCAAACAATTGCATGATTATTGCTTTGATTATGCGTACACGCTGCGTGACTGGCGTGCTGCCTTTATGGCCCAGCGTGCAGAGATTCAAGCGCTTGGCTATGACGAAGCCTTTATCCGCCTATGGGAGTTTTACTTTAGCTATTGCGAAGGTGGGTTTTTGGAGCGCACGATCGGTGTGGTACGAGTTACAGCGGTGAAGCC
>NZ_JBAKAY010000121.1:0-223 GCF_038155145.1 Psychrobacter proteolyticus
GTAGAATGAACGCAGATTGGTCAGCTCTTCGATACCTTGGATATAGTGACCTTTGTCAAACTGATTGACGGCCTCGTTATAATACCCTTCCTCTGATTTTTAAGCTGTTTCTACTGCCTCACCATCTTTGGCGCCAGTTAGATTTTTAAAATTCTGGCAACACACTAGATTGACGCTAAGCGACAGTAGGGTTATTGAGGACAGTTTGATAAACGTATTGCCA
>NZ_JBAKAY010000122.1:0-223 GCF_038155145.1 Psychrobacter proteolyticus
CTGCAGACGTTACGCCTATGACTGATGTCAGAGCCAGCCGTGTATATCGCTCACATTTGGTACAGCGTCTACTGGGGAAGTGCGGTAAGCAGTTGGTAGCAGGTAGACAGACCGAGTCTGCTTAACTAGCAAAGTTGTTTGCTAATATCGCCTTATCGTTTTATTTGCCAAGAATAAAAGAGCATTAATCAAAGCGTCCTAATAGAAGTGATCCGCCATGAGC
>NZ_JBAKAY010000123.1:0-222 GCF_038155145.1 Psychrobacter proteolyticus
TTTGGTTTGCTCGGCGTCATCTATATGGCGCATGGTGAGCTAATCATGATTGGCGCGTATACCACTTATATGGTTGAAAATTTCTTTCAAGGTTATATACCGAATATGGCAGGTTGGTATTTGCTTGCTGGTATTCCGGCTGCTTTTTTAGTTAGGGCCATCATCGGTATGATTATTGAGCGCATTGTCATTCGCCGACTATATGGTCGTGAGCTAGAAACC
>NZ_JBAKAY010000124.1:0-222 GCF_038155145.1 Psychrobacter proteolyticus
GTGGTCGATACCCCGCATTTATGTGACTTTATCTTTCCAGCCATTATCGATCTCAATCCCATTGTGATTGGTATCTCATCAAATGGTAAAGCGCCAGTATTCGCACGTCTATTACGTGCACGTCTTGAGACATTAATCCCGCAAGGCTATGCAAAATTAGCAAAGTTGGAAGGTGAATTCCGCAGTGAGGTAAAAGCCAAGATACCAACGCTTACTGGCCGT
>NZ_JBAKAY010000125.1:0-222 GCF_038155145.1 Psychrobacter proteolyticus
TTGAGCGATGACAAATGCTTATATAAAGAATAACCAACAGCAGGCCACCATACATCCGTTAATATTAATATATTAAATATTATATTTTAAAAATTGAATAAATAACTATCAATGAGGCTAAATTCAGCGATTAAGCTAGATGTTAAGCTGCGAAAATAGCTAGGGGTAAAGAATAGCGATGATTAAAGCTCGACCATATACTAAGTGTTAATTCTTAGTCAC
>NZ_JBAKAY010000126.1:0-221 GCF_038155145.1 Psychrobacter proteolyticus
TATGGACATCGGCGTCCAGCTTAACGTTTGGCGAGTATTAGCGGTCTCCAAAAAACGTGCACAGGAAATCGCAAACTTGGTGTTTCCTGGTGTTGGTTACTTGCTCGCTTTATTAATCATTGCGGGTGGTCTGGCTTTTAATATTGGTAATATTGGCGGTGCCGGTCTTGTCATGCAGTCCATGTTCAACATGTCGCCCATCACAGGCGCCCTAATCAGTG
>NZ_JBAKAY010000127.1:0-221 GCF_038155145.1 Psychrobacter proteolyticus
GTACCTTAGTCACCTCATTTATCGCTATTATTATCGCGGTTCCAGTCAGATTCGGTATTGAGATATTTTTAACAGAGATGTGCCCTAAGTTCCTCAAAAAGCCACTTGGTATCGCCATTGAGTTGATGGCTGGTATCCCATCTATCATTTATGGCATGTGGTGATTGTTCGTATTTGCGCCAGTTTTTGGTGATCACATTCAGACATCGATCATTGAACAC
>NZ_JBAKAY010000128.1:0-221 GCF_038155145.1 Psychrobacter proteolyticus
TCAAACGATTTATTCAGCATGCTTGTTGGTATCAGCCTGTGCTTTTTCACGCACACGGATACCTAGCTCACGTTATTGTTTGCTATCAACGCCAGCTGGTGCTTGAGTTAATGGGCAATCTGCTGTTTTGGTTTTTGGGAAGGCGATAACGTCACGGATAGAGCTTGCGCCTAGCATCAACATAATCAAACGATCCAAACCAAATGCTAGGCCGCCATGCG
>NZ_JBAKAY010000129.1:0-221 GCF_038155145.1 Psychrobacter proteolyticus
AGCCGCAGGCGAGAGTTTTTACGCAACAGCGTAATAGTCAGTCATTACTAGGAAGAAGTGCACTACGTTTGCTATTTTGCATGAAAGCAATTGAGACATGAATCGTCACCAATAGCGAACGTACGATTATAGTTGGTTCAGTTTAATCCTAGTACGAGTAAATCAAGCGCAAATGTACCTAATCTACTATGAGCGGGATTGACAAGGAAATAGTCGTAAAT
>NZ_JBAKAY010000130.1:0-221 GCF_038155145.1 Psychrobacter proteolyticus
TGCCATGCGTGAACCAACCAAAATAGCATGCGGCTGCATTGCATTGAACGCTTCAAGATCCGGCTCAAATACAGTTCCTACCGATTTTGGTTCAGGCTGTGTTTCTGAGTGTAGATTCTTTAGTAGTAGACCACCTGGCATACGATCGACTGCTACATCTAGCGCCGCCAAATCTTGCATAAACGTCATGTCATAAACGACAAGTGGCGATGGGTTCATAG
>NZ_JBAKAY010000131.1:0-221 GCF_038155145.1 Psychrobacter proteolyticus
CAGCAGCTTGTGGATTGCATATCTCGATTGCAGGCGCGCTAGGATTTATGTTCTGTGGCATGCAGGAGCAAGGTGATGTGCCCTATACGATTGGCTTTGTTCACATCTATGCTTTTTTGGTCATTAGCATCATGAGCTTATTCACCGCCAAGCTAGGCGAAAAAGTCGCTCAGGCATTATCACCGCAGAAGCTCAAAAAATGCTTTGCAGTACTGTTAACC
>NZ_JBAKAY010000132.1:0-221 GCF_038155145.1 Psychrobacter proteolyticus
TACTCTATTTTGCTCCTGTGTTTATATAACTTCCAAAGCCTACATATATAGTTCCATGAAGTTCAGATGTATTTATAGCCACATTACCTTCTGCAAATATACGTGTATGCCCTAGCTTAGAATCATTTTACTTACTATCTTTAAATTATGACAAGTAGTTCAGCCTCATTAATTGCAATTAGTTTACGAAGTGCCGTTTCTAAACCTATACGGCTAGAACT
>NZ_JBAKAY010000133.1:0-221 GCF_038155145.1 Psychrobacter proteolyticus
TATTGACGATCAATCACTTTGGCCGGTACCACACAAGCATTAACCGATAACTTGTCTCTCAACGAATTACTCAAATTGGTCATTTCCTCAAAATCTGTCACGCCATGCTCAAAAATCCACTTAATCACTTGAGTTGAGCAAATGACCAAAATGAGTAAGTCTTTGCGAGACAAGTTATCGCTTAATTCTTGTGAGGTACCGCCCAAACTGATTCATCTTCA
>NZ_JBAKAY010000134.1:0-220 GCF_038155145.1 Psychrobacter proteolyticus
CAATGATTTGTCACGAACGCATGAAGTACAGTCAACGAGCAAAAATACAGCACCAGTCACTAGTAAGAATGGGGTGTTGGTAGATGATACCAACCATATGACGTTATATACGTTTGATAAAGATTCTATGAACGAGTCAGATTGCGGTGCAGCTTGCCAAGTTGTGTGGCGAATTTTCAAAGCGCCTAGTGATGCTAAAGCCTCAGGTCAGTTCGCTGCC
>NZ_JBAKAY010000135.1:0-220 GCF_038155145.1 Psychrobacter proteolyticus
ATATTGAACTGATTATAGCGTGCTACAAACAAGTACAACGATTGAATAAATGAACTCTTAAGGAGCAATGTTGATGACTGATGAGATGTATGATTTTGGCGCAGGGTTCTGGAGTATTCGAGGCTCATTTATTAAATATGGGATACTTGATATTGGTGTTCATTGTGCGCTCATAAGACTATCATCAGGACTGTTTATCTTTTTATATTGATATACATTA
>NZ_JBAKAY010000136.1:0-220 GCF_038155145.1 Psychrobacter proteolyticus
GGCGGACATGCTGTCCTCGGAGCGGCTGGCCGGCGAGCGGCGTATCCTGCTGGTCGGGCTGGGGTTGATCGGTGGCTCGCTTGCCGCCGCATTGCGTGCGGCGGGTCATCGCGGCGAGATTCTCGCCTGTGATCGGGATTCCAACGAGATCTGCCTCGGTCAGCGCATGAAGCTGATCGATGGCGGCAGTACTCAGCTGGCTGGGCTGGTGCCCGGCGCC
>NZ_JBAKAY010000137.1:0-220 GCF_038155145.1 Psychrobacter proteolyticus
TGATGAATTCCATATCATCCGTCACGTGAAGAACTTGGAAGCCGTCAATACTTACGAGGGTACACATGATATACATGCGCTTATCCTAGGCCGTGCACAGACAGGTATTCAAGCATTCTTCTAAACAGAATTTAAGTTAAATGTTCAGATTTCGAACATGCCCTGACGTACGTTATAGTTTGGCTTATTACGAATCATATATAAGCAGAAGCGAACGATT
>NZ_JBAKAY010000138.1:0-220 GCF_038155145.1 Psychrobacter proteolyticus
GTAGCGTTAGCTACTTTACATGCCTTAAGCACCTAGTATAGACTGATAAGTACTAGTATGACTATCGTAGTTTTTATCATTAATGCTTATAGTCAAAATTAACGTCTGTTCTGTGTCGTACATAGTAAAATGCGACGCCAACTCAATGTTATTAAATTGATATTGCAGTTCTTTTTTTTATAAGCCCTTATGTTTTGTGAGCCACTATTATGAGCAATTT
>NZ_JBAKAY010000139.1:0-220 GCF_038155145.1 Psychrobacter proteolyticus
TTGACGTAAGGTGAAACCCCAAGTCAGGATGAGCTAGACTTAATGAAAGCACGTTTGCGTCTCTCAAAAGCCGTTAGACAGGTAATGGCAAATGGCCTTAGTCTGCTAGGCTTGTCTCCACCGTCTAGCATGTAGTACTTTTCTAAAATGTGACAAGAGTATAGACAGCTGATAGCATTAATTCGATGATGAAAGTTAAATCCAGTAGGGAGAACGAGAT
>NZ_JBAKAY010000140.1:0-220 GCF_038155145.1 Psychrobacter proteolyticus
GGTACGGAAGAAACGACCAAAACATTGGGTTTCATGGAAACGCAGATTCCAGCATTAAAAGAAAAATTCGACCCCTCTGAAGCTCAGTTCAATGAATTTCGTAAAAAGCACGGCACCATCGATGTATGTAAATAAGCTGAGATGTTAATAAAAGAAAAGTCTCGAATCGATGAGCAGCTCAATCATCTCAATTTAAAGAGAGCAGATCAAACGACTTAAT
>NZ_JBAKAY010000141.1:0-219 GCF_038155145.1 Psychrobacter proteolyticus
GGTTATCGCGTTTTAATGCCTCGCACGGCTGGGTGCCACTCGGAACGCTGAGCGCCAATATCTTAGGTGGGCTGCTGATTGGGCTCGCGCTAGTATGGTTTGAGCGCATGGGTAGCAACTTATCTGATCATGTTCGCGTGTTTGTGATAACTGGTTTTTTGGGCGGATTGACGACTTTTAGTACGATTAGTGCAGAGGTATTTGGCTTTATTCATGACG
>NZ_JBAKAY010000142.1:0-219 GCF_038155145.1 Psychrobacter proteolyticus
ATGACAATTTTTCACCATATCGCACATTGCACCTGTTACCGAAAGATAGTCAGCTAGATAAGGATTCTATTGATGAAGCTGTTCTCAATAAAGGTGCGCTCAGTGTAGAAAAAGCTGACCCTGACTTTTCTACAACGTCACCGAAGCCCTTACATATCATGAACATGCTTCTACTCTGCCGCTCTGATGACAAGGTTCAACCTGACTGGTCAATAGGCG
>NZ_JBAKAY010000143.1:0-219 GCF_038155145.1 Psychrobacter proteolyticus
GTACGTCGTGATGTCATGATCGATGTCGATTTGCGTCGTGAAGCATTTACGCCTTTACTTTGGGTGTTCGAAGGGTTTACGTCTTATATCGATGATTTCATGTTGCTAGCGTCAGGTGCAATTGATAAAGCCAATTATCTGCGACTGCTAGCAGAGCATATCAATCGCTAGTACCAGACTCCAGGGCGTGGTTATCAAAGCGTAGCAGAATCAAGTTTT
>NZ_JBAKAY010000144.1:0-219 GCF_038155145.1 Psychrobacter proteolyticus
GTAGCCCAGCATAGTTACGAACAAAAATACTTTGTTTTAAAGAAGAGTCTATTGACATTCGTGCCGTGACCAACTTAATAAATAGAGATTGCTATTATCATCAAACATATAGATAGTGCTATGTGTTTGATGATATCGAACATGATAGAATAGAAATAGACTTTATCTTTGACTTTTAATTACCGGATTTTAATTCATATGCAGCAATCATCCATAGAC
>NZ_JBAKAY010000145.1:0-219 GCF_038155145.1 Psychrobacter proteolyticus
CAGTTTTTACACTGCCTTCGCATGGTCTAAACTCTACGCCCAGTAAAAATAAATCGTCGATTACTGGCTCTTGTAACTGGACATTAATATCTGTCAATAAATCCTTATAAGAGAGCCGAACATTCTCTGCGCTCAGCGAACTGCTATAGTCTTGCGCATAATACACCATGAGATTATGGCGACCAAATACATGATAAGAATGCTCATGACGGACATAAC
>NZ_JBAKAY010000146.1:0-219 GCF_038155145.1 Psychrobacter proteolyticus
CTTTGTCGACCATCGTCTAAAAAATGTAAAGAATGAATCCTGACAGATTGGATGATAGAGTCACGGTCAGCTATATGCCGTTAGATCTGCGACCATTAGCAGAATCTTACAATTCGATGATGGCCAAGCTTGAAAGAAAGTTTGAGTCATTGTCTCGGTTTTCAGACAATATCGCTCAAGCGCTGCGCACTCCAATAGCGACACTCAGTACGCAACCGC
>NZ_JBAKAY010000147.1:0-219 GCF_038155145.1 Psychrobacter proteolyticus
TATATACCATTAAATCAAGCTCATTATCTGTTGGTTCGCTATCATCATTACTTTTCGATGATGAATTATCAGCGGTTATTTCATTACAACTATCATCAAGCGCTTCAGTTGACATCTCATACTCTTCAACTAAGCTGCTATTAACTTTTACAAGTTTATCGTTAAACCATAGTGCACACGCTAGACCTGGATTTGACTGAAACAACAGCTCGTTTTTAT
>NZ_JBAKAY010000148.1:0-219 GCF_038155145.1 Psychrobacter proteolyticus
AAGATGCGTTGTATCACGGATAGGACGTACATCTACGAATGAACCTGGTAAGTACTCGCGTACTGAACCGATATCTACAGTGTAACCGCCTTTATCTTTGCTTGAGATAATACCTTTAACGATTTCATCGTTATCAGCGATTTTTTGAAGGAAGTTCCAAGTTTCAACACGTTTAGCTTTCTCACGTGACATCAAGGTTTGAGCGATGCCGTTATCAAC
>NZ_JBAKAY010000149.1:0-219 GCF_038155145.1 Psychrobacter proteolyticus
AAGAGAGATTGCTGACAGGGTTTTATACATTCGAGCAGAGGAGAACTTACAGATACCTTTGGACGATATCATTGTGAGCTTTGAATCTCGTAATCCGCACGTGCAAGTGTTAGCGAGCTATGTACACTCTAACGACCTTCTTACAGTACCAAGTAGTGTTTCTACCAAAGACAAACTATCTGACTCCGTTTTTGATACAGATATGATTATTACTAATGA
>NZ_JBAKAY010000150.1:0-218 GCF_038155145.1 Psychrobacter proteolyticus
TTCTTCACGTATTGGTTTCAAAGGTTCTGAAGCAATTACAGCTAATACTGATGTAATCTATCAGTACGAAGTGGGTATCAATATTGATGGTAATCCAGGTGATGATAACAATATTGCATTCAAAAGCCGAGATACTTTCTTAGGCTTGAATAATGATAACTATGGTGAAATCCTCGTTGGCCGTAATACATCAGTTGTTGATTACGAAAATAACGTAG
>NZ_JBAKAY010000151.1:0-218 GCF_038155145.1 Psychrobacter proteolyticus
TTTGCCGTTATTGGTATGGCGATTGGTTGGAGAGTCGCCTTTCTTTTTAGCGCTCGTAAAGCCGAAGGCAAGTAAAAATGCAGGTAAGGCACTGACGTTACTTTTTAAACACTGCAAGGATTCTATTTTTATCGGTATGGTACTGACGTTAGTTATCTCTAGCATTTCTACTGTTATCGTTTTGCTCTTACCAGAATTGAGAGAGATAAACTTTTCGT
>NZ_JBAKAY010000152.1:0-218 GCF_038155145.1 Psychrobacter proteolyticus
GCTGGCTTCTTTGCGTTCTTTCAGAGCGATGGCAGCGCTCATGGTCTGTTGTCCTTTCTCGAGCGCTACCCTTCTGCTCTCGTCCTCTCGTCCTCTCGTCCTCTCGTCCTCTCGTCCTCTCGTCCTGCCGTTCTACTTTATTGTCATGATTTCGTCCTTGCTCACTTGCTGACGATCTTTCGCTCGACCCTCTGGTGGTTCAAGGGGCTATCGGTTCG
>NZ_JBAKAY010000153.1:0-217 GCF_038155145.1 Psychrobacter proteolyticus
CTCGCCGCGCTCATCTAACCACTCAGTGATCAGACCAATGATAGGCTCAGATGTTTTACGATCAAACTCAGAAGAGTTGGCGTTTATGTTAAGTACGTTACGTGCATACTCGATTACTGCCACCTGCATACCAAGGCAAATACCTAAGTATGGAACGTTCTTTTCACGAGCATAAGTGATTGCTTTTATCTTGCCCATCGTACCGCGCTCACCGAAA
>NZ_JBAKAY010000154.1:0-217 GCF_038155145.1 Psychrobacter proteolyticus
ACAATTAGTAACTAATATTAAGCATCATATATCATCTTACTCGATATAAAGAATAGACTCGATTTCTACCACGCCACCTTAAGGTAGAGCAGCTACTTGAACGGCAGCGCGGGCAGGGTATGGCTCGCTTAGATTCGCGACAAACACTTCGATCAAGACACCAAAATCACTCAAGTCAGTCAAAGATACATTGAATTTGACAACTTCATTTAGACTG
>NZ_JBAKAY010000155.1:0-217 GCF_038155145.1 Psychrobacter proteolyticus
GTTGTCCTTGTCGCCCTGTGCCCACTGGCCGACCATGTATTCCAGGTCATTGATCAGCAGGTCATTGGCCGCCAGCAGGTAGGCGCCACGGCGGTCACAGTTGCCGCCGGTGCAGTCCTCTCCCTTGGCATAGTCCGACGCCGGACGCTCGCCTGCGCCAGGCTCGAAGCCATGCATGTCCTGGCCCCAGAGCAGGAATTCGATGGCGTGGTAGCCG
>NZ_JBAKAY010000156.1:0-217 GCF_038155145.1 Psychrobacter proteolyticus
ACGGAATTCCTTGATACGAGAGTCATCAAGCACGTTAGAGCGAATTTGACTGCCGCAGCCAACATCAGACTTACCGTCTTCGACCGCTTGCTGTGATTCCATACGATTTTGCATCTCTAGCTCATAAAGCTTAGCACGTAGCATATTCATCGCCGTGGCTTAGTTACCAAGTTGAATAAGCTCATTATGACAGGTAACCACTACGCCCGATGGCTCA
>NZ_JBAKAY010000157.1:0-217 GCF_038155145.1 Psychrobacter proteolyticus
TCAAAAAGTTGAAGAGCCGTATGTAAACAGTAGCGCTGATTCTGATAACAGCAGACCAAGAGTCGCTATCTTGAGTGATCAAGGCGTCAATGGTCAGACGGAAATGGCAGCAGGCTTTACCCAAGCTGTCTTTGAAGCGGTCGATGTCCACATGAGCGATCTACTCAGTGGACGTATCAATCTACGTGATTTCGACGGTCTGGTCGCTTGTGGTGGC
>NZ_JBAKAY010000158.1:0-217 GCF_038155145.1 Psychrobacter proteolyticus
TACTCGGTACAGACTATCATCAAACTCTTGCTCTAACTATTTTAGCGTTTCATCAATCTATACCATGCCATCTTTGTGACGTACTTTGAAGTATTTTTGATCTGCTGCAAAATAGTAGATATCTTTTAGCTTATTCAGTTCAACACCGCGATGCGTACGAGCAGGGATCTGTTCACGTATTGGACGTGCTGTCGGGTCTTCAAGCTTACGAATTTCG
>NZ_JBAKAY010000159.1:0-217 GCF_038155145.1 Psychrobacter proteolyticus
ATCTGGACGAGCAAAGTAAACATAATCAAAGATACAAGGAGTGTATTCTTTTTGCTCGTCGCACTGATACGTATGTAGCTTATGGTTCAAATCAATGAAAATTGCTTCGCCTTGTTTTACATCACGTACGATAGTAAAGCCAGAACCTGTCAAGGCAACTGATTCAGAGGCAACCTTATACTCAGTGCCGCCATTCGGTGCCATACGCTTACCAAAG
>NZ_JBAKAY010000160.1:0-217 GCF_038155145.1 Psychrobacter proteolyticus
TTTACTTTGCTCACCAGTATAGAATGGATGCGACTCACTTGAGATATCAAGTGTGTAGTATTGGTATTCTTTACCTTCGTATTGACGAGTCGATTTAGTCTTAGCAGTTGAGCGAGTCAAAAAGAACTCGTCAGCGTTAGTGTCGTGGAACAAAACTTCTTGGTAATTAGTATGGATATCTTTACGCATAATATACTCTCTAGGTCCGATGTATGTA
>NZ_JBAKAY010000161.1:0-216 GCF_038155145.1 Psychrobacter proteolyticus
TGGTTGAGCAGTTTGGGTGGTGGACACTGTTTGCCATTACCTTACCACTCAGTGCGGCGGTCATGGCGATTGTGTGGTGGTTAATACCTGACATACGCTCACATGATAAAATAAGCCCTTTCGATACCATCGGGTTTGTCAGTTTGCTTATTTGGCTGCTTTCAATGATGGTTTGGCTGAGCACGCTGAAGATAGACTTCACTGGTGGATTATTTA
>NZ_JBAKAY010000162.1:0-216 GCF_038155145.1 Psychrobacter proteolyticus
TGTCTAGGCTATTGAATACGTTTGTCTATGTAAAATAGTATTTTTAGCTAGGGCATTGATTACGTTTGTCTAGGTAATAGATACGTAGTTTAAATATGTATTCTAAGGGTGTACTATCAGGTATTGATTAATACGGTTTATCTGAGGTATACCAATGTGAGAATTAGTGGTGAAGGACAACGGGTTGATTAACGCGAGCTACTCTTTAGGAGTAGC
>NZ_JBAKAY010000163.1:0-216 GCF_038155145.1 Psychrobacter proteolyticus
GGACGCTCAAGCGCTTCTGCGAGGAACGTAATAGAGATAGTCGAGGTGGTTGACGCTAGGATACAGTCATCTTTTACTAGACCTTCTACTTCTTTTAGTACCGCACGCTTCACGTTTGGAATTTCTACGACCGCTTCGATAACGATATCAGTTTCAGCAAAATCACCATAGTTCAAAGTAGGTCGGATACGGCTTAACGTTTCACCCATTTTTGCT
>NZ_JBAKAY010000164.1:0-216 GCF_038155145.1 Psychrobacter proteolyticus
CAAGTCATAACTCGCTAGCGCAATATGCTGAATAACTTCGCCATTGAAGTGCATTAGGTACTCTTCGATTAGACCACCACCCTGTTTGGCTTCTTCATTCAGTGGAATACGGATTTTGACATCGGGTGCAGTCATGGCTTTACTGGTTAGTCCCGAGTACTCACCTATGATATCAAAGTAGCGAATCTCGCGGAAATTAAAGATACGCTCATAGAA
>NZ_JBAKAY010000165.1:0-216 GCF_038155145.1 Psychrobacter proteolyticus
CTGACACAATGCACCAAGGGTACTGGTAACCACCAAGCTAATATCCGTCATGTCCATGTATCCGCCAGTGAAGTTGCTGGTCAGTTATTGCTATTGCACCAAATTAAAGATTGTGCAGCGAGTTCTAGCTTTGGGTTACATGGCGCAAAGATTGCTTGTATTCCCACCCAAGTGCTAGAGGATGCTAAGCGCTATTTAGCATACAACTTACAGTTA
>NZ_JBAKAY010000166.1:0-216 GCF_038155145.1 Psychrobacter proteolyticus
AAGATAATCCTGTCTACTAGTAAACCAGCTTTTTTGAGCTTCAATACGCTGATTATAGATAGGCTTACCACCATTCATGCGGTAGACTGCGCGTAGACGATTCCACAAATCACCATATTGCTGAATAGCAAGCTGGATACCTTCTACCATGGTCATGTCACAGGCTTATAACAACTCAGCCAACTCATCCAAACGCTCTTCATCCTAAAACGCAGT
>NZ_JBAKAY010000167.1:0-216 GCF_038155145.1 Psychrobacter proteolyticus
AAGTTTGTTATTTTGGACTAAATTTTTTGGGTGCAAATTATTTTGAAGATAGAATCTATAACAGAGTAGTTTTGAAAGTAGAGGTTTATTTCTCATTAGTGCAATTTTTATAGAAATGAGACTGTCCGCGTGGTTGTAAAAGCGTAGACTAGGTGTATACCCTAATGTCATTTGTATTTTATCTATAATCGGCCTTGGAACATCATTTCGTTGATT
>NZ_JBAKAY010000168.1:0-216 GCF_038155145.1 Psychrobacter proteolyticus
CTGACCACTCTCGCCACTACCAATGGCTATCGTTTGGCTACCAGAGGCACTGGAATTGCCACCCAGAGCCATCGCATTGTCGCCTGTTGCACCATCATTGTTTTCGTTAGTTAACAACCCTGTGGAGCTGCTGTTTAAACTGTAGTACGTGGTTTTGTTACCCGCAACCGTACTGGCTAAGCTATGAAGATGCGAGCCATTAACTGCATCTTTGAT
>NZ_JBAKAY010000169.1:0-215 GCF_038155145.1 Psychrobacter proteolyticus
GCGTGATAAGCTCGAGCAACAGCATGAAGTAGAGAACACTAACAAAGTTAACTTGAGGACCTTACATGCCGCAAAAGGTTTGGAGTTCGATGTTGTTTATATCATGGGGCTCGAGGAAGAGATGCTACCGCATCGCACCTCCATTATGAGTGAGACGGTCGAAGAAGAGCGCCGTCTGCTGTACGGGGGCATTACTCGTGCACGTCGTGAACTAA
>NZ_JBAKAY010000170.1:0-215 GCF_038155145.1 Psychrobacter proteolyticus
AGGCTTTATTAAGAGGAAAAAAGGTCACCGTATTAGGCCGTCCTTTTTATGAAGATCTTTGTACTAGTAATGCAAAATGAAACACACCTTCACTTTCTCAGATATTATATATCTGTTATTATGCCTAGCATCTTATAGTTGCTACTTGAGCAAACAAACGTTGTTATATAACTAATATATATCAAAAGGTTCTTCAATGAATTCTAAAAAAATCG
>NZ_JBAKAY010000171.1:0-215 GCF_038155145.1 Psychrobacter proteolyticus
CTTTACTCATGGTACCAGTCAACAACGTGTCGAATGGATCACCCGTGGTCTAGAAAGCGGTAATGTACAATCTTGTGATACGTTCAGCGGTTCACTTTAATGGCCATATATATTAATAATCGTGTAATTGACTAATGATGTATTTCTAATACTGATATTTTTTATTATAAGATTAGTGCATGGACTTATAATAAAAATTGAGACATAAAAAAGCC
>NZ_JBAKAY010000172.1:0-215 GCF_038155145.1 Psychrobacter proteolyticus
CATTGCGGATATGATTGTCTGGTCTTGGTATGGGCAGTTGGCACTAGGTATGCTCTATGACGCAGCAGAATTTTTACAAGTAGAAGACTATAAACACTTGCAGCGGTGGGCTAAGAAAATCGCTAAACGTCCTGCGGTTAAACGTGCAGAAGCGCTAGAGCTAAAACCAATCGACTAAACTAAATATCCAATACAGTTTAGATCTAGTAGTACAG
>NZ_JBAKAY010000173.1:0-215 GCF_038155145.1 Psychrobacter proteolyticus
GTATCTTCTTGGTTGCTAAGTGTAATCTTTACAGTAGTCACTTGCTCAGTCAGCTGACGTTGCTTATCAAGCAATTGACTAAGTATGTGCTCAGCATTTTCTAGCTGTCTTTGGGCAGAGATCTGCGTGGCTTTAGCCTGATCTAAGGCATCAGGTAAACGCTTTTGTTCTGCTTCAGGATCTTTATTATCATAAACATACTTTGTATCTGTTTG
>NZ_JBAKAY010000174.1:0-215 GCF_038155145.1 Psychrobacter proteolyticus
TAGCCAGACATGTATCGATCGTGGCTCTATCGATGATACCGTTATATGTAATCACGTGATTATTGATAATTAGGTACAAGTTGCCCATAACGTCTGTATCGGTGACGGGACTGCTATCGCTGCTCAAACGGGCATTGGGGGTAGTACTACGATATGGAAGCGCTGTATAATTGGCGGCGCTGTCGGTATCAATGGGCATATCGAGATTACAGACG
>NZ_JBAKAY010000175.1:0-215 GCF_038155145.1 Psychrobacter proteolyticus
GGCTAAAACAATCGGTGTAAGTAATAACTACGTCTGACTAAAAAGCCAGAATCGCTATCAGTAATCACTCGGCCATGCCACTAGCAGTTTTTTTTCAGTCATATTGACTTCTATTACAGTTTGCTTATGCCTTGGAATCAGGCGTTCTTCATTGTCTAAACTGTCTGAATTTGCCTTTACACGCTTGATGTCATGGGCACGGGTTTCAATCATTT
>NZ_JBAKAY010000176.1:0-215 GCF_038155145.1 Psychrobacter proteolyticus
TACCCTAAAAGCCTCATCATAAATTTTAAGCAAAAAAAAACGACCACATAAAGTGATCGTTTCTTTATTATAGCTGTTTAGCTAAAAGCTTATTTACTAAGTCATTAGAATTTTAGCTGTGCGCCAACAGTCATAAGATCCGCGTCGCTACCTAGCATGACATATTCAGCTTCAACACTGAAGTCAGAGTTAACTGCGTAACCCAGGCCTAGACC
>NZ_JBAKAY010000177.1:0-215 GCF_038155145.1 Psychrobacter proteolyticus
CGAAGCTCCCGGTCGAGGAGAAGGGCTTCACGGTAATCGTGTAATACATCGACCCGGAGGTCCGCTCGACGTTCGTGACCTTGCCCAGCGGCAGACCCTTGGGAAAGACACCGCCGAGGCCGCTGGTAACGAGGAGGTCACGCGTCTTCACGGTCTGGTCCGTACGGACGAGCGTGAGCCTAAGGGTTCCGTCAGCGGAACCACGGAGCATACCC
>NZ_JBAKAY010000178.1:0-214 GCF_038155145.1 Psychrobacter proteolyticus
GCAATGTACGCTAGCAATGCTGCTGAGGTGGTTGTAATAAGCGTATGTAGAGGGGGGTCAGTCATAATTACCTAGCGGTTGCATAGTGGTACGAGCCTACTACGCGACTCGGCTCACCTTAGAGCCTATTGATTGATCAATAACTCATTTGAAGAATGGATTGCTGTTGAGGTTTTACTCTTAGCTGTTTGATAAAAAGCCAAACAATATAGAG
>NZ_JBAKAY010000179.1:0-214 GCF_038155145.1 Psychrobacter proteolyticus
TGAGCAATATCTGCTTCTAAACGATCAAATACTGGCTCGCGTAAGCCTACTGGTACAGCGCTCGCAATGATATCATGGCGCGCGCCACAGCTAGTGCCTTCACGGCGCAAGTTATCAATCATAGTTTCAAAACGGCCAATCGCTTCTTTGTCTGCACAGAAGAACGGATTGCTTTTTAAAAACTGACAGTCAATTTGGCTCGGGTCTATGACTT
>NZ_JBAKAY010000180.1:0-214 GCF_038155145.1 Psychrobacter proteolyticus
ACACGCTTACAAGCGTTGCCTTTCATACGAACATTAGTGGCAGAGGCTGGATCGTCACCAACCAATATCGTCGCTAAGCTGGGGGTGCGGCCAGTCTTTTCCTTAATCGTATCTACGCGCGTGCGCAGATCGTGTTCTATTTGTTTGGCAAGTGCTTTGCCGTCCAAAACTGTGGCGGATTCTTTGGCAGTAGACATAGTAACTCCAATAGAGG
>NZ_JBAKAY010000181.1:0-214 GCF_038155145.1 Psychrobacter proteolyticus
CGAAGCACTGATTGCTACAGCAATGGGTTTGTTTGCCGCTATCGCTGCAGTATTGGCATACATTCACTTCACAGCAAAATCGAGCCGACTATATGACTCGCGTGCCTTATATTGTGATGAGATGACAGGGATGTTGCAGCGTGAGACCAGCGTACAAGCGCCTATTAGCAAAGAAACGCAAGTTAATGCAGGTCAGGTGACAGGGCTATGAAAC
>NZ_JBAKAY010000182.1:0-214 GCF_038155145.1 Psychrobacter proteolyticus
GCATTGCTAATAAAGGCATCTAGCTCAGCCAATGGCGACACAAATTCATCTTTTTCAACTGGCAGTTTACTTAGGATAAATTCATCAGACGCGCCGCAATAGGCGATGGCGTTGCAATGATTGTACGCATCATTGAACCAATCTAACGCAGAGCTGTCCATGGCGTGCTTTTTAGCTTGGTGAGGCATGATGATACTAACGACAGCATCAAACA
>NZ_JBAKAY010000183.1:0-214 GCF_038155145.1 Psychrobacter proteolyticus
GGTAGAACCGGATATCGTACTCGCACCGCGCGATGCTGATGTAATAAGCACCTATGTGGGTCTGGGCCTAGGTATTGGTATCATCGCAGAAATGGCATATGAACCAAGCCATTATCAAAACCTGACGGCCATACCCGTCGACCATTTTGTTCGCTTTACCAGTTGGATGGCAGTACGTGATGATTCAGAAATCCGACAATATGGACGAGCGTTC
>NZ_JBAKAY010000184.1:0-214 GCF_038155145.1 Psychrobacter proteolyticus
CGCTAGGACTACTACTTGTGGGTTTACTGATTAGTTTAAAATATATTACTCATACGACCGCTTGGTTACTACAAATTGGTATTATCATTTTTGCTGGTAGTTTGTATGCGATGACGCTTGGTGCACCGCGCTGGTTCGGTGCGATTACGACTATTGGCGGCGTTCTTATGATTGGAGGTTGGCTATGGTTGGCCGTTTCCGGCTTTCGATTGAA
>NZ_JBAKAY010000185.1:0-214 GCF_038155145.1 Psychrobacter proteolyticus
TAGGAGGTTTGAGACCCTTCTACATGCCAATCTGGACGAGGTTACTGAGCTTATAAATCGCCGCTACGGTCTGTAAAAGATGAAGTATGCCTTGGCAACGGTGAGAGAATATCAAGACTTATGCGTCATGCTGTTAGATTTATATTGGTGCAAACAGATAAATGATAATTATGGGCACGACGTAGGTGATCAGGTTCTGATTGAAATATCGCAG
>NZ_JBAKAY010000186.1:0-214 GCF_038155145.1 Psychrobacter proteolyticus
CAGCATCATATCACTGCTCTTATCGCCCTTAGTATTGGCACCGAGCTGTTAGGCGTTACTAGTAATACCAAGTTAGGTGTTCGTGCTAATCAAGGGCCTTTGGGTAAAAGCCATCGTGCCTTCTTATTAGGTATGCTTGGTGCGTATATGGGCATTAGACCCAAAGCGCCAGTAAGTACTAAAACGCAGGTGCCTATACCTGCTATCAAAATGG
>NZ_JBAKAY010000187.1:0-214 GCF_038155145.1 Psychrobacter proteolyticus
TGGCAGTAGCATTCTCAGCTGAAATGCTAACGTACCGCTCAGTACAACAATCAATATCCACTGCGCTAATTCCCACTCTGAGAAAAACACTTTCATGCCGACCCAAGCTATAATACCAAGCACCATTATTTGAATACGTGGAAACTCATCAGCGCGCACCCACCAGTTATCTAGCGGCAACCAGCGCCAGATTGTGACAAAGGCGATGAAACCT
>NZ_JBAKAY010000188.1:0-214 GCF_038155145.1 Psychrobacter proteolyticus
GGGTGTGCCCGGTTGGCGCTATCAACTGGATCTACAACTCCTCAAGTCACTGCCAAAGGAGATACGACGTCAAATCGTACCGATACCCAATACTCCAGACACTTTCTAAGATGAGTTGCAGCCAAAGGCTGGACAAGGATTGCAGAAGCAGATATGACAGGCGTTGCATCCTCGCTGTATCATGTCGGTGACGCCACAGAACTTCAATCCATCT
>NZ_JBAKAY010000189.1:0-213 GCF_038155145.1 Psychrobacter proteolyticus
AATCAAACCTTCCAACAGCTTTTCACGGCTGTTGGAAGGTTTGATTAATTTAGATGCACCTATCTCTGGCATTTTACTAGATATGCGTGATAATCCAGGTGGTGTACTGACATCGGCAGAGAGCGTGGCCAGTTTATTTATGGATGATACAGATGTGGTGCAGGTGCAAGCACGTCATAATAAATCAAGGGTACTATCGACCCAAGGTGATGC
>NZ_JBAKAY010000190.1:0-213 GCF_038155145.1 Psychrobacter proteolyticus
GACCGATCCATCACCTGCTACAACGTTTGCTCACTTGGAAGCAACAGTTGTACTAAGCCGTGATATCGCATCACAAGGTATCTATCCTGCGGTAGATCCATTGGATTCAACATCACGTCAGTTAGATCCTCAAGTAATCGCTGAAGATCATTACAATGTTGCTCGTGGTGTTCAGGAAGTTATACAGCGTTATAAAGAGCTTAAAGAAATAAT
>NZ_JBAKAY010000191.1:0-213 GCF_038155145.1 Psychrobacter proteolyticus
TGGCAATAAGGTTATTGCTATTGGCAGCACGGTGACTCGCGTCCTTGAAACGGCGTATCAAAAAACGGCTATTACTGGACAAGCACTCTCTAGCTGGTCAGGGGACACAGACATCTTTATTTATCCATGGTTTAAATTCGGTTTTATAGATCGACTATTAACAAACTTTCATTTACCCAAATCGACCTTGCTAATGTTTGTATAAGCTTTTTC
>NZ_JBAKAY010000192.1:0-213 GCF_038155145.1 Psychrobacter proteolyticus
GTGGGGTGGCTGTATACTTCTTTCATACTGGTTTCATACAAAAATCGACCGAATGTACATGCCAAATGGTTGTTACAAACGATCCAAGCAACGGATGCCTCAGCACTGGCCAACGTCTCATAAGTTTTGCGCGTTTCTATTGGGTTTCCTGCCCATCCTCCTACCGCTTTAGGCAGCCCCAGTCTAAATAATGCAAATTCTGAAAGTTTATTG
>NZ_JBAKAY010000193.1:0-213 GCF_038155145.1 Psychrobacter proteolyticus
CAGCCATCTGGCGCAGTCAAATCTTTGATTCCATCTGGACATCTTATTGAGTTATTGCCTGAATGGAAACCCAAAACCTTGCGTGTATATGTAGTTTATGCCAATCGAAAGCAGGTGACACCACTACAAAGAAAGTTAATTGATTTTCTTGCCGAAGAAATAAAGCGTTCGCCTTACTGCTAGCAAGAAACTCATAAGCCAATAGGTATTTAT
>NZ_JBAKAY010000194.1:0-213 GCF_038155145.1 Psychrobacter proteolyticus
CATGCCTTTATGCCAATTAAACTCAGCTTTTTGCTCAAAAAACTTGGCGGTTAAGTCGGTCTTTGTCAGTAATGCCGCCAAACTTAGATTAAACGGCCATACGCCAATACCAATAATATCTAACACGGTCGCCCCTTAGTGAGTTGGTAGTAGTGATTCGATAGTTACGTTAAATCTGCTGCTAATTCTTGTTGAACCCTACCTGTTATCGTG
>NZ_JBAKAY010000195.1:0-213 GCF_038155145.1 Psychrobacter proteolyticus
ATACTCCTGGCTAAGATAATTTCATTTATCGTGAGCCAATCGGCGTTGTAGCTGTCATTAGCCCATGGAACTTGCCACTACATTTAACGCAGCGTTCTATTGCACCAGCCCTAGCGCTTGGTAATGGCGTGGTACTTAAGCCTGCTAGTGATACGCCAGTGACAGGTGGTTTGCTATTGTCCAAAGTATTTGAAGAAGCAGGTCTACCAAAAG
>NZ_JBAKAY010000196.1:0-213 GCF_038155145.1 Psychrobacter proteolyticus
ATTGGCTAAATGGGCTGTGTCTTTTGGACCTGCAGAATATTTCGTATTAATGGTATTCGCGATTAGCTGTTTGAGTGGTTTGGTTGGAGATCAACCTATCAAGACAGCAGTGTCAGAGTTAATCGGCTTGGGTCTGGCTACTGTTTGTGTAGATGCGGTCACAGGTTTCTATCGCTATACCTTTGATTGAGTCATCTTATCTGATGGTATTCA
>NZ_JBAKAY010000197.1:0-213 GCF_038155145.1 Psychrobacter proteolyticus
ACCTTGTTTAGTGACTTTAAATAGTATTTCAGGCGCAGATAGGTCGGTAATATCCATGCTATAGAAAGCTTCTCCACCCATACGTAATCCACCATAAGCAAACATACCTTTTCCTGCAGAGGTGTCTACCGTTACTCTTGGATTGTTGGAGTCTATATCATAACTATAGTCTGTCGTTACCAACAATGGTGCATCAACACCAAAATAAGGTTG
>NZ_JBAKAY010000198.1:0-213 GCF_038155145.1 Psychrobacter proteolyticus
CGCGCAATGACATTGTCTGAAATCGAAGGCATGCCAATACCCATGGCTGTCGGCCAATAAGCAATCGATACAAATAGCGTAATCATCAAGATACGCGCAATCGTAAGGTTGTAAGGCAAGTTAAAAATACTCTTGGTATTTTGCGAACTTGGCGGGTCTTCCTGCGTTGGCAAAGGCGTGCTGTCAGTCATGGCAACCCCAGGTTATTATGAT
>NZ_JBAKAY010000199.1:0-212 GCF_038155145.1 Psychrobacter proteolyticus
TCAAAGTCAGGATAGTTGCGGCTGACATTATGCTCAATCTCTTCGATAAAGGTCTGTACGTGGCTTATTAGCTCCGATACTTCGTTTTTATAAGGTGTAAATACTGAGATGGTCTCTGAGATATACTCACGTAGCTTCCATAGCTCTGGTGCTTGTGTGAGGTTTTGGCTCATCACCCGATCGACGACCCAACCTTGCTCCATACAATGTTC
>NZ_JBAKAY010000200.1:0-212 GCF_038155145.1 Psychrobacter proteolyticus
CCGCAAGCCCGTCATCTGGCGAGCCCATCGCCCTCCAGCTTGCGCGATGAGCTGGACATCGCCAGCATCGCCGAGCTCGAGAAGGCCTTCGATGCTCAGCTGACGGAGCAGCATCAACGTCTGACCCGTGCGCTGGCGCAAGGGGATCTGGCGCAGCTCACCCATGAGGCGCATCTGCTCAAGGGCAGTGCCGCAGCGCTGGAGCATGACCT
>NZ_JBAKAY010000201.1:0-212 GCF_038155145.1 Psychrobacter proteolyticus
GGAGGGTGATCACCCTTCATTGCACTAAATCATTTCTTTTAAAGAGTTGCATGAAGCTGTCTGCCGGTTGGGTAATTCATTGCTCAAGCTTGGCGTTGTAAAAGGTGAGCGCGTAACGCTATATATGCCGATGATACCGGAAGACATGGTAGCGATGCTGGCATGTGCGCGTATTGGTGCGGTTCATTCAGTGGTGTTTGGTGGTTTTTCTG
>NZ_JBAKAY010000202.1:0-212 GCF_038155145.1 Psychrobacter proteolyticus
GATGTCATCGAGATGATGGCACACAATATCACCGTAATGAACCACATGATGATGAGGCCTGTTGGCTGCCGTCAGAATATCCAAAAGCTATTACAAAGTTGTGACGTCGTCATTGATCATATTGTTTTCGATGCAGTGACCAGCGCTGAGTTTAGTTTGATGACTGAGGAGCGCCAGCAAGGCGTTTGCTTGGTTGTTATCGGTTCCAGTAC
>NZ_JBAKAY010000203.1:0-212 GCF_038155145.1 Psychrobacter proteolyticus
AGGGTCTAAAAGCTTTTGGATTGGTACGGCAGTCAGAGTCTGCCCGCGACTACGATCTATTGCGCGACCGAGTCATCTTCCCAATCCGTGACACCCAAGGCCGCACTATTGGCTTTGGTGGTCGGGCACTCGAAGACGCAGTAAAGCCTAAATATATCAACTCCTCAGCCTCGCCCGTCGTTCATAAGCAGCATATAATGTATGGCTATTAT
>NZ_JBAKAY010000204.1:0-212 GCF_038155145.1 Psychrobacter proteolyticus
CGCTTGCCTGTCAGTGCAAACAGAGTTGGTGTTGGTTAATAATTCGATGTCGCGATTAACTAATGGTAGATCCCAATCAATGAAGTATTTGGCCGCTTGTATCTTGCCTTTATAAAAGTTCTTCTGCTCCAAATCTTGCGTCATACATAGTAGCTGCTCGGCTTTACTGGCTTGACGAATGCAAATCCAACTCAGTACAATTGAGGCAAATA
>NZ_JBAKAY010000205.1:0-212 GCF_038155145.1 Psychrobacter proteolyticus
TAAATCTTGTCAAAATATTCAAGACTAGGACAGACGCGGTGATAAGTAGTGCGGCCGCCCAAGCCAATGTATGCCAGTTGTCATAAGGACTCATCGCAAACTGTTAAATGGTGTTGGGTAAGTTAGAAATAGGCTGACACATATCTGTACTGAAGTATTGATTGTTAAGTGCGGTATATAGTAACGGTGCTGTCTCACCAGTGATTCGAGCA
>NZ_JBAKAY010000206.1:0-212 GCF_038155145.1 Psychrobacter proteolyticus
CTAACTGACGAGCGCGGGCGATCAGCTCTTTCTCATCTATATCAGCGAGTACTAAGTGATGTCCATCAGCATAGCAGTGCTGTGCCATTGCCCAACCAAGTCCTGATGCACCACCAGTGATTAAAGTAATATTTAATGATGACAATGGTGGCATTGATGATTTTCTCCATATCAAGGTTTACGCAATCCATTGCATTCGATGAAGTACTCGA
>NZ_JBAKAY010000207.1:0-212 GCF_038155145.1 Psychrobacter proteolyticus
GCGACCAGTTCCGTAATTGCGTTCCATAAGTAAATCCTTAGATGTCTAGTTCTGTAGGTTTCTGTCCAGTATGTGGATGATCACTAACCTCATAAAGTTTCAGCTACTTGATCATCGCATAGCCAAGAGGGCCCTTTGGAAGCATACCCTTAACTGCTTTCTGTAGATCATCTTCAGGGTTATGTGCAAGCAAGATAATGATGTTGGTTTCT
>NZ_JBAKAY010000208.1:0-211 GCF_038155145.1 Psychrobacter proteolyticus
AAAATGTATTATTCATTGCCTTTGCAATGCCAGATGAGCGTCAACGCGTCTTTTTAAAAGGACAGTCTTTAAGTCCTCGTGCTACTTATGAATTTATTGATATGTCGGTAAAAGAACCTTACGATAAAGAATGGAATATGAGAGTTCGTACTCGTATAAAAAGATGTGATGGAGTAATAGTTTTAGTTAGCGAAAACTCATTGAATTCAGA
>NZ_JBAKAY010000209.1:0-211 GCF_038155145.1 Psychrobacter proteolyticus
GAACAACGCAACTCAGCCTGATAACAGCGCTCAAGCCGGAGTCTATATCTATGGCCATGCCCTGCTTGAGCAGTTGGTACACCCACGTAATCCTCTATGCGCTCACAGCATTGTCATTCACGTTGCTCAAGAATTCTTTACCTTATCCTTAGCTGAACGTATGCGCTATTTGGTTGACAAGGTTGCCAAATACATGGATACATTATTATCC
>NZ_JBAKAY010000210.1:0-211 GCF_038155145.1 Psychrobacter proteolyticus
TCATACCGCCGAACAATACAAAAGGCTGGTCGTTACCAATGTTAATCGTTTCGTTATTAGGAGTGTTGAGCGTAATATGTGATTGTGCGGTCAATAAGTTTTCAATGAAGCCATTACCTCTTATTTTGTTATTAATATCTCTATCCCATATTGAAACCTATAGGCTGATTAAAAAAAGTATGCAAGCGTAATTAGACGTCATTAGTAAAAA
>NZ_JBAKAY010000211.1:0-211 GCF_038155145.1 Psychrobacter proteolyticus
GTCTGAGGACAGTTGGAACCTGATTGCTCTCAGATATTTACATCCAGTAGGCGCGCATACATCAGGACAGATTCGCGAAGACCCTAATGATATTCCTAACAATTTACTGCCTTATATTTCTCAAGTGGCCGTCGGCAAACTTGATAAGCTCAGTATCTTAGGTAATGATTATCCTACTGTCGATGGAACAGGTGTCCGTGACTTTATTCAT
>NZ_JBAKAY010000212.1:0-211 GCF_038155145.1 Psychrobacter proteolyticus
GTCTAAAAACACCTACGAGCTCAAGAGATTGCGCTAGAAAACCATTTGCCATGCGTCTTTCTAGTCGATTCCGGGGGTGCCAACTTACCCAACCAAGATGATGTGTTCCCTGATAATGAACATTTCGGCCGTATATTTTTTAATCAAGCTAACCTCAGTGCGGCTGGCATTCCACAGATTGCTGGGGTTATGGGCAGCTGTACGGCTGGGG
>NZ_JBAKAY010000213.1:0-211 GCF_038155145.1 Psychrobacter proteolyticus
CTTCGTCCCGCAGCTCGGTAGCCAGATCTACGCGATGGCAGGCATGGAAAACCGCCTGCACCTGATCGGCAACGAAGTGGGTACCTATGACGGTATCTCTGCCAGCTACAGCGGCGCCGGCTTCGCTGACATGCACTTCAAGGCGCATGTGATGAGCGAAGGCGACTTCGACGCCTGGATCGAGAAAGCGCGTGGCAGCAGCAAGGTGCTG
>NZ_JBAKAY010000214.1:0-211 GCF_038155145.1 Psychrobacter proteolyticus
GTACTGAGCGTCCATTTTTCTTTATCAATCTTGCGTAGTAATGAACGCACAAAGCTAATACGGGTTTGATGCATCGCACCCAATCATTGGGCATCCATAATCACATCACGAGTACGAAAACCTGTACCCAGTGAAGGCGGATTGACATCGATATTTTTATTATTCACATTATTTGTATAGCCCATATTCATAATTTCACTACCTTACCTAA
>NZ_JBAKAY010000215.1:0-211 GCF_038155145.1 Psychrobacter proteolyticus
AATCCATATCCGGGTGGAACTGGTCTTTCGCCAACAGCACCGGACCAAAACGCTGATTGGGCATATTGGTTAGGGCAAATAGATGGTTAAACTCGATATCAATGTGCGCTTTTAACTCACGCTTATAATCCGCTTCAAGCTCTTGTTGATTCGGTGGCAGGGTCGCACCTTGCGGATTGAAGACCAAGTTTAATATTAAATTAGAATCAGA
>NZ_JBAKAY010000216.1:0-211 GCF_038155145.1 Psychrobacter proteolyticus
GTGGTTAGTGGCTGTTGCGTTTGGAAGATACCGATTCTGATCGCTGTGATAGACTGTTGACTGAGCTAATTTTGATGGATCTTGAGGCACTTGGTTTGGATTGGGATGGTGATGTTATTTATCAGTCTGAGCGCATTGATTTCTACAACGATTATCTATCATCATACCTAGGTCCGTTGACCTAAGGCTGCCAATTCTCCCGTAAGGACAT
>NZ_JBAKAY010000217.1:0-211 GCF_038155145.1 Psychrobacter proteolyticus
GCTTCTACCACTGCAGCCAAACGGTTTGCTGTCGCAATCGGTTGTAGACCTGCAACTCCTACACCTAGGATAACGACTTTGGCTGGCTTAACAGTACCGGCTGAGGTCATAAAGATCGGGAAAGGACGTGAATTTTCATTGGCCGCGAGCAATACGGCTTTATAACCAGCAAGGTAGGATTGTGATGACAATAGATCCATATTTTGTGCGC
>NZ_JBAKAY010000218.1:0-211 GCF_038155145.1 Psychrobacter proteolyticus
GCTTGTTCATCTGCCGTTAAATTACGTAAACGCAAGCCCAACTGTACATCATCATTATGCTCATCCCCGCTCTGTGCTCTTACATCATTGGGCGCATAAGCAAGCTTGCAGTTAATCACCATCTGCTTACCGTTACGCTTAATCCGTGCACGGAAGGGGTCGCTTGGACGCGCTCGATTCAGCAAGTTCAGCAAATCGGATTCTTCCATAA
>NZ_JBAKAY010000219.1:0-211 GCF_038155145.1 Psychrobacter proteolyticus
ATCGCCAAATATCATGGCTTAAGAGACGTTATAAACAAAAAACTCATCATATCAGATGATAACCGCTTCGTTATATATAATTTCAGCGACTTTTTCGAGTGGATCGCTCTCACGTTGTAGTTTGTTAAGCTCTCTATGGACACGCTGCATAAAATGATGGAATTGCAGACGCATCTTGCGCTCGATGGTCAACGAGTCATAAAAGATGTCC
>NZ_JBAKAY010000220.1:0-211 GCF_038155145.1 Psychrobacter proteolyticus
TTTGGCACTTTTGCATTGGCCACTGCCATTACCATCTTGGCGCTATGACGAGCGATCCCTTCGGTTTCGTATTTGCGACCCCCCATAAAGCCAGTAATGTTCTGGAGAATTACTAATGGGATTTTGCGCTTACAGCACAGCTCAATGAAGTGCGAACCTATTTGTGCTGATTGACTGAACTAGATACCGTGATTTGCAATAATACCAACAG
>NZ_JBAKAY010000221.1:0-211 GCF_038155145.1 Psychrobacter proteolyticus
TCCGCGCTCAACGATGTCAATTGTCAAATCTGTGTTAATAACTTTGGCTCTTCTGCCAAATCTATCGAAAATGCCATTTTTGTCCAACCTGATATGGTTCGCTTGGCACGCAGTTATATTCAAGACATTGGTTCAGCAGAAAATTTAGAGCCCGTCAAGTCTATTATCATGAGCACGTCGACTTTGATATCATTAGTGCGCATGATAATAG
>NZ_JBAKAY010000222.1:0-211 GCF_038155145.1 Psychrobacter proteolyticus
GTCAGTATTCTCGCTTTCTAGTTTGCTTATAGAGTTTGTTTTAGCTACTTCAATCAAGCCAGCCTTGTCAGTATTATTAATACTATTAGCATCGTTAGCAAGGTCAGTAGTATCTGGAACAGCTTTCCTAATAACTTTCTTATTTCTGTCAGTTAATTCACTGGTATAGCTGTAATAGTCAGCAAGCTGTGATGATTCGCTAGTAGTGGGT
>NZ_JBAKAY010000223.1:0-211 GCF_038155145.1 Psychrobacter proteolyticus
GTGCGATAGAAGTTTTATGTTTACCTCGTTTATATAGTAGATATTGATTTGTAGCTAGTGATTGGCAGCTAGCGGTTTTAATAACGTTAAAAATCAGCCAAATTTTTGCCCTTTTATCGAAATAACCATTGTTCTTAAAATGGCTATCGTGCCAAATATAGCTATCATGTCCATAAGATTAACGATCAAAAATCCTTATCTTAATACCAAT
>NZ_JBAKAY010000224.1:0-211 GCF_038155145.1 Psychrobacter proteolyticus
AAGATCTATCAGTAATAAAATACGCGCGTTTTTTGTACTTACGAATAGACTGTAATTGTCCTACTGACTCTGCAAGTGAGGCCAAAGCCGCATTGGTTAGTAGTGTATCAGACTGGTTAACTAGCCTTTGCTCAGCTTTTTTACGTGCTTCGACAATTTAGCTTTCGTCAAGATTGTGTGCACGCATGGCTGTATCAGCCAATACCGTAAC
>NZ_JBAKAY010000225.1:0-211 GCF_038155145.1 Psychrobacter proteolyticus
AAGATTCAGTAGCAGACTTTTTGGCTTTTTCTGGTTTAGCCTTACTTTTAGACTTAGAAGCTTGGGTATTATCTGCTTCCGAGATAAAATCTTGCGAAGATAAGGTTAAACGGATCGCCTCATCGGATTCTGATGGTTTAAAACTATTATCATTTGCCGTTGTGCTGCTAGCATTATCTAGTAGAGTGCCGCGCAGTAAGCGAAAGTACTC
>NZ_JBAKAY010000226.1:0-211 GCF_038155145.1 Psychrobacter proteolyticus
TAAAATCTGACGACCAAAGCAAGATGGTGGCAGTCAACCCTTATACGGCTGATATAGTCCAACGTGTGCCTACCAGTAGCGGTCTTTATAGTACGTTTAATGATATCCACAGTGTCTTGCTGATTGGTAAAGTCGGAGATTATTTGTTAGAAAGAGCGTCATCTTTGACTATTTTGATGATTTTGTCTGGTTGGTATCTGTTGTGGCAAAA
>NZ_JBAKAY010000227.1:0-211 GCF_038155145.1 Psychrobacter proteolyticus
TCGACGTAGCGTTATCGGTATCCTGATGATTTATTAAGTGTGGAGCTATACTGGCGAATCGAGGCCAACGACACAGCAGCTCTAAGACTATCTTATATAACAGGTTAGACATTATTTAAATTATTATAATATTGCCTAATAAGGAAAGTTTTAGTAAGGTTTAGAGCATAAAATATCAACATTTATTCAAAAAACATTCATAGAGCTGATC
>NZ_JBAKAY010000228.1:0-211 GCF_038155145.1 Psychrobacter proteolyticus
TTGATGATATGGCAATCATGGCCATGGGTAAGCTTGGTGCGCAATAGATGAATTTATCAAGTTATATTGACCTTATCTTTGTCCATCAAGCACGCGGCTAGACCAATGGCAATAAGGCAAAAGGCACACGTAGCATAGATAATAAACTTTTTATGACCAGATTGGTTCAAGGCATTATTAAACTGCTCGATAACAAGACCGCCGACGGTTT
>NZ_JBAKAY010000229.1:0-211 GCF_038155145.1 Psychrobacter proteolyticus
TGGATTACAGGTCGTGAATTTACGATTGTGATTATCGATTACGAAGCCTATCCAGTTATTCGTCTTGAACCATCTGATATCACTAATTTCTATGATTTTGAAGCCAAGTATAATCGAAACGATACCAGTTACTACATCCCCTGTGGATTGACCGCTGCTGACGAAAAGCACTTGCAAGATTTAAGCCTTGCGGCATTTCGCGCAGAAGATG
>NZ_JBAKAY010000230.1:0-210 GCF_038155145.1 Psychrobacter proteolyticus
GCAATTGCAGCGTCAGTATAAATTTAAAAACTTCGTCTCAGCGATGGCATATGCTAATCAACTGGCAGAAATCGCTGAAGCAGAAGGGCATCATCCGGGGATATTGGTAGAGTGGGGTAAGGCTACGGTCACTTGGTGGTCGCATAGTTTCAAGGGTTTGCATCGTAAAGATTTTGTGATGGCAGCTAAGACCGATAACTTACTGAGCAA
>NZ_JBAKAY010000231.1:0-210 GCF_038155145.1 Psychrobacter proteolyticus
ATCCCGAAGATGACAGGGCGTTTTTGCGTATTATCAATACACCCAATCGCGGTATGGGACCCGCCAAGCTAGAAAAACTCGGCGTATTTGCGCAAGAGCACAGCATATCGCTATTGGCTTCTTGTACCCATGCTCGCCTGACTCATGTATTGCCGTCAAAGGCTTATGCTACGATAAATGAGTTTGGTGAATTCATCGATCACTATACGC
>NZ_JBAKAY010000232.1:0-210 GCF_038155145.1 Psychrobacter proteolyticus
CCATATGGTGAGTTAACATAAAATGGCTGCGCTTCGCCGCTGCTAGAAGTACCAGCTGTCGGGTAACCAACGTGCCCGATACCGAACTAACCAACCAGTTTCATCATATGACGATTCATAAATACGTCACGCCCCATGCCATTTTCTTTACGTAGATAGAGTCGCCCATCTTGCAAAGTGACAAAACCTGCTGCATCTTGCCCGCGCTGC
>NZ_JBAKAY010000233.1:0-210 GCF_038155145.1 Psychrobacter proteolyticus
GTGCAACCTGTGCCAGTGTCACTTGTAGACCATAACCTTAACTGACCGTCGCACGGCGCGAGGTTTCTTTCTCTATTGGCGTAACGATCAAACCACTACCCTCACCTGGGAACTGCAAAGGTGTCTATGAGCCAAAGCCAAACTGTCGTTGCATATTACTACTAGCATCGGCTGGCAGAGAAAGCGCAATCTTGGTAGAGGCAACATTAC
>NZ_JBAKAY010000234.1:0-210 GCF_038155145.1 Psychrobacter proteolyticus
CTCAGTAGGAGCATCACGGAATACATGGCCTAAATGTGCGCCGCAGTTTCTACAAGTGACATCGGTGCGAGTGATGCCTAGCGAGTTATCTTCGTGCTCTTCAATCGCGCTGTTAACGATACCTTGATCAAAACTTGGCCAGCCACAGCTCGCATCAAATTTTTTGCTTGAGTCAAATAAGCTTGCACCGCAGCCTTTACAACGGTAAAC
>NZ_JBAKAY010000235.1:0-210 GCF_038155145.1 Psychrobacter proteolyticus
CGCCAATCCATCAGCGATAGTTTTGCGTCGTTATGACAAACCTGTTGCTGGATCGGTAGTAATGGTCCGCCGTGAAGGTACAAGGCCGTTACTAGTAGAAGTGCAGGCCGTGGTAGATGATTCACAAGGCTCGCCTAGAAGGATGGCGCTGGGACTAGATTTCCAAGGTTTATCGAAGTTACTAGCAGTGATGCATCGCCATGGCGGAAT
>NZ_JBAKAY010000236.1:0-210 GCF_038155145.1 Psychrobacter proteolyticus
CCCCATTTGAGGCTCAGCGTCTGTATCTACACACTATCTACATGCAAGCTATCAGATTTAGCGCCTCTAGCACTAACTATCTTTACGTTGACCGATTGCTTGACCGATGATGCTAGATAGTTGCTCAGCAATTTTATATTTACTGTTCTTCTCAAGTGTTACCGCGTCACGCTCATAGCGCTCAGAGAAAAACACATGCAGCGAATTGTC
>NZ_JBAKAY010000237.1:0-210 GCF_038155145.1 Psychrobacter proteolyticus
TAGTTCATCGTATTCACCAGCTATGATTTCTTTAAAGCTAGCAATGGTATCGCGTAGTGGTACGTATTTACCATGTGCACCAGTGAAGACTTCAGCTACGTGGAATTGCTGAGACAAGAAGCGCTGAATCTTACGAGCAAGATAAACTACCAGTTTATCTTCTTCTGATAACTCATCCATACCCAATATAGCGATTATGTCTTTAAGATC
>NZ_JBAKAY010000238.1:0-210 GCF_038155145.1 Psychrobacter proteolyticus
TCGTCCAAGTGCTCGCTTGCCCGTTTGCGGATCCATGACCCAGTTTAACTTACCACTGATATCGCTATCATTACTGTCTCTGGCTTGTTTATTAATGTCATCATCAGGTATTTGCTCTAGCAGCCCAAGCCCAATCATTGCTAGCCCCACACGCGGTCATACCAACAAGTCATAATCAAAAGCACCGTAGCCAGGTTTGGTCAAATTAAA
>NZ_JBAKAY010000239.1:0-209 GCF_038155145.1 Psychrobacter proteolyticus
CTTAGCGATGCTGGTACTACCAACAGTCTCGCCAGTTTGTCCATTGTCTTCTTGGTCATTCTCATAACTGAAGTCGACATGGTCAAATACGATACGCCCGTCCGTGCCGGCCAGCGCTGGCGCGGCAGGGTTATCAATAATTGTCTGCGGTGCTGACAACGTACGCCTACCATCTTGAACTGTACCGATAATCTCAAACAAACTGGCCG
>NZ_JBAKAY010000240.1:0-209 GCF_038155145.1 Psychrobacter proteolyticus
CAATCTTTTGTATTGAGTACTATCTATAAAGTGTGTATGTTAATGAACAAAGGGCTATTTACCGCTATATAGTTCGCTCAGCACTATACAAACATGTCGCAGCCTAGCTTTTTATCATAACGATAGGCAAGACTCTGACGATATGTATATTTATCACACTGTGATTGGCGTGAGTTGACTGTAATCTATTATTACTAGGAGAGAAAAGA
>NZ_JBAKAY010000241.1:0-209 GCF_038155145.1 Psychrobacter proteolyticus
TAATAATTTGAGACGCTTAGACATCTTCTTAAGCTTAGTCTCAGAAGCAGTTTGTGGAATCGCTTCACGTAGCTCATCAATTTCAAGATCTATATCAATGTCTTTTAATAGGTCTTGAACTGCTTCAGAACCCATCTTGGCTGTGAATTAGTCACCAAACTCTTCAAGCGCATTGTAATAATAATCGACATCAAGCAACTGGTATTTTT
>NZ_JBAKAY010000242.1:0-209 GCF_038155145.1 Psychrobacter proteolyticus
CTGAGGCTAAAGTTCAATGGGAAGGGCTAGAGCCTAAGGATCTAGCCTACCTCAAAGACGCTGATAACATTTTGGTGCCTTCTGCAGATGCTTTGAGCCAAGCGGTAGAGCAGGCGAAGACATCAAGTCTGTTAATTAACGATTCATTACATAATCTTACTGAGGACGTATTCAACAGCGCAGTACGTGAAGGGAACTCCATTCGTCTT
>NZ_JBAKAY010000243.1:0-209 GCF_038155145.1 Psychrobacter proteolyticus
TGAGATAGGGCAGGCAATCAGTCATAGTAGTTATCACAAGCACAGCGCAAATTTACTTGAATACTCTGATATTCCAGGGTTTTCGCAAGTCGATCAGAACCGCATGGCGCAGCTGATGCTTAACCATCGCCGCACGCTCAACGCCGATATGCTAGAGCAGACTTGTCAGCTTGGTGTCGATCCGCTGGTTTATCTCTGTTTACTCTTAC
>NZ_JBAKAY010000244.1:0-209 GCF_038155145.1 Psychrobacter proteolyticus
TTAGATAACTTTCTAAACTCTACTAAGTAATAGTCTTAGCAAAGTTGCGTGTGATTCTAAGTTTTCTACAACCCTAAAGTATCGTCGTCGTGGCTATACCTGATATACCTAATCAATGTGATAGAGCCATAACCATGAATTATTTGACAGGAAATATGGACGCACTAGATAACAGAGACCGTATGTATTTTGCGCCACTATTGCCATGG
>NZ_JBAKAY010000245.1:0-209 GCF_038155145.1 Psychrobacter proteolyticus
CAAGACTGTCCTCGATACCTTATCATACTTTTGTGCTAAATTGTTGGTACTTATGCATATCAATTAGTCCATAAAAATAAGAAAAGGTTTCGCTAATGTCTACTTCCTCATCAACTATTTTAGAGCCTGACTGGTTTACTCGTCAGACCTGTGTTGTTGCTGCTGACATGATTGGTAATGTTTTATGTCGAAAGCTTAGCGATAGTGAT
>NZ_JBAKAY010000246.1:0-209 GCF_038155145.1 Psychrobacter proteolyticus
ATCAAACAGGTTTAAATATGCCGCGGATCATTGTGTTAAGCGGCTTGTTAATCTATAGGACGAGTTTAATTTAGGTTCAATTATTTGTGGAGTGCTTTGCCAGAGGTTTTATCAACAGTAACTTTTGCAGGTTTGATTGGTGTTGGCATACTCACCAAAGCAACATTTAAGATTTCCTCAATCGTTGCAACTGGCTGAATGGTTAAGCC
>NZ_JBAKAY010000247.1:0-209 GCF_038155145.1 Psychrobacter proteolyticus
CGACTTGAGCATCACGTGGTTTATCCGCGTATACAAACACATATAAAGGTACTGTTTTGCTTTCTGCAACGTCTTGTGGCGTTTTACGTCCTGCTAGCGTTGGCGGTAGAAAGTTCTCTTCAGAGATCAGAATTTTTTCGTCAGTGAATATCTTTTGTTCGACATTACTGATTGAGTCACTGTTTTTACCCAATAGGTTATCAGCTTCC
>NZ_JBAKAY010000248.1:0-209 GCF_038155145.1 Psychrobacter proteolyticus
CCCTACGACCCCGATGACAGGGCGCAAGTGGCTGTTTCAAGAAGATGCTCCGCTACTGTCTCGCTTGCGTGCGGATAAAGCTCAGCGCAAATGGGCCATGCAGTTTCTGAAAGAGTGCCGCGCCGATAGAGCCGATGCCAATCTTGTGCAAATGTTGCGCCTAGGTCTATATTCAAGAGATTCCTTACAACAGCTGAGCGCGGATATTG
>NZ_JBAKAY010000249.1:0-209 GCF_038155145.1 Psychrobacter proteolyticus
CTACTAATTATCAGCGTCAATTAGCGACTGCTATCAAGCAAGCTCGTTACTTATCGCTACTAGCATACACTGATAACCATCAAGGTTAACCGCTAACTAGGAATTACTCATGCAAATTATTTTCTAACAGCGTATCGTCAACCATGGTAAACTCGGTGAAACAGTCGATGTAAAACCAGGTAACGGACGTAACTTTCTTATCCCTCACG
>NZ_JBAKAY010000250.1:0-208 GCF_038155145.1 Psychrobacter proteolyticus
AGACTTTCACAATCAGGCTTGTGTTTGATATCCAATACTTCACATATAAGAATATCGTGGGTCCCCACCGAGCTGATGAGTTTGATTTTTCAATCAAAAGAGATGCTGGCGTCCTCTAATACAGGCGCTCCGGTTGACAGCGTGGACCAGTTGCCTTGCTCAAATCTTTCTTCCAGTGCCGTTTTACCACCGAACACCCCGCTTAAAT
>NZ_JBAKAY010000251.1:0-208 GCF_038155145.1 Psychrobacter proteolyticus
CCTACCTGACGATGTGCATACAAACGGTAAGTATCTACTGGTAAGCAAGCATCAGTCATGGGTTGATACCAGTATCGTGCAATATATCAGCGAAAAACGATTGCCATTGACGCGCTTTTTTACCAAGTTTGATCTCATATATATCCCTGTCATTGGTCAAGCTTTCTACTTTCTCGACTTTCCTATGCTGCGTCGACATTCAAAAGAA
>NZ_JBAKAY010000252.1:0-208 GCF_038155145.1 Psychrobacter proteolyticus
TATGATTACGAAGACTGTTTATAAGCTACTTTCAAGCCTACTTACGAAAGGAAAGAAAGCTTTCACTGTTAATAATGACATTTGAATAACAACTCTTTTTTATTTTTACTCATTTACATTGCTTCTATCTTTTTTCTTACAGACTTTACTGCCATAATGATTAATAATCGTATAGTCAATTATCTATAAATTGGATACGGTATCAGGC
>NZ_JBAKAY010000253.1:0-208 GCF_038155145.1 Psychrobacter proteolyticus
TGGTCTGGCTTTGGCTACGACTGGCGCTGCGTTTGTACACGCAGGCTTGCTATATTACTTCTTGCACAAGCGAGATATTTTCCGTTTCGGTCCGCATTGGAAAAAGCTGTTTACGCAGTTAGCTATCTCGACTGGCTCTATGATTGGCGTGCTTTATTTTATGATCCCTTACTTCCCTACCGATGAGGCTCAGTGGCAGCGTATCGTC
>NZ_JBAKAY010000254.1:0-208 GCF_038155145.1 Psychrobacter proteolyticus
GTATTCTTCTAGCTCAACCTGCCATTCTTTTTTCATCTCTAGAGGAACATCTGCATAGCCGTAACCAGGCAAATCGACAAAACTTCTGTCAGTATCACCGATACTAAAAAAGTTAATCATCTGCGTGCTTCCAGGTGTCTTAGACGAGCGAGCTAATTGTCGTTGATTGGTTAAGGCGTTGATGGCTGATGATTTGCCAGCGTTTGAG
>NZ_JBAKAY010000255.1:0-208 GCF_038155145.1 Psychrobacter proteolyticus
ACACGCCTTCAGAAAAATTAGATGATAGCCGTATTATTGCTGTCATGTTATTGGCCTTAGCACTGATGTACTATATCAGCGAGTTTGGTAGTAACGGTTGTATCCTCGGGCTAAACATCGTCATTGGGCTATTCTTATTCTTAGGTTTGCTATCGCATGGCACGCTAGAGCGTTATTATCGTACCGTACACTCAGGGATAGGTGGCAT
>NZ_JBAKAY010000256.1:0-208 GCF_038155145.1 Psychrobacter proteolyticus
CGAACGTAGATACCATGTCTTTATCGGTATTGGACGAGGCACTATCACAGCCTCCGAGTAGCACGCATAGTGACGCTACAAGTAACGAAGGACGCCACCGTTTTACGAAAGCAAGCGTGGTAGAGCGAACGGGAGCAAAATATATCATGGTCATACCATAAACAGTTTTTAACAAGTATATTTCAAGCTCATCTATACAATCGACAAC
>NZ_JBAKAY010000257.1:0-208 GCF_038155145.1 Psychrobacter proteolyticus
ATCAAGCGGCGAACAACTTAGCGAACAATAATGTCTCATTGGTGCTATTTCATAATGACTTAAGAGTGGCTGACAATGCCACTTTATTGATAGCATCTGAAATCTCCACTGATGGAAAGCTGCTATTGGTTTATGCGTCTTCGTTGACAGATATATTAGACGATAAAGCCCATTACGCCGCCTATCGTTATGAGGCTATGGGTCACGC
>NZ_JBAKAY010000258.1:0-208 GCF_038155145.1 Psychrobacter proteolyticus
CTGTTTTCTATCTCAGTTCTTTTGGCTTTATTGTGCTGTGCAGTAAATACTCTGACCATGATACCAGCGGTCAAGAACATGATTAGTGTATATATGGCTGGCGTCATCGACATCTTATAATTGGCCAATAGCGTGAGTGCCTTAAACATTGAAAGCGTACTGTTTTGTAGGGCGACTTCCATAGTAATCGAGCGTCTTTGCGCAGGAT
>NZ_JBAKAY010000259.1:0-208 GCF_038155145.1 Psychrobacter proteolyticus
ATATCATCACGCATAAAATTACGCGCACGGTAGTTCCGAACGCCGTCCCAACCGTCGGTGCCCAAGCGCTGCAAATCTTTAATCCCAAAAAATTTAGGGTTGGATTTCATTAACAAATACGCCATATATATGTCCTTTGTTTTTTTATTTATTTTTCAATTATTTCTTAAAACTACCAAGGTTAGTTTTTCTTAACTGATTCTCAAAC
>NZ_JBAKAY010000260.1:0-208 GCF_038155145.1 Psychrobacter proteolyticus
ATCAAAAATGACAGAAGCGCTGTCAGAACCATGAGCTTGCGCTACCACTGGTATATGATTGAGCTCGCCCCAAATCTGTAACTGCTCAGTAGCTGCCGCTCGGAACGTATCGCCCGCTGCCAGCATGACTGATTTGCCTTCACCATGTAGACGCATGGCAAGCTTACCAATCGTTGTAGTTTTTCCTACGCCAATGACACCTACTACC
>NZ_JBAKAY010000261.1:0-207 GCF_038155145.1 Psychrobacter proteolyticus
GGAGAAGTACGGTACAACTCCTGAGGACGTTAAAGAGAACCGAGCTAGAATGACAGCAGCAGTTGCAGAAGCTGGATTTAATTTTCAGTTTACCGATGACTTCCGTCCCTACAATACTTTTAATGCGCATCAATTGCTGCATTGGGCTGATCAGCATGGACGTATGCTCGACCTAAAACAAGCATTATTCGTTGCGCATTTCGTTGA
>NZ_JBAKAY010000262.1:0-207 GCF_038155145.1 Psychrobacter proteolyticus
AAAATTTTTATCAAACAATTGACATCAAAAATATAAGATATTAACAGCGAGTTCAAAGAAATTTGAAAGCTATACTAGATAATTCAGACGATGACTTATCATTTACTAGTAAGAAACAGATTTTGGAAGCCCTTTTAATTATACGAATGGCACATGATATGCCTTCTACTTTTGATGATACTAACGATTTTGATTTCTATGTGAAGT
>NZ_JBAKAY010000263.1:0-207 GCF_038155145.1 Psychrobacter proteolyticus
GTCGGTCAGGAACTCGGTTTCCTGCGTCGCCACATGCCCAACGTGGATACTCGCGTGGCAGCCATCTACCGGCGCAATCGTCCGATCATCCCGCGTGGCGATACCGTGATCGAGGCCGATGACGAGGTGTTCTTCATCGCGGCGCGCAAGGATATCCGCACCGTGATGGGCGAACTGCGCCGTGTGGACCGCAACTTCCGTCGCGTG
>NZ_JBAKAY010000264.1:0-207 GCF_038155145.1 Psychrobacter proteolyticus
CTTCGGTCAAGCAGTTCATCGAGTTGGCGGTATACATACCAGAGCACGAAACACAAGTAGGGCAGGCTGAAGCTTCAATAGCAGCGACGTCTTCATCACTGCTGCTATCATCAGCAGCGTCCATCATTGCATCGACTAGGTCAAGTTTGAGAACGGCACTGCTGTCACTACTTTCCGTATTATGGCTCTTACCAACGGTACTGGCTA
>NZ_JBAKAY010000265.1:0-207 GCF_038155145.1 Psychrobacter proteolyticus
CTAAGCCAGCAAGGTGATTATAGCGGTATGAGTAAGCAGGTCATTCCACCAGATGCTGCAGAGCCTTGGGTAGCAGAATTTAGTGTGCCGTGGATACCAAGTTTAGGTATTAGCTTTCACTTAGCACTAGATGGTTTGTCATTTATGATGGTAGCTCTCACACGCTTACTTGGTGTTGCCGCTGTTGCTTGGTCGTGGAATGAGAGT
>NZ_JBAKAY010000266.1:0-207 GCF_038155145.1 Psychrobacter proteolyticus
AGCCAAACGTCAATGGGGCTCGACTCTACCTCAAATCGAATCGCTTTATGGCGTAATAGCTGAACACGTGCTCGGTGTCTGGGGTGTAGAATCAAACTTTGTTCAAACGCTAGGTAAAAAACCATTATTTTAGTCTTTAGCGACCTTGTCTTGTTTCGGTCGTCGTCAAAGCTATTTCCAAGGTGAGTACGCCAATGCGCTAAAAAT
>NZ_JBAKAY010000267.1:0-207 GCF_038155145.1 Psychrobacter proteolyticus
TTTGACATTATTTTCTTTTGGGTTGCCCTCATGCTCATGATGACCATGCACTTTGTGAAAAACGAAGACGGCACGCCGCAAGTACCGTATAAGACCGTCTATGTGCATGGTCTGGTACGTGATGGCAATGCTCAAAAAATGTCAAAATCAAAAGGCAACGTCTTAGATCCGATCGATCTAATCCACGGTATTGAGCTAGAAGCACTG
>NZ_JBAKAY010000268.1:0-207 GCF_038155145.1 Psychrobacter proteolyticus
GAGTCTTTATTGTCTTGTGCTAAGTAATTATCCGCTAGCAGCTCCTGCTGACTTGCTGCAAACGAGCTTGGCATGTCATTGTTTGCTTCTGACAGTGCAGCATCTGTATCAGCTGCGGCCAATAACGTTTTTGCATAGCGTAATCGAGTTATCGCTTCTAGACCGGCATCACCCAATTCGAGGGCCAATGCTTTTTTGAATGTCTCA
>NZ_JBAKAY010000269.1:0-207 GCF_038155145.1 Psychrobacter proteolyticus
ACTTGAACATCCTTATGCATGGCAAGGCTTAAACCGCTCATTACAATCACGAAAAATAAAACTGTCTAGTCTAGAGCAAATTCTGACTCTAACCGGTAGCTTATCTCTCTCACCAGCTCCTATTGATTTAGATATCAAGGTTATCTTGTTAGGTGAAGCAGATTTAAATTACGAGCTACTAGAGCTTTAGCCTGAATTTGATGCAGT
>NZ_JBAKAY010000270.1:0-207 GCF_038155145.1 Psychrobacter proteolyticus
GCATGAGGATAATTCTCACCGAAGAGCAGAATGTTTTCATAATTGGCACCGCGAAACGCGTTAATACTTTGATTGTCGTCACCGACGACCATCAGCGATACCGACTCAGGCTCGGATATTAAGTCGATTAGCTGCTTTTGCGGAATATTGGTGTCTTGATACTCATCAAGCATAATATAGCGATACTGGCTTTGCAGCAGCTGTCGA
>NZ_JBAKAY010000271.1:0-207 GCF_038155145.1 Psychrobacter proteolyticus
TAGGGTAAGATTGACTAGCATAAATTAACAAAGTACTGCTAAACATTCAACAGATAAATACTGAAATAATGATATACTGATTCGTAAGTTAGCAAAGCAAGATAATGATTTAGTTAAATACGTAAGACAATCAGAAAATAGAATAAAAAATAATCAAGATTAGAAAATAGAGGGGTATTTGATTTGGCTAAGATAGCAAAATTACAT
>NZ_JBAKAY010000272.1:0-206 GCF_038155145.1 Psychrobacter proteolyticus
ACGCCTTGATAAGACTGACCATTGACAACCTCATTGATGTCCACTTGCTCAGAGTCAGTCAATGCTTCTTTATAAGCTTTGGCTTGTTGAGCTAGTATTGATTAGTCGTGCAGGCTTACGTCTTTTGGGTCGATATTTAATTGTTTAATAATCCAATAGGTAATAAGGCGATCAATATCATCACCGCCTAGGGCGCTATTACCACC
>NZ_JBAKAY010000273.1:0-206 GCF_038155145.1 Psychrobacter proteolyticus
CGGTGCAGCGGTGCTGGAAGCGCCACAAATTGGCGCTTCTCAAAAAAAAGCCACTGCAGAAACGAATACTGCTTTGAGTGATGCAGCCAATTGGACATTAGATACTCAAGACGTTATAGATAGCTATCAAGAGGAAGCAGAAATTAACGATTATGTCGCTACTGGTGCTGTTTCAGACAGGCCGTAACCTTGAATGATAATATTAC
>NZ_JBAKAY010000274.1:0-206 GCF_038155145.1 Psychrobacter proteolyticus
TCAAGCACAACGTCTTCATGATCTGTTTCGACAAGATGTATGGCAGTTGATAAGCCGCTATAACCACAACCGACCACGCAGATTTCTACTTGAATATCGTTTTTAAGCGTTGTTCTGTCAGGCTTAGGGTTGCGGCTGGCTGCATAATAGATATCAGTGTATTGACCCTTATCTGAGTAATGCGGGATATTGCGCGTGTTGTTAGA
>NZ_JBAKAY010000275.1:0-206 GCF_038155145.1 Psychrobacter proteolyticus
AAAGTTTCAAAACGGCCAATCGCTTCTTTGTATGCACAGATGATCGGATTGCTATTTACAAACTCACAGTCAATTTGGCACGGGTCTAAGACATTACTATGCTCATTGCCGATTTGGGTAACGTGCCCACGGATTTGTACGCCCCAACGTTCTTGCAAGTAGTTCTTGGCGATAGCACCAGCTGCTACACGCATAGCCGTCTCACG
>NZ_JBAKAY010000276.1:0-206 GCF_038155145.1 Psychrobacter proteolyticus
AAACATAGCGCCAATTATAGTGTCGTTCACAGGTTCGACCTCAGTGCGCAAACATTTCGGTGAGTTGGCCATTGGTGGTGAATACATCAAACAAGTGGCGCTTGAATTGGGTTGCAACAGTCCATTTGTGGTACTAAAAGATGCTGATATTGAGCAAGCAGTAAAAGAAGCCGCCTTTGGTAAATTCTTACATCAAGGTCAAATCT
>NZ_JBAKAY010000277.1:0-206 GCF_038155145.1 Psychrobacter proteolyticus
CGACAAAGATCGCAAACTGCACGTCATCACCGATAAGTTTGACGGTACTGTCCCTCGTGAGCGTAAGCTTATATCGCTAGTGGTAGACGATGAAGTACAGCCGAAGCCAGTAGATGTAACGCCTAAGCAAGAGCAGGCCCTCATGGCAGCTGATGCTAACTTTGAATCCAACTTAAAAGCCCCTGAAAAGCGCAAAGAGCAGGAGC
>NZ_JBAKAY010000278.1:0-206 GCF_038155145.1 Psychrobacter proteolyticus
TGATTACGGCCGTTTTGCCCATACGCTCACGCACAGCTTCTAGTGTCAGCAGCTTTATCTCTACATCAATCACATCAAACCGACCGTCAGCGGCATCATTGAGTTCAGGTAATATCGGTCGCAGTACTGACAACAGAGGATTAATCATCTCTTTGTCGTATTTGCATTCGATAAGTATCAAAGATGAATTCGGGTCTCCATCACCA
>NZ_JBAKAY010000279.1:0-206 GCF_038155145.1 Psychrobacter proteolyticus
GTTACTATAGATAGCCTGTTTGCTCTTTAGTTTTAAATTCTTTCCTGAGTCAATGTCAGTATCAATGATGGTAAGATACTTGTCACTACCAACTGTGATATTGCCAGTGTTCTTCAACTGACTGATGGTAATATCTGTTGATAATTTATACTTTGTATTGATACTACCCGTCTGCTTGATTTCTTTATTAATAGTAGTAAGCTGAG
>NZ_JBAKAY010000280.1:0-206 GCF_038155145.1 Psychrobacter proteolyticus
CCCCTTTTAATATTCACTGAAGCAAACTAGAGCCTTTCAGGCCTTAGAAAACGATAAAAATTATGGAAATGGAGTTCTCGAAACGCTCAGAACTTAAGCTTAGCTCTCTCACTTTGGCAGTTGCCGCAGCGTCTTTTAATGCATCCACCGTCATGTGAGCTGAATGTCAACTCAGTGATTCAATTGGTGATACCACTACTTTAGGT
>NZ_JBAKAY010000281.1:0-206 GCF_038155145.1 Psychrobacter proteolyticus
ATTCAAACACCCGCTGAAAACACGAGAGTTCATGCGCTATATTGCCTACCTAACGATCTTTCGATGATAAACAACCAGCTACAAGCTTTATTGTCGCAGCCACCATGTCGCATTATTCTATTAGGGTTTCGCGCCGGTAACAACCCTTATTCAGCTGCATTAGCAGAGACACTTACTCTTGCTCATGAGCGTGGACATATGGAGAT
>NZ_JBAKAY010000282.1:0-206 GCF_038155145.1 Psychrobacter proteolyticus
ACTGCTTGTCTCGGATGGTAGCGTTTTGCTCTTTTGTGTAGGGCTAGAGGCTGTCAATCCTAGATTGGCTATAGCAGTAATCAACAGCACATTTCTAGTAAGGTTTTTCCCTAGGTGCTTACTTTCGTTTTTTAGAATTGTAGAGGCAGAAAGTTGAGATAAAGGGTCAAATGACATAACAGAAATTCCTTATTGTAAGATAGTTC
>NZ_JBAKAY010000283.1:0-206 GCF_038155145.1 Psychrobacter proteolyticus
TGTTTGTTTTTCTACTTCAGTTGAGACAGTTTTTGCCGGTAATGATACATACTTTATCTCAAGCGGTGATATCTCTTTTTTTGGCTCAGGTTCGAGTTCACGCGTTTTTATTGCCACTAGTGCAATTGCGGCAAGCACATGGAGTCCTACGACTGAAACAATAGCTAGCAATAACGACTTAAGTGGTGGCGCGTCTAACTCCGTTG
>NZ_JBAKAY010000284.1:0-206 GCF_038155145.1 Psychrobacter proteolyticus
GAGCACTATTGGTGTTATTACTACTAGCAAAACTTTTAGTATTCGTGAGGTTGTTAGTGCCGTAGCCATTATCGACTTTCTTAATAGCAGAGCAATTAGACTTGTACATTATGTTGCGGGCTTCAGACAAACTATCAGCGCCGCACCATCTCATGAGTGCACTAGAGGCAGTGTCAGTGCTACCATTAATTGTAAGTGCGGCTTGT
>NZ_JBAKAY010000285.1:0-206 GCF_038155145.1 Psychrobacter proteolyticus
CGAACAGATCACATCCAAAGAGCATCTAAGCAACTGTGAGCTAAAGGCACATGGGAGAGTGCTATTGTCTCAAGCAACTTCGTATTGTGAACAGCAAAGCCATAAGCTAAAGACATATACACTACATCGTCATGAGATCCTCAACCAAAGCATTGATTACGGCGATGACCAAGCACAATTGATCGTTATAGGGCATCATGTCACTT